>CAYMII010000026.1:0-50101 GCA_964390565.1 uncultured Rikenellaceae bacterium
AGATGTTCGGGTATTTACGCCCCAACATTCCTTGCCACGAAACCGTTAGCAACAAGCAGAAAAAAACGAAAGTTCTTGACATTGACGTATAGAATTTGTATTTTTGTACGTAAATAAAAACGTCATGGAAACGAAATTAACATTAAGATTAAACAAACGAGTTATAGACAGGGCTAAGGATTATGCTCATATTCATAATATTAGCCTTTCAAAAATGATTGAGTCCTACCTTGAGGCTATAACCAAGCAGAAATCAGTAGCGACAGAAATTACACCTCTTGTGGAAAGTCTAAGCGGAGTTATCCATCTTGATGAGAACTTTGACTATAAAAGGGACTATTCAAATTACTTGACAGAAAAGTATAAATGAAAAAACTATTTATAGATACAATCATCGTCATAGACTTACTTGCGAAAAGAGAACCCTTCTATGATGAAGCTGCAATGCTGTTCACGCTAGCTGATAAGCAGAAGATACGTTTAAGCGTTTCTGCGCTTACTTTTGCCAATACAAACTATATTCTTTTGCAATCAAAAAAGCCTGAAGAATCTAAACTTATTCTTCGAAAACTGAAACTAATAGTGCAGGTTTTAAGCCTTGACGAGAAAATCGTTGGACTTTCGCTTAACGACAATGACTTTAAGGATTATGAAGACGCTTTGCAATACTTCACTGCACTTGAGAATGGAGTTGATGCAATTATTACTAGAAACCTGAAAGACTTTCAAAAAGCGAAGTTACCAGTTATGACAGCTTCACAATTCTTGAAAAGTATCAAATAACTGCCAGTTGCTAACACACGCTAAATTTCAGCCGGGCAGACTTGCCGTTTGGCAAGTTTTTCAAATTATTGGAGAATGATGAAATTGCTGCCTAATCAGTTCAACTAATTCGCTTTAGGCGTGACATTCATTTTATTAAAAGGAAAAAGGCTGTATCATATTTAAAACGAATAGAGCAGAATCTTTTAGACTCTGCTCTATTCGTTTTATTAAAGTATACAATTATTCATACTTCAATGTCTTTGCAGGATTCATATGCGAAGTTCTATATGCTCTAACACCTGTTATGATTAGAGCGATAAAAAGAGTAATTAATCCTGAAAAGATATAAAGCCACCATTTAGTTCCGATATGGCTTGAGTAGTTATTTAACCACTCAGTAGTTACTATGTAAGTTATTGGCCAAGATATTAGGTTTGAAATAATAAGCAGGGTTATGAATTCATTTGACATCAACCTTATGATGTTTCCTGTTGAAGCTCCCAACACTCTTCTGATTCCAATCTCCTTTGTACGTTGTTCCGCAAGAAATGAGGTTAAGCCTATTAGCCCCATACTTGCAATAATTATGGCTAAAATGCTAAGCATAATTGTAAACTTACCGAATTTCTCCTCGTCGTTGTACTGGTTACCAATTTGTTGTTCTAAAATCTGATATTCGAATGGGCGCGAAGGCACAAACTTATTCCATTTCCCCTCAATAAATTTTATTGCATCGCTGTAATTATTGCTATTAATCCTTACCGCTGTAACTCTCGAGAAGGCTGCTGGTCTTCGAAACATATCAATAATAAAGTTATTCAAAGGAGTACGAAGCGACATGGCGTTAAAGTCCTTAACAACACCAATTACCCTTTCATCACCATCTTGCGACTTAACTTTTTTACCAATTGCATTTTCGAGCGTCCATCCCATATTTTTTACCATCGTTTCGTTTATGACAACAGCATTAAGGGTATCGCTAGGGAATTCTTTTGAAAATGCTCTTCCGGCTATAATTTTAAAATCAAAGGTTTGAATAAAGTCCCAATCCACCATAAATGCTGGGACGTAGTAATCCTCGCCCGGATTTAAACCCTCAATTTGATAAGCTCTGGTGTTATGGTTAACTCCCAAAATATCTTCCATCCCAGTAACAAATACTACATCCTTGCTCTCATAGAGTTCTTGTTTAAATGCCTCAAAATTCTTAAAGAGTTGCCTAGCATTTTCGAAAGTAATGATTTGATCCTTTTTGAACCCAATTTTGGCATTGCGCATAAAGTTGAGCTGTGCGAAAACAACAAATGCCCCAATTATAAGTCCAATAGAAATAGTGAACTGGAATACAACAAGCGCTCTGCGCGCTACAACTCCTTTTGCTCCATTTCTTAGACTGCCTTTAAGAACTTTCAAGGGTTGAAATGATGATAGAATTGCTGCAGGGTAAATACCTGCAAACACTCCTACAATAATTGAAAGAAATATTGTGAATATGACTAGTTTTGGTTGTAGCAGAATTGAGGTAAGAATTTGTTTCCCTGTAAAACTATTCAGGTATGGAAGAAACAATTCAACTATAATTAATGCAATAAACATTGCAAACAGACTCTGAATAATTATCTCACCTAAAAACTGGAATGCTAACCCTTTTCTATCGCCACCAAATACCTTCTTCACCCCAATTTCTTTTGCCCTTCCAGCAGAACTAGCGGTAACTAAATTCATAAAGTTAATGCAAGCCAAAATCAGCACTATCCCAGCAATAATCGATAAGATATAAACATATAAAATATCACTGTTTGGACGCATCTCATACATGTGATGAGATTTTAGATGTATATCGGTTAATCCTTGTAAGTAATGTTTTACATCCTGATTTTTAATTTCGGTGTAATAGGTTTTATAGAAATCGGGAAATTTCTGATCCAGCATTTCGGGTTTAACGCCCGGTTTTAGCAAAACGTAAGTCCAATAAGGGTTACCAATCCATCCCGGATTAAACCTGCTACGACCACCATTAAATTGAATAAAAGTTGACATCGATGCCATCATATCAATCTTAAAATGCGATTGTGATGGAATATCTTTGATTACTCCAGTAACCTCAAAATTGGTAAATTCTTCAATTCTTAGCTGCTTTCCAATAGGCGATTCATTGCCAAAATATCTTTTGGCAGTTGATTCAGTTAGAACAATCGTTGCTGGTCGAGCAAGCGCTGTTTTTGGATCGCCTTGTACAAATGGAAATGTAAAAACATCAAAAACGGTTGAGTCGACAAAATAGAAGTTTGTCTCATTAAACTTTATTACCTCATTCTTACTGTTGGTGTAGTCAAAAAACCATTTAGGCCTGAGCCCATTAAAGAACATCACCGTTTTGTCCACTAAATCAGGGTAGGCTTTTTCGAGAGTTGCGGCTAGCGGAAAAGGGCAGGTTGCTGCATCCTCATTGGCATTGTTTGCATTATAGAATCGGTTAACGCGATAGATCCTATCTGCATTTTCGTTGAATTTATCGTAACTCAGCTCATCAGATATATATAATACAATAAACATGAAACTAGCAAGTCCAATGGCAAGTCCACTGATGTTTATCAAGGAATAGTTCCAATACTTAATTATATTCCTTAATGCTATTGTTATGATATGTTTAAGCATATTGTATAATATTTAAAATGTTACTATAAAATGGTTAGTTATCAAATACCATGGCTAATTTTATATTGTATAGATTAACAATGTATTAGATGTTTTTGTGAAGAAATAATATGTACGAATTTATTCATTCTGTGTTCGTTATCGAACAACATGTGAATTAAACGAGCAAGTTCACCTTAGAACCAATATTTCAAATTTCATTTAAAAGAAATGATTCTCATCCTAGAGATTATAATATTTGTATTTTTATTGCATCACAATTTTAATTGGTTTGATATGAACAATTATATCATTATCCCTGGACTAGGTAATTCAGGCCCAGATCATTGGCAAAGCCATTTTGAAAAATCAGGTAATAGTTTTTATCGAATTAATCAAAAGGAATGGGATGCACCAGTTTGCAATGATTGGTTAGAAACAATAGATAAAGAACTGAAACTGTTCGATCTTAAAAATGTAATCCTTATTGGGCATAGCCTTGGTTGCGCAACCATTGCCCATTGGGCAAAAAGGTATGGTAAATCGGTTAAAGGTGCATTGCTCGTTGCCCCAAGCGATTTGGAGGCACCCGCTTACACCTTCCCAGCAAAGGGTTTTGAACCAATCCCATTGGAGAAATTAAACTTTAAAACAATTGTAGTTGCTAGTTCAAACGATCCTTGGGTTTCAATTGAAAGAGCTCAGTTATTTGCAAAATGCTGGGGAAGCGAATTAATAAATATTGGTGAGGTGGGTCATATTAATACCGCTTCAGGGTATGGCAAGTGGGATGAAGGCCTTAAGATTCTCAATTTACTTGGATAGCATATCGATTATTCATTTCAAACTTACTATTACTGGTATTGTTAATGTTTTTTGGTGTCCATTCGGATTCAATCTATTTTTTCTATTAAGTTGATATTGAAGTATATTATAAAAAGGTCTAAATTACGACCCGAAATGTACTTTATGAATCGTCTTAGAATCATTGGTTTTTTAACATTTTTTCTTCCTTTCATAGGCTTTTCGCAGATTAAGCATGAGGGAATGCCTTTTTATGATTTCTATCCTATGGAATCATACGGGTTACCTCATTCAACATGGTGTATTAGCGAGGATAATCGAGGGTTTATTTATGTTGCTTCAAGCAAGGGACTGCTTGAATATGATGGTAGTAATTGGAATACATACTATGTAGATAATGCTAGTGGGATAAGGGCCGTTTGTGCGCACCCATCACGCAGAGTGTACGTTGGGGCAGTTCAAACATTTGGATATTTTGAGCCTGATAGTAGCGGCTATTTAGAGTATAAATCATTAAGCTCATTACTTGATAGCACAGAACTCGATTTTAGCGATATATGGCAGATAAAGGTATGCGATCAGTACATATATTTCCTTTCCATGATGAAGCTATTTCGCTATAATCCTAATAATAATTCTATTTACACTTTTAATGCAAAAGCAGACTTCCATCTTGCGGGAGTTTTTAATAAGCAGCTCTATTTGGGTCAAACAGATATTGGCTTATGTAGGGTTGAGGGTGATAGCATAGTTCCTACAGATGGGGGAGAGTTTTTTAGAAATAAAACAATTTACAATATACTACCTTACGATGATGATAACGTATTGTTAACAACTAAGTTTGAGGTATTTATCTTTAATATCACGCAGGGTAAGTTAAATTATAAGTTAACCCATAAATTCAATGCCAACTTAAAACTTAATGATGATCGATTCTACAATATTTTTAAAGTAAGCGGAGAACGATTTGGAATATCAACATTAAACAATGGCGCTTATATAGTTGATAAGAATGGCTTAGTTCAAAAACATTTTAGCATCAATAATATTTTGCCTTCTAATGTCCTCTTTTATGGTGTTGAGTCTGTAAATGGGAATATCTGGCTTGGTCTTGATAATGGAATTTTTAAAATTGAAAACTCTTTACCTTTCTCAGAATTAGATTATA
Source organism: uncultured Rikenellaceae bacterium (assembly GCA_964390565.1). Lineage (GTDB taxonomy): Bacteria > Bacteroidota > Bacteroidia > Bacteroidales > Tenuifilaceae > UBA8529. Next base: position 5,375 of record CAYMII010000026.1, read on the forward strand.
ATAGAAAAAATCCCCTAGCGATTAATGGAATTGCATTTAGAAGAAACACGCTTTACTATACTACGAATCAAGGCTTATACAGAAAGCAAATAGGGAATAGTGAGCTAACAAAGAGCGATTATCCAATAAAAGTTGGAAGTTCAAATTTTAGATGCTTTGAGCTGAGCGAGTATGTTGATGTTACAGAGAGTAAAAATGACACTTCATTATTAATGTCTTCCGAAGAAGGAGTTTTTCTTGTAAAAGGAGTTAACCTAAAACAAATTACCGATAAAATAGTTTTTCTAATTGCAAAGCAATCAACGTCCGATAAGAGCATAATATACGTTAGCACAAACAAGGGTTTAGCCTATTTAAAATACCCATCAGATAAGTTCTCTGATATCAATTATATTCCTCAGGTAAAGAGTGTTGTTGTTAATGTTATTGAGGATAAAAAAGGCAATATTTGGGTGAATACTAGCACCGATGGGTTCTACTATATTGAGTGCAAAGGGAATAATTTTAAGGTTCTCTACCATTTTGAGCAGCAATCGGAGGATAGCTTTATTGACTATGCCTACCTAAAAGGAAATAGTATTATCTATACTTGCGACAACAAACTTTGGCAATTTGATCTTGAAACATTTCAAAATACTGACCTGAATTATAAATTCCCTGTTGACTTAAAAGATCGGCTCATATCTCTACTCTCTATTTACAATGATACTACATACTGGTATGATATTATCGATGAAAAAGACCAAATTCCAATTCAAATAGTTGGCGATAAAATCCCTAGCTATAATTCTCTTTTTCGAAGGTTAAACGGTTTAGGTATTCGTAGCGTACATCAGGTATTGAATGATAAAGTGTGGTTTGGCTCAACGAATGGAGTTATTTGTGCTCAAAATTTTACTAGTTGTAGTTTACAAAATGTTAAACCTCAAATATATATTCGAAGCATTAGCATTAATAATGATTCGATAATTTACGAAGGTGCTGGTTCGAAAGGGACATACCTTTTCACTTTGAAAGATAGTCTAGGCGAAATAAACCAGAAAATTCCTTACTCAAATAATAGGATCAAAATCTCAGTTTCGAGTCCTTTTATGATAGCCGAATCTAAAAGCCAGTATTGCCACTTTTTACAAGGTTATGATAAAGGCTGGAGCGCTTGGTCCGATTTAAAAACTTTTGATTATCAGAACTTGCCTCATGGCACTTACACTTTACAGGTAAGAGCAAGAAATGTTTTTGGAGTTGAGAGTAAAATAAAAAAAATAACTTTTACGATTAAATCACCATGGTATAGTACTGTTTATACCCAACTTGGAGGGATTGCTTTATTGCTATTAATAATTTTCTTGACATTTAAAATTATCCAAAGGAGGCACAATATTGAGAAGTTTAAGCTCGAAAAAATTATTAATCAACGAACTTCCGAAATAATTAACCAAAAGACAAAAATCCTTTCCCAGATTAAACTTTTAGATATTTCAAACAAAAGCCTTCAACAGCTCTCCGTTGTTGCACAGGAAACCGATAACCCTGTTATAATTACTAATATTAAAGGCGAAATTGAGTGGATAAATAAAAGTTTTTATAATTACTGCAGCTTTACTTTGGATGAGAAAATAAAAACTAAAGTTTCCGAGCTTTTCATTAACAATGATATCGACGAGAAGATTGCAAATTGTATAAATCAGAAGAACCCAATTTCGTACTTGGGACAATTCTCTACTAACTTATTGACAAGTATTTGGTTTCAGATAACTATTAACCCTATTAAGGATGAAGTAGATAACGTAACGAATTTGATTTTAGTTTGTTCTGATATTACTAACGTAATAGAACTTAATAAAACTCGCGACTTAATAATATCTGTAATCACGCATGATCTCAAATCCCCTTTACTTGGGTTTAAAATGATGGCTAAAAGCCTTTCAGATAACATCGATAGCATTGAAAAAGCCAAAGTCAAAGAGTGGGTTAACTCAATGTATTCAAACTCTTCTGATATCTACGAGTTAGTTGAAAACCTTACCCAATGGTTTAAATCGCAAAGGGGCATGATTACGTTTTTGCCCGTGCCTCTCGATTTGCACTTGACTGTTAATGAGGTGTTTGCCATATTCGAGCCCCAGGCAGCCACAAAAGGTATTCGCTTGGCCAACCTTGTTAAGAATGAAACCCATATTATAGCCGATGAGAATATGATTAGAACCATTCTGCGCAATTTGCTATCGAATGCTATTAAGTTTACCGATATGGGTATGGTCTGCGTCACATCAGAGGAATTGGGTGATGAAATAATTATCTCTGTTACAGATGAAGGGCATGGCCTTGATGAGATAACTCTATCCAAAATTCAGGCTAATGAATATAGTGATGGACTCGGATTGATGATTTGCAGAGAATTTCTTCAGAAAAACGGTGGGCGATTAATCATTGATAACAGTTCTGAAGGAGCTACATTCAGCTTTGTTTTACCTAAACTTTTTAAGAATTAATTACAAAAATGGAAAAGATCAGAATTTGTATTACCGACGATTCTCAGATGTTTTGCTATGGCATAAGAAGTATTCTTGAAGTGAAAAATAGGTTTGAAATTTCTGAGGCTTCATCTAGTAATGAGCTTTTTACCTTGTTAAAAAATGCTTTGGTGCTTCCTGAGCTAATTCTTCTTGATGTAAAACTTAAAAAATCGGGATCATTAAATGGGATACAGATTACACACGAGTTAAGGAAAATATATCCTGATCTGAAGATAATTATATTAACAAGTTACGACGAAAATGAAGTTCTTAAAGAGGCTATGGATGCCGGTGCTGATGGATTTCTTCCAAAGGAAGCTGTTGCTGAGGAACTTATTGAGGCCATTGATACCGTATTGAATGGACAAAACTACCTAGGTAAAACAATCCCTTTTCATGCAATTAGCTATGCTTTTAAAAAACAAACTAAGAAACTCGATCTGCTAACTAAAACTGAAAAGAATGTTTTTTTCATGATTTGTCGTGGAATGTTAAATAGTGAAATTGCTGAAAATTTGCATATAAGCATACATACTGTTGAAACTCATCGAAGTAATATTAAAAATAAACTACAAATCAAATCTGATATTGATTATCTAAAAATTGCAATAGATGAGAATGTTGAAGAGATTATGATGCTGTATAAAATTCGTAAAAACTAAATTTCTCCTACAAATGTTAATTTGCTAAACTATCTTACTAATAGTCAGGAGTTATTACTATTAAAAATCATATTTACTGCATAGCTAATTGGTATAAACAAATAGTTTTTGGGTTGTTAGTATTTCGATTTTTGTAATGTTTTTACTAACCTAAAATTAACCTAAAAACTAACAAAAAATGAAAAAATTACTTGCGATTCTTATCGTAGTTGGATTTGGCGCATTTTTGATGTACTCCTGCCAAAAAGCTTCACAAGAAGATCTTTTGCCTACAAATGAACAAACTCAAGTGGGCGAGTTTCACTCATTAGGTTGTAATTTTTTACCAGCCGAGGAGTATGCCAAGATTCCAGTTGCTAAGGAACTTGATGTTGTTGCAACTAAAGCAACTGTAAATTTATCTGTACCACCAATTAGAAATCAAGGTGGCGAGGGCTCTTGTGTTGCTTGGGGAACAACTTATGCTGCTCGTAGTATTTATTGGCACAAAACACATGTTGCAGCCTATAGTACCAGTGTTAATATTTTTAGCCCTGAGTATGTTTATAATCAAATTAAGTTAGGTTCTTGTTCTGCAGGTTCTTATGTTACTTCGGGATTAAATTTATTAAAATCTCAAGGCGCTTGTAGATGGTCGTTAATGCCATATACAGATTACAGCTGCTCTACTTACCCAAATACAACTCAAAAAACTGATGCTGCAAAGTATAAAATTATCAGCTATAGCACAGTTTCTCGTACAACCTCAGCAATTAAATCTCAGCTAGCTGCAGGTAACCCAGTTATTGTTGCTGGTCCAGTAAACAATGCATTTATGTACCTAATTGCAAATCAAGTATTATCTACATTCTCAGGTAGTTCACTTGGCGGGCATTGCTACTGTGTTGTTGGTTATGATGACACTAAAGGTGCATTCAAAGTGATGAATTCATGGGGAACAAGCTGGGGAACAAGTGGATTTGGATGGATTAAATATGGCTATGAATCAACTTGGTGGCAAGAAGCTTATGTTTTGAACTAAATCTTGTCTTTGATTATCAATTAAGGCGGACGAACAGTCCGCCTTTTTCTTTTTCAAAAACCAATATCAAATGCATGGATTTAATTAGTTAAAACTATTTAACTCTCATTGAGCCTAATCAACTAATTTTCTATTGTGGCATTACTGGTTTTGAATATCTTTGCAAGTCAACTGAATTTGTGATGGAGAAAGAAGAAAGAAAACCAGTTATTTTAGTAACAAACGACGATGGGTATAAAGCCTCTGGCTTTGAAGCGCTCCTCGAGATGGTTAAGCCATTTGGAAGAATTATTGCCGTTGCTCCCGAAGAAGGTAACTCGGGTATGTCACACGCCATAACCATTAAAACCCCGCTTAGGTTAAAACGAAGAAAAAGGGAGGATGATGTTGAACTTTACTCTGTTAACGGAACTCCCGTTGATTGTGTGAAGTTGGCAATGAATCAAATTTTTAAGATTCAACCCGATTTAATCGTTTCAGGAATCAACCATGGATCAAACGCTTCTGTTAGCGTTTTTTACTCGGGTACAATGGCTGCAGCCATTGAGGGATGTTTATACCATATTCCATCCATTGGTTTTTCGCTGTTAGATTATACAAGTAACCCCGATTTTTCGGCAGCTATCCATTTTGGACGAGAGGTTGTTCGAAATGTTCTTGATAAAGGACTTTCAAATGGGACATGCCTAAATGTTAATTTCCCTGTGCTTAAGATCGAAGATATTAAAGGCTTTAAAATTTGCCGACAGAATAGCGGGGTTTGGAAAGAGGAGTTCGATAAAAGAACCGATCCTCACGGTCGCGAATACTATTGGCTTACTGGATATTACCACAATAATGAGCCTGAGTCTACCGATACTGATGAGTGGGCATTAAACAATGGCTTTATATCAATTGTTCCAATATCAATTGATATTACCTCTTACAAAGAGGTTGAAAGATTAAATGGTTGGAGTTTTACAATTCAAAATCAAAAATATGCTTCAGAAAATCGATAAATTTTGGGTGGGTCTTGTTCTAGGGTTGATAGTTCCTGCAATGGCTCTGCTCATTTTTTACTATGTAGCTTACCCAAAACACGGAGATCTTACCTATTATGAGATGATTACAGCTAAGCATCTTTTTTCTAAAGTTCTTAGCCTTGCCGTAATACCAAGCGCTGGTGTATTTTTCCTCTTTATTTGGGGTAATAGGCTGAATGCTGCTAAGGGCGTTTTAACAGCAACCTTTATTTTGGCCTTAGTCGTTTTTGGAATAAAGATTTTTGGTTAGCATAAACCTCTAATTCATTGATTTGATGAAGTACTATCTTATTGCAGGCGAGGCATCGGGCGATTTACACGCATCAAACTTGATGCGTGGTATCAAAAAAAACGATCCAAGCGCCGAATTTCGTTTCTTTGGTGGTGACTTGATGAAAGCACAAGGGGGAACCCTTGTTAAGCATTATCGCGATATGGCTTTTATGGGTTTCGTAGAGGTGTTAATGAACCTTCGCTCTATCTCCAAAAACCTTAAGACCTGCAAGGAGGACTTAATCGCGTACAAGCCTGATATTGTAATTCTGGTCGACTATCCTGGTTTTAACCTTAGGATTGCTCGATTTGCAAAAGAATCAGGGTTAAAGGTTTTTTACTATATCGCACCAAAAGTTTGGGCATGGAATGAGTCGAGGGTAAAACTGTTAAAGAGTTATGTAGACCAACTTTTTATAATCTTTCCATTTGAAATAGAATACTTTAGAAAGCACTCCATTGAACCAATATTTGAGGGTAATCCCTCAATCGATGCCATTGCATTTAAGATGAACAAGGAGCAAACTTTTGATGAGTTTGTTAAACAGAATAATCTACCATCAAAACCAATTATTGCTTTAGTTGCTGGTAGTAGAAAACAGGAGATAAAGTATAATCTGCCACAAATGCTCAAGATGGTGGCTAAATTTCCCGATTACCAGTTTGTGATTGCGGGAGCACCATCTCTGAATCTTAGCGTTTATCAAAAGTATATAAAAGATACACCAGTATCGATTGTATATAATCAAACATATCAGCTATTTAAACACAGCACGCTTGCGCTTGTAACCTCAGGTACTGCAACGCTTGAATCAGCACTTATCAATACACCTGAGGTAGTTTGTTATAAAGGAGGTTTCTTTTCCATGCTTATAGCATGGATTGTAATTAAGGTGAAGTATATTTCCTTGGTTAACCTAAATATGAATCGCGAGGTGGTAACCGAGCTAAAGCAATACGATCTTAATGCAAATCGTTTATTCAAAGAGGTTTCACTAATTTTACCCGGTAACCCTCGTAGGGAGGAGATGCTTAACGATTTTGATAAGCTAAGGGAGGTTTTAGGCGGCGAAGGTGCTTCGGAACGAGTAGGAGCAAGGGTTGTAAGTTTACTAACTAAATAATACTTTGAGGATGAATCGTATATCTCTGTCGATAATAGTTCTTCTTATCAGTCTAAATAGCTATTCGCAAAAGATTAGCATTAGCCTATTTAACGATTTGAATCTGAATACTGTATTGGTTACTCCAACTCAGGGTGATTATAAGCTGATTACTCCAAAAAGCGAGATCAAACTTATGGTGGATCAAATCATCTATATTAGTAAACTAGGCGATTCTATTCTTGTTCGCGATGCCAATTCCAACTTAGGCACATGGGCTAGGGTTTCGATAGTTGGTAAATCTGATGAAGATGAGATTAGGGTAAAGCCAATTCTTCCATCTTTCCCTGCTCGGAAGTATCATGATAATCTTAGTTTTTATATCGAATTTAATAGGCTGATGACTATTAATATGGTCGATCGCGAAAAGTATATCGCTGGGGTTGTTGAAGCGGAATCTGGACCTAACAGAGAGGATGAATTTTACAAAGCACAAGCCTTAATTGCACGTACTTTTGCCCTTGGGCATTTGGAGAAACATAAAGGTGAAGGATTTAATTTATGTGATGGTACCCATTGTCAAGCTTACAAGGGAATTATGGGTTTTGATAAGGATATCTATAAGGCAACCGTCGAAACTGAGGGTGAGGTTATTGTCGATACTACAAAACAGTTTATTACTGCTGCATTCCATTCCAATTGTGGAGGGTTTACAGCCAACTCTCAGGATGTTTGGTTAACTGCAAAACCCTACTTGGTTTCTGTAGAGGATAAATTCTGTACTAGTGCTCGTAATGCCAATTGGGAGGTTGTTATCACTCTTAAAAATTGGAGAACATTTCTTCAATCGAAAGGTGTTGATACAACGCAGTTAACTGATTCAAAGCAATATGAGTTCAAACCCAAAGGTCGACCAGTATTTTACCCAATTCTAAATCAAAAAATTCCAACTACTCAAATTCGAGCTCATTTTGGGCTTCGCTCTGCTTTCTTTTCAGTAGCTGTCCGTAAAACAGAGGTACGATTGATTGGTCGAGGGTATGGGCATGGTGTTGGTTTATGCCAAGAGGGTGCAATGCAAATGGCTAATAGAGGCTGGAAATATGACAAAATCATTAACTACTACTACAATAAAGTAAAGATTGTAAATGTTAGTGAGATTACACCTACTAATCCAATCATAGATATCGAAAAACCCGATTCTACAAAAGTGGATACAGTTAAAATCAAACAGTAGAATTTAAATATCAATAAATCAAATGTTTGCAATATTTAAAAAGGAGATAAGCGGTTTTTTTTCTTCTCTTACAGGATACATAGCAGCAACGTTTTTTTTGGTTGTTAATGGTTTAGTGATTTGGGTATTCCCCGGTTCAATGAATGTGCTCGATAGCGGGTATTCGACACTCGATACGCTATTCAATATTTCTCCGTGGGTATTCATATTCCTAGTACCTGCAATTACTATGAAAACCTTTGCCGAGGAAAAAAAGAATGGTACTATTGAGCTGATACTTACTCGCCCAATTTCTGATATAAAGCTTGTGCTTGGTAAATACTTTGCTTCTGTGTTGCTTGTTTTAATGATTCTAATTCCTTCATTAATCTTCTTTATCTCAATTTATTTGTTGGGAAGTCCTGTTGGAAATATCGATACTGGTGGCACTTGGGGATCGTTTATTGGGTTATTCTTTCTTGCTGCTGGATATGCAGCAATTGGGGTATTTGCATCGAGTTTTACTGACAACCAAATTGTTTCATTCCTACTTGCAATTGTAATCTCCCTATTTATTTTCAGCGGATTTGATGCTATTGCATCGCTTGGTATTTTCTCCGATTTTAAGTACTTTTTGGTTCAGTTGGGTATTAACGAGCACTATAGCTCAATGAGCCGAGGTGTTATCGATACCCGAGATGTTGTTTACTTTGTTTGTTTGTCATCGCTCTTTATTATTGCTACTCGGATTAAGATTCAAAGCAGAAAATGGTAATTAATTTGGTTTTCGTATGCCACGTATTGAGAAGAAACGGAATATAACACAATTACTTATAGCAATCACTTCAATTATTGTTGTTAGCTATATTTCAAGTATTGTATATTGGAGAGTCGACCTTACATCTGAGAAAAAGTATACACTTTCGAGTGTAACTAAAAGCACGCTAAAGGGCTTAAATGATGTCGTTTACTTTAAGGTTTACCTCGATGGCGATATGCCTATTGGTTTCAAGCGGATGCAAAAATCGCTTAAAGAGTCATTGGATGAGTTTCGAGTATATGCTGGCGAAAATGTTCAATATGAGTTTGTTAACCCTTCGGAAAGTACTGATCCTAAAGTTCGTGAAACTATATTTAAAGATTTGATTGCAAAGGGTTTGGAGCCCACTAATATTCAGGTTCGCGAAAAGGATGGGGGTAAAGCGCAAAAACTTCTTTACCCTGGAGTTTTAATATCCTATAAAGGAAGAGAAATTGCTGTAAACCTTCTTCATAATAATCCCGCTTTATCTGGCGAAGAGAATATCAACCTATCAATTCAAAACTTTGAATTCTATTTAATCGATGCTATTATAAAGTTGAGTACCGAAAAACTTCCCAAGCTTGCATTTATTCTTGGACATGGCGAGTTAGACCAGTACGAATCGGGTGATATTGATAAAAGTTTATCGGAGTACTACGAAACGTTTAGGGTTGAGATAAATGGCGATATTACAGCACTTGATCCCTATAAAGTGGTAATTGTGGCTGGTCCAACATCGCCAATTCCTGAAGCAGACAAGCTGGTTATCGACCAGTTTATAATGAAAGGAGGGAAGGTGCTTTGGTTTGTCGATCCTGTTTCGGTTAATGTTGATAGCCTTTCAACAGGGGCAACTACCTTAGCAAATTTTAATCAGCATAACTTAGACGATCAGCTATTTAGATATGGAGTTAGACTAAACCCTTCACTTATTCAGGATATTCAGTGTGCATTGATTCCTGTGAATTCATCGCTTCCGGGTCAAGAACCAAAATTCGTTGCTTCGCCATGGGTTTACTACCCGTTAATTTCATCATCGCCTAAAAGTCCAATTACTCGTAATTTGAACATGGTTAAGGCGCAGTTTGTTAGCCCTATTGATACAGTTGGTGGTAATTCTAATGTCAAGAAAACGATTCTTTTAACCACTTCGCCCAGCTCCAGATTATTAAATGTTCCAATGTTTGTTAGCCTTGAGGAGATTAACCGAAGCCCATTGCAGCGCGATTTTAGACTATCAAACGTACCCATAGCAGTTCTCCTCGAAGGGAAATTCGAATCAGTATTTCAAAATAGATCATTATCGAAATTAAACCATGGCAGGCCATTTGAATTAAAGCCAAATAGCGAATTCTCAAAGATGATAGTAGTTTCCGATGCCGATATAATCAGAAACGATGTTCGCCGCAGGGCTGATGGAGCATACATATCACCACTTGGATTTGACCGATTTACAAAGCAAACCTACGGTAATAAGGAGTTGGTGATGAACATGGTCAAATATTTAGATGATGACAGAGGATTGATGAACCTTAGGATTCGGGACTTTAAGCTAAGGATGCTCGATAAGAAAAAGATAGCGGAATCGAGCCTAAAATGGCAACTTATCAATCTTATAGCACCATCTGCAATTCTAATTTTGGGTGGGTTAATTTGGTTTTATATAAGAAGAAGAAAGTATTCTAGATAAAATACAATGACTTTAAGCGTTTTTTTTCGGAAGTATATTTGGTTTATTGTGCTAATAGTGGTTGCACTTTATTTTTTTGTTTTCCATTTTGGCTCGAGCACTTTTAACCCATCGAACAAGGAGTTTGCTGTTGCCGATACTTCTGAAATTACATCTATTTTAATTAGCAACGATTCCTTGCAAATCAACCTAAGTAAAACCGCAAAGGGTTGGATGATAAACGATTATTATAGTACTCGATATGATGCGGTCAAAGCAATTTTGAATGTAGTATCGCACCTAAGCGCTGGAGTCCCAATTCCAAAGGTTGTAAAAGATAGTCTTAGCGCTGAACTTGAATCGAAAGGGGTTAAGGTTTTAATAAAAAGAGGGGATAAGGAACTTAAAAATTATACCATACAGTCCACAAAAGCATTGAATTTAGGATCATTTGGTCGATTAAATGGAGCAAAAATGATGTTTACCCTTCAAATCCCAGGCTTTAAGGGAGATATTGCTTCGCTTTTTGTGCTCGATGCCGATTATTGGAAAAGCAACCGACTTTTCATTGCGGAGATAAATCAAATGGTGCAGATTGAGGTTGAAATACCTAATAACCCTGAGAAATCATTTTCATTATCGTTGGATAAGAGCGGCATCCATCTAAAAGCAACATATTTCGATCAGGAAATTAAGAATTTTAATCCCGATGTGGTTGAAAGTTTCATTTATGGGCTATCAAACCTTTCGTTCGAGAAGTTACTAAAAGAGACATCGGAAGAGCGTGCAGCAATTGTTCTTTCCCAGCCTGAGCAAATATTTACCATCACATTAACCAATGGCAATAAATTGGTTCTAAAAACTTACCCAATTCCAGTGGATGAGTACCGTGATGAGTTTGGTCGAACCATTAAATTTGATTTAAATCGGCTATATATTTCGTTTAACAATGATAAAATAATAGCTGTAGCAAGTTATATGGTGTTTGACCCTGTGCTTAAGGACTTATCATCTTTTAGAATTAAAAACTAACTTTACCTTTGCCCTTATGGGTAAAAATTTGTAATATTGGTTCTTGAATTATCAAAGTTAATCGCCTTGATAATCAGTGATGAAGAAAGTTAAAATTATTAATATAATCATTAAACCGTATAAAAGATGAAATTCGTTGTTTCAAGTACCGAGCTGTTAAGTCATCTTAGCATTGTTAGTAGGGTAATTAGCAATAAAAACACATTACCTATACTCGATAATTTTCTTTTTAAACTCGAGGGAAATGAACTTGAGATTACTGCATCAGATTTGGAAACTACTCTTTCCACTCGTATACATCTTGAAAATGTAATGCAAGATGGCTCAATTGCAATTCCATATCGTATTTTAGTTGATACACTTAAGGAGTTCTCTGAACAACCGCTTACTTTCGATATCAACCTATCTAATTTAGGAATCGTTGTTCACTCTGAGAATGGACAGTTTAATATTGTTGGTCAACCGGCTGAGGATTTCCCAGTTCGTACCGAGCTAAAGCCAGAGCGCAAGGTTACCGTTAAAGTTTCAACCGAAGTATTGCTTAGCGGTATCGCTAAAACCATTTTTGCTACTGCTGAAGATGAGCTTCGTCCAGTAATGAATGGTATTCTTATGGAGCTTGCTCCAAACAGCCTAACCTTTGTTGCTTCGGATGCACACAAATTGGTTAGATATCGTCGTAAAGATGTTCAATCAGATTCTGATGCATCATTCATTCTACCTAAAAAGCCTGCGGCTTTATTAAAGAATATCCTTGGTAAAGAATCAGGTGCAATTGTTCTTGAGTTTGACGATAAGAACGCTCTTTTCACCATGTCAAACTATACTATGGTTTGCCGTTTGGTTGAGGGTTCATATCCAAACTACAACTCCGTTATCCCTGCTGATAACCCAAATAAGGTATCGATTGATAGGGTTGAGCTATACAACGCGCTTCGTCGTGTTGCAGTTTACTCAAACCAAGCAAGTAATCTTATCAAGCTATCGCTAAGCGGAAACCAGATTACTGTTTCGGCTCAAGATCTTGATTTCTCTATATCAGCATACGAAAGATTAAAATCACAGTACGAAGGTGATGAGATGGAAATTGGCTTTAAATCTGTTTTCTTAATCGAGATTTTAGCGAATATCTCATCTTCAGATGTAGTGCTTTCACTTTCTGATCCATCAAGAGCAGGTTTAATCTTCCCATTGGTTAACGAAAATGCCGATGAGGAAATTCTTATGCTATTAATGCCAATGATGATTAGCGCATAATTTATTACAGATATTTATAGGCTGTTTCAGAGCTATTGGTAAATAATGAAAATGGTTTTGAAACAGCCTTTCTTTTTTAATTCAACTCCAAACAAACCCTTCAAATGAAGCTTAATATTAAGAACCCACTGGTTGTTGTCGATCTCGAAACAACAGGTATAGATATTATAAGAGATAGAATTGTGGAGATTGCGGTTCTAAAGATTCATGTTGATGGGCGCGAGGAGATGAAGATTCGCCGAGTTAACCCCGGAATGCCAATTCCACCTGAAACAACTGCTATTCATGGAATTTCTGATGAAGATGTGAAAGAAGAGCCAACTTTCAAAGAGATAGCCAGGTCGTTAGTGCAGTTTATCGAAGGATGCGATTTTGTTGGTTTTAACTCAAATAAGTTCGATTTCCCTTTGTTGGCTGAAGAATTCCTAAGGGCTGATATCGATTTTGACCTTAAAAAGCGCAAGTTTATTGATGTTCAAACCATTTTTCATAAAATGGAGAAACGAACTCTTGGAGCAGCTTACAAATTTTACTGCGAAAAGGACTTGGAGAATGCGCATAGCGCAGGTGCCGATTCAACTGCGACATACGAAGTGCTCAAGGCTCAGCTCGACAGATATCCCGATTTAAAGAACGATGTTGACTATCTTGCCGATTTCAGCGCTCAAACCAAAAACGTCGACTTTCTGGGAAGAATCATTTTCGATGAGAAAGGAGTTGAAGTCTTTAATTTTGGAAAGTACAAAGGTCGTTCAGTTGTTGAGATATTGGAAAAAGAGCCTAGTTACTATGCTTGGATGATGAATGGCGATTTTCCACTTTACACTAAGCGAGTCCTCACAAGCATCTATCTAAAGATGAAGCAAAAGTAACCTTAACCTTAGCCTCAACCTCAATCTCAATCTTAGTCTTATCTCAGTCTAAGAAATCATCACTTTCAACCCTCTCGGAATAATTTTTATTTTGATTTTCTTTCCCATTTCGCTGGGCTCACCATCGAAGTGCACAACTCCTGCTTTATTACGTTTTAGCACTATTTCAGTTGCTTGTACGGTGTGCATAAGTGAACTTTTGTCAATATTTTTTGCAAAAACCCTAAATCCAAGACCTGGTGCGCGGTGTAGCCTAAATGGTGAAAGTATACAAATATCGAGTTTACCATCTTGGATATCTGCCTTTGGAGCAATGTAAGCGTTATTGCCATACTGTGAAGCGTTAGCAGCAGTAATAAGGAACGCTCGAGTTTTCATCTTAAGCTCCTTATCAATTTTAATTCTATACTTTTTTGGCTTGTATTTAAAAAAATCGGAAATAGTAACCTTGATGTATGTTAAAAAACCTCTTCCTTTATTTTTGGCAAATTCATTACCGATATGCGCATCGAAACCAACACCACATGTGCAAAAGAATGGCTCGTGGTTAATTCGCCCATAATCGATGGAATCAACTTTACCCTCGTTGATAAGCTTCATTGCTTTTTCGAGGTTTAATGGTATCTGAAGATGGCGTGCCAATCCATTTCCTGAGCCAAGAGGAATGATGCCAAGTATCCCTTCTGAATCTACTAAAGCCTTGGCAATCTCGTTTACTGTTCCATCGCCACCAACAGCCACAAAACGACGATACCCTTCAATCATTTTAATGGGCACAACCGCAGTTGCATCGCCGCGGAAACGGGTAATATGTACTTCTGCCTCGTATTTTGATTTATCAAGGAGTTTTAGGATTTTTTCAGGAAGATTATCCTTTTTCTTAGTTCCGGATATAGGATTGATTAAGAATAATATTTTTTCTTTTTGGCTAATTTCCATGGCTTTAACTGCAATTATTGTTTTTATATGCACTTCAAAGATACACATCTGCTTGGAGTTGCAAAATAGATTTTCCAAAACAGCATGAAACTCTGTAACTCTGAAACATTCTAATTTCTGCCTACTTGCTAGAGTGGATAAACGGTTATATATTTGCTGAAATCAAATGCTGTTTTGAAATTTTAAAGCATTGATAATCATTAAGTAATATTCAAACTAGATAATAACCTATGAAATTAGGACTAAACAACCGATTTGGCGGGATATTCCTGTTATATATCATTTTTGTTGCAATATCATTCGTTAGCAGAACTGTGCTACTAAGCATGTCGTTTCACGATGTAAACCTCGGAGTAGGTGGTTTGCTCTGGGCTTATGGTGTTGGACTTTTCTTCGATACCGTTGCGTTTTCATATTTTATGATCCCTTATGTACTATTCTCAACCTTTATTTCTTATAAGTTTTATAGTTCAAATGTTTACAAGTGGATAACTTATGTATTCTACTTTATCACATTCTATATCTTCCTATTCAATGGCGTTTCTGAGTATTTCTTTTGGGAGGAGTTTGGCGTTCGTTACAATTTTATTGCTGTTGACTACTTGATTTATACAACCGAGGTTATAGGCAATATTAAAGAATCGTATCCGATGCCTGCAATTATAACATTGCTATCAATTACCTCATTAGCATTAACATATTTCATTTATAGGAAAGATTATTTAAAGCGTTTCCTTCAAGTAAAAACTACATTAAAAAACAGAATGTCAGTTGGTGCTATATTGCTCATTTTACCTGTGCTATCATTTATTTTTGTTAACTATTCGTGGGCTGAAAAAACGGATAATAGATACAATAATGAGCTTGCTAAAAATGGAGTTTACTCTATTTTTGCAGCATTCTTGAATAATGAGCTCGATTATAATGTGTTTTACAAAACACAACCTAAAGAGGAAAGTTTTACCCAGCTTCGCTCAATTCTTAAAGCAGAAAACTGCGAATACCAATCTACCGATTTGTATGATATATCGAGAGTAGTAAAAGGGGGTGAAGGTGAGGAGAAGAGGTACAATGTGATAATGATTACTGTTGAAAGTCTAAGTGGAGAATTCCTTGAATATCTTGGTAGTAAACGTGGTAAAATTACGCCTTACCTCGATTCGCTTGCTAGTAATTCGTTGTTTTTTACCAACATGTATGCTTGTGGAACCCGCACTATTTGGGGACTTGAAGCAGTTGCTCTTTCAGCGCCACCAAAACCAGGTCAGAGTGTAATAAAGCGACCTAATAGCGAGAATATGTTCTCGTTAGGTCAACTTTTTAAAGCACGTGGATATGACCTAAAGTTTATTTATGGAGGTATGGGTTACTTCGATAACATGAACTATTTCTTTGAGAATAATGGCTACCAAATTATGGATAAGCGTTCCATGGAAGATAGTGAAGTTACATTTGAGAATGCTTGGGGTGTATGTGATCAGGATCTTTTTACAAGAGTGATTAAGGAGGCAGATCTTTCGTTTAAAGAGGGTAAGCCTTTCCTTAACCTTGCCATGACAACCTCAAACCATCGTCCATTCACATACCCCGATGGCTTTATCGATATTAAATCTCCAGGAGGAAGGAAAGGTGCTGTTAAGTATTGCGATTACGCAATTGGCGAGTTCATCCAGAAGGTAAGCAAAAAGCCTTGGTTTAATAATACTATCATTGTGGTTATTGCCGATCATTGCGCTGGAAGCGCTGGTCAAACCGAGTTGCCAGTTCTTGAATATCAAATTCCTTGTATCATTTATAATCCTAACCTTATTCAGCCACAAAAGGTTGATAAATTGGTTAGTCAAATCGACTTAGGACCAACATTGCTCGGACTTATGAATTGGACTTATAAAAGCAAATTCTTTGGAAAGGATATCTTAAAAATGACTCCTGCTGATGAGCGCGCGTTTATTGCCAACTACCAAAAACTAGGATTTATTAAAGGCGATAAACTTACTATTCTTAGCCCACAGCAAAAGGCTAGTTTCTATACCTTTAACCGTTTAACTGGCGAAATGACAGAGCAGGCACCCGATGAGCAGTTTCTAAAGGAGGCTATTACTTTCTATCAATCAGCTAGCTATTTGCAGAAGAACAAGCTTAATAAGTGGGAGGAGGGATGGAAGTAATAAATCGTTCAATTAGCCTTTCTAAGGTTTTTATATTATCAATATTACTATTTTCATTTTTCCAAAATAGTGCATCGGCATTTGAAAGGAAGGATACGCTTGTTTATCGCCCATATCGCGATACTGTTAAACTATCAAAGGCTCAAATCTATGAACTAGAGAATTCTACATCTAGACTATACTACAAACCTAGGACATTAGAGTTTGTTCGTAATGTACCATCTGATTTTGCCTCTTTTGCAAAAGTTGTAACGAGGAAAAAAAACTTACCTACAATTGGTGCTCTAGTCGGAGGCACTGCTCTTTTGATAGCTTTTGACCAACAAATTCTTGATGCAACCCAGCAATTTGGGCGATATTTGAATATCGATCCAGAACGAAAATCAAAGACTGTTTTACGATTGAATGCAGGAAGTTTTAGCGTTCCTTTGCTTGATATTCCACAAAATTTAAATTCTACAATATACTTTTTTGGTGAGGGTTGGCCTAGTATATTGATTGCTGGAAGTTTTTATGGTTATGGTTCAATTACTAAAGATTATAGGGCGCTTCAAACCTCATCGCAGTTGGCAGAAATGTTTATTACTTTGGCCGTTACAACTCAGTTTATAAAAAGAATATCAGGACGCGAAAGTCCTTTTCAAGCAACGAAAGCAGGCGGAAGATGGCGCCCTTTTCCAAACCCAGGTGAGTATCAGAAAAATGTTTCACACTATGATGCTTTTCCTTCGGGGCATTTGGCAACTGTTATGGCTACAGTTACAATTCTTTCGGGTAATTACCCCGATAATCAGTATATCAAACCAGTTGGTTATACAATAATGGGACTTGTGGGCTTTTCGATGGTGAATAACGGTGTGCACTGGGTTAGCGATTACCCATTGGCTATCGCCATTGGCTACACCTATGGTAAAATAGCCGTTTCAAGAGGTCATGTATTACTTCCACGGCGATTATCTGGTTTTGCTAAATCATCAACCATTATGCCTGTTCTGATTGGTCAAGATGGCTATGGATTGAGTTATCGGTACACGTTTTAATCTTGTAAATAGAAATTGGGTCATAGGAATAATATCCTTTATCTTTGTTCATCTAAAACTCATTGATATGAAGATTGTATGCATTGGAATGAACTACATGGATCACATTCGTGAAATGAATAATCCTGTTCCTGAGGTTCCTGTCTTCTTTTTCAAACCCGATTCAAGTATCATCAGGAATAACAAGCCATTCTTTTATCCTGATTTTACAAAGGATTTACAATATGAACTTGAAGTTGTACTTAAAGTAAATCGTTTAGGAAGAAGCATTAGCGAGAAGTTTGCCCATCGTTATTTTGATGAGATAGGCTTGGGAATTGACTTTACAGCTCGCGATCTTCAGCGTCAATGCAAGGATAAAGGATTGCCATGGGAGATTGCAAAAGCCTTTGATGGTTCAGCCCCAATTAGCGAGTTTGTTTCAAAGGAGAAGTTTGCTGATCTTAAGAATTTAAAGTTTAGGCTTGAGAAAAATGATGAAGTTGTTCAGCGAGGCTCTACCAGCGATTTAATATTCAATTTCGATAGAATTATCTCTTACGTGTCAAAGTTTGTTACCCTTCGTACTGGCGATTTGATTTTCACAGGAACACCTGTTGGTGTTGGTCCTGTTAAAATTGGCGATAGGTTAAAGGGTTACTTGGAAGATGAGCTGATGCTTGATTTCAATATCAAGTAGTTTCTAAAATACTTTTTGCTGAAGATTCGCCTGCAAGCCATCCGGTAGAGAAGGCAATTTGAAGGTTGTATCCGCCCGTATTTCCATCAACATCAATTACTTCGCCAGCGAAGTAAAGGTTCTTTATTATCTTCGATTCCATCGATTTTGGATTTATGTCCTTTATCGATATGCCTCCTGCAGTTACAATTGCTTCGTTCCAACCTCGATAACCGGCTACTTCAAAACGGAAATCCTTTAATAAATTGACTAACCCCTTCTTCTCATTTCCGCTAAGCTGATTAGCTGGTTTTGTTGGGTTGATTTTAAGTTGTTCAATAAAAACATCAATTAGCTGGGCGGGCAGAAGCTGTTTGAGAAGCGTTTTGAAATCTTTCTTTCCAAGTTCTGTGATATCGCGTTGAATACGAGAATCAAGTTTCTGATAATCCAGTGCACTCTTTAAATCCAGTGATATTTCAACTTTTTTATTGTTATTAACGGAATCAACTATCAATCGACTTAATCGTAAAATTATCGGACCATCAAGCCCATATTCAGTAAACTCAGCTTCGCCAAAATCGCTGATGCTCTTTTTGCCATCAAGCCAAATGGTGGCGGTAACATTTCGTAATCCAAGACCATCAAGGTTTTTGAAAACCTTTTTTGTCTCAATGCCCACTAACGAAGGACGAAGAGGTTCTACTTTATGTCCAAATGCTTCTGCAAACGCATATCCATCGCCAGTTGAGCCAGTTGCAGGATAAGACTTCCCGCCTGTAGTAACAATAACGCATTTACACTTTATGGTTTGTTTTAATATCTCAACGCCTTTTATCTCCTTATTCTCTTCAATTATTTTTTCAACTTTAGCATTATTGATTATTTCTACGCCATTAGATTTTGCCCATCTTATAAGGCCTTCGGCAACATCCCAAGCCTTTTCGCTGGTTGGGAAAACTCGTTGTCCTCTTTCAACCTTTGTTGAAACCCCGTTTTGATCTAGAAGATCAATAATATCCTGATTAAAGAATGCACCAAACGCTTGACGCAGAAATCGAGGCTCAGGAGATATCTCTTTTAGGTAATCCTCCAAAGGCTTCATACTTGTTATGTTGCAACGACCTTTACCGGTGATCCTGAGTTTACGGGCAGGTTTTTCCATCTTTTCGAGCAAAGCAACCTTTGCTCCAAGCATCGATGCTCTACCTGCTGCCAAAAGCCCTGCTGGTCCTGCACCAATAACAATAATATCGTAGGAATTCTTCAAAATGAATTTTTAGTGTAGTGATAATTAATCAAGCAGCAAAGCTGATGTAACCTCGAGTTCATTCCTTAGCTTGCTGAAATACCCAAGAGCATAACTTTTTGAACAGTTTCGAAGGGTCTCGTCAATGGTTTCGTTTATGCCCATTTCTCTATTTAAAAGACAATCTTTCAGGATATTGAAAACAGCGATTGGGCTATCTTCTTGCTTTGTATCGTGGTTAATTTGATAATCGAGTTCGGTAAAGAAATCGAAGGTTTCTTTAAATCTAAATTTCTGTTTTTCGGCGTATCTATGAAGACCAGAGTATGTGTTGATAAAGTTTGAGAACCTGTTTTTAAGGTTTCTCGATACCTTACTGGCTATTTCATTATCAGGGATTCCCCTTTTTAGGTAAATTTCTATATATCTGAAAACGCCAATATATCCCAATGCATCAAGGTCATCAGCTGAAGATACGAGTTTAAGCAACGACTTCATTGTGTAATGCGATGATTCTGAAACGATTGCTTTGGATTTGTCATCATGTTTTTCAATGGCTTCTAAAACTTCTTCAAGATCGGTGACTTTAAGATCTTTATTGTTTTTGAAGAAATCCTCGCAAATCTGTCTTCCAAGAAGGCCATGCTTTTCTCCCATATCAATGGTTAACCCAGTATCGTGGAAGAAACATGCAACAATCGCCTTATCGATTGTTTCGCTGGTTGGTCTTATTCCTGCCTTATGTAATTCGATAAGCAACCCCCTGCAATGTAACCAAACCCTAAGATGATGCTCAGCATCGTGCGATGGGAGATGGGTTTTCTCGAATAGTGTTCGGTTAAACTTGTAAAGTGGCTTAAGCCACTTTTGTTCAGAACTGTTAATTCTTTCGAGTAGTAATTCCATTTCTTCAAAGGGGTTATTTCGATGTGGCAATTTCGTAAAAAAAGAAAAGCAGGACAAATATAATATCCTGCTTTTTTATCTGTTTACAACAAAGTTTTCTACACTAATTCCCCCGACTTTGTAATAATTTCTTTTGCTAAATCGAGAATAGTAGTATCGTCTAATGTAACAACTCCGCCATCAGGTCCCTGTTCAACGTGAAAACCAACAGCACCTCCTTTTTCGTAATTCGTACCGCCAAAATAATTCCGAACAGTTTCAACATCTACATTTAGTTTATCTGCAATTTGTTGCATACTGCCGGCAGGAAGATTGTCTTTAATCCTCCTTAGCTCATTAAATGTGATTAGTTTGGTCATATTAATTAAGATTTTAAAATGTCAATTGTGCCTTAAATATATGAAATGGTTATTGGAATTAAAAATTATTTAACGTTTAGTTGACATTAAATTTATAAACCGATTTAACTTATATTTTATCTTACCAATCGTTTATATTAAACGTTTTTTTTCGCGGTTAAGTTTGCTTTAGTTTCCTAATTTTTATTAAAATAGGTTAAAGAAAAATCCCTTTATTTCTACCTTTGAAGATATTCTTTATTGAGAGTTTATGCTTAGAATGGTCGTAACTGATTTGGATGGTACTCTATTGAATGGTTTGGGCTTAGCAAGTAAAGCTGATTATGATACTTTGGTGCAGTTGGGTAGGCAAGGTGTCGTAAGAACCATTGCTACTGGAAGGTCGCTGTATTCTGTAAATAAAGTAGTTGATGATTCATTTCCTGTCGATTACATCATATTTTCATCGGGTGCGGGAATCATTCGATGGGAGGATAAACAGATTATTCACGAACGGCATCTTGACGATAATGACACCCAAAGGATGATTGATGAATTTATCCGTTTGGATCTCGATTTTATGGTTCATGATTCAATTCCTCAGAATCATTTCTTTTACTACCATTCAGTTAATAACAATAATCCAGATTTTAACCGAAGGCTCGATATTTATAGAGCGTTCTGCTCACCATATATTCCAGGTGTTGGTTTTGCCAAAGGTGCTACGCAACTTCTTGCCGTATTGCCTAATAATCCCGAATTATTTAACGCTTTAAGCGCTAAGTTTAGCGGGATAAAAATTATCAGAACAACCTCACCGCTCGATGGCTGCTCAATTTGGATGGAGGTTTTTCCAAATGATGTTTCAAAGGCTTATGGTATAAGTTGGCTCTGTTCAAATGTTGTAAACTGTGATATTAAAAGCGTTATATCCATTGGTAACGATTTCAACGATTTGGATATGCTCGAGTTGGTACCTAATGCCTATGTGGTTTCAAATGCTCCAAAGGAGCTTAAGGAGCGATTTAAAGTGGTTAAATCAAACGAGGAGTGTGGTTTCTCATTTGCGGTGAAGAATGCGCTTAGTCTTCTATAGATTGAATATCCCGAATGATGTACACATCATAATCGCCAAGGTATTTAAAGCCTAACTTTTGGTATAGTTCAATGGCAGCCTTATTGTTTTTGTGAACCTCAAGCTTTACTTGATAACCTTTTGCTTTTACGAACTTAAGCGATTCTTTTGCAAGCAATAGACCTATGCCTTTACGTTGATAATCAGGATGTATCCCAAAATGATGTAGATGAATTCTTCGCCCATCAAAGGTCATCCAAGATGTGCCTATAACTTTACCATGTTCATTCTCAACGATAAGCATTTTGCCACCTAACTCAATGCTATGCATTATTATTTCGAGGTTATCACCACGCTGGGGATTTCCAAGGTCGGTTAAAATCCAAAGTTGTGAAAGCCCTTCGAAATCGAATGCTTTAAAATCTCGTATGCTAATGTTCTCCATATTTATATTGACATAGAGGATTAAACTAAACTTGCCAAGCTCCAGAACAGTTTTAAAGCTTTCCGCTTCTCATCGTTAAAATCGAATGAGATATTGTTGGTTAAATAGTACTCAGCCTCGGCTTTTGTGACCTTTGCAGGAGGATACATATCTATTGATTTTTCAATAGAACTTACACCTGTTCTAAGGGCTTCATTAAAGTTTCTGATAAATGCCTCATCAATAGGCTTGTTTGCTGCCCATGCAGCAAAAACGAATGGAAGCCCAGTTAATCGACGCCATTCAACGGCTAGGTCGTATTTATACTTAAATTTCGATTCATGCTCAAACACCTTATCACCAATAATCACAAGTCCATCATAAGGATCTATATCATTAATGGTATGCTCAGGAGTAAACGGGCTCCATTCTGGGGTAATATTCCATAAATTTTGAGCAAGAACCTTAACTAGAACTACCGATGTACGAGACTGATAATCGAGATAAACCCTTTCAATGCTATCAATTGGACAGTTGCTCATTAGCACAACAGTTCTTACAGGTCCTTCGGCACCTATGCAAAAATCCGATACTATATTATATAAAGGTATAGAGGGTATTGCCGCAACAGGAATCAATCCAAAATCACATTCTCCAGATATTACTTTTCTTGCACATTCAGCTGGATAATCGAGCGAGAGATCAATCTGATCCTTTATACTTGTTTGTTGTAACCCGTAAACGAAAGGTATTGTATTCAAATATGATACTGCTGTTATTTTAATTTTTTTTGTCATCTCAAATGCTTTCTTTTGATAGACTAAACAATTCTTAGTATGTTTAGTTGTCGCTTTACTCAACGAAAATAGTAAAAACGCTTTTATTAAGATTATAAAATAGCTGAAGAAATTTTCTTTGTTTAAAAACGCTCGGGGTAAGGCGATTATCTTGGGTTGTTTATTAACTTTGCCATGTAATCCAAATTATCTATGAATCTCAACAGTCTAACAGCAATATCGCCAATCGATGGTCGATACAGAGGTAAAACAGAGGAACTATCATCCTATTTTTCAGAGTTTGCATTGATAAAATATAGGGTTTATGTCGAAGTCGAATACTTCATTGCACTTTGTAATATTCCACTTGAGCAGCTTAAGGATATTGATAAATCTGCTTTTGATGGAATTCGTCAGATATATTTAGACTTCACAATTGAGGATGCCAATCGTATTAAAAGCATCGAAAATACTACCAATCATGATGTAAAAGCGGTTGAGTATTTTCTAAAAGAGAAATTTGATGCATTAAAATTAGAACGCTTTAAAGAGTTTATCCATTTTGGGTTAACATCTCAAGATATTAACAACACCGCATTCCCTTTGATGATGAGGGACTCATTAAATGAGATTTATAATCAAGAGTTAACCCAAGTCATTGATAGGTTTAAAGCTAAAAGCAGCGAATGGCTTAACATCCCGATGCTTGCTCGTACTCATGGTCAACCAGCATCACCAACATCTTTAGGAAAAGAGATTCGCGTTTTCGTTGAACGTTTGCAGGCACAGCTTTGCCAGCTCAAAGCAATACCTAATTCAGCTAAGTTTGGCGGAGCAACTGGTAATTTCAATGCTCATCATGTTGCATTTCCTGAGGTTGATTGGGTAGCATTTGCCAATGGGTTTGTTAATAATACGCTTGGATTGAATCGTTCTCAAACAACAACTCAGATTGAGCATTACGATAACCTTGCTGCACAACTCGATTGTTTAAAGCGCATTAACACAATCTTAATCGATTTTAGTCGCGATATTTGGACCTACATATCGATGGAGTACTTCAAGCAGAAGATCAAAGCTGGTGAAGTTGGCTCCTCGGCAATGCCACATAAGGTTAATCCTATCGATTTTGAGAATGCTGAAGGAAATTTAGGATTAGCTAATGCACTTTTTGAGCATCTATCAGCAAAACTTCCTATTTCGCGCCTTCAGCGCGATTTAACCGATAGCACTGTGATGCGTAATCTTGGTGTTCCTATGTCACACACAATTCTATCTTTCAAATCATTAACAAAGGGTATCGATAAACTTCTTCTTAACGAAGATGCTATTAATGCTGATTTAGAGAGGAATTGGAGCGTTGTTGCAGAGGCCATACAAACAGTTTTGCGTAGTGTTGGTTACCCAAATCCATATGAGGCATTAAAGGATTTAACCCGAACAAATAAGCAGCTAACTCACGATGATTTAATTAGGTTTATTGATAGTCTTGAAGTTAACCAAGAGGTGAAGGAGCGGTTAAAATCAATTACTCCTTTTACATATAGAGGCGTATATTAACTTTTTTTGTGAATGATGGCTCCTTTGGGTTGAATAGTAAACTAGTTTTTAATTTTTATCTTTGTATTTATACTTTCCGTCATTAAACGACACGTATGAAAAAGTTTTTTAAAATAATTAAGTTTCTATATCCATATAAATGGAATGCATTTGGAAATATAGTGTTCAATGTATTTGGTGCTATATTCGGATTGTTCTCTCTTGGGATGATTGTTTTCTTTCTTCGAATTTTATTTAAACTTCAACCATTAGTTGAAACAAAACCTGATTTTGCTTTTAGTGCAGATTATTTCAGCGGATACTTTAATTATATTCTTTCAGAAATCATCAAAACCGATGGGCAATTTTTTGCTCTACTTTTTATCGTTGCAGTCGTAATAATTGCAGCATTATTCAAAAATGTATTTATATACCTTTCACTATGGCATTTAGCACCAATTAGAACGGGTGTTGTAAGGGATATTCGAAATGCTCTTTTTAATAAGATCATGCTGTTACCAATAGGTTATTTTTCGGATGAGAAGAAAGGGGATATTATTAGTAAAATGACCACGGATTCTCATGAGGTAGAAGTTTCGATTATACGTTCTTTGGAAATGTTCTTTAGAGACCCTATTCAAATTATTATATATGTCTCTGCTTTAGTAATAATGAGCCCAAGCCTTACAGTTTTCGTGCTAGTTCTTCTGCCTATTTCTGGCTTACTAATAGGCCGTGTTGGGAAAAGTTTAAGGAAAACTTCATTCAAAGGGCAACGGAAGATGGGAACTTTGCTCTCTATTATAGAGGAGGCACTTGGTGGATTGAGGGTAATTAAAGCATTTAATGCTGAACCTAAGATTGTTCGCAGATTCGAAAGTACTAATAATTTCTACTCCCGATTAATGACCAAGATGTGGAGGCGTAAAGATTTAGCAACTCCACTTAGTGAATTTTTAGGCACTGTAGTTCTTATGGTAGTTTTGCTTTATGGTGGTAAACTTGTTTTTGATGGAACATCTACATTAACTGGAGAAGAATTGATTGGTTATGTGGCCCTTTTCTATATGATAATTAACCCTGCTAAATCATTCTCGACGGCTTACTTTAATATTGTTAAGGGTATGGCATCTGTAGATAGGATTGAAACAATACTTGGAGCCGATGTTAAGATAAAAAACAAGGAGAATGCAAAAACAATTAATAGTTTTGAATCAAGCATTGAGTATAAAAATGTTAGCTTTAAATACCAAGATGATTATGTCCTCAAGAATGTTAACTTAAAAATTGAAAAGGGTACTAGGGTTGCTCTTGTGGGTCAATCAGGTTCAGGGAAAACTACCTTTGTCGATTTGCTTCCGAGGTTTTATGATGTTGAAGAAGGCGAAATCCTAATCGATGGTGTAAATATAAAAGACTACACACTTGAAAGTCTAAGGAGTTTGATGGGGAACGTAAATCAAGATCCTATTCTATTTAATGATACCTTCTACAATAATATCGCGTTTGGTTTAAATACAGCACCTGAAGCAGATGTAATAAATGCAGCCAAGATTGCAAATGCTCATGAGTTTATTTCTGCAACAACGAATGGTTACTACACAAATATTGGCGATAGGGGTAATAAAATGTCCGGAGGACAGCGCCAAAGGGTAAGTATTGCAAGAGCTATGGTTAAAAACCCTCCAATTATGATTCTTGATGAAGCAACAAGCGCATTGGATACCGAATCGGAAAAACTTGTTCAAGATGCAATTGAAAACCTTATGTTGCATCGAACCTCTTTAGTTATTGCACATCGTTTATCAACTGTTCGTAATGCTGATCTTATTTGTGTATTCCACGAAGGAGAGATTGTTGAAAGGGGTAAGCATGAGGAGTTAATCGCTTTAAATGGGATTTATACTAAGCTTTATAACCTTCAAACACTTTAACATATATATAAGGTATAAAAATGAGAAGAGAGAGCATTCGCTCTCTCTTCTCATTTTTACTTGTTATACTTTATTGTTGTGAAGCCTAAATTTTAAGATCTGTTCAATAAATTAGAGAAATAACCCACTATAAATCGGGTTGAGTTGTTTGTTGCGTAGAGAGAGGGATTGCCTTCGGTTTTCCCTTGGAGGGGTGTTGTAAACGAATACCTTCATTCGCTTCGCTCATTAATTTTTTATTTTCAAAATGCTTTCGCAAAAGCTGCGCTAGCTCAGCGTTTTGAAAATAAAAAACCCGCTTAACAGCGGTTTGGTATTCGTTTGGCGGAGAGATAGGGATTACCTTTGGTGATCCCTATGGGGGAGGCTTCAAAAGAACTCCTTCATTCGCTTCACTCATTCTTTTTATTTACCATAAGTCATCGCTTTAGCTTCGCTAGCTCTGCCCTATGGCAAATAAAAAACCCGCTTTACAGCGGGTAGGTATTCTTTTGGCGGAGAGAGAGGGATTCGAACCCTCGGATCCAGTTACCTAGATCAACGGTTTTCGAGACCGCCCCATTCGACCGCTCTGGCATCTCTCCTTTATACTGGTCGCATGTAGGATTGCAAAAGTAGACACTTTAGTTCGATAAAACAATATGCGTCCTTTTACTTTTTTATTTGCTATTGTAAACAAATTAGTTTTATATTTGTATGTATAAATGTAAATATATGAATATATGAATAATAGTTGTGAAAGCAAAGAAAGCCCTAAGAGTTTAAATGATCGAATTAAAACTTGGCGATTTTGGAAACCTATTGTTAGTGTTGTGATTGGAGGGTTTATCGGATTCTTATACTATTACTTTGTTGGATGTACATCAGGGACTTGTGCCATAACAAGTAGTCCATATAATAGCATTATAATGGGAGGAATTTTAGGTTTACTTATAACCAATAGCCCTTGTTCGCAGAATAGCTGTTCAAGATAAAATAGAATAGGCGCTAAAGTATCGGTAAATTCTATTTGATAATCAAAATTTTATCAAAAGAAAAATATTGTATTAAAGCAAAAAGACGAAGGTTAAATTAGCCTTCGTCTTTTTC
This sequence comes from uncultured Rikenellaceae bacterium, assembly GCA_964390565.1. Lineage (GTDB taxonomy): Bacteria > Bacteroidota > Bacteroidia > Bacteroidales > Tenuifilaceae > UBA8529. Next base: position 32,955 of record CAYMII010000026.1, read on the forward strand.
TTTGGCGGAGAAAGAGGGATTCGAACCCCCGGACCCCTCGCGAGATCAACGGTTTTCAAGACCGCCGCATTCGACCGCTCTGCCATTTCTCCGGGCGCAAAGGTAACTTCTTTTTTTAATCTGCAAAATCCTTTGTGAAAAAAAAATAATAATTATTTATACCAAAACCCTTGCTTTATTTAGATTTTTTTCAATAATTTAGCATTAACAAAGTTAGCGATTGTTGTGAAAGTCAAAAAAAACGCCACTTTTAGAAAGTTTTTCTTTGAAATAATTTGGAAAGCCCAATAAATACGCTATATTTGTAATGTGATGGTCAACTAACTATTATTAACCCTAAAAAAAAACAATTATGAACAAAGCACAACTTATCGATGCAATTGCTGCTGAAGCTAAATTAACTAAAGCAGATGCTAAGAAAGCTCTTGACGCTTTTGTAAAAACTACTGGCACCGCTCTTAAAAAAGGTGATAGAGTTGCTCTTGTAGGATTTGGTTCATTCTCTGTTAATAAGAGAAGTGCAAGAACTGGTCGTAACCCACAAACTGGTAAACCTATTACCATTAAAGCTAAAAAGGTTGTTAAATTCAAACCAGGTAGCGATCTAAGCGGTCACGTACAATAGTTGCTTTTAATATAAAAAAAGGAGAACCATTGGTTCTCCTTTTTTTTTGTTTTACAATTCTTGTTTAGCACTATGAGCCACAAAAACTATATCAACGATCCTATAATAAGGAAGGAGTTAATAGAATTCTTATCTGGGTTTATCCTTGAGCGTAGGGTTGAACAGATTCATAATGTATTAAAGGAGAGAACAAGATACATAACCGTTGTTCTTGAGGATATCTACCAATCACAAAACGCTAGTGCTGTGCTTCGTACTAGTGAATGCCTTGGAGTTCAAGATATACATTATATTGAAGGCATGCATAACTTTCATATCAACCCTCAGGTTGTTTTGGGTTCAAATAAATGGTTGACTATTAAGAACTACAAGGGTTTAGAGAATAATTCGTTAAAAGCCATTAGTACTCTTAAGGAGAGCGGTTATCGAATTGTTGCAACATCTCCTCATATTAATGGAGTAACCCTTGACGATTTTGACTTAGCCAAAGGAAAATCCGCAATCTTCTTTGGTACTGAAAAATCTGGGTTATCCCAAACAGTATTATCAAATGCCGATGAGTTTGTGGCTATTCCAATGTTCGGCTTTACCGAAAGTTTTAACATTTCGGTTTCGGCAGCGATTGTTTTGTTCACTTTGATAAATAATCTGAGGAAGTCAGATATTGACTATAAATTATCTGAGGAAGAGCGTGAAACCCTTTTATTATCATGGCTTAAGTCGACTTCAAAGGATTGGCCTTTGATGGAAAAACGCTTCCTGAAGGAAAAGAATTTGTTGTAAACCTAAAAAACTAATCAATCAATTTGATGGATTAGCTTATTTTTTCTTAAATTCGGTCAAAATATTTGTTTATGAATTGTATAATAATTGACGACGACGAGCTATCGAGAAGGGTTGTTGAAGAGTTTATTGGCAGAACAGATTTTTTAAATCTAACTCACTCATTCTCAAGTGCTGTTGAGGCAATAAACTACATTAAGCAGGGCGAAGAGGTTCATCTTATTTTCCTTGATGTAGAAATGCCCGAGATGACTGGAATAGAGTTTCTGAATTCGTTGACCCACCCTCCGCAGGTTATTATTGTTTCATCAAAGGAGAAGTATGCAATTCAAGCATTTGATTATAGTGTAACCGATTACCTGCTTAAACCCATTACCTATGCCCGTTTCTTTAAGGCAGCAAGCAAAGCTTACGAACTTTTCAATAAGGGGCGTTCGTTAACTGATACAGATAAGGAGATCTTTATCAAAAAGAATAGTTCGCTTGTTAGAATTAAGTATAATGATATTCTTTGGGTTGAGGCCTTGGAGAACTATGTTGTTATTAACACAACAACCGATAAGTTTACAATCCATTTTACCATGAAATCAATTGAAAACCAACTGCCTGTAGTTAAATTCAAGCGAGTTCATCGTTCGTTTATTGTAAACGTAAGTCGTATAACAAGCATTGAGGATAATTCAGTCGTTATTAAAATGGCTGATAGCAAAAAGGTTATTCCTATTGGAAAATCTTATCGCGAAAAGCTTCTCAACGAAATCAACTTAATGAATAAATAACTTTTAGGTCTATAGCTAAATGTTGAGTACTAGGCAACTTTTTCTTAAACACGTTGCCCAAACTTCCGAATCACCTCTTTTGCTAGAAGTTGAACGAGCAGAAGGGGTTTATTTATTTGGGAATGATGGCAAGCGTTATTTCGATTTAATTTCGGGAGTTTCGGTTAGCAATGTTGGGCATTGTCATCCGAAAGTAGTTGGTGCTGTTATAGAGCAAACCGCCAAGTACATGCACCTTATGGTTTATGGGGAGTTTGTGCAGAATCCACAGGTTCAATTGGCTCATAAATTAGCGGAACTATTACCTGCCAACCTCGATAATATCTACTTCGTAAATTCGGGTAGCGAAGCGGTAGAAGGCGCGTTAAAGCTCGCAAAGCGATACACTGGAAGATCAGAGATCGTGTCATTTGTCAATGCATATCATGGCAGTACTCATGGTGCATTGAGCGTAATGGGAAACGAAGAACCCAAAAGAGCTTTTAGGCCATTACTCCCGGATGTAAAGCATATTGTCTTTAATTTATTCTCAGATATTGAGCAAATTACAGATAAAACTGCTTGTGTTATTATTGAGCCAGTACAAGGTGAGGCAGGTATCGTTTCGCCACAAAACGACTTTTTAGTTAAATTACGAGAGAGATGTAACCAAACAGGAACTCTGCTTATTTTTGATGAGATTCAAACGGGTTTAGGTCGCACAGGATCGATGTTCGCATTCGAAAAGTATGGTGTTGTTCCAGATATTCTTTTACTGGCAAAAGCTATGGGAGGTGGAATGCCGTTAGGGGCATTTATCTCATCAAAAGAGATAATGGGCTGTTTGACAAACAATCCGCCACTAGGACATATAACAACCTTCGGAGGGCATCCCGTATCGTGTGCTGCAGCAATTGCATCGATTGAGGTTTTGCAGGAGTTGAAACTTGTTGAACAGGTTGGCCTTAAAGCACAGATTTTTATTGATAAGCTAAAAGGTCATAAACTGGTTGGGGAGATAAGAGCGAATGGGCTTTTCATGGCTGTTGAGATTGGTTCGTTTGATAACATACTTAAGCTGATGAAGGTTGCATTGAAAAATGGTGTGGTTTTGGATTGGTTCTTGTTTTGTAATACTGCATTTAGGATTGCTCCTCCGCTTAGCATAACAGTTGATGAATGCTCGGAAGCAGCCGATTTATTGTTAAAATCATTAGATGAAATTATTTAAAAAAATGAGAAGTTTTTGTTTTTTGATTAGCACAATGGTGTTAGTCTTTTCATCATATACAGCTAAAACTCAAGAAATATCAATAAAATCGGCCGAGGATAGTTTATCAGCATTGATGTCAAAAGTTTATAGTAATTCTTCCGTTTCAGAGAGGGAGGAGGCTAACAGTGAATTTATCAAACTATTTAAAAATAGCATAGTTAGACCCAATGCATTCGATTTCCCTTTTGATTCCCTTAAGCATTTGGGCAAAGTAAAATCTGATGATGGACAGGTTCGAATTTTTACTTGGAATTATCCTCTTACAGGAGGAAATCAAAAATACTTTGGTTTCATTGTATTAAATAATAAAAAAGGTGTGTTGAGTTTGATTGAACTTATTGATAATCGTCAAGCTATTACCAATCCAATAAAGGATGTTTTGTCTAAGTCTAATTGGATGGGTGCATTGTACTATTCAATTATTGATGTTCCTATAAAAGGAATGACTTATTACATTTTGCTTGGACTTGATTTTAACAACCTTTTCACTTCAAAGAAGATTATTGAAGTACTCTCGATTGATAAACAAGGTGAGGTTTCATTTGGTTCCGAAGTCTTTCATGTTGGAGAATTAACCTTAAATAGAGTTGTATTTGAATTTTCGGCTCGAGCTACTATGATGCTTCGGTATATTCCAGAATCTAAAACCATTGTATTCGATCATTTATCACCTTCAAGACCCAATCTTACAGAGAACTTTCAATTCTATGGACCAGATTTTACATACGATGGGTTTAAATTTGAGAAGGGGAAATGGGTTTATGTAAGAAATCTGGATTTAAGAAATCCAAGAAGAGAGCCTGTTAAACCACGAGAGAGTGATGAAAAATTTATTCAACCTGGTTTTATCTATAAAAGTAAAGGCGGATTGCCCATGGTAATTAAAAAATAAGGGTATGCTTAAAACTAAAATTGATACAAACATCTTTTTGGTCGATCATAACGTTGATTTTACCAGAACGATCCACTCAAGCATTGATAATCCTGAGAAGTATAATATACAATCGTTTACATCGGGCGAGAAGTTTATAGAGTTTTTATCAAAATATAAGTTTAATAAGCAAGAAGTTTATATCGTTTTTTTAGGCTATAAATACTTTGACGAAGGGAATAATACTCTAATGAATGGCGTTGAAATTCTTGAGGAAACTAAGGCAATCAATAAAGATATAGAAGTTGTGATGCTTACAGGAGAGGATGAGGGTTCATTTGGATCGTATGTGATGAAGAGCGGGGCTTATACTTTTATTCCAAAAAATGAGAATATTCACCTAAGGATTAATAATATAATAATGGGAATTATTAGCCAGAAAAGGTTAGCCCAGAAAAGACATAGCTTTAATATCTCTCTACGGATTTTGATTGGTTATATTCTTCTCGTTGTAACTATCTGGATTATATACCGATATTTCTACTCAGAGATTTAGCCCCATATTATTTTGAGATGACGATTTGTCATAAACGATGAAGTGGCACTCCTTTTGAAATGCTGCACAGGAAAATATTTGTATAACCAATAAATAGCTTTAAAAATGCAAACAGGTAAAATTAACGTAACTACCGAGAACATATTCCCGATAATCAAAAAGTTCCTTTATTCCGATCACGAAATTTTTCTTCGTGAGCTAATTTCTAACGCCGTGGATGCTACCCAAAAGCTTAAAACACTGGCGTCTGTTGGTGAGTATAAGGGTGAGGTTGGAGATGTAACAATCAGCGTTAAGGTTGATAAAACCGCTGGAACAATCACCATTTCAGATAAAGGTGTTGGTATGACTGCCGAGGAGATCGATAAGTATATCAATCAGATTGCCTTTTCGGGTGCCGAGGAGTTTCTTGAGAAATATAAGAATCAGGCAAATGCCATAATCGGACATTTTGGCTTAGGTTTCTACTCATCGTTTATGGTAAGTGATAAAGTTGAAATTTTCACCAAATCATTCCGTGACGATTCAAAAGCTGTTCGTTGGGAATGTGATGGAACACCCGATTTTACTTTAGAGGAGATTGAGCGAAGTGAAAGAGGAACCGATATTATACTTTACATAAATGAGGATTCGAAAGAATTCCTTGATGATTTTAAGGTTGATGGTTTACTAAAAAAATATTGCCGTTATCTACCTGTTCCAATTGCTTTTGGCACTGAGAAGGAGTGGAAGGATGGTAAAGAGATTGACACTCAAAAACCAAAAGTTATTAATGACACAAACCCTCTTTGGACTCGCAAACCTGTCGATTTAAAGGAGGAGGATTATAAGGAGTTTTATCACGATTTGTATCCTGTTGCCGAAGAACCTCTTTTCAATATCCATTTGAATGTTGATTATCCTTTCAATCTTACTGGAATTCTTTATTTCCCTCGTATCAAGACCAATTTCGATATTCAAAAGAATAAGATTCAACTATACTGCAATCAGGTTTATGTAACTGACTCAGTTGAGGGAATTGTACCAGAATTCTTAACCCTTCTACATGGTGTAATCGATTCTCCCGATATCCCATTAAATGTATCGCGCAGCTATTTACAAAGCGATTCGAATGTTAAGAAAATATCGAGTCATATTACTAAAAAGGTTTCTGATAGGCTTCAAGAGATCTTCAAAAACGATAGAACTCAATTCGAAAAGAAGTGGGACGACCTTAAACTTTTCATTACCTATGGAATGATTACAGATGAAAAGTTTTATGAAAGAGCTGAGAAATTCTCTCTTTTCAAGAATATTGATGGTAAATATTTCACTTTCGAAGAGTATCAAAACCTAGTTAAGGAAAACCAAACTGATAAAAACAAGACCCTTATATATCTTTATGCAAACAATAAGGATGAGCAATTCAGCTACATCGAGGCTGCTCAAAACAAAGGGTATGATGTGTTAATGATGGATGGTCAACTTGATGCACACCTTATTAATAGCCTAGAGTCGAAGTTAAAAGATACTCGCTTTGTACGTGTTGATTCAGATGTTATTGATAAACTAATTGTTAAGGAAGATCGCAAGGAGGTTAGCCTTCCGTTAGATGAGCAGAACGAGATTCGTTCGGTATTTGAGGGCGCTCTTCCTGAAAGTGCTCATTATTGGGTTTCGTTTGAGGAGCTTGGCGAAACAGCACAACCAGTAATCATTACCCGTTCTGAGTTCATGCGACGCATGAAGGATATGGCAGCAATGAATCCTGCTGCTGGATTCTATGGAAATATGCCCGATAGTCTAAACCTTGTCGTTAATGCATCGCATCCGTTAATTAAATCGGTTATAGATGCAAAAGGTAAAAATGTTGGTGCTAAGGTTGATGAGCTCAACAAGCAAATTAAACCTGCAGAGCTAAAGGTTGATGAGCTTAAGAAGGCATCAAAGGATAAGAAAGAAGAGGAGATTCCTCAAGCAGATAAGGATTTACTTGCAGAGACTGAAAAGCAGCTATCGAACCTAAGGGATGAAAAGAGCAATATTCTTAAAACATATGGTAAAGATGAAAAGCTGGTTAAACAGCTAATCGACCTTGCGTTACTTTCCAACAATATGCTAAAAGGCGAGGATTTAAGTCGATTTGTAAAACGAAGTGTAGATATGATAAAGCTTTAATATCCACAGTTGGCATTAACTTAAAGCCCCAACAAAAAATTGTTGGGGCTTTTTTTATGCTTTAAATATCTTAAAGATTATCAACTTTTGCTTCAATCACATCTTGTATCGTAGTCGAAACATTTGAAAGAAAATCATAACCAGTTTGAGACTCGATGTAATCAACACTTACTCTATACGAAGTCCAAAGACTGCCTAAAGGGCAAGTGTCATTATTGTTAGGCATCCAAACAGCAATAACGCGAGTAGTTGAAGAAATGCGGTTTAAATCACCATTCTCATTAGGAATTACAAGAATTATTTTCCATGTATAGCTTGGAACAGTGACTCCCGAAGCAAGAATTGAAAAAGTACCTTTAGCACTTTTACCCCCTTGTCCATAAGGTCCACAGATTATATATAGTTCATTTCCAGAATTAACAAGTGTTCTTCCATAATCTTCAAGTTTCATCCATGGTCCTTGATTATTATTTGGTGCCTGAGGGATCATGTTAGTCATTAGAAAAGTTGCAGAATTATTAGGAATTGATGATGTTCTATCGGCTGATGGGCACATATGGCCTCTATCAAAACCGTAAGTTGCATAGTTGAAATCGCTTTCGGTTACATGATACCAACTTAAAGGAAGTGTGTTGTCAGCCCTAAAATCATCCTGTCTATCTGCTGCATTAGTAATATCATTTGAGCTAACATGCCACGAAGTCCAGTTTGTAGTTAATTTAGAGTTATTATATGATAAATTGTACTGAGGTTTTATCATCAAGTATTTATCTGCACTTAGAATGTTGAAAATAGCACTGTCGGGATTTCCAAGCATCATTTGATCGTTATCGACAGTTGAAACAGCCCCAACTTTTGCAGTAAATACCAAATCAGGGCCATAAGCTGTACCAATGGCATTTGTTGCATATGCTCTAACATGATATATCTCGTTGGCTGTTAAACCCGTGATATGACTTGAAAATAAACCATTATCTGCGACATCTGTAGTTTTAGAATTTGCTATCGTTGGGTTACCAGTGGTGCTCCAACAAACACCACTTGCATCTATTGTTAATCCTCCGTTGGAAGTAATATTACCTCCACTATAAGCAGATGTTTCATTAATTCTGGTAACAGTTGATGTTATTATTGTTGGTAACGAAGCGCTAGATGCCTTAAATGTGATATCATCGCCATAAGCAGTACCCGCTGAGTTTTTTGCATAGGCTCTAACATGGTAGGTAACTTCGTTTGTCAATCCGGAAATAGTACTTGTGAATGATCCATTGCCAGTGCCATCAGATGTTTTTGTTGATAGGCTAATTGTAGGATTTGGTTCGGTACTCCAACACACACCACGTGTGTTAACCCAATCGCCCCCATTATTAGAAATTGTACCACCGCTAATAGCTGTGCTTGCAGTTATACCACTAATTGCAGAAGTTGTAATGGTTGGTAGTTTGGCTGAATCCTCCTCCTTTTTACAACCACTAAAAAAAACGAGGGCAAGAAAAGCTGAGTAAATGACAATGCGTTTCACGATGAAAATATTTAAAGTGTGATAAATACTCTATCAATTTAGAAACGCGAAGGAAAAAAGAAAGTTACAGAATTAAAACTATTTGTGATTAATTGGAATTTATGGCAGGTTCTATTATGTTTTAAGTTGATATTTTCTAATAAAGTGACCAATGTTTGATTAAAAGAACTCACCAACTTCCTTTTTTAATTGGGCAATAGCAATTGATGTTGGGTGATGCTCAAGCTCAACCATAAGCTCAAGTATCTTTTGGCTAAATGCAATTGATGGGGCATCAGGCTCAACCCTTTCGGCACAAATATTTATCAACTTAATCATATTGCCCTTAGCATTTCGGGTTAACTCCCAAGCCTCATTGCTGACGTAAAGCTGCTGCGAAAGATTATGTTCCCATTCGGCACGAATTGTTGTAAGTAGAGCCGATTGAAGGGTTTTTGCATCAATGTTAGGTTGATTAACTCTTACTATTAGCGATTCAGGAGAAATACGTTCAAGAAATAGAACTAAACGCTCGTATGCTTGTAAGCGAACCGGGATTGATATTCGTTGGTTTGCTTGAATTCTTTCGGCTTTGCGACGATCGGCTTCATTGCGTAACATCTTAGAAACGGCAAGGTAACCAGCCAAAAAAACGAGCAACGATGGTAATACAATTTTAAGGATATCAGCTAATAGCATATTTTTTCAGTTCATTTGATTTTTGATACTCAAAGAAAGTGTAATTTTAGCGTCTTAAAGTTACAAAAGATATTTATTGAATTAACAACTCATAAAACTATAATATAATGGAAAGAGTATCTGCACGTATAGCCGCACTTGAAGAGTCGCAAACCATTGCCATGTCACAAAAATCGAGAGAACTTTCAGCGCAAGGAATCGATGTAATCAACCTAAGTTTGGGAGAACCTGATTTTTTTACTCCTGACTTTGTAAAGGATGCCGCCAAAAAGGCAATCGATGAAAACTATTCATTCTATTCGCCAATTGCGGGTTATAAGGATTTGTTAGATGCTATTTGCGGTAAACTTAAAAGAGAGAACAACCTTACCTTTACTCCTGATCAAGTAGTTGTATCTGGCGGCGCTAAGCATAGCCTTTCAAATGTACTTCTTTGCGTTGTTGATAAAGGCGATGAGGTTATAGTTCCTTCTCCTTATTGGGTAAGTTATGTTGAGTTAGTAAAATTATCAGAGGGTAAGAGTGTGGTTATTGAGACCGGTTTGGATAACGATTTTAAGATTACTCCAAAACAGCTTGAGGATGCAATTACACCAAAATCTAGAGTATTGATGCTTTGCTCTCCATCAAACCCAACAGGAAGTATCTATACTCATGATGAGCTAAAGGCCATTGCCGATATCGTTGCAAAGCATCCAAATTTGCTTGTAATTTCTGATGAAATTTATGAGCACATCAATTTTACAGGTAAGCACGAGAGTATTGCACAATTTGAGAATATTCGAGAGAGAGTTATCATCATTAATGGTGTCTCGAAAGGTTATGCAATGACCGGTTGGAGAATTGGCTTCTCAGCATCTGCAAAGTGGATTGCAAAGGCTTGCTCTAAACTTCAAGGTCAGCAAACATCAGGGGTGTGTTCAATTGCACAAAAAGCTGCTACAGCAGCTTTCAACTCTAATGGTGAAACGGTAAAAGTAATGTGTGAGGCTTTTGTTCGTCGCCGAAATCTTGTGGTTGATGCCGTTTCGAAAATCAAAGGATTTAGAACCAATATGCCTGGTGGTGCATTCTATATCTTCCCCGAGATTTCATACTTCTTTGGTAAACAGTATAATGGAACAGTTATTAAGAATTCCGACGATTTATCGATGTTCTTACTTAATGTTGCTCATGTGGCAGTTGTTCCAGGTTCTGCTTTTGGCGCACCAAACTACATCAGGTTCTCATATGCAACCTCAGATGATAAATTAGTTGAAGCAGCAAAAAGGATTGAGAAGGCGGTTGCTTTACTTCAATAGATTTTTAATTAAAGAAAGGTGCATGGTAGAACAATTATTGAAACTGATAAAAAATAAATACTTTTTAGGCGTAGCTACTCTTGTAGTAGTTACGCTTTTCATATTTGGTGTAAACTTCTACACTCGAATGTATCGTTCTAATGTCGATATTAAAAAGGATAAGCTGCTTTTTATCCCGACAGGCTCCGACTTTAATGTTGTGCTTGATAGTATCAAAAAGAACGGTTTAGTTATTGATATCGAATCGTTTGTTAAGGCTTCAAATTCTTTAGGATATATCCAAAGGGTAAAACCTGGATGTTATAGAATTAAGTCGGGAATGAGCAATAGAGTTTTAGTTAGAATGTTAATTACCGCAACCCAAACACCTGTTAAGGTTACCTTTAATAATATTCGTACACCTGAACAACTTGCCGGAAAGATTGCTACACAGATCGAGGCGGACTCATTATCAATTATTCGTTATTTCAAAGGTCAAGATATTTCCCAAAACTATGGATTTAACGAGTATACATTTATTTCATTGTTTATTCCCAATACCTATGAATTCTATTGGAATACAGATGCCAAAGCATTTTTTGATAGAATGAAAAAGGAGTATAACCAGTTTTGGACTAAGGATAGAAACGATAAGGCTCAAGCAATTGGGCTCAAGCCCGAAGAGGTATCAACTTTGGCATCGATAGTTGAAGAGGAGTCGAATAAACGCGATGAGCGACCAGTGATAGCAGGTGTATATCTAAATAGATTAAAGGTTAATATGCCCTTGCAAGCTGATCCAACCATTAAGTTTGCTATTGGGGATTTTGCTTTAAAAAGAATTCTAACCAAGCATCTCGAAGTTAAATCACCTTATAATACTTATAAAAATTACGGTTTACCTCCTGGGCCAATTTGTTGTCCATCGTTATCATCAATTGATGCTGTGTTGAATGCAGTAAACCATAAGTACCTATACTTTTGCGCAAAGGATGATTTTTCGGGCTATCATGTTTTTGCCAAAACGCTTACTGAGCATAACAGAAATGCGTTAGCTTACCAAAAAGCTTTGAATAGGGAGAGGATTTATAAATGATTTTAATTTGAAAAAAACATTCATTAAAATTTCAAATTCTTCAATTAAACTACATTAACTTCCATTTCTAATTCTATTCCGAATTGGTCAACTACTGATTTTTGAATTTGATGGGCAAGATCGAGTATCTCCGAACCTTTTGCATCGCCATAATTAACCAGAACTAATGCTTGGTTTTGGTGTACACCGCAGTTTCCAACTTTTTTACCTTTCCATCCGCATTGCTCAATAAGCCACCCGGCAGGGATTTTTACATGGTTTTCGGAAGCAGGGTAGGATGGTACTTTATCGTATTTGCTTTGTAACGTTTCAAAAACTTGAGTTTTAACCAAAGGGTTTTTAAAGAAACTTCCTGCATTACCAATCTCTGTGGGTTCAGGTAGTTTTTGTTTTCGTATTTTGATTACAGCATCTCGAACGGTTTTAATTGAACGTTCACCAAGTTTCTCAATCTCCTCATCGAGGTTACCGTAATGCGTAATTAAGGTTGGCTTTTTTGATAGCTTAAAATGAACGTGTGTAACTACAACCCTATGCTTTAATTCACCCTTGAATATGCTATACCTATAATCGAATTGGCATTCGGCATTGGTCAGCTCAACCATTTTTTTTGAAATGATATTGAGACCTTCAACCTTTACAATGGTATCCTTTGCTTCAACACCGTATGCACCAATATTTTGAATTGGGCTTGCACCCACATCACCAGGGATGTAAGAAAGATTCTCTATTCCTCCAAGTCCTCTCGAAACTGCCCAATCAACAAGTGAGTCCCAATTAACTCCTGCACCAACACGAATGGTAACCGTTTCTGAGGCATCTTCTACAACTTCGATTCCTTGTATCGTTGGACGTATGATTAGACCTTCGTAATCTTTTGTAAAAAGGATATTACTTCCGCCTCCTAGAATCATAACAGGAAGGTTGTAATATGATGCGTAGTTGAGTGAGAATGAAATCTTATCGGCCTTACTCGCTTCAACAAAAAAATGAGTTTTTACATCTAAGCCAAATGTATTCTTTGATTTTAGAGGATAATCTTTCTTTATCTCAATCATAGAAATTTTTTTACAAAGATAAGCAAAGCTGAACAAATCATCACTTTTGAGGTTTAATTTCTAACTTAGCAACCCTTAATTGAAATGATATGGCGCGTATTATTCTTTTTGCTACTACTGATTTAGTCTCTGATCAACGGGTTCATCGAAGTTCATTAACTCTTTACCAAGAGGGGCATGATGTTCTTACAATTGGCCGCAGATTGCCTGATACTCCTAAAACTATTAATTGTAAGTATAATGTTAAGCTATTTAGAATGATTTTCCGAAAGGGATTTTTGTTCTACTTTTTTTTCAATGTAAGGATATTCTTTTATTTGCTTTTTCATCGTTTTGATCTGGTTTGTTCAAACGATCTTGATACCCTTTTGGGTTGTCGATTAGGTTGTTTTTTCAAAGGTAAGCCTTTGGTTTATGATAGCCATGAGTATTTTACCGAGGTGCCTGAACTATTAGGAAGGCCTATAACAAAAGGCATTTGGAGGATGGTTGAACGGCTATGTTTAAAGAATGTAAAGTATGCATATACTGTTTCGCAAGGCATTGCCGATGAGTATTTTAAGAAATATGGGATTAAGATGGAAGTCATTCGGAATCTTCCTCTTAGAAATGAAAACTTTGGACATAAAAGTGTTAGACCAACTATTATTTATCAAGGAGCACTGAATAAGGGGAGAGGATTGGAACTTGCTATTGAAATGATAAATAATCTCCCATGTTACTATTTAATGATAGTCGGTGCAGGCGATTTGGAGTTAAAACTCAGAAAAAGAGTTATAGAGCTAAATCTTTTTGATAGGGTTGAGTTTAGAGGACGGGTTCCACACGAGAAACTCCATGCTTTAACCTCGAAAGCATGGCTTGGCCTTTCCTTAGAAGAAGACTTAGGCCTTAGCTATAAATATGCTTTACCAAATAAACTTTTCGATTATATTCAGGCTCAGATTGCTGTTTTGGTAAGCGATTTACCCGAAATGGCTAATATTGTTGAAAGGTATGGCATTGGTTTAGTTGCCTATACTAGAGATCCTAAAGAACTTGCAAATATTGTTGCTGATTTTTTCGAAAATAAAGATAGGCGTGAAAAGACAATTGATAATCTAATGGCTGCAAATAACCAACTGATATGGGAAAACGAACAATCTAAACTTATCGAATTATACAAAAAAGTATTGGCAAAACAATAAATGAATTTTTGATTTGTTTTACTTATATTTACAATACTTAAACGTTAATGTAAGTAAAACAAATCTAGCATTATGAAACTTATCAAAACAACAGGTATTTTATCTCTTTTATTGTTTTTTACTTTACCTCTATTTTCGCAATATAAAACAGCTATTAAACCTCCAAGGAATTACGTTTTTATTCCTGTTGGAGAGTTAATATTTGATTCAAATAAAGTAAAAATTGATGCTTTCTTTTTAGCAAAATATGAAGTAACAAATGCTGAGTATCGACTTTTTTTGGATGATTTAAAGGCTCATGGTCGATTTGAGGAATTTAAAATAGCTGATATTGATAGTGCTAAGTGGAGAACAACAGTAGCTGCTTTTAACGAACCATTCGTTAAGCATTATCATAAGCATAAAGCTTATGATAATTATCCGGTTGTAAATATCAGCCAACAAGCTGCAGAATTATACTGTAAATGGTTAACCGAGAAATATAATCTCGAACAAAAAAAGAAAGGTTTACCATATGGCGAATTTAGATTACCTAACAAACTAGAGTGGTTATGGGCGGCGAAAGGAGGCGTTCAAGATGCAGTTTATCCATGGCACACACCTTATTTACGTAACGAAAAGGGCCAGTTTTACTGTAGATTCAGATCAATTGGTGATGAAACTATAAAATATGATAGTGGCAATAAACACTTTATTGTGGTCAACTCTCAATTGAAAAATAATCAAAGAATAGACAATAGTATATACTTTCCTGCTCCTGTTGACTCTTACAAACCTTACGGGTACGGATTGTTTAATATGAGCGGGAATGTAGCAGAATTTACATATCAACCAGGTTTTGTTGTTGGGGGGAGTTGGAATAGCACTGGATACTACGTTAGAATAGATATAATGTCTGAATATGAAGGACAAGTGGAGCCATCGCCGTTTATTGGATTTAGGCCTTTATTTATCTATTATCCGAATAAGAAAAACTAGTATTTATTAAGGCTTGCTACTTCTTCGATTGATTTACGTTTTTTCTCTCTTAATTCATCTGTCGCAGCATATCCAAGGGTTATAATTAGAATAACTCTTTTTCGACGTGGAATTTCGAGAAGATTTTTAACTGTTCGTTCATTAAACCATCCTAAAATGCAAGTTCCAAGTCCTTCCGCAGTTGCCTGAAGGCAAAGGTGAGCCGCAGCAATTCCAATATCAATTAATGGAAGATTCTTATCTTTCATAATACTACCAAAATTGGAGTTGAAGTTGGCAGGTTCAAGAACAACCACAATGTGGACTGGTGCTTGCTTTGTAAAGTGGTTAATTCCGATTACCCGATTTGAAGTTGCATCGGCAATTTTATTCTTTAGCTCTGGGTTGTCAACAACAATAAACTTCCACGGTTGAGCATTGCAAGCAGATGGAGATATGCGTCCAGCTTCAAGAATCCTATCAATTTTTTCTTTTTCAACAGCATCGGGCTTGTAAGCGCGAACGCTTTGTCTGTTGCTGATTAATTTCTGAAAAAAGTCACTATTGTTGCTTTGTGTACTCATCTGCCAGTTGTTTAATAATATTAGATTCGATTGTTACATTAACCATTCCGCTTTGTGCAAGCATTATCATACCTTTTGCTACATCCTCTGCGTAAATTCCTTTGTATTTCTTTAATGAGCCGACAAATATAAAGCTAAATATTTTGAATAGCACAATGCTCACTTTTTCGCCAAAGCGAAACTCGTTTCGTTTTCCGAGTAGGAGCGAAGGGCGAACAATTCCGCAATAATTCAATTGTTGCTGTTTGACAGCCTCTTCCATTCTTCCTTTTGTTTTTAGGTAGAAGTTACTGGTATTCGGGTTGGCTCCAATTGAGCTGACTACAATAAAACGTTTCACATTCGATAGTTTTGATTGCTTGGCAATCTCAACAACCATATCATAATCGACTTTTAGAAATGCTTCCTGAGTGCCTGCTTTTTTAATTGTAGTTCCAAGGCAAACGAATACAGTATCAACATCATTCGGAATTATAAGAGAATCAACAGAAAAATCGATATGCTCGACCTTCGTTGGTTTATTATCGGGTTTGCGACGAACAAACGAATAAATTTTTCCATACTCTTTGTTTGTGGAAAGAAGTTGCACAAGATGATTTCCAATCAATCCTGTTGAGCCAAAAACTGCGGCTGTTTTCATAAGGTAAAATTTAAATATAAGTCGTTTGAATATAGATATATAATAGGCATAAAGCTAGTAATAAAAAGTAATTGAATGTACTGTTAAGAAAAAAATGAAAATAAAATTAATTAGATATTGACTCATATCATTAATTAGTTGAACTTACTTATGTTTTTACTAACCTAACCTAATCAAATTAATTATGAAGAAAATTGCATTGGTCCTTGCCCTTGTTGGCGTTGGATTTTTTATGATGAACTCTTGTGACAAGGCTTCACAGGCTGATCTTAAAACACAAGAAGAATTAGTTGTTAATTACCAATCTTTAGGTTGCGAATTACTACCAGCCGAAGAGTATGCTAAAATTCCAGTAGCAAAGGTTCCTTCAGTTGAGCTTAAAGCTGCTGTTAACATTAACGTTCCTCCGGTTGGAAACCAAGGGGGAGAAGGTTCATGTGTTGCTTGGGGAACAGCTTATGCTGCAAGAAGTATTGATTGGCAAGCTAATCATGTTGCATCATGGAGTACCAGCGTAAATATTTTCAGCCCTGAATATGTTTACAATCAGATTAAGGTGAGACGCCAATGTACTTCTGGTTCTTATGTAACTTCAGGATTGAATTTGCTTAAATCACAAGGGGTTTGTACATGGTCTCTAATGCCATACACAGATCTTAAGTGTACTACACTTCCAACAACAGCTCAAAAAACTGCAGCAGCAGCTTATAAGATTACTAGCTATAGTACTGTAGCTCTTACTACCGATGCAATTAAGAGTTTCTTAGCTGCTGGCAAGCCAGTTGTAGTTGCAGGTCCTGTAAGCAACGGATTTATGAATTTAACAAGCAACCAAGTTCTATCTACTTTTGTAGGTAGTTCATTGGGTGGACATTGCTACTGTGTAGTAGGTTATGATGATACTAAAGGTGCTTTCAAATTTATGAACTCTTGGGGAACAAGCTGGGGTACAGCTGGTTTTGGTTATATAGCCTATGGCTATGAAAAAACTTGGTGGCAAGAAGCTTATGTCTTAAATTAAACATAAAATCTATTAATATAAGGAGCCTTGCAAATTACTCTGCAAGGCTCCTTTATTTTAAAAAGGGGAATTCTATAATTTAGTTGACTTTTAAAGTTGGA
>CAYMII010000027.1:0-49517 GCA_964390565.1 uncultured Rikenellaceae bacterium
ATAACCCTAAAATGAAATACGAGAATATAGAAAATGGTTATTATTACCATATTTTCAACCGCGGAATAAACAGTTGTGCTATTTTTAATGGAAAAAGCAATTATGAACATTTCCTGCGACTTTACGAAAAATACATTCAACCGGTTGCCGATACTTACGCATGGGTACTGATGAAGAATCATTTTCATTTTCTGATAAGAATAAAGGAAATAGAAGAAATAAAAAGTAATGAATTGTACACCCCTGTCAGGGTTCAAAACCCTGACAGAGTTACAATATTAAAAACTATGAATATCATTAACGAGTTTCCAAAAGGCAAACAATTCCGCTTTACCAACGAGGTTGAGTATTCAAGCGGAGGAATTGTAAGTAAAAATGTGCTAAAGCGACCTACAGGGAATATCTCTGTTTTTGCTTTTGATAAAGGCGAAGGCCTTAGCGAGCACACCGCTCCATTCGATGCAATGGTTCAAGTGCTTGATGGTAAGGTAAAGATTACCATTGGTGGCGAACCGCACGATTTAGAGACTGGCGAATCCATTATTATGCCTGCAAATATCTCGCATGCATTACATGCAACAGAGCGTTTCAAGATGTTGCTTACGATGATTAAAGAACCTAAAGAATAAAAAAGACTTTAGATACTAGATGTCAGACATCAGATAACTGTCAACTAAAAACTATCAACTGTCAACCAAAATGAGCCGCCTTTACAAGTTTTTGAAGAAATATCACAAATGGCCAGCGATAGTATTCACGCTATTCTTCATCTTTTTTGCCCTTTCGGGCATTGTGTTAAACCACCGCTCGTTAATTGGTGGCGTTGATGTTAATCGTAAATGGTTGCCCGATAGCTACGGGCTTAAAAACTGGAATCTTGCATCGGTAAAAGGAAGCGTAGAACTGGACAAGGATTCGATTCTCTTTTACGGTGGGGCGGGGGTGTGGCTCGCTGACTCATCGCTTAAAAAGTGGATTCCATTTATGGATGGTTTCCCCGTTGGCTCTGACCGAAGAAAAATATTTGATTTGATTAAAACGCCTAATGGCGATTGCTTTGCCGCAACTCGTTATGGGTTATATCGATATGCAAACGCATCGCATCAGTGGGTTAAACAGCACTTCTTTGAGGACGACGAGTTTGTGACAGGACTTGAGGTTGCAAAAAATAACCTTTACGTCTTAACCCGAAAACATTTATATAGCGCATCGCTCGATAATCCAAATCTGACCTTTAGTAAGGTTGAACTTATTCCTCCACAGGAATTGAGCCCTCGGATAAGCATATTCCGTTTGTTTTGGGTTATTCATAGTGGTGAAGCCCTTGGTATGGCTGGTCGTTTAGTGGTCGATTTAGGCGGGTTGATGCTTCTGTTTTTAAGTATCACAGGGTTAATCTACTTCATTTTTCCAAAGATTATTAAGCGAGTAAAGGCAAAGAATCGTTTATCTCGGTTGAAAAAGATAAATAAATTCTCATTTAACTGGCATCTAAAAGTTGGAATTTATGCATCAGTATTACTACTCATTGTAAGCTTTACAGGAATTTTTCTGCGCCCTCCATTCCTTATTTTTGTTGCAAACGGTGGAGTTAACCTAAAATCAGATCCTAAAACGATTACTGAGGTGTTTTGGACTGATAAACTCCGCGATATCAAGTACGATGCACAGCGCGATATCTACCTTTTGGCAACAGCTGATGGAATTTTCTATAGCCGCTCGGCTTTTTCTGCTCCGTTAGAGCAGTTCCCTGTTGAGCCTCCTATTAGCATTATGGGCATCAACGTTTTCGAAATACTCGATAATGGCGATTACCTTGTTGGTAGTTTTAGCGGTGCCTACTATTGGAATCCCTACACTGGCGTTGTTGTAAACTACTTTACAGGACACCCTGTTCAGGCTGAATCCGGATTATCCTCTCCATTCGGAAGTTTTGCCATCGCTGGTTATTCAAAAGTCTCAGGAAATGAATATTTCTTTGATTACGACAAAGGCTTGATTGCAAAATCATCGCTCCCAACCTTTGATATGCCTCAAAACGTTAAGAATTCATTCCCATTCCCATTGTGGAACTTGGCACAAGAAGTTCACACTTGCCGTATCTATTCGCCATTGATTGGCTTGTTCTATATACTAATTGTCCCATTGGCTGGGATCTCCCTATTCTTTGTCACCATAACTGGGGCATGGATGTGGTTTATGAAAAGAAGAAATCAGACTTCAGACTCAAGACATCAGAAAAATACTAACAACGAACAACCATCAACAAACAGTTAATATGAAACTAACAACTTTCGAAACTGCCGAAAAAGTTCCTTTCAACCTCGATGGGCGAAAGATGTTCACCAACGAAAAGGTTGAACTGGTTCATCTTACCCTAAAACCTGCCGAAGAGATTGCTCCACACGCCAACCCTTTCGATGTGATATTCTTCATTCTCGAAGGCGAGGGTGAAGTTCTTTTCGAGAACGAAGAGTTTAAGGCTTTGCCAAATACCTCAATCTTTATCGAAAAGGATAAGCAGCGAGGTATGCGAAATTCTGGTAATAACAACTTTAAAGTTTTAGTAGTGAAAGCATTTTGATAAAACTTGGAAACTCAATATAAATCACAATAACAATTATTGTTTAACCTAAACTAATGATCATGAACACAAAAAAACTATGGCTAGGCTTCATCATCGTGATGGTGGGCTGTTTTGCTGTTTTAGGAATTTTTGGATACGAGATATATCTGCAAAAACCACCAATACCCGATAAAGTGGTAAGCGAGAGTGGTGAACAGATTTTTACCGCTCAAGAGATAATGGATGGCCAAAATGTTTGGCAATCGATTGGAGGACAGGAAGTAGGTACAGTATGGGGACACGGTGCCTATGTTGCTCCCGATTGGTCGGCCGATTGGCTTCACCGCGAGGCGGTTTATATGCTAGATGCACTTGCAATGGAGAACGATTCAACAACCTATGATAAATTATCTCCCGAGCGTCAAGCTTACTTAAAAGCATTACTTCAAAAAGATTTGCGTACAAATCGCTACGATGATGCTTCAAAAGCACTTGTAATTTCTGATTTACGTGCTAAGGCAATCAAGTCGAATGCCGAGTATTACAGAAATCTTTTTACAAACGGTAAAGAGCAAGAAAAGGAGCGTTTGGCTTACGCAATCCCCGAAAACACTATCAAGAATAACGAGAGCATGCAAAAGATGAATGCTTTCTTCTTTTGGGCTGCTTGGGCTTGTGTAACAGAACGCCCTGGTGATGATATCACTTATACTAGCAACTGGCCCGGCGACGAATTGGTTGGTAACCACCCAACAGGTAATCACCTATTCTGGACTATGTTTAGTATTGTACTATTGCTTTTAGGAGTTGGTTTATTGGGCTTTTACTATGCTAAAAATCAAGATAACGATACGCACACTGAGCAGTATCCTGAGAATGATCCGCTCTTAAACCTTCAGGCAACACCTTCGATGAAGGCAACCCTAAAATATTTCTGGATTGTTGCCGGTTTGATTGTGCTTCAGGTGTTAACCGGAATTGTAACCGCCCACTATGGAGTTGAAGGAGATGGCTTTTTCGGACTTAAGCTAGATTCTATTCTTCCATACTCAATTTCGCGTACATGGCACGTTCAACTTGCGATATTCTGGATTGCAACTGCTTGGTTGGCAACAGGATTATTTATTGCACCTGCTGTATCGGGAGTTGAGCCGAAATATCAACGGTTGGGAGTTAACGTTTTGTTTGGAGCTTTGCTAATTGTGGTTCTTGGCTCAATGGCTGGTGAATGGTTAGGCATAATGCAGAAGTTAGGTTTGGTACAAAACTTCTACTTTGGTCATTCGGGTTACGAGTACATCGATTTAGGTAAATTCTGGCAAATTCTCTTATTTGGTGGTTTGCTTATTTGGTTATTCTTAATGATTCGCGCATTGCTTCCTGCATTAAAAGTAAAATCTGAAAGCAGGAATTTGTTGATTCTTTTTACCATCTCATCTATTGCCATTGCTGCATTTTATGGAGCCGCTTTAATGATTGGTCGTCAAACACACCTATCAATAGCTGAATACTGGAGATGGTGGGTTGTTCACCTTTGGGTTGAGGGATTCTTCGAGGTGTTTGCAACTACAGTAATCGCATTTGTATTGGTAAAACTTGGCTTACTAAATATCAAGAGAGCCACAATGGGTTCTTTGTTTGCTACTATTATCTACTTACTCGGAGGTATTATTGGAACATTCCATCACCTTTACTTTGCAGGTGTACCTATGTCAGTAATTGCGTTAGGTGCTTCGTTCAGCGCGTTAGAGGTTGTTCCTCTTGTGCTTATGGGATTTGAGGCTTGGCATAACTACAAGCTAACCAAAACAACTCCGTGGATGGTTAAGTACAAATGGGCAATCTACAGCTTTATTGCTGTTGCATTCTGGAATTTAGTAGGAGCGGGTGTTTTCGGTTTCTTAATTAACCCTCCGCTTGCACTATACTACATGCAAGGGTTGAATTTAACTCCTGTTCATGGTCATACTGCTCTGTTTGGCGTTTATGGAATGCTTGGCATTGGTTTGATGCTATTCTCATTACGCGGCATGACTATTAAGGATGAGTGGAACGATAAAATCCTTAAATACTCGTTCTGGTGTTTCCAAATCGGTTTAATATTAATGGTAGCGATAAGCATTCTACCTGTTGGTATTAAGCAAACCATTGCTTCGGTCGATCATGGTATTTGGTATGCCCGTTCAATGGAGTTTATGCAGCAACCCGGTATGATGACCCTAAGATGGTTACGCGTAATTGGCGATACTATCTTTGCTCTTGGAAGCGTTGGTCTTGTTTATTTTGTTGTTGGATTAAAGACTGGCTGGTCGTTAAAGAAATAGTTTATAAATAGACTTCAAACCCCTTTAATCATTGTGATTAAAGGGGTTTGTTTTATTATGATTTCTCCTACTTGAAAGTGTACCCAATTAAAACAAAGTATCTTTTTGTTATTGATGTTAATTGGTTATATACTTCCATTCCATCACCAGTTTCGTATCTAAACTCAATTGAGTATTTTCTGTATTTAATACCAGAGCCTATAATGAATCCATGTTCTATTTTGCGTGTTTCATCAAGAAAATCCCTTGTATAGTAATCTACATTGCTGTTCAAGTGATATTCATAATTTAATTTATTCTTCTCAACTACAGCCCAACCTGTTGATATTCCTCCATTTAAAAATACTGAGAAAGAACCAATAGGATAAGTTAATCTGATTAAGTTATTTATTTTTAGATAGGAATAGCCAAGTTCATAGTCTGAATTATAAAACTGCATAGGGCCAATAACTCCATTATATTTGCCCTTAAAGTTGTAGGTAGAAAACATTAACTCATTGTTGATGGACCATTTTCGTTGATTCCAAGGTAAGGTAATATTGAAAAATAATCCTGCACTTGGCTTTATCGAATTGCCATAAGATAAGGATGAAAGCCAGTCATACGGATATTCACCTTCTTCTCCCATTGGACCCTCGCCAGTAAATTCAATATTCGCCAAAGATGCGCCAATAAACGCTCCAAATTCAGTGGTGATCTTTTTTGTCTGATAATAGCTATAGGATGGTACACACTTGTAATAGTTATCAAACAGGGTGATGAAACTATTCTTGCTATATTGGGTGTATTTAAGGTTTAATCCTTTGGATGAGCAGTCTCCCAAGTACGAAGTTAATTGCTCGATATATTTCTTGCTTTTTTCAACTTTATAGGTTCCATTTTCATTGACAATGTAATTGCTTGACACTAGTAATTCTAATTTTCCGCTTCTGTTAATAACGAAACTTTCTAGCCCTTTACTGTTTTCGTAATAGTATAGGCTCTTTTTTCCGTTGAATAGGATTTGTAGGAACACGGTATCGCTTTCACTTTTTGATGCTTCGGCATTAATAACGCCTTTTACAAAAACATCCTTATTAACTCCAAATTCGTTTAAATCCTTTGGTTTGTACCTTGTTGGAGTACCTGTAGCGTTTAGATTGAAAACTAATACATTTGGATCTCTTTCCAAAGATTTGTAATCAATTAACCCAAACAGAGTATCTCCGCTATTTTTGATTATATATCCTGGCCGGAAATTTTTTTGCGAAAAAGATGTGTTAACTGTAAATGCAAGCAATACCAAAAGTGCTAGTATTTTATTTATGATGTAGTTATGCATAGTGCTGTTATGTGATATTATTAATTATTTAAAGGCATATCCTAGTAAAAGGAAGTATCTGTTAATGTTTGTTTGAATAGCGCTATAATCCTCCATTCCATTGCCCTTTTCGTATCTTAATTCGAGTGAAACGCTTTTGTGCTTAACGCCAGCACCAATAATAAATCCTAGTTCATAGCTCCTAACTCTGTGGATGGGTCTACTATCAAAATAGTCGATATAGGGAGGATAATCAAAGTGTGCTTCTCCCTTTTCAATATTTGATTGCTTAAATGCATACCCATTTGATATACCACCATTAATGAAAATTGATGTTTGTCCTATTGGGTACTTGAAACGTAGGAGATTATTAAGTTTAACATAGGATAAAGCAAATTCGGTTCTATAAATGGCATAGTCATCTGCGGAAATATATGATTCTCTTCTAGTTTTAACTTTGTACGATGAGTACAAAAGTTCATTCACAATCGAGAACCTCCATTTATTAAAGGGTAAAAAAACATTGAGAAATAGCCCCCCAGAGAAGTTGTATGAATCACTAAAATTAGCATTCTCCAGATCTTTTAGAAAGTTATATTTTGCATTGCTGAAATCTAGAGTTGTTAATGATGCACCTGCTAAAACACCAACCTCAAATTTGGGAACATACTTGTGTCGAAAAATAATGTATGTATGAGAGTTCTGAAAGTAGAAGTCGAAAAGTTTTTTTAAGCTGTATTTTGTATAGGTTGTTCTTTTTAGCAAAGTGCTAATTTTAGGGCAGTCAATAAGGTATAATGATAGTTGCTCTAAATATTTTTTATCCTTACCATTATTTATTAGTAATTCGAATCGTCCACCTAGTTTGATGTAAAAGCTAACTACGCCATTGTTGCTTTTGTAATAGTATAGGCTCTTTTTACTATCGAAAATGGTTTGCAAAAAAACGGATTCAATTACATTAGAACCATTTGATGCGACATGACTACTTTTGAAAATCTCATTATTAACCCTATACTCAATAATATCGTTTGGTGTAAACGAAATTGGGGCGCTTTGGGCGTTTGCCTTAAATGTTACCATATATGGATTAATTTCCCAATACTGATAATCAATTAACCCGTATAACGTATCCCTATCATTTTTTATAATGCTGCCGGGAATAAAATTTTCTTGGGAGTAGGCTGAACTCCATAAAAGAGTTCCCATTAGGAAGAAAACTAACTTATTTACTTTGAGCATATTATTTTTTTGTTGATACGCAGATTTTAGTTTATAATCGTATTTGTTTAAAAACGCCAATTGTTTAATAAATGTATTAATATTTTATCAAAAATAATAGTTGTGTGAATTGTTATTAAACATGCTTGGGTTTGATGAAAAATTAATCTGAAAAAGTTTCGTAGCCTAATTTGAATTAAGGTTACTTAAAAAGTTAGTGCTTGAAAGAATAAATTCCAATGTAATCGTAATGGAGTTCTTTATAAAGTGAGGATTCGTATCTAGTATGAACTTTGTATTGCTTATTTCTTCATATCCTTTTTGTAATTCTTAACAATTTTCCCAAATATCTTCTCCTTTCGTTTTTTCTCGTGAACTGATGTTTCGAAGTGGGCTTTCTCACGCTCCATTTTTAGGTAGTTCTCGTAGGAATCTTTATCGATTTCTCCCTTTTCAACTGCTTCAATAACAGCGCAGCCAACCTCGTGGACGTGCGTACAATCCTTGAATTTACAATTTTTCGAAAGGTTGAAGATGCTATCGAATGTGGCTTCCAATCCGCTAGCCGAGTCGGCAATGCCAACCTCACGCATGCCCGGGTTATCAATTAAAATTCCTCCGTTGTCAAGAACTATCAACTCCCTATAGCTAGTTGCATGTCGCCCTCGGTTTATGCTCTCGCTAATTTTATCGGTTTTCATTAGGATTTTACCAGCAAGATTATTCAGTAGCGTTGATTTCCCAACACCTGAAGAGCCTAGCATGCAATAGGTTTTGCCTTTTTCAATATATTTTTTTATTGCTTCAAATCCGCTTGGTGTTTCGTTACTTATGGCTATAAGAGGGATATCCTTAATTCGTGCTTTAACCCCACTTAGAATCTCATTGAGCCGAGCCTCATCAATTAAATCAATCTTGCTAAGCACGATTATTGGGTTAACTCTCGATGTATTGCAGATGGTAAGGTATCTTTCAAGCCTATTGATATTATAGTCCCTATCAACCGCTTGCACCAAAAAGGCATAATCGACATTTGTTGCAATAATCTGGATTTCGCCAAAATGCCCAACGGCTTGCCTTTTAATAATTGAGAATCGAGGCAGTATTTTATGAATAATTGCAAGGTCAGCATCGTAGGTTGTTAGCGCAACCCAATCGCCTACGGCAGGGAAATCCTCACGCCCTTTGGCCGTAAAGCGCATGTTGCCGGTTATCTCGGCATCGTATTCGGCAGTTGCTGTTTTTACAATGTATCGCTCTTTATGCTCGCTTGTAACTCTTCCAATCTCAAAGCCTTGTATATTATTTTCAACCCTGAATTGTTCAAGATTGTTGTTATATCCGAAATCTTCTAGTTTCATTTTTTATATAATATTTGAATTGTATCGAGTATATTATTTATAAGATAATGCCTATAGTATATATAATTGCTAAAATTACAAATTACTTGTTTTCAGGCAAGTATTAATTAATTCTTTATGTGATGAGTTATTAAAAAAAAACTGACAGACCCTTTCGAGTCTGTCAGTGTAAGCTGTGATTAAGGTTATTTATTAAACTTTATAAACGAATGCATTAATATTCATTCCTGCACCCACTGATGCAAATATAAGTATATCTCCTTTATTAATATGGTGATCGGGTAATGTTCCTTTTAAAATCATATCATAAAGCGTAGGAACGGTTGCAACCGAGCTATTTCCCAGATCATGAATACTCATAGGCATAATCTTATCGGGTACTTCTCTTATTTTATAGAGTTTGTAGAAACGCTGAACAATCGCCTCGTCCATCTTCTCGTTGGCTTGATGGATTAAAACCTTTTTAACCTGTTCAATCGGAATACCCGCTTTATCCAAAGCAACTTTCATTGCAGCAGGTACTTGTGAGAGGGAATATTCATAAATTTTACGTCCAAGCATCTTGATATACCGAATCTTTGGATCGCTATCGGGTTCGTTTGATTTTCCTAAATAGAGGTATCCTGCTTCCTCACCTGTATGCGATACCATTGCTGTTGAAAGAATTCCTTCTTTTTCGTCGGATTCAACGCCATCAAGTATAACAGCGCCAGCACCATCGGAGAATATCATTGAATCCCTATCTTTAATATCAACAACGCGCGATAGCGTTTCGGCACCAATCACAAGGCATCGCTTTGCTAAACCCGATCTGATAAAGCTGTCGGCTTGAATAACTCCTTGAATCCATCCAGGGCAGCCAAAAATAATGTCATAAGGTATGCATGACGGGTTTTTAATACCCAAGTTGTGCTTAATACGCGATGATAAACTTGTTAGCGCATCTGATTGAATTGTGCCTTTTACAACATCACCAAAGTTCTCGGCAACAATAATTTGGTCAATAGTTTCCCTGTCAATACCTGCATCTTGAATTGCCCTTTCGGCTGCAATTGTTGCCAAATCAGACGCATTTTGGTCATCTTTTGCCCAACGACGCTCGCGAATACCTGTAATATCTCTGAATTTTTCAACAATCTCATGGCCATCACCTTCTATTACAGTTTCGTCCTTTTCGTAGAAAGTGTGCTTTACGAAATGTTGGTTAGGTACTTTAACGTCAGGGACATAAGAACCTGTTCCAGTAATAATGGTGTTTATGTTTTTCATCTAAATAAAAAGTTAATCGTTTTACCTTTTGAAATAAAAGCATGCAAGATAGTTTAAAATATAATTTAATTACAAAAAGTTTTTACGAATCTGAGCATATCGTGTTAATAACCCTTTTATCTATCGTATAATGTTTTTAAAAAATGGGTTACCTTTGCCGCTGAAAAATAATGAGAACCATAAAACAATTATACCATGAAATTTTTTATTGATACAGCAAACCTTGCTCAGATAAAGGAAGCAAACGATCTAGGTGTTCTTGATGGCGTTACCACAAACCCATCATTAATGGCTAAGGAAAACATTAAAGGCGATGCGAATATCAAAAAACACTATGTTGATATTTGTAATATCGTTAAAGGTGATGTTAGCGCCGAGGTTATTGCTCTTGATTACGAGGGGATGATTCGCGAAGGGAAAGAGTTGGCTGCTTTGCACCCACAAATTGTAGTTAAAGTACCTATTACAAAAGATGGAATTAAGGCCATTAAATATTTTAGCGATCACGGTATTCGCACCAACTGTACTCTTGTTTTCTCTGTAGGACAAGCATTGCTTGCAGCAAAGGCAGGTGCAACTTACGTTTCGCCATTCATTGGTCGTTTAGATGATGTTTCAACCGATGGCGTTGAGCTAATACGTCAAATCGTTGATTTTTATAACTATTACGAGTTCGAGACTAAAGTATTGGCAGCATCAATTCGCCATACAATGCACATTATTCAGTGCCTTGAGGCTGGTGCCGATGTTGCAACTTGCCCATTGAGCGCTATTGTTGGTTTAGTAAATCATCCGCTAACCGATATAGGTCTTCAGAAATTTATGGAAGACTATAAGAAGGTGAACGGTTAGTAAGATTATCAGTTGACAATACTACATCGCCAGAATGAAATAAGGTAAAAAAATCAACATATTTTACCCCAACCCCTAAAGGGATATGTTGATTTTTTCACTTTCTCCCTTTAGGGCATGGGGTGAAAAAGTGGGAAAATCTTGGAAGATTTAAATCTGTCAACTGTCAAACAGTAACGGTCAACTAGAAAAAGAAGTGTTAATTAAAATATACCCTCAGAATCCCAACCCGCGTGAAATATCCCGTGTGGTTGGGGTTTTGCGTAATGGGGGTATAATCATCTATCCAACCGATACCGTTTACGGTTTAGGTTGCGATATTACCAATCAAAAAGCGGTTGAGAAGATTATCCGTTTAAAGGGGCTGAAATCAAAGGAGGCACACTTCTCGTTCATTTGTTCCGATTTAAGCCATATTGCTGATTTTGCCAGGGTTAGCAATCCCACTTTTAAACTGATGAAGAAAAATCTTCCGGGCCCTTTTACCTTTATTCTGCCGGGTATGAATAAGGTTCCCGATTATTTCATTAGCAAGCGCAAAACCGTTGGTATTCGAATACCTGATAATTCTATCCCAATTGAGATTGTGAAAGAGCTTGGCAATCCGATTATGACAACATCTATAAAAGATGATGATGAGGTTGTTGAATACACTACCGATCCTGAACTTATCCACGAGCGCTATCAGGATATTGTTGATATCGTTATCGATGGCGGATATGGCGATAACGTTCCCTCTACCGTTGTAGATTGCACCACCGATGAACCCGAAATTGTAAGAGAAGGGAAAGGGGTGTTGATATTTTAGGATTAAGGCTGAGAAAAGGCTGAGGCTAAGACAAAGGTTGAGGTTAAGGAAGAGGCTAAGGTTAGTTTAATCGAGAGGATTTACAATACAAAACTCACAACTCACAACTCACAACATGAAACCCTACCCAAACATAACGTTAGCAATTCTTGCCGGAGGCAAAGCTACCCGAATGGGGGGGGTAAATAAGGCTATGCTAAAAATTGATGGGAAAACGTTTGTAAGTAAAATCTTTGAAAGTTTAAGTCCTCTTTTCGCTAATACAATCATAATATCTAACAATGAAGAAGATTATGAATTACATAATGTAAAGGTTTTTCCAGATATCTATAAGAATATGGGGCCTTTAGGAGGAATTCATTCAGCTCTGATAAACTCTAATACACTTTACGTTTTCGTTGTTTCATGCGATATGCCTTTTGTTAGTTTAGAGATAGCAAATGAGATAGCAACGCAATTTTTATCCAATGAGATAGATATTCTTGTACCCAAGATAGAATCTTACCAAGAGCCGCTTTTTGCTATCTATTCCAAGCATCTAACTAATAAGATTGAATCGATACTTGCCAAAACGGATGGAAAACCCATTAAAGACCTTTTTGCACTAGCAAAAACTTCTTACATTTCATTCCCCAATACATCCTTAAATAAGAGGTGTTTCACTAATATCAACTCAATTAATGACCTCGAAAGCCTAAAAGGGTAGGAAATTGATTAACCTTTTAGTCGGTTTTTAATATTTTTTAGCGCAATCGATTGTGTATTTTGTGCAAACAAACTAGTTGTATGAACTAATCTTAATCTGTTTTTTATTTAACTTTGGTGCGATTTATAAATAACTAATATTTAATCCATAAAAATAATCTAGCTATGGCAAAAATTAAAGTAGCTATCAACGGTTTTGGTCGAATCGGACGTAACGTTTTCAAGATTGCTCTTGAAAGACCCGAACTCGAAGTTGTTGGTATAAACGATTTAACCGATACCAAAACGTTAGCTCATTTACTTAAGTACGACTCTACCCAAGGTCGTTTTGAAGGAAAAGTTGAATTCGATGCTGAAAACCTAATAGTTAACGGTAAGAAATACCGCGTTCACGCTGATAAGGCTCCAATTAACATTAAGTGGGTTGAGACTCCAGATGTGGTAATTGAATCGACTGGTATTTTCACCAAACGTGAAAGCGAAAAAGGTGGATACGGCGATCATATTAAAAATGGTGCTAAAAAGGTTATCCTTACTGTTCCTGCTAAAGATGAGATTGATCGCATGATCGTTCTTGGCGTTAACGATGGTGACCTTAAATCAACTGATGTTTGCGTTTCAAACGCAAGCTGCACAACAAACTGTCTTGCTCCAGTTGTTAAGATTCTACACGAAACTTTCGGTATTGAGCGCGGCTTCATGAATACTATCCACTCATATACCAATGATCAACGCATTCTTGATGCGCCTCACAGTGACCTTCGCCGTGCACGTTCATGCGCTTTATCACAAATTCCAACAACTACAGGCGCAGCTAAAGCAGTAGGTAAAATTATTCCTGAACTTAAGGGCAAAATCGACGGAACTTCAGTTCGCGTCCCAACCCCAACTGGTTCATTAGTTGATTTTACTGTAGTTCTTAAGAAAGAAGCTACAAAGGAGGAGATTAATGCAGCTATGAAGAAAGCTGCTGAAGGTCCAATGAAAGGTATCCTAGAGTACACTGAGGATCCAATCGTTTCTGTTGATGTTATCCATAACTCACACTCATCAATTTTTGATGCTCAAAGCACAATGGTTATTGGTACCATGGTTAAAGTATTTGCTTGGTACGATAACGAGTGGGGCTATTCTTGCAGAGTTGTTGACCTTGTTAAGAAACTTTTCTAAATCAAAAATTATAAAAATAAAAAGAGCCACTTATTAGTGGCTTTTTTTATTTTGAAAGACTATTCGTATCTCAACGATTCAATTGGATCAAGGCGTGAAGCTTTTACTGCTGGTAAATAACCTGAAGCAAGCCCTACAATAAAACATAATCCTAAACCAACAAATATCCATACCCATGGTATTAGGAACGGGCTATCGGTAATCATCGACATGATATTACCTATTAAAATGCCAAGAATAACACCAAGGATTCCACCTAGTTGACAAACAATAATAGCTTCAAATAAAAACTGCTGCTTAATGGTTGCTGATTTTGCCCCAATTGCTTTTCGAGTTCCAATTTCTCTTGTTCGTTCAGCCACAGCAACTAGCATAATATTCATTAAGCCTACTGCAGCACCAAGAAGAGTAATAATGCCAATTATCGTAGCAGCATAGGTGACATACTTTAAATTTTCTAAAAGGATTTGGGCTAAACTATCACTTTTTTCAATATTGAAGTCTGATTCATCAGTTGCTTTAAGATTTCTTACAATCCTGAAAACTCCTTCAGCCTCGCTTACAGCATATTCAAGCATTTTTGGATCATTAGGCTTGATGCTTATGTTGTACTCCATGTTTGGCCTTGAGAAATAAGTTGATACATTACCATAGGGTAAAAATACTGATTGATCAGGTCCTCCTCCAAACCCAGATCCTTTTGACTTAAGTAACCCAATAATCCTATACTTTCCACCTCCAACACTAATAAACTTATCAATAGGATCTTCCCCTTTCTCGAATATTTTCTTTGCAACTTCATGACCAATCAATGCAACTGCTCTTCCTGCATCAATCTCATGTGCGGAGAAATTACGTCCACTAGCAATTTCTATCCCTCCGGTAGTTATATAATTGTCATCAACCCCATAAACAGCGATATTAGGGTTGGTTTTTTTCGATTTGTATTTAATTGTGCTAGTACCTGATGCATAAACCGATATTGCAACTACGGCAGGAAACTTAAAGTTCTCCTTAAAATCCATTGCCTGTCGCATATTGATATAGGTGTGATTTTTCGTCTTGTAACGTTTGCCAGCAACGTTAACTCGCATCCCTCTGCTTACAATGCTAAATGTATTCGCGCCCATGCTCGAAAACTCGCTACTAATACTTCCTTTGATTGAATCGATGGCCGTCAAAATTCCGACTAAAGCCATTATCCCCAAAGCAATAATGAAAATGGTAAGGACTGATCGCAGCGTATTCGTGCGGATTGCGTTAAATGAGATTTTTATATTCTCTTTTATAAGGGCATTAATTTTCATATAATTTTATATTTAAGCTAATGCTCAAAGTTAGTAGAACTTTGGCAACCATTAAGCTAAAAAATAATAAATAGTTATTTGCAGTCTTTAATTGTTATAGATCTTTAGGTACAATTGCAAAATCGTCGGATATATTTCCGAAAAAAATAGTTACATTTCACTATTATTTCGATATAAAAACCTTGAAATATGAATTTAGAAAAGCGTATCGATGCATTTGTTCGGTTAGGGGAGAGGATGCTTGCTGATTCAGTGTTGAATAGCAAGTCAAAGTTTAATGCGGTGGTTAAGGATGCGAATATTCATAATCCTTGGTTTACCTCCGAAAATGTTTATTATGCTATTGATTCAATTGCAAAACTTTGGCTGACCCGCGAATCGCTTAACGCATTTGTCAATAAATACCCAAAAGGTTTTTTTACACCAGCCGACTCAAAGAAAGTTGTTGTTATCATGGCAGGAAATATTCCGTTTGCTGGCTTTCATGATTTGTTTTGTGTTCTATTTGCAGGGCATCGTTTTTTAGGGAAAGTTTCTTCCAAGGATGGTCATCTCATATCTGCAGTTATTGATTTGTTAGTTGAGATTGAACCCGAATTTAAAGGGATGATTGAATTGTCAGAGGTTACCTTGCATGGCTTTGATGCTGTTATCGCAACGGGTAGCGATAATTCATCTCGATATTTCGATTACTATTTTAAAAACTACCCAACAATAATTCGCAAACACCGCAATAGCATTGCCGTTCTTCAAGGTAATGAGACTGAAGAGGAGTTAACTCGCTTAAGCGATGATATTTTTCTTTATTTCGGCTTAGGTTGCCGAAATGTGTCAATGCTTCTGGTTCCCAAAGGGTATGATTTTAAGGGATTGCTTAAAGCATTTAAGGTTTGGCAAAACCTCGATACTCATAATAAGTACATGAACAACTATGAGTTTCAGAAAACCATGAACCAAATGAACCTTATCGATCATATCGATACCGCTTTTATGCTTTTAAAACAAAACGAGTCAATTGGTTCAACAGTTGGTGTGGTTCATTACAAGGAGTATGAGAATATTAAGTCAGTTAAAGAGTTCATCAGTCAGCATGCTGAAGAGTTGCAGTGTATTGTTGGCGATGGAAGCATAATTCCAAATGCAATTCCTTTTGGGTCTACACAAACCCCTAGCGTCGATGAATTTGCTGACGGGATTGATACAATAGAGTTTTTAGCAAAATTGTAAACTTTGTAAAAAAGTAGATATTTTTACCCAAAAATCAACCTCTTTTTATGATATATAAGTTTAGGATGTTAACAGGCGATGAGAAAGCCTTTTTACGCGATTATGAAATTGACTCAAATCAGAATTTTCTTGATTTCCATAAACTGATTCAAGGAAACCTAAAATACGATGTTAACCAAATAACCTCTTTTTTTATTGCAGATGAGAGTTGGAGTAAAGGGCTAGAACTAACCCTAATTGATATGGAGAACGAAGGCGGACCTGCAGCCATTCCAATGGAATCAGTACGTATTAAGGATTTGCTTAAACAGCGAAAGGATCGACTTTTATATGTGTTCGATATTTTTAACGATAACCTTTTCTTTATTGAATTGCTCGATATTTTCCCTCCTAAAAGTTCAGTTAAGTACCCAATTTGTTCAGCGTCGGTTGGTGAACCACCCGTAGTTGAAGATTTTGGTGCTAGGAACATGCCTTTGCCTGATGATGATTTTGATGATTCAGTTGATGATATTTTCGACGAGTACCAGTCCGATGAGTTTGATTTAGGCGAGGGCTACGATGGCGATGAGTAACAACTCAGTATATAGTTTTTTTTAAACATCTATTATTGTTTGCTGATATTATGCCAACAACTCCTAAATACCTTATCGTGCTTTTAGGTCCAACAGGAGTTGGCAAAACTGATCTTAGCGTTACGCTATCATATCGATTTAATGCACCCATTATTTCCTGCGATTCGCGACAGTTTTATCGCGAAATGAGGATTGGTACCGCAACACCAACCGAGGAGATTCTAGGTTTAGCAACCCATCATTTTATTGGCAATAAATCAATTACCGATAGGTATAGCTGTGGGATGTTTGAATTGGATGTGTTAAACCTTCTTGACGATTTATTTAAAGTGCACCAATCAGCAATGCTTGTCGGCGGTTCGGGTCTTTATATCGATGCAGTTTGTAATGGAATCGACGATTTTCCTGCTCCCGATGCTGACCTTCGTGCTGAACTATATCAAAGGTTGGATGTTGAGGGAATTGTGAGTTTGCAAAAACAGCTGCTAGAACTTGATCCCGTTTATTATAGCCAGGTTGATTTAAAAAACACCCAGCGGGTGTTAAAGGCTGTTGAGGTTTGCCTGCAAACAGGGAAGCCATTTTCCTCGTTTCGAACAAATCCTGCCAAAGAGCGTCCATTCATACCAATTAAAATTGGATTAAACAGGCCACGAGAGGAATTGTATCATCGCATAAACTTTCGGGTTGACACAATGATGAAGGAGGGCTTGCTCGATGAGGTTAAAGGTTTATATCAATTTAAACATCTTAACTCCCTTAATACCGTTGGCTACAAAGAGCTGTTCGATTACTTGGATGGAAAAATATCTTTAGATGAGGCTGTTGAACTAATTAAACGGAATTCTCGTAGATATGCTAAACGTCAGTTTACTTGGTGGGCTCGTGATAAAGAGATAACCTGGTTTAGTCCCGATCAGGTTGATATGATTGTTGATTTTATTAATGAACAGATTTACCATGCCCGATAATAGCTACGAAATAAAATCGCTCAATGGCGAGTTGCCTAAACCCATTGCTTTTAATTGTTGGAAGCATCATCTTGGTTTTGTAAATGGCTATCTCCAAAATCAAACAAACTACACTAAAAGCGATGCTTTTATTTGTGAGGTTATTCAATTTATTGGCACTTTACAGTTCGATTTTTACATCGGCAATCAAACTCCCATGATTATTGCTAACGAAATATTATCGATACTAGAAAAAGAAAATACGCTAGCGCTATCTGATTATAAAATTTGGTTGACATTGGAAGGTGCCGATTATCGTTGTGTCTCAATCTCCGATGGCTCAAATTGGACGCTTCGACTTGGGCAAGGCGACAGGTATGTTCATATTCACCCAAGCAGACATTCAAAAAAAACGGTTAGGGTTAAAAGTTCATCTTTAAAATCTGTTTACGCTTTTTTGTTTCATTATGGCGTTTCTGATGCTGAAATTTCTATCGAAAAAATAAATTTTGTTCGAAATAGGTTGGCAAAATTACCCGTCTTAAAACCAAATTCTCCTTTGGCTGCCATAACACGAATTATTAAACTTTTTTGCGTCTGATTTTACTGCCTTTACCTGTAGTTTTATGCTTAAAGATCAATGAATTCAACTGTTTGATCTATTTGTAATTAGGTGATGTTAATCATCGTTAAATATTCGTTTTCATTGAAACATTAGCCGTAAATTTGCGTTATAGTAATTGAAAGCAACTTCATAGATTAGGTTTTAGGGTTAATAGTTGGTTATGATTTTGTTTTTTTAGGTTAATTTTTAGGGTGTAAAAACGGGATTGAAAAATCCCGTTTTTGTTTTTTATTACCTTCCCGAAATCATCAATTCTAAACAAAATTTTAAATACTTTTGTTTTCGAGAACTTACTAATTGATGAGAAAATTTTCAATCTTTCTAATAATCTTCTTTCTTTTAAATGCATGTGGTAATCATCAAAACGATTACCAAAAGTTGCAGATATTTCGCTATAACGAGAGCAAAAGTATAATAACGCTCGATCCTGCATTTGCACGAAACTTACCATTGATTTGGCCTACACATCAGCTAT
The DNA here is from genome assembly GCA_964390565.1 of uncultured Rikenellaceae bacterium. Taxonomy (GTDB): domain Bacteria; phylum Bacteroidota; class Bacteroidia; order Bacteroidales; family Tenuifilaceae; genus UBA8529. Next base: position 18,736 of record CAYMII010000027.1, read on the forward strand.
ATAATGGATTGGTTCAACTCAATGATTCGTTAAAGGTTAAGCCTTGCTTAGCAAAGGCTTGGAGTATTTCAAATGATGGGAAAATTTATACTTTTTATCTTAGAAACGATGTGTTTTTTCATTCTTCCGAGGTTTTTCCAAAAGGAGTAGGTCGGAAAGTTATTGCATCTGATTTTGTATATAGTTTTAACCGAATTCTTAATCCCGATGTGGCTTCTCCAGGAGCATGGGTTTTTACAAGTCTTGATAAAAGTAAAGAGGATACTCAAAATGGGTGTGTTGCATTGAACGATTCCGTTTTGCAAATCAACCTTAAAAACCCATTCCCTGCTTTTTTGGGAATGTTATCAATGCCTTATTGCTACGTTGTCCCTCATGAAGCAGTTGAACGATATGGTAAAGATTTCAGAAATCACCCAGTTGGTACAGGTCCCTTTTATTTGAAGTACTGGAAAGAGGGAGAAAAGCTAATCTTTAGGCGCAACACAAACTATTTCGAAAAGGATGAGCGTGGAAATAGACTACCATATCTTGAATCAGTAAGCATTTCGTTTATTGCCGATAAACAATCGGAGTTTTTGGAGTTTATAAAAGGTAATATCGATTTTATTTCGGGTGTAAATCCTGCTTCAAAGGATGAGTTGTTAACCCGAACAGGTAGCTTAAACCCTAAGTACATTGGGCGAGTTAAGATGATTACAGGTCCATACTTAAATTCTGAGTATTTAGGTATTCTTGTAGATTCAAATCTTTTTAAAGATAAGTACAATCCACTATTGAATCAGAATATCCGTAAGGCAATTGGTTATGGAATAGATAGGTCTAAGTTGATGACTTTTTTGCGAAGCAATATTGGATACCCTGCTTTTAATGGATTTGTTCCAAATGGAATGCCCGAATATGTTGGAGTAAAAAAAGGTTTTGATTTTAACCCAAATTACGCACTAGAACTTCTGAAAAGTGAGGGTTACTGTCCCGCAAAACCAGTTCCATCGTTTTCGTTGGCTACTACCGATGATTATGTTGATATTTGTGAATTCATACAGCATCAGCTAAATGATATTGGATTTGATATTAAGATAGATGTATACCCTGGAGCAGCATATCGCGAAATGCTAGCTAATTCAAAACTTACGTTTTTTAGAGCTTCATGGGTAGCTGATTATGCAGACCCCGAGAATTATTTAGCCCTTTTTAATAGTCAAAATTTTAGCCCTGCTGGGCCAAATTATACCCATTTTAAGAATAAGGAGTATGATAAACTTTACGCTCATTCATTATCCGAAACATCCTTAGAAAAGCGAATGAAATATTATCAAGAGATGGATTCATCTATTATTTCTAAGGCCATTGTTATCCCTTTGTTTTATGATAAGGTTATCCGTTTCGTAGGTAATGATGTTGAGGGTTTGGAGTGTAATCCAATGAATTTGTTGGATTTGAAAAGAGTAAAGAAGACTTTTAGATAATTATTTCGAAAAAAATTTGAGATTATGATACTTATAGCTGATAGCGGCTTGACAAAGACCGATTGGAGATTAGTTGTTGATAAGAATAACATCGTATCGTTTGAAACCAAAGGGTTGAGCCCATTTTTTTGCTCTGACGAGGATTATCGAACAGCCTTGAATGGTTCATTCCCTAAAGATATCGCCCCATCAAATGTTTCACATTTGTTCTTCTATGGCTCAGGTTGTGCGGGCGAGGAGAAAGGTCAAAAGGCTCAAAACGCTTTGAAATCTATATTTATAGGCGCCGATGTAAAAGTTTTCTCTGATCTGCTTGGCGCAGCACGCTCCCTTTTTGCAGATGGTAAGGGCGTGATAGCAATATTGGGAACAGGATCGAATATCGCTTTCTATGATGGTGAAAGGGTTATTCATCATACACCATCTCTTGGGTTTATACTTGGTGACGAGGGCAGTGGGGCTTATATTGGGAAACAACTTTTGCAATCATACTTTTATGGACTAATGCCTGCTGATTTATCGGATAAGTTTAGACTACAATGTAATGTCGATTTAAGCGTGGTTTTGGACAAGGTTTACGCACAGCCAAAGCCTTCGGCCTACCTTGCTTCGTTTGTTCCTTTTGTCAAGGATAATCTAAATGAGGTGTTTATGCAGCAGCTTGTTTACAGCGTATTTGATGCGCTTTATGAAAAGCATTTAAAGGTAATTCCTGAACTCAATACGCATGGCTTAGGTGTTATTGGCTCCATTGGTTCCGTTTTTAAAGATATTTTGCTTAAAGTGGCTAGCAGTAAAGTTTTTGAGGTAAAGGGATTCTCGCAATACCCAATCGAATCCTTAACAAAGTATCATATTGCACGGATTTAAAACAACTCGTATTTAAACCCTGTTTTATAAATAAGTTGCTCTGCAAAACTGCCGCATTCCGCTGATTTTGTTTTCTCGCCTAAACGAAGTAAAACGGAGGCAAGGTTTTTCATTAGTTTAACCTCAACTAGTTTTAATCCTGCTAGATTGCTTAACTCTGTTGCATTTCGAAAACTGCTGTAAGCGTTTGCCATCTCATTATTGTTGAGATAAAAAGTAGCCTTAAGGGTTAACCCAAGTATCATGTTTAAATGGCTATCTAAAGGGTTTAGCTGCGACAGTATTTGATCTATGCCGATAATATCCTTTAACCCTAACCGTTTACCCGAAGACACGTTTGAGATATGGAGGAAGAGCTTGTACTCATTATTTACTTCAGAAGAACGGTTGCTTTCAATGATTGCATCCTGTTTAACAAGTTTCGAAAGTGTTTGAAACTGATTTGTAATAATTAAGGCACAATAAAAGGTGGACTCAAATTGACCATATCTATAATTCTTAGATTCTCTAAATGCTTTCAGAAAAGCTAATGCTTCATTTAAAGTTTTTTGAGATGTTTCGTTTTTTAACATATAATGGTAAATGTATTTACTAGCGAACCATTTACCCATTATATTGGGGTTGAATGTTTTGTTGGGTTTAAAATCTTTTAATCGATTATAAAATCTTTTAATCTTTCCTTCATCAATTGAAAGAATTGCAGAATATAAATTAAGGATGCATCCATTTATTTCCTCTTCTTCGGTATCATAGTGCTTTAGGTAATAATCTATACTTGCTGAAAAAGAGCTTGCAATGTTATTGAAATCGGGAAAGTCCTCATAAAAATACTTTCGAGCAACTGGAATACTTGCATATATTGGGAGAAGATGCTTTCGTAAATACTCATCTTTTCGCAAAGAAATTGCTAGTTGAGGTGATGATAGTACTACCCTTAAAGTGCTTTCTTTGAGGTCAAAGAAATTTATTAAAGGTTTAAGAATTCTTCCTTTGTAGGCAAATTGATATAATCGAATAATAATGTGACTAAGTATCTCGCTATCAGCATACTTATCTTCTACTTGTTTAAGTAATAAAATTGATATGTCCTCATCTTTTTCGAGAAGGCTTTTTGCAATTAATATCTCGTAAAGATTTGTATTGGCTATTCTTACAATCTTTAAATGGCTACCAAATTTATTTTCAATGTCATCTTCGGCAATAATGCCAAATGAGATTAAATCCTCATAGGCTGCATAATAATTGCCACCAAGTTTTAAATGTATAGGATAGATTTCTTTTAAAGAATTCTTTTTTACACCATTGGGCTCTAAGCCATAATCTGATAATTCTAATATTTTGTTAATGATGTCACTCTTCTCTTCAGAATATGAAGCATTATAGATTTGTTTGTTAATGAATTCCTTGAAAATCTCTATTTGATCGTTAAGTAGATACTCGTTCTCGGGGTGATAAACATTGATAAAAAGTTGTAGGAAGTAAGGATAAGACAGGGTTTCTCTGAGTTCAACGGATAATTCATCAATGAAGGTCCTTTTTTGGAAACTTGAATTGGCGGTGTTATCGAGTATTCTTTGAATTTCATCAGAAGTGAGTAGTGGCATATTGGCACCATCAATCGAAAATGATTGTTGTTCAACATGATACCACTTATCTCCGTTTTCAATATATGGTTTAAATCTACTCCAAGCATAAAACCGTGTTGATATTATTAGCTTAAACCATTTATTGGAAGAGAACTTGAGAGAGAAGTCGGCGATAGAAGTGTATATTTTTTCAAGCTTTGAACCTTGTAGATTGGTTTCGTCTAACCCATCAATAATGATGATTAGTTTTCCTTCAGGATTGTTATTGCTTTTCAGATTTCGAAGAAAGTTGTAGTCGGATGAAAGTCCGATTTGACGTATTAACCAATCTTCGAAATATGATTCAGAGTTCGCAAACGAATTAAAGGTTAGGGCTTGAATAAAGAGTATAATATCATTCGAACTCTTCTCGTCAGTGAGCCTTTTTTCAACCCATTTGATTAATGTTGTTGATTTCCCGTAACCACCCGGTCCAATAAAAGCGGTCGAGTTGTAATCGCTATTTAAAAAAAATGTCAGTCGTTCATCTGCAAACTTTCTCTCAATGGTTTTACTAAATGAAATTCCACTTTTTTGTTTTAGGGTTTCTAGAGTATTAAGGGTTATTTTTTTTGATTTTTCAGAAACTCTTACCCATTCATCGTTAACGTTCTGATTGTTGAGTGTGTTTTCTCGATTTAACTCAACAAATTGTTCCCAATCTTTAAAACCAATATATCGACAAAGAATATCATGCGTGACACGCGATGGATTAGAATTCGTAATAAGAAAACCGTATAGACGTCTAAGTGTAGCCGGGCTAATATATTCGTTTGATGCCTCTAGTATGCTGCTAGATAGTGTTTTACAGTCTTTTTGACAAGATATTTTTTTGCCAAACTTCTTTTCAACTGAATTTTTAAGTTTCTCTATCATTTTTTATTAGATGATTTAGACCCTTTTGTAAGCTATTGATTTTATTAAGTTTTACAAATATAGTAAGGATAGAATAATAAAATAAGCCGCAATTAAAATATTGACCACTTTGACCATTTAAAAAAGGATTGGGTATGAAATATTTTTGCTGAAAATAATTTCTATATGGAAACCGCATTCTTAGCTGAGTTAGAAAAAGAGTATACTGAACTGCTAGCTACAGGTAAGATTAAACTTATTGAGGAGGTTAAGGCTTTGACTGATAGGCAGTTTTCATATTCAACGCCCCAGTATTATTCAGGAAATATTCGGTCGAAGTTAGCTATTGTGACTTTTAACTCAGGTAGGGAGTATTTGTGTCGTGAAAAAACGCTTAAAGATTTCGAGACTTATAAACAGGAAAGTAAGTCGCTTGGCGAAGTTTTTTTAAAAGACGATTTTGCAAATGAGGTCGGGTCAAACTATCCAGCCGATATTAGACTACTCAATTACCTTAAACCATTCAACGTATTTAGGTTTGAACGAGATTCTTTATCTAAAAACCTCAAAACGTTAACTGATGAGAAACTGGAACTTGGGTTGATTCCTTTTTTATCGCCTGATTTTTGTGAAAGAGATTTCATGACCAATTATGATCTTTGTAAACCATTTATAACCAGAGTTATGAACGGGGTTGTTGCGTATCCGCGTCAGTATATTGTATTTGTTGGTGGCTGTTTTAATAATATTTTGTCACAGTACATTGAGGAGTCGGAGTCTTTTCGTTTTCTATTAACAACTCCAAACTGTCCAAACCAGAAGTTTGTTGCCCATTTTACAAGGGTTACTATCAACTTTAATAACCGACGATTTGTTGCGGGTATTGCCGAATCATTTTGTGATGATTGCTATGATAATATTCTTCTTGAAAAATATGGTCAGGAGTCAGTGGCAATAATTAATCGAGGGTTGCTATTGTCAAAACCTCTTTGGAGAGCGAGTGTTTTAAATTCATGATTAGCCTAAAAATGGGAAAAATTAAAACGATAATAAGCAGTAAGATAGGTCCTCTTGGAGGATTTGATTATGGCGTTTTTATTGTTTTTCTAATTGTAACAACGCTTTTCATTTTAACAGTGGTTCAATTTTTTTGATATATAAGTATAATCTAAAACCAATTATGATGCTTAGTCAAGTTTGGAAGTCCTGTCACAGTTCAGTTTGTAATTTGAATTTTCAAAACGAACGTGGTGTAAGCATTGATACCCTGTCGGGATTCAAAGTAAATCAATCATTAGTAACAACTGATCACGCTTTTTATATTCCAAAAGCCAAAAAGGTTGAGATCTCTTTTGTTGATGATGATGCGAATACTGTTGTTGCATCGATGAAAATCCCTTATCAAGAGTTTATCAATGAGCTTAGAGTTGGTGTTTTTGATAACCAAACTGGGTATTCAATTTTTAAACTTGATTTTCCTGAGTTTAGAGAGATTCCTAGCCTCAAGTTAAGTGAGCGTATGAAGTTTCAGATTGGAAGCGAAGTGGCAATGTTAGCTTTCAGCTCAAATTGTCCAAACCTTTCATTAAGGAAAGGGATAATATCCTCTTTTTTCAAAAGTCAAAATGGAACTCGTTACTTCCATTTCGATGGACTCTCATGTTTGGGAAATAGTGGTGGACCTGTTATAGATCCTGAAAATATGCAAGTAATTGGAATTGTTTCAAGAAGAAATACTCCTGCATCACTTTCGCATAAATTATTAATAGATATAATTTCGACTAATATAGAAGAATTAACAAAAATTCAAGGTGCAGTTAAATTTGGTGATATCGACCCAGTTCAGGTTCTTATTGCAAATCAGAATCAGGTTAAGCAACTGGCGAATAATCTTTATCGTTATACAGCAATGGGTACAACCCATGTTGTGATGTTAGATCAAATTTTATCTTACTTTAACGAGAATGCTACCTTAGAATATAATAGCGAAAGAATAAAACAAGAGTTTGACATTAATTTTAGCTAGTATTGTTTGATTGTTTTAAAAGAACCCTGCCACAAAAAGGCAGGGTTCTTTTTTTTGAAATACATCTATAAAACTTAGGCATTTATTAATTGTTAAGTAATTTTGTACATTATAAAAATCAATCAATAATTTGGAGGGAAAGCCATGGATAGCAACGAAATACTAATCTTTTTAAAGAAGATTGAACTTTTTAGGGGCTTAAACGAAGATGAATTTAAAGGTCTTGCCAAAAGTGTTAATGAGCGAAACTATAAGGTTGGTGACCTGCTTTTTAGAGAAAATGGACCTCGTGAGGATATTTTTATTATTTATGAGGGAGAGGTTGAACTTTTCAAAAGCAATCCGTATGGCGTTGAGGTAAGATTAACCCTTTTTGGGAAAGGCGATTTCCTTGGTGAAGGCTCCTGGGCTAACACATCGCCACATTCAACATCAGCAAGAGCGCTAAAAAACACTGTTGTTTATGCAATTAGTAGCGATTTCTTTAATAAAAATGCGGATACTACTCTTAAAATATTTTCTAATATCGCACGAGTTATTTCGAGGCGTATGCGAAGCGTTAACTCGAGAGTTATAAACCCAGCAGCGCAATATGAATCGGGGCAAACTCGTAGGGAGCACGATTTGCTCGGCGAACGTGATGTGCCATTCGAGTACTATTACGGAGTTCAAACACTTCGGGCAATTGAAAACTTCAATATTTCAGGCGTTACAATAAACTTTTACCCTTCGTTAATTGAGGCGTTGGCAATGGTAAAGGAGGCGGCTGCCGAAGCTAACTTTGATTTGGGCTTGATTGACGATAAAGTTAGAGCTGCAATTGTTTTGGCTTGTCACGATTTAATTAATGGTAAGTACCACAACCACTTTGTGGTTGATATGATTCAAGGAGGAGCAGGTACTTCTACAAACATGAATGCTAATGAGGTAATTGCAAATCGTGCACTGGAAATTCTTGGCTATGAGAAAGGTGATTATCAGCACTGTCACCCGAATAATCATGTAAACCTCTCTCAGTCAACAAACGATGCTTATCCAACAGCTGTAAAAATAGCATTGATTAACTCGAATAAGAAGTTAGTTCAAGTGCTTCAGCTGCTAATTGAATCGTTTCAGAATAAAGCAAAGGAGTTTGCCCATGTTATAAAGATGGGGAGAACTCAACTGCAAGATGCTGTTCCAATGACGCTTGGGCAGAGTTTTGAGGCTTATGCTGTTACGCTTGGCGAAGAGGTTGAACGGCTCAACCAAAATGCGCGATTATTTCTTGAGGTGAATATGGGTGCAACCGCCATTGGAACAGGGATAAATTCTGAACCCGGCTATGCTGATATAGTAATTAAGCACTTAAGAAAGGTGACAGATCTTGAAATTGAACTAGCATCGAATCTGGTTGAAGCTACACAAGATACCGGTGCTTTTATTATGTATTCATCAGCAGTTAAACGTTTGGCAGTTAAACTATCGAAGATTTGCAACGACTTGAGATTATTATCATCTGGTCCTCGTACTGGTTTTAATGAAATTAATCTACCTCCAATGCAACCTGGTTCGTCTATTATGCCCGGAAAGGTAAATCCTGTCATTCCTGAGGTTGTTAATCAAATTGCATTCAAGGTAATCGGGAATGATTTATCGGTTACTTTAGCAGCCGAAGCAGGTCAGTTGGAACTTAATGTTTTTGAACCTGTTATTGTTCAGAGCATTTTTGAATCTATTGAGATGCTTAAGAATGGTATGAATACGCTGAAATACCGTTGTATTGATGGTATTTCGGCAAACGAGGAGCGCTGTAGGATGATGGTGTATAATAGTATAGGCTTGGTAACCGCTCTAAACCCGTTTTTAGGATACGAGACCTCTTCGAAACTAGCAAAGGAAGCCTTAATCAATAATAGGAGCGTTTATGAATTGGTGCTTGAAAAGGGACTATTAACAAAAGAGCAACTTGATCAGATTTTAGAGCCTGAGAATATGATTAAACCTAGGAAAATGAAGTTAGATTGAAAAAGTACCTTTTGTTGTAGATATAAAGTCCCGCCTGAAGCGGGATTTTATATTTAATCCAAACTAGTAATGATCTTTTGAACTTCTTCCTCTGTGTTTTTCAATTTAAGTTTACAATAATTTAAAAGTTCTGCAACACGCTTTACGTTAATAGAAAGTTCATCAATGTTTAGTTCTTGGTTTTCAATTTTACTAATAATTGTTTCAATTTCTATTAATGCATCGTTATAATCCAACTGCTTTTTAGCCATAGTATTAATTTTTTAATGGTTGGGTTGGCAAAGTTATTATAAAGGTTGTGCCAACATTGAGTTCGCTTTCTACATCTATGCTTCCACGGTTTTTTTCAATAAACTCCTTGCAGATTAACAGTCCGAGTCCAGTTCCTGCTTCTTGATTTGTTCCTTTTGTTGAGATTTTATCAACTTGAAATAATTTCTTTAATTCATTCTTGTTTATTCCAACTCCTGAGTCAGTAATATAAATATCGATAAAATCGTTTCGAACATTTGTCCAAAGAGATATTTCACCTCCATTTCCTGTAAACTTAATCGCATTTGAAATAAGGTTGCGAAAAACAGTTGTGACCGTATCTTTATCAACAAATGCAGTGTCTGTGCTATTTATTCCTGCCTTAATTGTAATGTTTTTTTCTTTTGCTGAAATATTTGCTACGTCAACGCATGAGTCAATAATCTCCTTAATGCCTATTTGCTCGGGGTTTAATTTGAGTTTGCCTGATTGGCTTCTAGCCCAGTTTAGGAGATTATCGATAAGGGTTAGAACTTTATTCGACGACGAGTTAATGTGTTTGCTAATTTCCTTAATTTCTGTATTGGAGTATTTCTCTACGTTCTTGTCGAGGATTTCAGTTAGTCCAACAAGTCCGTTGAATGGGCTTTTAAGATCATGTGCAATGATTGAGAATAGTTTATCTTTGGTTTGAACGTTATGTTTTAACGCTTCTTCGGAAACCTGCAACTTTTCATTAAACTCTCTTATTATTGCAATCTTTTCTTGAAGTAATGCGTTGTGCCTCTTTTTTTGACGGTAACCCCAAAATGCCAAGCCAGCAATACTAAGAATTAGTATAGCAAAGGCAATAGCAAAGTATTTCAAAACTTTTTGTTTTTTTATTTCTAATTCTTTGATTTTTGCCTCTTGCCTTAATAGCTGAACTTCTCCTTCAATTGTCTTTATTTCTTCCTTTTTTTTATCAAGTTCAAGGTCGAGTTGAGCTTCAAGGTTTTTTTCATTTCTTCTTGAATTATCAAGGCTATCACGTATTCTAATATGCTTTACGAAATACTCAAGCGCGAGTTTGTTGTTTTTGGTTGCTTTGTAATACTCGTGTTTGGCTAAGTAACCAAAGTGTATAAGGGTAAAGTTTGCCAAGTCTTTGCCAAGTGCGATAGATTTATCAATATTCTTTTCAGCCTCTTCAATCTTATTTAGCTTAATTTGCTGTTCACCAATTTTTCTTAGGCACAGAGACTTACCTTCGAAATTTCCTGATTCGTCGTAAATTCTCATGGCATCTTCAAAATAGTATATTGCCACCTTGTTATTACCGACCTGACGTTCGAGATTGCCTAATTCGTTGTATGTATCAGCAATGGCTTTGCCGTCGTTTAGTTTTTGGGATAACTTAAGTGCAACTTTGTAATTGTCTCTAGCGTTGTTGGTTTGCCCAATTTGAGCCTGCACTTGTGCTATATTACGCAGTGTGCGAGCAAGGCTGGCATCATCACCAGTTTTCTTTCGCATGGACAATGCCTCTTGGAAAACCTTTAAAGCTATATCAAATTGTTTTTGGTCGACATAAAGATTACCTAAGTTAACTAAAATGTATGCTGCTTCAGAAGGATCCTTGCCTTCGAGGACTAAATCGCGAGCTTGTTCAAGATAAATCGTAGCGTTTTTGTATAAGCCTAGTTTTCGGTATGTTATCCCTATATTTGTTAGCGATTTTGCTATTTCTTGATTGTTGCCAATTCGTTGCCTTATTTTAAGCGACATTAGATATCTTCTAAGCGATTCGGCAATATTTCCTTTTTGGTTGTAAAGATTCCCAATTTCGTTTAGGGTTGATGCTATTGCAGTTTCATCGAGTAATTGTTCTCTAATTTTTAAAGCTTCGCTAAGCGATTGGTAGGCTTCGTCATATAATGACTTTTGAATGTAAGTGCGAGCAAGGTTTTCTAATGTATTTGCTATTGAATTGAGTAGCCCTTTGGCTGTTCTGATCTCTAAACTTTGTTTGTAATATAAAATTGCTTCGTTATACCTGTTGAATCGGAAATGCAGACTTCCCAATAGGTTTAGCATCTCGGATGTTTCAACATAATTATTTGTTGCTTCCGATAATTTTAAGGCTTGGTTAAGTTGGCTTATAGCTTTCTCAAAATTGCTTAAATCACGATATACTAATCCGAGGTTTTTTAAGGATCCAATAATTGCAATAGTATCTTTTTGACCTTCTCTTATGATAAATGATTTGTAGTAATTCTCTAAGGCTTCTTGAAAATGGCTAAAGTACCAATAAGTACTGCCGATGCTATTCCAAGATTCTGCTATTAGAGAATTGTTTCCAATTTTTGTTGCTGCCTCGAGCGCTCTCTTTTTCGATCGTAAAGAGCCATCAAAATCTCCTGATAACTTTTGATAATCGCCACTTATCAGAAGAATCTTAATCTCCTCATCTTTAAGATTAGTTTTACGTGCAAGGCTTGTTGCCTCGGAAATTTTGTTGATGAATAGCTCCTTGTTGCCGCTTTCAGAACCAAACTTTGCTGTAAGGAGTATGCATTGGATTTGTTTTTTAATAAGATTTCCTTTACTGGCAAGGGTTGAGGCTGAGTCGAGGTAAGTTTTTGCTAGTTCGAATTGTTTGAAATTTATGCACGATTCGGCAAAAGATAAATACCCATCAATAAGGCTGTTACTATTTTTTGATGCTTTTGCATTCGCTATAATACTTTTGGCTATTTCTTGTGCTTTGCGAGGATCTTCTGAAATGAATACTTTAACCTGTCTAATCGAACTTTCTGGCTGTCCTATATCGGCTGCAAAAGCCGATATGGCATATGCATAAACGCTAAAAAGCAATATGTATATTTTAATAATCTTCATTAAGCTAAAGGTGTGTAGTTATCAGGAGTTAATGCCCAATATTAGTTATTGTATTGTTTCTTGGGTATGGTAAAGTAAAAAGTACTGCCTTTCCCTTTGTTGCTTGTTGCCCAAATTCTGCCGTGATTCATTTCGGTAAACTCTTTGCAAAGTAAAAGCCCTAATCCTGTACCATCTTCATTAGCAGTTCCTTTGTTAGATATGGAACTGTTTAGTTGAAAAATCTTATCGAGATCATCACTATCAATACCTATACCTGAATCAGTAACTGAAACTTGAATTTCAGCTTTTAAATCAAGGGCTTCAATAATTACCTTTCCGTTTGTGTTTGTAAATTTTATGGCATTACTAATAAGGTTTCGGATTACAGATGAGATAATGTTTTTATCAGCAAATGCCGTTGTTTTATAATTCACTTTAACGTTGATGCTAATCTTTTTCTTATCTGCATTAAGGTGTAGGAATTCAACCTCTTGCATTATTAATGGGTAAAGTGTAAATTCCTCTGGGTGATATGATATCGAGTTAGTTTGAGTTCTTGACCATTGGAGAAGATTATCTAGAAGTTTAAAAAGGTTTTGTGATGATTCGTAAATAACACCGATATATTCTTTTTTCTCATCTTCGCTACATGAATCGTACGTTTTTTCTAGCAGTTCACTAAATCCTAACAAAGCGTTGAAAGGATTTTTTAAGTCGTGAGCAATTATTGAAAAAAACTTGTCTTTTGTTGCATTAAGTTCTTTGAGGTTTCGCTCTGATTCTTGAAGTTTTTTGTTTGCAACTTCCAACTCTTTATTTTTTAATGCTAAAATATTATTTGTTTTGCGCCTTCTTCGTTGGCCTATAAATATTACAACAGCAAGGGCTAAGAATAATGCTGAGGAAAGAACTAAGTATTTTTGAAGAATCTTGTGCCTGTCAACTTCTAATACGCTTATCTCATTGTCTTTCTTAAGAAGTTGAATCTCTTTTTCTTTTGCTTCAGTTTCAAATCTTGTCTGCATTTCAGCAATACTGCTAGTTCTTTGCTGAAAATATAAACTATCATTATAGGCAAGCTGCTTACCTTGGTATTCAAACGCTTTTTTATAGTTCCCTTTTTGAGAATAAATTTTTGCTAGGATTTGATAGCTCTCTTGCGTAAACGATAGCTCGGTGATGTCCTTGGCTATTGCTAACGCTTTATTAACATACTCTTCGGCTTTGCTGTAATTATTAACCTTTACATACGCAACAGCAATATTGTTGTATAGGTTAGCGGTACTATTGATATTATATATATCAAGGCTGTAGTTAAGGGCTTGAAAAAAGTAGTCTATTCCTTTATCAATTTGTCCCATTTCTACATAAAGCAACCCAATATTGTTCATTGCGGTGGCTATTCCTTCTTTATCTTTAAGTTCTTTTGAGAAATCAAGCGATTTTGTATAATATTCAATGGCTTTTTCATTGTCTTTCTTTTCGTTGTATATAATTCCAAGGTTATTCAATGTGCTCGATAACCCCCGGATGTTATTCTCTTTTAAAAAATAAGCATGCGATTTAAGAAAGTATTCATTGGCTAAGTCGTTATTTTTTAAAGACATATGGATATATCCAATAAAATTATATACATCTGCTAGGTGTTTTTCAATATTGTGAGATATCAATATATTAGCCGATTTTATAGCGTATTCAAGGGCTTTGTTGTAATCGGTTATATCATAATAACTTATTGAAATTCGATAGAGTAAAAAACCTTCTTTTTCGAAGTCTTCAATTTCTTTTGAGATTTCAAGAGCAGATCTGTAGATACTTATTGATTCGCTGTATCTTTTTAAATTTCGATATGTGTTTCCAATTGACGTAAGGATTTCAATTTTTAAACTTTTATCATTAAGCCTGTCGCAATAATCATTCGCTTTTTGAAAATTATCAAGCGAAATAGCGTACTCAAATTTCTCATAATAAACTTCGCCAAGGCTTTTATAAGATAAATAATAGCTTATATCGCTTTTATCCTTTTGAGCATATTCAAATGCGAGATTGGCAAAGAGTTGTGCAGAGTCAACATTTCTTGTAATTAGCTGATTTGATAATTGGACGTAAATATCAACTAATTTTTCATTCTGATTTCCTTTAATGAGATTCATTAGACTGTCTACACTCCTTTTCGAATAGGAGGTTTGAGCCATTGTGAAATTGACTATTAAGAGAAAGATAATTAGTGTGAGATTTTCTTTTGCTTTTAGCACATTCATAAGTTTTTCGATAGGGAAATGTATAAAAACAAAATTTAATTTCAAAACAAATAAAGATGACTTAAGCTACCGTGCTATCTAATTCCCCGTTATGAAGTACTGTTTTAATTTTTGCTCCTTTGGTTATACCTTTTGAATTCCTCAAAACTCTACCATTAAACAACGTAATCGAATACCCTCTTTTTAAGATATTATCGGGGTTTAAAAGATTATTCTTACTTTCTAGTTTTTCTAGTTGGACGCTCTCCGAATCAATAAAGTGATTAGTACAATTCCTATATAAATTTGTAAGGAGCAATAATTTTGTACTATTTGATGTGAGATGTTGATTTATAGAAACCTCTAATTTTCGTTGAATTCGCTCCAAACGGATTTTTTCTTGAGATGTTGTTTGGATTACAAAAGGTGCAATTGTGGATAAGGCTTTCTCATACAGCATACTTTGCTCGGAAAGCATTTCATTTACAGATTCTACAAGTCGTTGTTTGTAATCGTTTATGTAATCTTCTGCAACAACAAATTTATCGAGTATATACTCCGCAACTGCGGTTGGGGTTTTTAGTTTTGTATGTGCAACAAGATCAACTACTGATATGTCTTTATCATGCCCAATGCCTGTTATAATGGGTATCGGAAACTGTGCAACATGTGCCGATAGCCAATAGCTATCAAAACATGATAAATCGGCTTGAGATCCTCCTCCTCGGATTATGGCTACCACATCAAACTCATCATGATTTTCATAAATCTTGTTAAGCGCAGCAATTATCGACTCCTCTGCTTCTGCACCTTGCATATTTGCTGCAAAAAGGGTGTGCTCAACCACGTAACCAGCATTATTATGCAATAGCTGGTTAACAAAATCTTGTAATCCAGCAGCAGTAGGCGATGATACAACTGCAACTCTTTTCGGTAGGATTGGTATCTCTAACCCTTTGTTCATATCAAAAACACCCTCTTTAACCAATTTTTCAATAGTCTCACGGCGTTTTTGCTCAATATCACCAATGGTGAAACTTGGCTCAATGTCAGTTATGTTTAACGAATACCCATAAACCTCGTGAAATACAACTTCTACTTGAACTAGTACTTTGATACCAGCAGAAAGCGGCCTACCTGTTGACGTTTCAAAGTATGGTTTGAGCATTCGGTAGGTATATGCCCAGATGGTTGCTCGGGCTTTGGCCTTTGAATAGTCCTTTAAATCCTCCTTTTGAATTAGCTCAAGGTAGCAATGTCCCGAGTTATTCTCCTTTATCTCACTAATCTCAGCAATTACCCAATATTGATTAGTAAAGGACTGCGCAATTGTTTCCTTTACCTTTTGGTTTAGTTCAAAAAGGGTGATTTTTTGCATCGAATAGTTGATTTTTGTATGGGTTAGTAACTTATCCCCATCTTCTTTAAAAACTCTTCAGCATCAGGCTCTTGAATTTTTCCAGCATTTGATATCATTTGCTGAAGCATCTGATTCTCTTTTTCTATGAATTCATTTTTGGAATCTGCTTCGCCAAGTTGATACTTAACTTCGCCAACTAGTTTGCCTTCCTCATTATAAAATTTCCATAACCCATCCTTTAACCCCTTTTTGTAAGTGCCTTCAACCCTCAACTTTCCATCAAAATAAAAAACTTTTACCTTACCCGTTTGCACTCCTTTATCGTATTTAGCATATGCTTTGTATGAGCCATCTTTGTAGTATTGAATGAGGTCGCCATGCATTTGGTCATCTTTCCACGATAAAGTTTCATAAACAGTACCATTTTCGTAGTAACTTTTATAAAGGCCATTTTTCTTTCCCATTTTATAGGCCTCTTCGTAAATGAGAATTTTGTCTTGGCTATAGTATTTCCAAACACTATCCTTTTGGTTATTGCTGAAGTTGCCTTCAGCAGCAACTTTTCCGCTTACGTAATAGAACTTTGCTTTGCATTTGGTGCCATCGCTGTTATATGCTAATAATGCCTTTAGCGAACCGCCTTCGTGATATCTTTTGAATACCCCTCTTGGTTTGTCATCTTTAAAAAAGCCTTGATAGGCAATCTTCCCAGTTGGGTATTTCTTTTTCCAGTAGCCCTGTTTTAGGTTGTTGTAGTCTCTTTGGTTAAAAATAGTATCTTGTCCTTGAGCGTTACATGCTAATAGTATCAAGCTTATAATAATTGTGGCTATTGAAAATTTTGCTAAGAATTGCATAATCTTTTTTCTTTCAAAGTTAACCTATTGCTATCAAAAACAAAAGCCCCCATTGCTGGGGGCTTGTTATTTATTATTAAATGCTTACTTAACTTCTTCAAAATCAACGTCGGTAACCTCTTTATCCTTCTCCTTTGTAGTGTTGGATGAGGATGCATTGTTGGTTGTCTGTTCACCACCCTGAGGGTTTCCTTGGGTATTCTTGTACATCTCCTCAGAGGCAGCTTGCCAAACTTTTGTTAACTCTTCAGTTGCTGATTCGATAGTTGGGATATCCTGCGATTTATGAGCATCTTTCAAACGTGTTAATGCTTGCTCAATAGGTGCTTTCTTATCGGCAGGAATCTTATCGCCAAACTCTTTAAGCTGCTTCTCAGTTTGGAAGATTAGGCTGTCAGCAGCGTTTAACTTATCAATTTTTTCCTTTTCCGCTTTATCTGATTCCTCGTTAGCCTTTGCCTCATCGCGCATGCGCTTGATTTCAGCATCAGTTAAGCCTGATGAAGCTTCAATTCTGATACGTTGCTCTTTGCCTGTTCCTTTATCTTTAGCAGATACGTGAAGGATACCATTTGCATCAATATCGAATGTTACCTCAACTTGAGGTATGCCACGTGGGGCAGGTGGAATACCATCTAGGTGGAAACGACCAATTGTTTTGTTGTCTCTTGCCATTGGACGCTCACCCTGTAGAATATGAATTTCAACTGATGGTTGATTGTCCGATGCCGTTGTAAATGTTTCCGATTTACGTGTTGGAATTGTTGTATTCGACTCGATTAATCTTGTGAATACACCACCCATAGTTTCGATACCTAATGATAGTGGGGTAACGTCAAGAAGAAGTACATCTTTTACCTCGCCAGTTAACACACCACCTTGAATTGCAGCACCTACGGCAACAACCTCGTCAGGGTTTACGCTCTTATTTGGTGTTTTTCCGAAGAACTTCTCAACAAGTGCTTGAATCGCTGGGATTCTAGTTGATCCACCAACTAGAATTACCTCATGAATGTCGGATGTTTGTAAACCTGCATCGCTTAGGGCTTTGCGGCATGGCTCAACGCAACGTTGAATCAATGGATCGCAAAGTTTCTCGAATTGTGCACGTGTTAAGGTTCTTACCAAGTGTTTAGGAATACCGTTAACAGGCATGATGTATGGAAGGTTAATCTCAGTTGAAGTTGTGCTCGAAAGTTCAATTTTAGCTTTTTCAGCTGCTTCTTTCAAGCGTTGAAGAGCCATTGGATCTTGTCTTAAATCAAGGCCTTCATCTTTCTTGAATTCTTCTGCTAACCAATCAACTAAAACATGGTCGAAATCATCACCGCCAAGGTGAGTATCACCATTTGTTGATTTAACTTCGAATACGCCATCGCCAAGTTCAAGGATTGAGATATCGAAAGTCCCACCACCAAGGTCGAATACTGCAATCTTATGGTCTGTTGCAGTTTTGTCTAACCCATAAGCCAAAGCTGCAGCGGTAGGCTCGTTGATAATACGACGTACATTTAACCCTGCAATTTCACCAGCTTCTTTTGTAGCCTGACGTTGAGAGTCGCTAAAATAAGCAGGAACGGTAATAACCGCTTCTGTAACCTCTTGTCCAAGGTAATCCTCTGCAGTTTTCTTCATTTTCTGAAGAACCATTGCAGAAATTTCTTGTGGAGAATATTTACGATCATCAATTACTACGCGAGGTGTATTGTTTTCACCTTTTACTACTTCATATGATACTCGCTTAATTTCCATGGTAACCTTATCAAAGGTTTCGCCCATGAAACGTTTAATCGAGAAAACAGTTTTCTTAGGATTTGTTATGGCTTGACGCTTTGCAGGGTCACCTACTTTACGCTCACCATTTTCAACAAATGCTACAATTGATGGAGTAGTACGTTTACCTTCGCTGTTGGCAATAACTACAGGCTCGTTACCCTCCATAACAGAAACACATGAATTGGTTGTTCCTAAATCGATTCCAATTATTTTGCCCATTTCTATTGAGTTTTTTTGTTTGTTCTATTTGAATTTCTATGATGTTATCAATAGATGTGCCAATGAAAAAAAATAGATTTTATTGGTAATTGTGGCATGAAATGACATCTATCAGAGTCTTTTTTGTCAGTTCCCATATTTTTTTATTATGATTTGTTACTTTAAGATGTTGTTTTATAGTAATATAAATTCTGCTCTGTCAATTCGTCATGTTTTGGTGAGGCTTACAGAAAAATCAATATAAAGATTAATCTATTTGGGGGATATTGAATTATTACCTTAATTTTGAGGTTTTGAAATACATAAACTAATACTAAAGTCTATGTCGTCCGAAGGTAAAGCAAGGGTAATCACCACGCATGTGCTGGGTGAGATGAAACTTAGGGGTGAAAAGATATCGATGCTTACAGCATACGATTTTTCAATGGCACGAATTCTTGATGCAGCAGGCATTGATATTATTCTTGTTGGCGATTCTGCATCGAATGTAATGGCCGGTTATGAATCAACCCTTCCTATAACTCTTGATCAAATGATTTACCATGGTTCATCAGTTGTTCGTGCAGTAAAAAGAGCCCTAGTAGTTGTTGATATGCCTTTTGGAACCTATCAAGGTAACTCTAAACTTGCGCTTAACTCTGCCATTCGAATCATGAAGGAGAGTGGAGCTGATGCAGTTAAACTCGAGGGAGGAAGAGAGATTGTTGAATCGGTATCAAGAATATTATCTGCAGGAATTCCGGTAATGGGACATCTTGGCTTAACACCACAATCAATCCATAAATTCGGGACATATGTGGTAAGGGCTAAGGATGAGGATGAGGCCGACAAGTTAGTAGAGGATGCTCAAATTCTTCAGGAAACAGGATGTTTTGCTCTTGTGCTTGAGAAAATCCCTGCTAAACTAGGTGCTAAGGTTGCACGTGATTTAAAGATTCCTGTAATTGGCATTGGTGCTGGTAATGGGGTTGATGGTCAAGTTTTGGTTACACACGATATGCTTGGGATTACTCAAGAGTTTTCGCCACGTTTCTTGAGGCGCTACCATAATCTTTACGCCGAAATGCTTGGTGCATTTCAATCATACATAAGCGATGTTAAAAGCATCGATTTCCCTAACGAAAAAGAGCAATACTAGACTAAATAGATTATGGCATTTACCGCTGACCGCATCCTTTTTGAAGACAATCACATTATAGCCGTTAATAAAAACAACCACGATATCGTTCAAAGCGATAAAACAGGTGATGAACCTTTAATCGAACAGATTAAAGGTTTTATAAAGGTGCGTGATAAAAAGCCTGGAAACGTTTTTCTCGAGGTTATTCACCGTATCGACCGCCCTGTGAGCGGAGTAGTGCTCTTTGCAAAAACCAGCAAGGTGTTGCCTCGGATGAATAAACTTTTTCACGATGGTTTGGTGAAGAAGATTTATTGGGCTGTTGTAAAAAATATGCCACCGAAGGAAAAAGGTACGTTAACCCATTATCTGCTTCGCAATACTAAGCAAAACAAATCATACGTTTACGATACTCCAAAACCTGAATCCAAAGAGGCTAGGCTGAACTATAGAATTTTAGGCAAGACAACGGCCTATTTCATGCTAGAGATTGAATTGCTTACAGGACGTCATCATCAAATCCGCAGTCAACTTGCCAAAATTGGATGTCCAATTAAAGGGGATCTTAAGTATGGCTTTCCGCGCTCAAACCCCGATGGAGGAATACATCTTCACTCTAGGTTGGTTAGTTTTACTCATCCCGTAACTGGCGAGGTTATAGAAATAATTGCAGAGCCCGCAGATGATATATTATGGAATGAATACTTATATTTGAAGTAAAACTTGGAGATGGGTTATAAGGTACTTATTATTAGCGATGCGCCCAAGCTTGTTGTTGAAATCGAAAGCCTTTTCGATTCAACTGATGACTTTCTCCTTTTGGGCATCAATAATACATCTTCGAACTTTTATGTAATAAACGATTTTTCTCCTGATATTATACTTTTTGATGCTCGTAGGGTTGATGATTCCTTAATTCGTCAGATAACAGATATTAAGGTTGAAGGAATCTCCTCGGATATTCCAATAATTGCAATTCTTAGTAAAAGCGCAAAGGAATCGCTAAACCTGTTTCATGCAGGTATTGAGGATTTTATCCACTACCCATTTGCAAAGCATGAGCTTATCCAACGCGTAAAGATAGCCATTCAACGTGGTCATATTGTAGATAAACTCAGAAAGCAAGCCGCTCAATTCGGCGATGTGTCGCTTGCTGCCAACAGCGCAGGAAACTCAATAATGATTATCGACAATACTGGCGAAATTGTTTGGGTTAATGGTGGATTTGAGCGATTATATGAATGTAAACTGAGTGATTTTAAAGAACTTTTCGGAAAAAACCTTTTCGATTCCAATATCAATAAAACAACCTACGAGGCATTACAGCGTTGTCGCCAAACCGAAGATTATGTAACTTATGATAATGTTTGGGAAACACCATCTGGTAAAGTAAAGAGCATTCAAACCACGCTCACCCCAATTTTTGACGACTTTGGCAAGTTTAATAAGATAGTTGTGATGGAGTCGGATATCACCGATTTAATCGAAACGGAAAAGGCATTGGAGGAGAAGCACGACCATCTTTTAACTCTTACTGAACATCTCGAGGATGCAAATAACCTACTCGATGAGCAAAGGCATGAAATTGAGGCTCAAAAAGAGACAGTTGAACTCGAAAAGGCGAAAACCGAAGAGCTGCTTCGTAATATCCTACCATGGGAAGTAGCCCGTTCATTACAAAAGAAAGGGGTTTATAAACCAAAGAAATTTAAGGAGGTAACAATCCTTTTTGCCGATTTTGTAGATTTCTCAAGAATTTCATCAACTTACGATGATGCTGAGGCCCTACTCGATGTTTTAAGCGAATATTTCGGAGTGTTTGACGAGATTACCTCTACTCGATTTATCGAGAAAATTAAAACCATTGGTGATTGCTACATGTGCGCTGGTGGGTTGCCTCGTGCTAACAGAAGTCACCCTTTCGACATACTTTTAGCCGCATTGCAGATGCAAAAATTTGTTAAGGATAAGGCTATAGAAGATGAAAAGAAAGGCAATCAGGTTTGGCGCTTACGAATTGGAATTCACACAGGGAGCGTAATTGCTGGTGTTATTGGTAAATGGAAGTTTGCTTACGATATTTGGGGTGGCGATGTTAATATTGCGAGTAGACTGGAATCTTCAGGCGAGGCAGGTGCGATCAATATTTCAGAATCAACCTATCAAATTATAAAGGATTACTTTAAATGCACCTATAGAGGAAAAATTCCCGCTAAGAATATTGGCGAAATCAACATGTATTTTGTAGAACGAATCCTTACTGAATATTCCGAGGACGAAGAGGGTTTTACACCAAATGCCGCTCTACGAAAAATTGTTGGCTCTTTCTAAATCGTTTTATTTTACTGCGTTATCTACGCTCGAGAAGTTGAATGGGAGTAGGAATGCAACATCTTCAACAACATAAAACCGATCCTTCCCAGCAAGTATTACCTTCATTGGCATATTGCCAATATTTCGCGACTCAATCATCACCTGGCGACATGCTCCGCATGGTGGCACTGGCTCAGCAGTTAGCTGATTTTCGAAACTTGCCGTGATGGCGATGGCTTTGATTGGAACGTTAGGATATTTAGCTCCTGCATAAAAAAGAGCAACTCTTTCGGCGCAAAGACCCGAGGGATATGCCCCATTCTCTTGATTGCTCCCCTGGATTACTTCACCGTTATTTAGTATAATTGCTGCACCAACACTGAATTTTGAATAGGGCGAATAGCTCGATTTCTGAGCTTCTAGAGCTAATTCAACAAGTTTTAAATCATCGCTGTTTAGCTCCTCTTTGCTGGAATATTCGGTATACTTAAAACCAAATTCTTTGCTTGCTTTCATAGGTCAGACCCTACTTTTTTGCTAGTTAACAGCACCAAAGGTATAAAATAGTTGGATAAATCAACTTTTTTCTAGAAAAAGTTAATGCTAATATGATTTTTGAAATGTTATACAAACCGTTAGCAAGATGAATGAAATGAAATCTTGCAACAGGTTTGGTAATGCCGATGGACTAACAGTCTCAATTTATGAAATTGTGAATAAATTGAGGTAACTGTTAGCAAATCGGTACTACATTTTAATACTTTTGCAGTGTAAAATTGAACTGATGGCTAAGAAACTGATTGGATACCTTCTTCTGTTATTACCCGTTTTATCGATTGCTCAGAAGAAGCAAACACGTGAGGATTATATTAATAGGTATAAAGATGCTGCTATTTATCAGATGAAAACTCAGGGTATTCCTGCAAGTATTACTCTTGCTCAGGGCATGCTCGAGAGCGATAATGGTAACAGCTATTTGGCTACTAAGGCGAATAATCATTTTGGAATAAAATGCCATAAAACATGGAATGGACCTAAGGTTTATCAGGATGATGATGCAAAGAACGAGTGTTTTAGGAAGTATTCCAATGCAGCAAAGTCATACGAGGACCATTCTGATTTTCTTCGAGGCGCAAGAAGATATGCACCCCTTTTCGATTTAGAACCCACCGATTACAAGGGTTGGGCTTATGGATTGAAGAAAGCAGGATATGCTACTAACCCACGTTACCCTGAGATGCTTATCAAGATTATTGAGGATAATAGCCTTTACATCTACGATAAAGGTATTGCTGTTGAGGTGGAGTCCCCAACAAAAGGTTTAGGCGATGTGGTTGATATCGATAAGTTTGTTATCGACCTAAATAAGAACCGTAAGGTTTACACACGCAATAGGATAAAGTATGTTATTGTAAAAAAAGGAGATAGCTATTCGAGCCTTACCAAAGAACTAGAGCTGATGCCATGGCAACTATCAAGTTATAATGATATTAACCGCGATTCAGCGCTAAAAGAGGGACAGGAGTTATACATCCAACCAAAACGTGCCAGAGCAGAGATGAACCATAAGGTTCATGTGGTTGAGAAAGGTGAAACGATGTACTCTATTTCTCAAATGTATGGAGTTAAACTCAAGAGTTTATATCGAAAGAATAGAATGAAACCTGGCGATGAGCCTGAGGTTGGGCAGGTTATTCAGCTAAGGAAAAAGAAGTAAGTTAATAAACTCTTAGCTAATGCGAATTAAGAATTGAGATTTCTTTAATTTCACTTGTACAAATGCTTTTTTCAATGATATAATATGTTTTGTCTTAGTGAATCTTTGTGACATAGTGTCTTTGTGGCTATCTTTTTTTGCCACGAAGTCACCAAAACACTAAGAGGCACAAAGTTTTTAATTGCACTAAGTATGCAAAATTAATTCACTGCTTTGAATATCTGATTTTTTGCCTTTGTAATCTAGATTTCTGAGACTAGATACCTAAAACATTTTCTCGGGAACAATATCCCTAATCCCATTCAGGAATTCGTTGATTTTCATCGATTTTTTACCTGCTGGTTGAATTTCTAGGATGCTAATTAGCCCTTCGTTGCAAGTAACACTAAGACTGCTTTTCCCTTCGATAATGATTGTGCCATTCTCGAGTTGATGATTCTTATCGATAATGCTAGTCCTAAGAATTTTTGCTTGAGCAATTGAACCATCGCTAAATAAAATCTCAGACCAAGCGGCAGGGTAGGGGCTTAAGCCTCTTATGTGATTGTGAATATCAGATTTTGGTTTACTCCAATCAATTTTGCAGGTCTCTCTGAAAATTTTGGGAGCTTGTTTTAATGGAGCATTGTTGCTTTGAGCAACTGGTTTAACGCTATTCTCAGCAAGCGCCTTAACCGTTTTAAGGGTTAATCCTGCTCCAACAACCATGAGTTTATCGTGTAGTTCTCCTGCAGTCTCATTTGCTGAGATTTCAACCTCTTCTCTAAAAAGTATGTTTCCTGTATCTATTTGATGATCGATAAGGAAGGTTGTAACACCAGATTTTTTTTCGCCATTTATTACTGCCCAGTTAATGGGTGCAGCCCCTCTGTATTGGGGTAGGAGCGAAGCATGAAGGTTAAATGTACCAAGTTTAGGAACCGACCAAATGGATTCAGGTAGCATCCTGAATGCAACAACAACTGCTATATCTGGGTTAAGTGATGCGAATTCTTCTGTAAATTCAGGATTTTTAAGCTTTTCGGGCTGCATAACTTTAAGCCCGTTTGCCTCAGCGTAAATCTTTACTGGAGATGATTGTAGTTTTTGCCCCCTGCCAGCAGGTTTGTCGGGCACTGTAACTACCCCAACAATATTGCATCCTGCATTAACAAGTGCTTTTAAAGGCTCAACCGCAAAATCGGGAGTGCCCATGTATACAATCCGAACATCCTTGAGCATCTCGGTTACCCTACTATTTCTTCGATTTAACTAAAATATTGTGTCCCATCTTATCGCGTTTGGTTCTTAGATAGAACTCATTATGGGGGTTAGAATCTATTTCTAGCGGAATATTTTCAACTATCTCGATACCATAACCTTCTAAACCTCTTCGTTTAATAGGATTGTTAGATATTAGTCGCATCTTTCTTACTCCAACCTCATGCAGAATGCTTGCTCCCACACCATAATCGCGCTCATCGGGCTCAAAGCCAAGTTCAACGTTAGCTTCAACGGTATCTCTGCCTTCTTCTTGAAGTTTGTATGCATGAATTTTATTGAAAAGACCAATGCCTCTGCCTTCTTGATTCATATATACAAGAACGCCCTTGCCTTCTTTCTCAATTATCTGCATTGCTTGGTGTAGCTGTGCACCACAATCGCAACGCTCAGAACCAAAAATATCGCCGGTTACGCATGATGAGTGAACCCTTACAATGATAGGCTCGTTTTCTTCCCAAGTACCCTTGATTAAGGCAACATGTTCAAGTCCATTAGATTTTTGGCGGAATGGGATGAGTTCGAAATTGCCGTAAGCAGTTGGTAATTTAACTTTTACTCCTGCTTCAACAATACTGTCAGATTTAAGGCGATATGAGATTAGATCCTTTATTGAAAATATCTTAAGGTTGAATTTCTTGCCAATTTCGATAAGCTGTGGTAAACGAGCCATTGTTCCATCGTCGTTCATGATTTCAACCAAAGCACCGCCCGGTTTCAAACCAGCCATGCGGGTTAAGTCAACAACTGCTTCTGTATGACCTGCTCTGCGTAAAACGCCTTTATCTCTCGCTTTTAATGGGAAAATATGACCTGGTCTACCTAAATCTTCTGGCTTAGTATCAGGATCAACAAGGGCACGAATAGTTTTTGCTCTATCGGATGCTGATATTCCGGTTGTGCAACCATGCCCATTTAAATCAACCGAAACAGTAAATGGCGTATGATGCAATGCAGTGTTGTTACCAACCATTAATTCCAAATCGAGTTCTTTACATCTCTCTTCTGGAATTGGAGCACAAATAAGACCACGACCATATTTTGCCATAAAGTTGACAATCTCTGGGGTAATCATCTCTGCCGCTACAATAAAATCTCCCTCATTCTCCCGATCCTCGTCATCAACTACAATGATAACCTTGCCTGCTCTAAGTTCCTCAAGGGCTTCGGGGATTGTATTTAATTTGAAATCGGTATTGCTTTCGTGGTTAGCGCTCATTTGTATTCTTTCTTTTTAAAAAGTGATGCAAAAATAGCATATAGAAATTAAAAGTATGCTAATTTTTATCAGGTTTGACGTAAAGATTTATCCCATTTCACATTCTGCGTACCTTTTAAGAATCGAAAAAAACCTTGAACAACTGAAATGTTCATCATAAAAAGGTAATAAGGTAAAAATATCCACCTCGATGTAACTACCTTGTCTTTTAGCAACCAGCCAAGTGTTATTGCAAAAAACAGCAGTAATTGAATTGCAAAAGTAATGAGGTATAATGTATTATGCCAGTCTTTCAAAAGTATTAAAACATTAAGTATGGGAATTAAAAAAAGCGAAAGAGGCAATAGAAACCATCTTAGAATTTTATGTGAAAAGTACTGAAATGTAAGAAAGGGATGTTTGAATGGGTTCAAAAGTTCAAGGTTTCTGAAAAGAGACTGAAAACTTCCCGCTGCGATTCGAATCTTTCTTTTCTTTTCTTCCGATATGTTTGCTGATGCTCTCTCACAGGCGTATGCATCAGGAATGTATTTTACAAGTAATCCCTTTTTTAAGATATTGGTTGATATGGCAAAATCATCAAGTATAGTATTATCTTTTACTATCTCATATAGATTCGTCCGAATAGCATATAGTTCGCCTGTTGCGCTAAGGGTTGTATTGCAATTTGATTCTAATTCTTTTATGAGCGATTCATATTTCCAGTAAATCCCTTCGCCTGTTGCTGCAGCATTCTCCTGAGTATTAAGTAAAATCCTTTTTTCTCCAGCAACGCATCCTACTTTTGTGTTCGAAAAAGGTTCGACAATCTTTCTAATAGCATTTAGCGAAAGCATTGCATTAGCATCCGAAAAAATTGTGATTGGTGACGTAACATGGCTCATTGCAAGATTTATAGCAGCAATTTTACCTTTTCGTTCAGGTTGATTAAGAACTTTAATGTTTGGGTACTTTGCAAGCAGGGCTTTTGTTTCGTCGGTTGATGCATCATTTATCCAAAGTTGGGTGATTTTGTTCTGTGGATAATCTTGCAGCTTTGAGTTTTGAACCTTATCGTCAATGTTTTTCTCTTCGTTATAAGCTGCAACAACTATTGTAATGTCTGGAAAGAAATCCGGTTTATCATTTTCTTTGTTTTGGGAAAAAGTTTTTCTGATAATCACTATAAAGGCAAGGATGATTGTATAGCCAAAATAGCTATATATCATTAATCCAAGTAGAGTCCAGAATAGGGCTTTAATTATCATTAAACGAGTGTTTTGTAAAAGTTCTCAAGTTGTCCTGTCAATTTAATGTTATCAAATTGATCAGATGCGAAAATACGAGATTTTTCAGCAATGTTTGATTTTAGTGAGGGCTGATGAATTAACTCAATTACTGCTTTTGCAAAATCAGTAGGAGTATCAACTATGATTGCATGTTCATTGTTAGTCGCATCAATCCCTTCAATCCCAATTGATGTTGTTACAATAACCTTTCCGAGCATCATTCCTTCAACAATCTTCACTCTCATTCCACTACCTGAAAGTATTGGAACAACTATTATCGAGTAATTTGATAAATATGCTTGCGCATTATCAACTTCCCCGTGAAATATAATTCTATTCTCCTTCTTTAGTCTTTCAATCATCCATGCAGGGGCATTTCTCCCTGCAACATGAAAGTTGAGGTTTGGGAATTCTTTCAAAATTATTGGCCATATTTTATCGATGAACCAAGTAAGCCCTTCCTGATTTGGAAGCCAATCGAGTGAGCCTAGAAAGCAAGGTTCATCATTTGATAAACCCGAAATTTTCTCAGAGTTAGGGATTGAATAGCCCATCGGTATGGTAGTAGATGGCTTGTTTAAACCATTAGAGCGAAACCACTGCTCATCGCGTTTAGAGATTGCCACAAGGGCTTCAACTTGAGATGAGATTCTCTCCTCTATCCTCCTAATTCGCTTAGATAAGATGGCGTAGTACCTTGATTTTAAGGGATTTTTTTCATTTAAAGATAAGCGACTCCAAATTTCATGTTCAATATTATGGGAGCGGTAAACTATTGGAGTGCTTGTATTTTTTTTTATTATCTGAATATATGGCGCAAGATAAAGTCCCTCAAGTTGAATCAAATCAAAGTTTCCCTCTTTTATAATCCCTATCAGCTTTTTTGAATAATTAGTATTAATAAACCTCGAAATATTATAGGGTAATTTAGAAAATAAGAGGTTAACTATCCCTTTGATTGGGCTAATACTAGTATCGATATCAACAAGGCTAAAATTGATTAGCTGTCTTAATTCATTTGGGATTTGCTCTATTCTGCACTGGTGTTTGTTTGTGGAAGATGCGAGTATTGTTACATTATTCCCTGAATTGGCCAACCCTTTTGCCATGCTGAGAGTCGCTAATGAGCTTCCATCTTTTGAAGGGTAGGGGGGTTTATTTGCTAGAATCAATATTTTCATCAGTTCACCCTTAGGAATTCTAATTTGTGGAGGGTTTTATTCCTTTAACCTTTTTATGAACTTTTTTCCAAAAGATTACTTGTTTTTTGAAAACTTCGATGTAGAAATCGGAGTTCATAATTACCGAATCGGTGGTTGCTTTATATGATAAAAATATTCCTAAAGGGAGCAAAATGAAAGACGAAAGCCACATCCCTGCTGCTGGATGCCACATAAGTTCTCGAGCAAATTTTTCTCCTGTAATAGTAATTATGTAGTATAACACGAAGAAAAGGACAGATATAACCGCTGGTAATCCTAAACCACCTTTTCGAATTATTGCTCCAAGAGGTGCACCAATAAAGAAAAACACAAAACAAGCAAATGATAAAGCAAACTTTCTATTCCATTCAATGGCATGTTTTGCTATAACTTTACCCTTTGAAAAGAGTTCATCGCTAGTTGCAGAGATATAACTTTTAGTTGAACGTGCATTAGCAATTGCAGCCTCAAGTATAAGTTGCTTGTCAATTAATGGGGTTATGTCAAATAAAGAATCGCCTAATAAGAAGAATTTTTTTTTGAATGCTGTGTCAATCCCATTAGTTGAGGTTTGATTACTTAAAACATTATTGAAAAGATTATTCTTAAATGCATGTTTTCTTAGATTGTATTGTGCTTTTAACGAGTCTTTTGTGTAGGTAAGTTGATGAAGATTCATGGCTTGCGCACTTGTTTTAAACAGATCTTCATCTGTTCGCTGTAAACCTCTTCCTTCGAGTTCAAAATTAATTATCTGTTCTTGAAAAGCCTGCCTAGTGGAGGGGAATTTTCGATTTTCATTACTGCGGCTATTCTTTTCTTTTCTTTCTTCGTAAGTATTTCCACTATATAGGGTTGCGGTAAGACGTTTTTCATCAGTAGTTACTTTTATATAGCCAGAATCGGCATAGGTAACTAAAACGTTGCCATCGTTTTTGCTATGATCGTAGATCATAATGCGGTGAATCAATCCTGATTTCGAATCTCTTTGACTTATTTTGATACTATAAGTGTCGTTAATGGTTGTAAAAACTCCTTCTTTTATTGCTAATTCGGGTTTTTGCTGCTTTACAGAGTAGAGTAAGGTGGAGATTTTTAAGTTGGTGTAAGGTAGCACATTGTTTGAAAAGAAAAATGCTCCAATGCAAATAATCATTGTAACAACCACAAGAGGACTCATTATTCTAGGAAGTGATATCCCTGCTGATTTCATGGCAAGTAGTTCGTTGTTTTCTCCTAAATTTCCCATGGTCATTAGAGCCGCTAAAAGAGTGGCCAACGGAAGAGCCATTGGCAATAAGTTTGAAGAAGCATAAAGCATCAGTTCTGCAATAACTTTCCATTCCAATCCTTTCCCAACCAAATCATCAATGTATTTCCAGAGAAATTGCAATAACAGGATAAACATGACAATAAAAAATGTCATTAACAGTGGACCTAAGTAGGATTTTAGTATGAAACGATGTAATGTCTTCACTTGTTGAAAAGCGCTAAAGGGTTACCGTTGACAAAAGTAACGGATTTTTAATAAAAAATAGTATGTGATGCTAGGAATAGGTTTATACACCCAAAATTCTTTTAAGATCACCAATCTGGCTATTCCAAAGCGAAATAGCATCCTTAGGGTCTTCGCTTTCATCGAGTTGCTCGGTTACTTTTAACGTTAATTCACGAGTAAGTTCATGGGATGACAGTTTGAAGGAGAAAAAGCTTTTTGGATTTGAACTCTCTTTAAGCCATCGAAACTTAATGCTTTTATTTTCTTTTTTTTCAATTACCTCCGCTTTTTGTTGGGTATTCTCCCAGAAGAAAGTAAAAACTTTACCCGAAAGGTTTACATCATCGGCAAACCATTCCGATAAACCAGAAGGAGTTGATAATCTGTTGAATAGTATTTGCGGCGATGTGTTAATCGTAAATTCTAATTCTACCCTATTTAATGTACTAATATCTTCCATCATAATTATTTAGATGCTCTACTCTTATAACGTTTTTTATACGTTTTTAGCATCCTTATGCAAGATATAAAAAAAAGAATACGAAGCACTTATATCGTCTATCTTTTTATGAACAATGGGTAATTCTTTAGCTCTTTTTATAATTAATCCAATGTTGTTATTTGATTTTTCAATTCTTTAAGATGTAGGCAGTTTTGTAAAAGTTTTTCTTGGAGGATAAAAATATTTTTATACTTTTGCACCGCTAAACCGATGGCGAGGTAGCTCAGCTGGTTAGAGCGCATGATTCATAATCATGAGGTCGCCG
>CAYMII010000028.1:0-49298 GCA_964390565.1 uncultured Rikenellaceae bacterium
CGTGCCTTACTCCTCTTGGAAATGCTCATGGCAAGCACATTGTAACAATTGAAGGGCTTAAAAAGGAATGCCTTTCTCCAATTCAAGATTCATTCGTAGCCAATGCCGCTACGCAATGTGGTTTTTGTACACCTGGCTTTATAATGTCGCTGACAGCGCATAGCCTTTCGTATGAGAAGTCGACTAATGAGAAGGCAATTGCATCGGTTAGCGGGAATATCTGTAGATGCACAGGTTATAAATCCATTGAACGTGCCGTTTCTGATATTTCGAGTCTTTTAGCAGACAAAAACGTTGTTAATCCAATAGAATGGTTAATAGAGAATAGATATTTGCCTGAATACTTCGACTCAATTCCAAATAGATTAGCAGAACTTGAAATAATTGATAATCAATCAATAGGCAAAGGTATAATCATTAGTGGTGGAACCGATTTGATGGTTCAGAAGCATGATGAGTTGGTTGATTCAGATTTAAATCTTTATCAAAACCGAAAGGAGTTAAAAGGAATCTCTATAGATAAAGGTATATGCACAATTGGCGCAGGTGTTACTGCAAGTGAATTACTACAATCAACTGTAATTAAGGATATTATACCTGATATTAAATCTTACCTAAAGCTTGTTTCTTCTGAGCCTATTCGAAACATGGGAACCATCGGAGGAAATATTGTAAACGCCTCACCAATTGGTGATTTAAGCATTCTTTTTTTAGCCCTAAATGCTGACATTAGCCTAAATACAAGAACCATTCAATTGAGCAAGTTCTTTATGGGTTACAAAAAGCTTGATTTACAGAAAGATGAATACGTTAAAAGTATCTCATTTTCAATACCAAACAAATCTACCCTTATAAATTTTGAAAAGGTAAGCAAGCGTACACATCTCGATATTGCTAGCGTAAACAGCGCTATAACGATTGATTACGAGGGAGATATCATCAAATCTTGCTACGTTTCTGCTGGTGGTGTTAGCCCGATCCCATTGTATCTTTCTAAAACAAGCGAATTCCTTAAAGGTAAATCAATTTCGATTGATACAATAATCAAAGCCAATGAGCTGATGCAGAATGAAATATCTCCTATTGGTGATGTTCGTGGAAGCATTGAATATAAGCAACTTTTGCTTCGTCAACTTTTCTTTGCTCATTTCTTGAAGTTGTTTCCAAGTAAGATATCACTAAGTGAGTTAACTCTAAATACTGACAAACGATGAATAATCTAGATTCAATAAACCACGTTTCAGGTAAATCGGTTTATCTAGATGATATTCTGATTCAGAAGGGTACGCTTCACGCTGCAGTATTTGGTTCACCCATTGCGCATGGCAAGATTACTCACATAGATATTTCTAAAGCCCAGTCATTACTTGGCGTTGAGAAGGTATTTACCTATAAAGATATTACTGGAAGAAATCAAATTGGTGGAATTATTGAGGATGAGCCACTATTTGCTGAGCATGAGTTACATTTTCAAGGGCAACCAATTGCTCTTGTAGTGGCTAAAGATGAGCATACTGCACGAAAGGCCTTAAAGCTTATTGATATCAAATTTGAAGAATTTGAAGTTATTATCGATCCACGTGTGGCCAAGGAAAAAGGACTATTGCTTATACCTCCAAGGACTTTCAGGATTGGTGATATTAACAATGCCTGGTCTAAGTGTGATTATATATTTGAAGGAAAAGTAGATAGCGGTGGACAAGAACACCTTTATATTGAAACTCAAGGTGCATACTCCTATCCTATTGATAATGATAGTATTAAAATTCATTCATCGACCCAAGGTCCTACTGCTGTTCAAAAGACTGTATCAAAGGTTCTTGGCATTCCGATGAACCGCATTGAGGTTGATGTTGCTCGTTTAGGTGGCGGTTTTGGAGGAAAAGAGGATCAAGCATCTGGATTTGCAGCAATGACAGCACTTGCATCTTATGTTTTGCAGAGACCTGTAAAACTCACCTTGCATCGCATGGATGATATGAAGATGACCGGCAAGCGTCATCCTTATAGTTCGGATTATAAGATTGGCTTATCTAAAGACCTTAGAATCTTAGCATTCCAAACTACGCTTTATCAAAATGGAGGTGCAGCAGCCGATCTATCACCTGCAATTATGGAACGGACACTTTTCCACTCTACAAATGCTTACTTTATCCCAAACTCACAGGTAACCGTATATAGCTGCAAAACGAATCTTCCACCAAATACTGCGTTTAGAGGATTTGGTGCACCACAAGGAATGTTTGTAATTGAATCGGCTATTGCAAAGGCTGCCAATGAGTTGAATGTTTCAACTAGAACAATTCAGGAAAAGAATTTCATTAAAGAGAATGATGAATTCCAATATGGACAAATTGCAAAATCTGTAAATATTGGAAATTGCTTTTCCACAGCAAACAAACTATTTGATATAGAAACGATTGAAAAGAAGATAAACGACTTTAATAAAGAGAACGACCTAATAAAAAAGGGAATGGCCATAATGCCTATCTGCTTTGGGGTTTCATTTACGAATACTACAATGAATCAGGCAAGGGCTTTGGTGCATATCTATCAGGATGGAAGCGTTGGAGTTAGTACTGGTGCCATCGAGATGGGTCAAGGGGTTAATACTAAAATGGCTCAAGTTGCAGCAAGGGTATTCTCCATTGATATTAAAAGAATAAAGTTAGAGTCAACAAACACATCAAGAGTAGCTAATACCTCACCTACAGCAGCTAGTTCTGGTGCCGATTTAAATGGGAATGCTCTACTCATTGCTTGCAATGAGCTGCTTAAGAGACTAAAAGCAACTGCTGCCAAAATGCTTGAATGCTCAGTTGAAGATATCATATTTGAAAATGAGCGAGTAATAAATAAGGATACCATAACCGAAATAACTTGGGAGAAACTAGTACAAACAGCCTTTCTATCAAGAATTTGTCTTTCGGAAAATGGTCATTACGCAACACCAACTATCCATTTTGATAAATCGAAAGAGAAGGGACACCCATTTGCTTACCATGTATATGGAACAGCAATTATCACAGTTACACTCGATTGTTTAAGAGGAATATACGAGGTTGATGATGTAAAAATCGTTCACGATTTTGGGAAAAGCATAAACCCAACTATAGATAAAGGTCAAATCGAGGGTGCGGTTGTTCAAGGAATTGGTTGGATGACCATGGAGGAAATTTCTTTTAATAATGATGGTAGACTTCTTTCAAATAGTTTATCAACCTATAAGGTACCTGATATCTACTCCGCGCCAAAGGTTTTAGAATGCCATGCTTTGGAAACAGATGGACCTGAGTTGGCAATATTAAAATCTAAAGCGGTTGGAGAGCCACCATTTATGTATGGTATAGGAGCATTCTTTGCCATACAAAATGCTATAAAAGCATTTAATCCTAAATACAAACTTGATTTTGATGCTCCGCTAACGCCTGAAAAGGTTTTGATGAGGTTGTATACACGGAATGATTAACCACAAAGGACACTAAGGGTATTCACTAAGTTACACGAAGAACAAATCTTTTCTTTGTGATACTTTGTGCTTTTTACTTTGTGAACTTAGTGGTTAAAGAAGCGTTTGTATTCTTCTTCAGTATTAATATTTACTAAAATCTTTTCATCATTCACTTCAACAATTTTCCGGCTGTATCTACTTAAAAACTCTTTTAAGTGAATTTGGTCTTTCTCTTCAGAAACTAAATCAGTAATAACTTTTTCAGAAATTAGAATAGGATGACCACCTTTTCCATTATAAGTTGGGTTAACATAATTAAACCCCTCACCTTTTGATGCTAGGAAATTAAGCACATCTTGATTCACAAACGGGTTATCAATATTGCTCACAAAGGTGTTGGTTGGAATTTTCAGACCCTTTGCTCCTAACTTTAACGAGTAAAACCTTTCCCACTCTGGGTATTCATTGATAACAATCTTTGTGTTTGAAGGTAGGTTTAGATCTAGTTGTTTTAAATATGATGCACTATCAGGATTTAGAACAACCACAATTTCATTACAGCCAAATTTGGAATACTCATTTATAATGTTCTCAAGGAAAATAGATGTTTCATTAAACCTCAGCGAGAATTTAGGCTCACCCATCCTTGATGATTTTCCTGCAGAAAGGATAATGGCAGAATATTTTTTGCTATTATTTATATTTTCCATATGAATTTACTAAACCAATCATAAATGTAAGACAAATATAATTTTGTCCTCTCTTTTCCTTAGTTTTGTTTCGAATAAAATGATTTGAACCATGAATAAGACCGACAAATTTCACACAATTTCTTTAAAACAACTACTTAATCTCATCATAAGTGAGTACGATAAAAATGGTAGTATTTTCGGTATTCCCAAAGAACTTTTCTTTACACCAAAGCATAATAACCCATTAGCAACTGAAATTTTTAACCAAAAACTTCATACACCGCTTGGAGTTGCTGCTGGTCCACATTCACAGATGGCACAAAATATCATTGGTGCTTGGCTTATGGGCGCTCGATATATTGAGCTTAAAACCGTTCAGACTCTTGATGAACTTGAGGTTTCAAAACCCTGTATCGATATGCAGGATGAGGGTTATAACTGCGAGTGGTCGCAAGAGCTAAGAATTCATGAGAGTTTCAATGAGTATCTGAATGCTTGGGTAGCAATCCATATTCTTAACCACAAATTTGGCTGGGATAAGGAGATTGGAACTATCTTCAACATGAGCGTTGGTTACAACCTTCAAGGAATTATGAACGATAACGTTCAGTGGTTCTTCGATAAAATGAGAAGTTGCAAGCCAGAACTAAAAGCAAAGATAGATGAGATTGCACAAGTTTATCCAATGGTTAAGGAGATAGAAATACCATCTACCCTTTCGAACAATATCACTCTATCTACAATGCACGGCTGTCCTGCCAATGAGATTGAGGATATCGCCAAGTATCTGCTCGAAAAGAAAAAACTTCATACCTACGTAAAGCTAAATCCAACGCTATTAGGTCCACAGCGATTAAGAGAGATTTTAAATGATAAGTTAAACTTCAAAACAAACGTTCCAGATATCGCCTTTGAGCACGATCTTAAATATCCTGATGCCATTAGAATCATCAAGTCATTACAAAACGTTGCGAAAGAGAATAATCTTGAGTTTGGGTTAAAACTTACAAACACCTTAGAATCAATTAATAGCAAAGATGTTTTTGGTGCTGACGTAGATATGATGTACATGAGCGGTCGTGCTTTGCACCCAATCTCAATCAATGTTGCCAAAAAGTTGCAAGATGAATTTAACGGCGAACTTCAGCTATCATTCTCAGCCGGTGCAAATGCTTTTAACATTGCTGATATTATCTCATGCGGTTTCAAAACGGTTACCGTTTGTTCGGATATTCTCAAGCCAGGTGGTTACATGAGGCTAAATCAGTATTTCGATAAACTTGATGAAAGTTTCAAAGCCAACTTCTCTCAAAGCATCAATGAGTTTATTGTAAAAACCTCAAACAGAAAGAATATCAAGGAATCGGCGCATGTTAGTCTAAGTCGATATGCTGAAGAGGTTTTGGAATCATCCTTATATAAAAGGGAGTACATAAAAACACCAGATATCAAGACTAAGCGTGAACTTGATTATTTCGATTGTATTGCAGCACCTTGTCGCGAGACTTGTGCTACAAATCAAGATATTCCAGATTACCTTTATTATACATCAACTAATCAGTTTGACAAAGCATATGAGGTTATCCTAAGAACCAACCCATTCCCTTCAATTACAGGTATGGTCTGCGATCACCTTTGTCAGAATAAGTGTACCAGAGTTAATTATGATGAATCGCTTCTTATTCGCGAGGTTAAACGGTTTATCTCAGAGCAAGATGAGGTTAAATTAAAACCTTCAAGCAATAATGGTATTAAGGTTGCTGTTATTGGTGCTGGCCCATCAGGTTTATCAAGCGCTTACTACTTGGCCTTAGCAGGATTTACTGTTGAAGTTTTTGAGGCAAAATCGAAATCAGGAGGAATGGTTCAATTTGCAATCCCTGGATTTAGGTTGACTGATAATGCAATTGATAAAGATTTTAAGAGAGTTACTGACCTTGGAGTTAAAATAAACTATAACTCTAAGATAGATAAGGATAAGTTTCAATCGCTTAAGAAAGATTACAGCTACATATTTGTTGGTGCTGGCGCGCAGTTATCGGCGAGTTTAGAGATTGAAGGAGCAGACAATAAAGGTGTAGTTGAGCCTCTTAACTTCCTTTTCAATGTAAAAGAAGGAAAAGAGAGCGGAATAGGAAAGAATGTTGTAATCATTGGAGGTGGTAATACTGCCATGGATGCCGCTCGTACTGCTTTTCGATTGGTTGGCAAGGACGGGAAAGTTACCATTATTTATCGTAGGACAATTAACGAAATGCCTGCCGACCAAGGTGAGATAAAGGCAGTTCTCGAAGAGGGTGTTGAGATAATCGAATTGGTTGCTCCTGAGAAAGTGATTTCAAATGATGGTAAAGTAAAAGCTCTGCTTTGTAGCAAAATGGAATTAAAGGGAGTTGATTCAAAAGGTCGCCTCACTCCTATTAAAATTGCTGGTTCTGAATATGAAATCCCTTGCGATACCATAATTCCAGCAATCGGACAGAATCTGGATATCGACTTTGCAACTAATGATCTATTGAAGGCTGACACAAAAACTTACAAAACCCAGATTGGAAATGTATTCATTGGTGGGGATGCGTTACGTGGTGCATCAACGGCAATCAACGCCATTGCTGATGGACGTAAAGCTGCAGAGCAGATAATAAAACAAGCATCATTAGACTTTAGGCTTCAGATACAAGACACCAGACAGCGATTATCTAAAAAAGAGTTGATGATAAAACGCTCAAGGCGCGTATTTGCTAAAGAACTTAAGGAATTGCCTCTAAATGACAGACAGAACTTCAAGCTAATTAGCGAGACTCTAGATAAACAAAGCATTGTAGCGGAGGCAAGTCGTTGCCTGTATTGCGATGATATCTGCAACATCTGCACTACAGTTTGTCCAAACTTTGCCAACTATTCATTCAATATAGAGCCTGTAAAAATCAGTTTACATAAGGCAATCGTTGGCGAAGGTAAAGTTGACATTCAGTTCGATAAGCAATTTGAGGTTAAGCAGAAATATCAAATCCTAAACATTGCGAACTTCTGCAACGAATGTGGTAATTGTAACACCTTCTGTCCTACCTCTAGTGCACCGTATAAGGAGAAGCCAAAGATTTACTTAACTATTAATTCGTTTAAGGAAGCTGAAGAAGGTTATTACCTATCAAAATTAGAAGATCGTAACGTATTGATATTTAAGAAGCAAAAAGATGTTAAAACACTAACAGAGCATAATGGGGAGTTTATATACGAAACTGATTACTCATATGGTCGCTTTAAAAAGGATACATTCGAAATTATTGAGGCTCGAGCCAAAGCTCCATGTGTTAAGGAATTACACTTTGAGCATGCAGCAACAATGAGCATCATACTTCAAGGCGCCAAGAATCTAGCCTTCGAAATCTAAACAAAAAAGCCTAACAGATAAATGTTAGGCTTTTTCTTTGCTATATATCGATTTTGAAGCAAATCTATAATTTGAAGTGTCGCTTAACTTTAGTTTCAGCCATCACGAAAGAACTGTAGAACTGGGTTATATTCTTGATTATCGAAAACTTATAAGTTATAAAATTATGGAAATCATCCATGTCGTTGCAATGCACTTTTATTAGAAAATCAGAGTTTCCTGATATATAGTAACACTCCATGACCTCCTCTAACTTTTCCATCTCCTTCTCAAACTCATCAATTGCCTCTTTGGTATGGTTGTTTAATGATACCGAAACATAAACAATTAACTTTTTACCAAGCAATTTGGGATCAACAAGAGTAAGATACTGCTTGATATATCCACTTTTCTCAAGTTTCTTAATTCGTTCGTGAATAGGAGTTGTTGAAAGGTGTAGCTTATCAGATAGCTCACGAATAGTGATTCGGCTATTAAGCTGAAGAATATTCAGAAGCTTTTTGTCGATTTCGTCAAGTGGTTTCACGATAGTGTTTTTAAGTTAAACAACTGTTTTTCAATAAAAGATTTATCATATTTTCTAGTAAAACAGATAATCTTAGCAATAGTTCGATTTTCTTTTCAATTCAAACCTGACAGATGCAAATATACAATACTTCTGTAATATTCAAAAATATTAGCATAATATTCTAATATTATAAAGAATCAAAGAAATTACCTATAAAGTACATATCTTGCATCATCTATTAATAAAATAACAGCGCATGATTCAGCTAGTTGACAAAGTTACAAACGAGAAGGCATTAAATAATGCAGTTTTAAGATTCAAAGAGCGAGGAATAATCTTACCCACTTTTGAACAGCAACGAAATCCGGAGTTAGTTCCACAAAAAATAAAAGACAAATTAAAGAATATAGGCCTTTGGGATATTAGCCCACTTAACCTTTTCCGTATTACTTGGAAGAACGAACCAACCGATAAGGGAGGCTTATATGGTAATCCAAATTATATAGAACTACCAAAAGCAATTACAGGTGTTGATGCACGTATCGTGCTGATGATTGGCAAGTGGTTTCCAACAGGTGCTCATAAAGTTGGTGCAGCATATGGTTGTCTTGCTCCAAGAATTATCACTGGTGGGTTTGATCCTACTTTTCACAAAGCGGTTTGGCCATCAACAGGAAACTACTGTCGTGGTGGTGCATTCGACTCAAAGGTAATGGGAACCGAATCAGTTGCTATTCTTCCAGAGAGAATGAGTAAGGAGCGTTTCACTTGGCTTCGCGATGTTATTGGATCTGAGGTTATCGCTACGTTTGGTTGCGAATCGAATGTTAAGGAGATCTACGATATGTGTTGGCATATCAGAAAGACACGCCCCGATTGCATTATCTTCAACCAGTTCGATGAGTTTGGTAATTCAGCTTGGCACTATAATACAACAGGTAAAGCAATTGAGGATGTTTTCAATCTATTAAAAGGTAAAAACAGCAAACTAGCTGCATATATATCAGCAACTGGATCGGCAGGTACAATCGCTGCGGGCGACTATCTTCGTACCATTGCTCCACATATTAAAGTTGTTGCATCGGAAGCTTTACAATGCCCAACCTTATTAAATAACGGTTTTGGCGATCACAGAATCGAGGGTATTGGCGATAAGCACGTTCCTTGGGTTCATAACGTTAAAAACACTGATGTTGTAACTGCAATTGATGATGAGGATTGCATGAGAATTCTTCGTTTATTCAACGAGAAGGATGGTCATGAGTACCTTAGATCAATGGGTATTGATCAAAACATCATTAATAATCTTCACTTAATTGGTATCTCAGGCATTGGCAATATGCTTTCAGCAATTAAAACTGCTAAGCATTTTGAGATGACTAGCGATGATATCATTGTTACAATCGCTACCGACTCCGCTGATATGTACAAATCGAGAGTTGAAGAGTTAGAGGCCGAAAAAGGAAAATACAATAATATTCAGGCGATTAAGGATTTTGAAAAATGTATTCTTGGTACAAGAGCCGATAATATGAAAGAGCTTCTTTATACCGATAGAAAAGCTATTCATAACCTTAAATATTATACTTGGGTTGAGCAGCAGGGCAAGGAAATTGAGGATTTAAACCAACTTTGGTATGATAGAACTATTTGGGATAACCTATTCCATCAGGTTAACAAGTGGGATGAGCTGATTAACGAATTCAACGAACGGACAGGTTTACTTAAAGTGTTATAGGTGTTTTTTTTTCATCTCTGTGGTTCTCTATGTTTTGTTTATTTAAGCAACCAGAGAGAATCACAGAGTTTTTTTTTAATAAAGTTTCAAAATCTGTAATTTAGCCTGATATAATTGCTATGAATCTTACTAAATATACATATCGCTGTACCGATTGTGGTAAAGAATACAGCACAACAGACGTGATGTATCTTTGTCCATCATGCAGTAAGGAGAATACAACAACCACCCCACCAAAAGGCGTTTTAAAAACGGTATACAATTACAACTCATTAAAAAGTTTAGGTTACGAAGGTTTAAAGAAAAATCACTTTTTAGATGTTCTTCCAGTAAATTCCATTGATAGTTTTTCGTACCTAAAAGTGGGTAAAACGCCCCTCTATTCTATCAAAAAATTGGATAAAAAGAGCCTAGGTTTTAACCTTTTTCTAAAGGACGATTCACAGAACCCCACATTCTCCTTCAAAGATCGCGCATCTACCTTAGTATCAGCGTTTGCCAAGGAGAATAGTTTGCATACGATTATAGCCGCTTCAACTGGAAACGCAGGCTCTTCGCTGGCTGGCATATGTGCTTCGCAGGGACAGCAAGCAATCATTATGGTTCCAGAGAGTGCACCCATTGCAAAGCTCACCCAGATTATAATGTATGGTGCTAAGATTGTTCCTGTAAAAGGAACTTATGATGAGGCATTTGACTTAAGCGTTAAGGCTACCGAAGTATTTGGTTGGTACAACAGGAATACTGCTTTTAACCCTTTTACTATTGAAGGGAAAAAGATTGTTTCGTTCGAACTTATTGAACAGCTAAACTTTAAAGCCCCTGAAAGGGTTTTTGTTCCGGTTGGCGATGGTGTTATTATATCGGGCGTTTATAAAGGATTTGAGGACTTACTCCATTTAGGTATAATCTATAAAATGCCTATTATTGTTGCTGTTCAATCGGCAGGAAGCGAGAATTTGGTTAGAAATATTGGCATGAAAGAGTTTCAAATTAAGCCAAGTTCAACCATTGCCGATTCTATTTCGGTTGATATCCCACGTAACTTCTATATGGCGCAGCAGTTAATCCAAATGTACAATGGCGAAGCCATTATCGTTTCGGATGATGAAATAATTGCAGCATCAGCAGTTCTATCAAAGAATACAGGAATTTTTGCCGAACCCGCTGCTGCAACTGCATTTGCTGGAATGCTTAGTTATCAAACTAATCATAAACTGGCTGATAATTCTGATAACGTTGTTTTACTTACTGGCAGTGGTCTTAAGGACTTAAAATCGGTAAGTAGTTTGCTTAATATCCCTAGTTCTATCTACCCAACAATCGATAATCTACAAAAGTTACTATCATGATTTCATATACACTCAATGGCGTTAAAAGAAGTTTCTCTGGCGATTTAGAGGAAACACTTCTTAGTCATTTAAGGCTTGAGCATAAGGTTACATCAGCAAAAGATGGCTGTTCGGGACAAGGAGTTTGCGGGGCTTGTACTGTTGAAATCAACGGAAAGCCAAAACTAGCTTGTAGAACCAAAATGGCCGATCTTGAAGGAGCCGAAATTATTACATCTGAGGGTTTACCAAAGGAGTTCAGAGAAACTATTGGGAAAAACTTTGCCGATAAAGGAGCTGTTCAGTGCGGTTTCTGCTCTCCAGGTATGATAATGCGTGCAAAAGGTCTTTACAATACAACCAAAACCCCTACCCGTCCTGAGATTGTAAAAGCCATAACGCCAAATATTTGTCGTTGTACAGGCTATGTTAAGATTGTTGATGCCATTGATGCAACATTCAATGAGTTGAACGGTACTCCTGTTGCTAAGAATGAAAAATCGGCATTAATAGGCAAATCTTACCCTAAATATCAAGCTGTTGAGACTGCTTTAGGTGATAGAGATTTTGTTGATGATATGCATTTCGAAGGAATGGTGCATGGTGTTTTGAAATTTAGCGATCACCCTAGGGCAAAGGTTATTAAAATTGATTTCTCTGAAGCAGAGAAATTTGAAGGTGTTTTAAAAGTATTTACATCTAAAGATATCCCTGGCAATAAGGTAGTTGGTATAGTTTACCAAGATTGGCCAATGATGATTGGCGAAGGTGAAATCACCAATTATATTGGCGATGTAATTGCAGGTGTTGTTGCCGAAACCGAGGCTATTGCTCGTAAAGCGGTTAAGCTTATCAAAGTTGATTATGAGGTTTTGGAGGCTGTAACAGATGTCCATCAGGCGGTTAAATCAACAAGTATACAAGTACATAAAGGAAAATCAAATATTCAAGAGACCTGCAGCATTCGCTTTGGCGATGTAGATAAAGCGTTTCAAGAGGCAGCATATGTTTCAAGCGGCTCTTATGAAACTCAGCGTATTGAGCATGCTTTTTTAGAGACTGAAACAGCAATCGCTCTGCCCGAGGATGATGGTGTTCGTCTCTACTCACAAGGTCAAGGCGCATATGTAGATCGCAAGCAGGTAGCCAAGATTCTTGGTTTAGATATTGAAAAGGTAAAGGTTATTCAAGTACAGAATGGCGGAGGTTTTGGAGGTAAAGAGGACTTAACTGTACA
This sequence comes from uncultured Rikenellaceae bacterium, assembly GCA_964390565.1. GTDB lineage: Bacteria > Bacteroidota > Bacteroidia > Bacteroidales > Tenuifilaceae > UBA8529. The sequence continues at coordinate 12,352 of CAYMII010000028.1, forward strand.
AGGACATGCTTCGCTTTTTGCTTATCTTCTTAAACTCCCAGTTCGAGTTCATCTAAGTAGAGAAGAGTCGATTATTATGCATCCGAAGCGCCATCCTGTTTTTATGGATATCAGCCTTGCGTGTGATAAGAATGGAATGTTTACTGCAATAAAACTAAGCGCAATAGGTGATTCTGGTCCTTATGCATCTGTTGGGACAAAGGTAATGGAGCGCGTGGTTGGTCATGCAACTGGAGGCTACACAGTTCCTGCAGTTGATATCAAAGCTGATACTGTTTACACAAATAATATCCCTTGTGGAGCAATGCGTGGGTTTGGAGTTCCACAGGCCATCTTTGCTGTGGAAAGCTGTATTGATGAGCTTTGCCGTATGGGAGGTTTCGATCGTTGGCAAATCCGTTACGATAATGCGCTTGAGGATGGCAAGAAAACTGCTACTGGTCAGGTTTTAAGAGGTGTTGGACTAAAGAAAACTCTATTAGCCGTTAAAGATCAGTTTAATAGCGCAAAATATGCTGGCATTGCCTGCGGTATCAAAAATACTGGCGTTGGCAACGGTATGGTTGATGATAGCGAGATTAAAATCGAGATAGTATCTGATAAAAAAGTCATTGTTCATCATGGTTGGACCGAGATGGGACAAGGCGTTCACACCATGGCTATTCAAACGCTTCACCAGGAAACAGGCATTTCACCTGAGATCATAGAGGTTGTTGTTGATACAACTGCCGATCTTCCAACTGGAATGACCACTTCTTCGAGGGCTACAGCCCTTGTTGCCAATGCAATTATCGATGCATCGAAGAGGATCAAGGAGGATTTAAAGCAATCTACTCTCAGTCAACTAGCAGGCAGAGTATACAAAGGCAAATTTGTTTGCGATTGGACTTGCAAACCAGGTGCAGATACTGAAGAACCAGTTATCCATTTTGCTTATGGTTATGCAACTCAAGTTGTTATACTTGATGATAAAGGCGAAATTAGCAAGATTATTGCTGCCCACGATGTTGGTAAAATCATGAATCAGATGCTTTTTGAGGGTCAGATTGAGGGTGCTCTTCACATGGGTATGGGATATGCGCTAACTGAGGATTTACCAATGAAAGATGGCTGGCCAATTAGTACTAAGTTTAAAGATTTAGGTATTCTTAGAGCTAATGAAATGCCCGAAATGGAAATAATTGGTATTGAGGAGAAAGATCCTGTTGGTCCTTATGGTGCAAAGGGAATTGGAGAGATTGGTCTATGCCCTACTGCTGCTGCAATTGCCAACGCATTTACCACATTTGATGGTGTGAAGAGGACTAAACTTCCGATGAAAAGAAAATAGACAATTAACCACGAAGGACACAAGGGTTTTCACAAAGGATTTTATTTACTTTGTGAACTTAGTGTGTACTTTGTGATACTTTGTGGTTAAATAACTTAAATTATGTCAATACTACTAAAAAACGCAACCTATATCGACTGGAAAACCCTAGAATTCAGTCAAAAAAATATACTTGTTGAGCAAGGAGTCACAACAATCAAATTTATTGATGATATAAGCGCTTTTAGTGGAAAAAGCGACATTGAAGTGCTTGATTGTACTGGCAAACTTGTTACCAAATCATTTGCCGTTGGACACCACCATGTTTATTCTGCTTTATCAAGAGGAATGGGCGCTCCAAAGAAAAATCCTGAGAACTTCTACGAAGTTCTTAAATACATTTGGTGGACTCTTGATAAATGCCTCGATCTGGAAATGATCGAATCAAGCGCATTGGTTACAGCAATTGCTTGCGCAAAGTCTGGTTCTACTTTCGTTATCGATCATCATGCCTCCCCTTTTGCTGTTAAAGGATCATTGGAAACTATTGCTAAGGCATTCGATAAAGTTGGGGTTTCACACTTGCTTTGCTACGAAATATCTGACCGCGATGGCTTTAAATCGGGCAAAGAGGGACTAGATGAAACTGAATCGTATCTTAAAAATCGTCAAGGTTTGGTTGGGCTTCATGCCTCTTTCACCGTTAACGATGATACTTTAGAGCAGTCTGTTGAATTAATGAATTCTACGAATTCAGGTATCCATGTTCATGTTGCTGAGGATTTGTATGATCAGGAGTTCTGCATCAAAAAATACGGCAAAAGAGTGGTAACCAGGTTGAACGAAGCAGGTGTACTAAAATCATCAAAAACAATATTAGGGCATTGCCTTCATTTAGAGGAAGATGAAATGGATATTATCCGCAATTCTCCTTGTTGGGTGGTTCAAAATACTGAGAGTAACTTGAATAATAACGTTGGTTACTTCAACGGCGAGTTCCTTGGTAAAAACATCATGCTTGGCACCGATGGCATGCACAGCGATATGCTTCAAAGCGCAAAAGCAGCTTTTTTTGTAGGTCAAAGATTTGATTCCATAACATATCCCGGAATTTACGAGCGTTTTAGAAATGTTCATCGATATATCGAAAGCAATGGTTTTATTGGCGATGGCGATAACAACTTGGTTGTTTTAGACTATAAAACGCCTACTGAAATTAACCAGAACAACTTTTTAGGACATTTTGTGTTTGGTTTAAGTTCAAACCATGTCACCGATGTTATTTCCAACGGAAAACTAATCGTTAAAAACCGTCTGATAACAACAGTTGACGAGGATGAAATCCTTAAAGTTTCGAAGGAAAGAGCTCATCGTCTTTGGAAAAAGATGAAGGAATAAATAAAAGCGAATTAAAATTTAATAAATTAATTATCACAAAACAATGAATGCACAGGTTTTAGAGTGGGTAGGATATATTGCATCGGTTATTATTGCAATATCGTTGGCGGTTAGCTCAATTGTAAAATTCAGGTGGCTTAACCTTTTGGGGGCGTTGGCTTTTTCGACCTACGGATTCCTAATTGGAGCAATTCCAGTTGGTGTCCTTAACGGAATTATTGCTCTTGTAGACATTTACTATCTTTTTCAAATTTATGGCAAAAAGGATGTTTTTGAGACATTAGAGATTCGTCCAGAGAACTATTATCTTATTAGGTTTCTAGAATACCATAACGATGAAATCCAGAAGTTTTTCCCAGGATTTGAATACAAACCAGATATGAATACTGTCAGTTTCTTTATATTAAGAAACATGGCAGTTGCGGGTCTTTTCCTTGCCCATCGCGAAGAAGGTAATGTACTAAAGGTTGGTTTAGATTACGTTATTCCTGAATACCGCGATTTTAAAAATGGTAAGTATGTTTATCTCCGTTTAAAAGATAGGTTCATTAAAGCAGGGTTTACAAAGGTTATTACCGAAGGGAATAGCATTGAGTATATCAAATACCTTGAGAAACTTGGCTTCAAGGAGAATGAAGACAGGATGTTTTCGATGGATTTAGTTTAAAATTTGAAACCTAATAATTCATATCCCCTTAGATAAATAAGGGGATTTTTTATTTTGTATATTTATCAATTATTTCAAGCATAAGCCGATGAGGACGTTAATAAAAAATGGAATAATCGTCACATCCACAGAGCAATTCAAATCTGATATATTGATTAGCGATGGGAAGATTATAAAAATTGATAAACACATTTCGGAAAAAGGGATTGAGAAGGTTATAAATGCTGAAAACAAGTTTGTATTTCCGGGTGGAATTGATCCTCACGTTCATTTGCATCTCCCCACTCCTGCCGGTTATTCTTCAGATGATTTTTTAAGTGGTGGAATTGCTGCGCTTTATGGAGGAACAACAACCATAATCGATTTCGTGACACCCAAAAAGGGTCAACCTCTTACAGATGCTTTAAACCAAAGAATTGAAGAGGCTTCGAACTGTCCAATCAATTACTCATTTCATGTAAGCCCAGTTGATTGGAGACCATCATCTGAAAATGAGATACAGCAATGTATTGAGTTGGGTTTTCCTTCTTTTAAAATATACTTAGCCTACAAAGAGTCCATCGGATTAGATGATGAAACGGCGTACCATGTGATGAAATCGGTTGGCAAGCATGGCGGACTTGTTACTGCTCACTGTGAGCTTGGCGATGATATTGATACGCTTCGCGATTTTTACGTTTCTCAAAATATGGTAACTCCGCTATATCATATGCTATCGCGTCCTCCGCGATTTGAGGCTTTAGCTGTTAAACGTGCCATTGATATTGCAGATCAGACCAAATGCTCGCTTTACATAGTCCATGTTTCAGCTGGTGATTCGTTAAAGCATATTCACCTTGCCCAGCAAAGCGGACAACCAATATTCGCTGAAACTTGCCCACAATATCTTTTTTTAGATGAATCTCTTTACAACGGAGATTTTGATCAAACGGTTAAGTATGTAATTAGTCCACCATTACGCAAGCCCGAAGATTCAGCGCATCTATGGGAAGGGTTGGTAAATCATACCGTTCAAACGGTAGGCACCGATCATTGCCCATTCTCATTAAGCCAAAAATCAAAAGGAATTGATGATTTCCGTAAGATTCCTAATGGTGCTGGAGGTATTGAGCATCGATTCGAATTGCTTTATACTTATGGCGTTTTAAAGGATAAAATAACTTTAAATAGAATGGTTGATATATGCTCGACTCAACCAGCGAAGATATTTGGACTTTACCCTCAAAAGGGCGAAATAGCGGTAGGATCAGATGCTGATATAGTAATCTGGAACCCAAATGCCGAGTTAACCATTTCTGCAAAAACTCATCATTCTAAAGCAGACATCAGTATTTATGAAGATTTTAAGGTAATTGGTTCTGCTCAATATGTTTTATCAAACGGTAAAATATTAATCGATAATGGTAAACTAGAAACAGATTTGCCAATTGGTAAACTATTAAGAAGGAAAAACCTTAATAAAACAACACATTATAACGATTCTTTAAGTGATAGCGGTATTGCAAATAATTGTGGAAGAGTTTAATCCTTTATACATCGTAATGGGTAACCAGGTATTAAAGAATCCCATTCACCTCCCCCTCTTCCAATCCCATTCTCATAACTATTTAGTATTCTCACCAACGATTTATAGTTATAATTATAAGGCATTTTAGGTGCTGGAGACCAAAAAGAGGCTCCATATCCTATCTCATTTGCAAAACCATAATCATCCGTTCCAGAATATTCTATCATATTTTTAATCCATCTAATTGGTGAAGGAAAAGCTGAAAATCCTACAATATTATTGCCATTGCCTGAATCAAGCCATCCCGTAGAAGCCTTTAACTTATCACCTTGATCGGTACCTCGCATACCAATTTTATCCAAATCCTGGAATGGAAGACCAATATTAAACTCTAAAATCTTCCATTCATCATCACTGGGGACATGCCAACCTTCTGGGCAAACATTTCGTGAATCAATTATAGCATAGTAATTATATATTGCACCTAACTTCTTATTTGCAGAATCGTTCTTATGCCAGCAAAAAGCCCCTTCTGTTTGACTATGCCAATCATCATAGTTAACAATATTTGGAATACTGCTTCCATCACTATATCTCGTTGTTCGTAAGTTTTCCTTCATCCATAATTGACCCCCAATAACAACAGTTTTATATATGTTTCCATCGATATCCTTAACGGTATCTGTGGATTCTTGGTTTTTATCACAGGAACTGACAAGAATAATGAGTAAAAGTGCGATTTTAAATAGCGAAATGTTTTTCATGTTTTTTTTTAATTTGATATACAAGTTATTAAATATCAAATTAAAATCAATAATTTGTTTCATCTTTTAGACTAAAGTTAAATAAAAAAGCCCGATAGATTAGCTATCAGGCTTAAGTTTATTTACTTAAAGGATTAAAATCCAACCCTTTTCTTATTCCTGTCAAGAATTCCTTTTAATACTTCTGCTGGATTTTCGAAACGGTTTGTAAACATCATTGCAGCAATGATATATGGTTTAAAGCCAGCCTCTTGGTAGGTTTTAATCCTATAGTGCTCAAATGCTGCCGCACTAACTTCACCTTGTTTACATGAAACTCCGCTTATATCAGCAGGCAAACAATGCATGTAAAGAGCATTTCCATTTTTGGTTGTCTTCATCTTTGCCTCATCGTACTCCCAGTTCATGAACTTAGCGTTATTTGCAAGACAAACTTGCTCCAAGTCCTTAAGACCTGGTTTATCTCCAGCCATCAGAAGTTTAGTACGTTGTTGCATAATATGATATGGCGCCCAGCTCTTTGGGTAAACGATATCGGCATCTTTCATAGCATCTTCCATTGAATGGCTGATGTTTAAAGAACCACCGCTTTGTTGCGCATTTTTCTTTGAAATATCAACAATCTCAGGAATTAGCCCGTATCCTTCTGGGTAAGCAAGTTCGATATTCATCCCAAAACGTGACATTAGCCCAATGATACCTTGAGGTACAGAAAGTGGTTTGCCATAACTAGGTGAGTAAGCCCAGCTCATTACAATCTTTTTGCCTTTTAGATTTTCTAATGATCCGTAAACATCTTGAAGGTGCATCAAATCAGCCATTGACTGAGTAGGATGATCCATATCGCACTGAAGGTTAACAATACCTGGACGTGATGGAAGAACTCCTTTTTCGAAACCCTCATCAAGTGCAGCACCAACCTCGCGCATGTATTTGTTACCCTCGCCCAAAAACATATCATCGCGAATTCCGATAAAATCAGACATAAAAGAAATCATATTTGCTGTTTCTCTCACAGTTTCACCATGTGCAATCTGTGATTTCTCCTCATCCAAATCAGCAACTGCTAAACCAAGTAGGTTACTTGCAGATGCAAACGAAAAACGTGTACGGGTTGAATTATCGCGAAAGTTAGAGATTGCTAGTCCTGAATCGAATACTCTTGGTGAGATATTCTGTGCACGCATCTCTTTTATGATGGCTGCAACCTCAAGTACAATCTTTAAATCTTTCTCACTTTTCTCCCATGTAAGTAGGAAGTCTTTCTTAAAAAGTTCGGACTTGATTTTGCTTAAGTCTTCAATTTTGTTTTTCAAGTTCATATTCAGTAATTTTTATTTTCAATTAAGGTTTCACGCAAAGTTCGCAAAGTTTTCGCCAAGTGCCGCAAAGACAAAATCTTTGCGTTACCTTTTGCGATCTTTGCGAGAAAATTACTTAGTTAACTCGTAAGCAAATGCTGCGTAGAATGCCGATGCAATAACAAGATCATTAACTGGCACTTTCTCGTTTGGAGCGTGCGCTAAAACCTCGTTACCTGGACCAAAACCGATGGTTGGAATTCCATAAGTTCCACAGGTCATGATACCATTGGTTGAGAATGTCCATTTGTCAACCTTTATATCCTTATTGAATAGGTTCTTAAAGGCTTTAACCCCTGTTTGAACCACTTGATGATCCTCTGGCATTTTCCAAGTTGGATAATATTTCTCCATTCCGTATTCTAAGCCTGTATAGGCTTTCTCAGAGTAGTTTAGAACTTCAACCTTTGCATTCATCCCTTTTAAAACCTCTTCAACTTCCTTAACGGCAGATTCCTTGGTTTCGCCCCAAGTTAAGCGTCTATCGAGATGAACACGAGCATAATCGGCAACAGCGCAAAGTGATGGGCTTCCAGAGATAATCTCAGAAATGGTAACGCTACCTTTTCCAAGGAACTCATCGAATTTCAATCTTTCATTTAGTTTTTCAATCTCAAGTGCAGCACGAGAAGCCATGTAAATAGCATTTTTCCCACGCTCTGGAGCCGATCCATGCGATGAAACGCCATAGAAATGGACATGCATCTCCATCCTACCCCTGTGTCCACGATAAATATTAAGGTTTGTAGGCTCGGTGCTTATTACAAAATCGGGTTTAATCTTATCCTCTTCAACAATATACTTCCAGCAAAGACCATCGCAATCCTCTTCCATTACGCTACCAACAAAGTAAATGGTAAGGTCTTTATCAAAACCTAGCTCTTTCAAAATCCTTCCAGAAGTTACAAAAGCAGCTGGTCCACCCTCTTGGTCAACGGTGCCACGACCATGAACAAAACCATCTTTGATTTCGCCACCTAGTGGGTTAAAATTCCAGTTGTCCATATTGCCCATATCAACGGTATCCATATGCCCATCGATAGCAAGAATTTTCTTACCATTCCCAATGCGACCAATCACATTGCCCAAACCATCAATCTTAACCTCATCAAAACCAGCCTCTTCCATTTGACGCTTTAGCTCAAGTTGAACCTCTTTCTCCTGAGTGCTTAAGGATTTGATTTTTACCAATTTCGATAGGTTTTCGGCAGTATAATCGCGATACTTCTCCGATAACTCGTTTATTCTTTGAAAGATATTGTCCATATAATTTTTCATTTAACTAGGCCAAAGTTATTGATATTGATAATTAGTTGCTATTTATAGGATATAAATATACTATTATCTTTACTATTTAGAATTATTACTCAGATAAATCAATCCTAAATAGAATATATTTCTAGTTGCAATTGCAATAAATGCGAACTGAACTTAAATTTTCTAACTCCTCAGGATATACAATGTTTAAAACCAATATCTTTATAATTTTACATCGATATTAGCAATTGTTTACGTTTGAAAATATTAACCACAGAGTAAACAGAGTTAAGAGCACAGAGGGACACAGAGTCGAAATGGCTAACAGCCATTTCTTTACTTTGCGTACTTAAATATTTCCGTATAGCCCTGGAATCTCTGCTGATTCAATAGGTATTATAGGGGATTTATATGAGGCTTTGCGTACTTTGCGTGAAAAAATAAAACTTTTAAAATGGATATTTGGAATTTTACTCACGAACAGCTTTCGCTTAAGAAGCGTGTATACCTTATTATTGTTATCGAATGTAAAGGAAGTAGTCCAGGTAGAGTTGGTTTTAAGATGGCTGTTTCCGAAACAGGAGATATCAATGGTTCCGTGGGTGGTGGTGTGATGGAGTACAATATGGTTGAACTTGCGCGCAAGATGCTAAAGGACAACATATACAAACCAATTATTAAGCGTCAAATTCACGACCCAGAAGCTGAGCACGATAAATCTGGCATGATATGTTCAGGTGAGCAAACCCACGCATTTATACCGCTAGACAATTCGCAAGCAGTAGTAATTGAGCAAATTATAAAATCAATAAATAGTGGCAAAAACGGCACGCTTTGCCTTAATAAAGTTGGACTAACATTTATAATAGGTAATTCAGATAATTCGCCCCTCACCTCAATTATTGATGCTGAAAATTGGGGTTACAGCGAACCAATTGGGTTAAAGGACACATTCTACATTTTTGGTGCTGGCCATATTAGCGTTCCGCTAAGCCAAATACTTCGGATGCTCGATTTCAGAGTGGTTGTTTACGATAACCGTACCGATTTGTCGACCTATAATAGCAACCAATTTACTAATAACAAGCAGATTATCGATTATAATAACATTGGTGATATAGTCACCGAAGGTGAGAATAGCTACGTGGCCATTATGAGTTTTGGGCATAAATTTGATCAAATTATTCTTAAACAACTTTTACCTAAGAAATTAAAATATCTTGGCATGATTGGTAGTAAACACAAGGTACAGAGTATCTACGACAACCTTCGAGAATTAGGTTTTACCAATGATGATTTTGCCAGAGTTGACTCTCCTATTGGATTATCTATTAAAAGCCAAACACCTGCTGAAATAGCCATTAGCATTGCTGCAAAGGTTATTCAAGTTCGAAACAGTTAATTAAAGATGCTTGATAGTATTATAAATAGGGATTTTTCGAAAGAGTTTAAATTTAGTGCATCTCGCAGCGGTGGACCGGGTGGACAGAATGTAAATAAGGTTAGTTCCAAAATAGAGTTGCGCTTTAATGTTGGCGAGTCGTCCATTCTTAAATCAGAAGAAAAGGAGATTATCATTTCTAAACTTGCCACCAGAATTAACAATGATGGCGAATTGGTTATAGTTTCACAATCGGAACGTTCGCAGTTAGCCAATAAAGAGAAGGCTATTGAAAAGTTTTACAGTTTATTAAGTAAAGCATTAAAGCCTGTTAAAAAGCGTAAACCAACCAAACCATCAAAAGCATCTAAAGAAAAGCGGTTGGATACTAAAAAGGTGAACTCCGAGCGCAAGCAACGCCGTAAACAGATTTCGTTTGAATAATAGTTTTACTATACACTAAAAACTAAACACTAGAAACAATGTATATCATCAAAGTAACCTACATCAAACCCATTGAGGAAATTGATAACCATTTAGTTGCACATCGTGCTTTCCTCGATAAATTCTATGCCACAGAAAATTTGATTTGTTCGGGTCCACAAAACCCTCGAACTGGAGGAATAATAGTTTGTACCTTTCCAAATGCTGATGAGGTATGGAAATTTATACATCAAGACCCCTTTTATATTAATGGCATTGCTGATTACAGTATCACGGAGTTTTTGGCTGTGAAATATGCTAAGGAGGTTGAGAAATTCGTTAAATAGTATTATTAATCATTCATTATAATCATAGAATTATGAAATCAATCTTTCTATCTATCTTGGTATTAGCCTCAAGTCTTGTTTATAGCCAAACCGGTGAAAAGAACTTTATTGATCAAAATTACATTGAAGTAACCGGCAAAGCCGAAATGGAAATTACTCCAGATTTGATATACATTAAAGTTCTCCTTAGTGAGAAGGATACAAAGAATAAGGTAACTGTTGCCGAATTGGAAAAACTAATGATCCAAAAACTTAAAGATATTGGAGTTGACACAAAAAAGGATTTATTGGTTAAGGATATGTCAAGCAACTTCAAGAATTATCTACTTTCTAAAAAAGAGATCATCTTAAGTAAGGATTATCAGATTATTGTGCACGATGGCAAAACTACAAGTCAGGTATTCATTGAACTTGAGAAGATCGGATTATCAAATGTTGATATTGAAAAACTAGATCATAGTAAAATTGAACAGTTTCGTCGTGAAGTGAAAATTAACGCTATTAAAGCAGCTAAAGAGAAGGCTGAAGCCTTAACAAGTGCTATTGGACAAGGTATAGGGCGGGCAATTTACATTCAGGAGATTGAAAATAAATTTTTTAACTCCATGAACTCAAATAGAGTTATGCTTAGAGGTGTCTCAAGTGCACAAAATGCATTAAACCAACAACCAGATATCGATTTCGAGAAAATTCATATCGAATATGCTATAGTTTGTAGGTTTGAATTGAAATAGAGTTTTTATTGGATGTATCTTATTTTTGCTTTTATAACTTTGTGCTTCCTTAGTGTTTTAGTGTCCCTGCCTGCCGGCAGGCAGGTTTGTGGCTGAAATAGATTTGCCAATAAGGCGCAAAGTCATAAAGTGTAGCCAAAAAAGCTACAAAGCAGAACTTTACCTTTTCTTTATCTACATTCAAAAGTCAATAGATTAAATATGAACGGGTACAACCAAATAATCATCTACTACTTTTCAGGTACTGGCAACTCAAAAAATGTTGCCAAGTGGTTTGCAGAAGTTGCAGCAAAACAAAATATCCCATGCGAATTAGTTAATATTGCTGAGGTTGATCGATTACACATCGCCCCTCCTCCAGCTGATGCTTTGGTAGTTTTTGCATCACCTATTCATGGGTTCAACTACCCACCTGTGATGGTTCATTTCATAACCCATTTCCCAAAAGGGAAAAACAAGGTGCTGCTGCTAAATACTCGCGCAGGGATGCTAATTGGCAAATGGGTAACCCCTGGATTAACAGGTGCTGCATTTCTCTTTTCATCACTAATACTGAAAATCAAAGGTTATTCGATGGTTGGCATGGTTCCTTTCGATTTGCCATCGAACTGGATATCGGTTCATCCAGGGCTAAATGATAGAACTATTAAATACCTTCATCAACGGGTTAAAGAGCGAGTTGAAAGCGCTGCCGAAAGAATTCTTTCGGGAAAAAACCATTTTAAAGCCCTACGAGAGATTATTCAAGATGTTTTAATATCGCCCATTTCAGTGCTTTACTATCTGATTGGTCGCTTTATTATTGCAAAAACATACTATGCATCAACCGATTGTAATAATTGCGATATCTGTATAAAAGGCTGCCCAGTTAAAGCAATCGTAAAGGTCGATAACCGACCATTCTGGTCGTATCGATGCGAAAGTTGCATGAAATGCATGAGCCATTGTCCTAAAAAAGCCATTGAAACAGCACATGGTTCAATCGTTGCATTTAGTTTGATAAATTACCTTGTTTTAGTTGGTCTCTTCTATAAATATGTAACTGCATGGACACCTCCCATCGAAAATGAGTTTTTTAAATTTATTATCGAGTCGCTCATATTCCTTGGTTTCTTTGGGATCTGGTATCGGATTATCCATTATTTGATGCGTTTCAGGTGGTTCGAGCGAATTGTTGTTTACACCTCTTTAACAAAATACAAATGGTGGGGACGACGTTATAAAGCTTTGAAAGATATTTAAATCCCTCATTTTTTAATATTTTGCCACAAACCTGCCTGCCGGCGGGAAGGGACACTAAGGCTCTAAAAACCTTAGTGACACTTCGTGTCTTTGAGCCTTTGTGGCTCATGTGTGTATGAGATTCATTCGTAATAGTGAACTTTGGGAATTGCAGAGTTTCAAATATATTTCTAAGTTTGCAAAGCTTTATTAATTATATAACCTAGCATCTATCGATATGACAACTCTTTTCTCATCATTTAAGATCAAGTCGCACGAAATAAAAAATAGGATAGTTTTCCCTCCATTAGTAAATTTTGGTTGGAGCGATGATAATGGTAAAATATCAAAAAAGAATGTTGATCAATATGAAGCAATTGCAAAAGGAGGCGCTGGACTTATCATTGTAGAAGCTACTTGTATTGAAAAGGATGGAAGGATTTTCTCATATCAGCCAGGGATTTGGAGTGATGATCATATAGAACAATTCACTGCTGTTACCGAGGCTTGTCATAAGCATGGAGCAGTTATTCTACTTCAAATTCATCATGCCGGATTGGCAACCCGAAAAGGATTATCCGAAAGAGTTGTTGGACCTTCGGCTCACGCCGATATTGAAAAATCACATGCTTTAACTATCGATGAAATCAATCAGCTAAGAGAAACCTTTATTGCTGCTGCTGTAAGAGCCGAAAAGGCTGGTTTCGATGGCATTGAACTTCATGGTGCACATGGTTACTTGTTAAGTCAATTTGCCAACTCTGTTGTTAACCTTCGTACCGATGAGTATGGTGGTTCGCCAGAGCGTAACTTAAAATTTGCCATTGATATAATTAGAGGAATTAAAAAAGCAACAAATCCATATTTCATTATTGGTTATAGAATGAGCGGCAACTCTCCTACCCTTGCCGACGGCATTGAGGTTGCTAAGATTCTTGATAATGAAAACATTGACCTACTCCACGTTTCGCATGGTGGCGAAAAAGGGATAATCCCTGAAGTCCCAGCCGATTTTGCATATAATGGGATTGTATATAATGGTGTACAGGTCAATAAACACATTAAAACGCCAGTAATAGTTGTTAACGAAATTCATACTCCTGAAAGGGCATCATGGCTTTTAGAGAATGGACACGCCGATTTTGTAGCTATTGGTCGTGATATGGTTTGCGATTATGAGTGGGCAAACAAAGCAAAGAAGAATGAAAAGATAGACCTTTGTATCTCATGTAAACCAAGATGTAAAAGGTTTGTTAAACCCGAGTCTTGCCCTGTGTTTATTGGGAAAAGCAAAAAAGAGAACTAAAACAATTGTTCTAAAGTGGTTTTATGTAATACATTTAAAGTATTATCTCTTATCTCTTTAAATACATTTCGAATTTTACAATCTTCTTCCCTTTTGCAGAACTCACAGGGCTGATAAGATTTTTCAGAAATACAGTAAAGCATTGCTATCGATCCCTCGAAATGACGAACTATTTCATCGAGGGCAACCTCATTTGGCTTACGAATTAGAAAATAGCCACCTGTTTTGCCTAACTTGCTCCCTAAGATCCCCATCTTTTTAAGCTCGAGCAAAATATTTTCGAGGAAACGCTGCGGAATTTGTTCGCTTTCAGCAATTTCGCTAATCAATACAGGACCATTGCCATACTCCTTAGATAGTTTAACTAAAGCGATTATTGCATATCTAGTTTTCTTGGATAATGTTAGCATTGTGACCTCTTAGCAGAAATAGTTAATAATTTTTTAACAATCTTTCCGCAAATGTACACTTAATCGATGGACATTATGTATATATTTGTAAAAATGTTTAATTGTAGCTACGTGAATAGAAAATTGATAGTTATTGCTTTGTGCATTTTAACACTACTTTATTTCAATAATAAAACAATTGCACAAAAGAATTTAGAAGGCGAAATCAGCATTTCTGGAGCATTTGCGCTATACCCAATGACTGTAAAATGGGCCGATGAATTTCGTAAACTTCACCCAGATGTCAGAATTGATATTTCTGCCGGAGGCGCAGGCAAAGGCATTTCCGACGCATTAAGTGAAATGGTTGATATTGGAATGGTTTCACGCGAGATTTATCCAGAAGAGTTATCAAAGGGAGCATTTACAATTTCTGTTACAAAAGATGCTGTTGTTCCTATCATTAGTAATAGCAACCCTTTATTAAATAGCGTTTTGATAATTGGTATTAAAAAGAGCGTTGCTAACGATATATGGATTACCGGAAAACTTAAAACATGGGCACAAGCATTTGGATTAAAGAGTACATTACCACTTCATATTTATTCACGTTCTGATGCTTGTGGAGCTGCCGAGATGTGGGCTAAATATCTTGGTAAAAAGCAAGAGGATTTGAATGGAATTGGCGTTTTTGGCGATCCAGGACTTGCTCAGGCAGTTAAAAGAGATGCGTTAGGAATTGGCTTTAACAATATTGGCTATGCATATGATGCTAAAACAAAGAAACAAATTACAGGCATTCGGGTTTTACCTATCGACTTAAATAACAATGGAAAAATTGACTCCGATGAAAGTTTTTATGAGTCGTTAAATGATTTAATGAATGCCATTGCAACGAATAAGTACCCAACTCCTCCTGCTCGCGAACTCTACTTTGTATCAAAAGGTAAACCAAAAAACAAAGCTGTGACTGAGTTTATTAAATGGATACTTACCGATGGACAAAAATTTGTTAATGAAGCAGGCTATATAACTTTACCTAAAGAAACACTAGCTAACGAATTGAATAAACTCAAATAAAAATGATTCGATTTCGGCTTTTCAAAGATAAAACAGCCCGGCTATCTATGCTGGGCATTACCATTTTAACACTAGGCTTTCTCCTTTTAATAGGAATTGGCCTATTCTACATGTCGTTGCCAATTTTGGAGGAGAAGGAAACCCTTAAACTACTTGGTTCATCAAATTGGAAGCCATTCAAAGGCGAATTTGGGTTTTTACCTTATATTATAAGCACAGTTCATGTAACCTTTATTGCAATTATCATTGCTCTCCCCTTTTCTCTTCTAACTAGCATTTATCTTACAGAGTATGCTTCGGAGAAAGTAAGAAACTTCTTCGCTCCTATTACCGACTTGCTATCGGGCATTCCACCCGTTATTTATGGTGTTTGGGGAACTTTAACCATTGTACCATTTATATCTGAAACGGTAGCACCTAATTTTGTTGAGTATTCATCGGGATATAGCGTACTTGCTGGGGGAATTGTATTATCAGTAATGATAACTCCTTTATTAATAAGCATCTTCTGTGAGGTATTTACATCCATTCCTAAAGAGATGCGCGAAGCATCGCTTTCGCTTGGGGCAACAAAGTGGCAAACGGTAAAACAGATTGTTCTTCGTAAATCGATGCCGGGTATAGTTGCTGCAATTGCACTTGCAATATCCAGAGCATTTGGCGAAACCATAGCGGTTCTGATGGTTTGCGGTAACATTCCTATTGTACCATCATCAATATTTGATGCTTGTTATCCGCTACCTGCATTAATTGCAAATAACTATGGTGAAATGCTTTCTATACCTAGTTACGAATCAGCGTTAATGTTAGCAGCATTTCTTCTATTCATCATTATTGTGATTTTCAACGCAAGTTCTCGATTAATCCTTAATCGAATTGAAAGGAGATATCACCTATGAAGATTAGACTAGCAGAGGAAAAGATTTTTAAGGCCTTAATGCTGATATCAGCATTCATTATAATTTTTGTTGTTGGATATATCCTATTTACAATAGTTTCGAGAGGTATTGGCTCATTAAACTGGGATATGATTAGTAAACTACCTGGAGGTGGCTTTTACTTAGGTAAAGAGGGAGGCGTTTTCAATGCTATTCTCGGTTCATTTTATCTAGTAATTGGTGCTGTTATAATTAGTTTGCTTTTCAGCATCCCCGTTACGATGTATATCAATTTTTATATTCCAAAGAATTCATTTTTTGCTAAAACAGTAAGATTTTCGTTTGATATTCTTTTTGGAATACCTTCAATCGTTTATGGTGCATTCGGTTTTGCTGTGATGATTTATTTTGGATTAAAAGCATCGCTGTTTGGAGGTATTGTTGTTGTTGGGATGTTAATCACACCAATCATCATGCGTTCTCTAGATGAGGTAGCACGATTCGTTCCCAGAGAACTTATTGAAGCCCCATTATCACTAGGTGCTACAAGGTATGAAATGGTGAAAATAGTGCTTCGTCAATTAATGCCCGGTATTACTACAGCTGTCCTTTTGGCTATAGGTCGCGGAATTGGCGATGCTGCAACAGTGCTGTTCACAGCAGGCTATACAGATAATATTCCTACTTCGTTAAGCCATCCAACTGCTACTTTGCCTTTGGCAATATTCTTTCAGCTAGGAAGCCCTATCGAAGAGGTTCAGAATCGTGCGTATGCATCGGCACTGATTCTTACAATTATCATATTGATACTAAGCCTTTCGGCTAGATATTTTTCAAGAAAATTATCAAAAAACAAGGTGAAGTAATGGTGACAGAAAACTTGGTTCAAACAGATATTTTATCAGAAAGCATTATGAATCAGAACGATTTACTAAATCCGCACATCAGAGTTGAAGGTTTGAATCTTTATATTGGTGATAATCATATTATTAATGATGTAACACTTAGTATTCCTCAAAAAAAGATTACTTGTATTATTGGCCCTTCGGGATGCGGTAAAACCACACTTCTGCGCTCGTTCAATCGTATGCACGACGATACGCCAAAATTTAAGATTACAGGAAAGATATTCGTTGATGATGAGGATATTTACGGCGAAAACGCCCAAGTTATTAGTATTCGTAAAAAGATGGGGCTTTTAGCACAACGCCCTTGCCCACTGCCCATGTCGATTATTGATAATATCACCTATGGACCTAGGATACATGGTGCTTGGAATCGTCGAAAACTTTATGCAACAGCAAAACACTACCTTACAGAAATTGGATTATGGGATGAAGTTAAGGATAGGTTAAAATCATCACCAGGGCATCTATCGATTGGTCAGCAGCAAAGGCTTTGCCTTGCTAGAGGACTAGCCGTTGAACCAGAGATTATTCTTGGCGACGAAGCTACATCAGCTCTTGATCCAATATCGACTAAAAAGATTGAAGAGCTATTTGTAAAACTTAAAGAGCACTACACCATTATATTGGTAACCCATACGCTTAGCCAAGCCAGAAGGATTGCTGATTATACCGCATTCATGTACATGGGTAAACTCGTTGAGTTTGGACCAACCGAGCAGATTTTCAATCACCCAAAAAAACAGTTAACAAAAGATTACCTTAGCGGCTCTTTTAGTTAATCTATCAGTAAATGCAAGATGTTGATTTACCAATTGGAAACCCCAATCTTCTTATAGATTTGGTTACCATGAAAATGCCATATGGCAAGTATAAAGGCTATACGCTTTGCGATATACCTGAATACTACTTGGTTTGGATGCATGGCAAAGGTTTTCCTGAAGGGAAATTGGGGATGCTGCTCTCAACTCTTTATGAAATAAAGTTGAATGGGCTTGAATACCTTTTAACCAATATAAAAAAGAGCAGATGAAGTTTACTCAGCCCCTTGTCCATGGTACGTTAATTAAGAGATATAAACGATTTCTTGCTGATATTAGGCTCGAAAGTGGTGATGTTATAACGGCTCATTGCACCAATTCTGGCTCAATGAAAAGTTGCATTGAGGAAGGTGCAGAGGTTTACTTATCGCAAAACCACAATCCTAATCGTAAAACCAAATTTACTTGGGAAATGATTATGATTAATGGTAACTGGGTTGGAATCAACACTATGAATCCCAATAAATTCGCAGTTGAGTTACTTAAAAACAATGTAATCCCAGATTTATCGGGTTATACAAGCATAAAACCAGAGGTAAAGTTTGGTGATAGTCGATTTGATATTTTTGCTGAAAAAGAAGGAGAACAATGTTTTGTAGAGGTTAAGAATGTAACGCTTAAGGAAGGTAGATATGCTCTTTTTCCCGATTCAGTTACAACTCGAGGCGCAAAGCATCTCGAAACGCTTATCAAAGTTAAGGAACAAGGTATAAGAGCTGTTATGCTTTACATAATACAGCGCGAGGATGTTGATATCTTTGGTCCTGCAATAATGATTGATCCAACGTATGCAAAGACTTTAAAACATGCATTTAGTAAGGGTGTTGAGATTTTTCCGCTACAGGTAAAAGTCACGCCAACCGAAATAGTAGCAAAAAGATTACTGCCATTTGAGTTTGAATTAGAAAAATAATATATTTGTAGGGTTAACAAATGACTTACATGACAAGACAAAATAATTTTTGGTGGTGGCACATTTTAATCTTCCAAACTTGGGGGCGTTAACCTATTTGCTATAATCAAAAATAAAGCATAAAGGCCGCAGGTAACCCCCTGCGGCCTTTGTTTTTGTTAATACAACTACAATGATAAGTGTTATAAGTTTTAATTCTTTTGTTTGGGTATGGCTATGGCGGGGCTTCCCCGCATAACACTTCTTTGCACCCTACTTGGGTGTTTGTGATTATTCGTGATCACTCCTTAAATCAATATTAACAAACAAAACCACATTATACATAGAGATTTTCGATGCATAGAGTAAAACTCCTTGCCCTCTGTGTCTCCGTGTTTAATCTTTAAAAAATAAAAAAATGGAAACAACAATTTTAAAGCAAGATATAGCTGTATCACCACTTTCAGAAATGCTTAATTACAATGGAATGTATGGCAATTATGGCGGAGCCTATGTTCCCGAAGTTTTAGCAAAACCTTTGGAGCGATTATCGAACAAATTCGATGAATTGGTTAAAGATCCTTCATTTAACAAGGAGTTTATACATTTTCTTAAGCAATATGTTGGTCGCCCTTCACCTTTATACTATGCGCGAAGGTTATCAGAACACGTTGGTTCAACAATCTATCTAAAACGCGAAGATTTAAACCACACAGGCTCACACAAAATCAACAATACCATTGGGCAAATTCTTGTAGCTAAGCGCATGGGCGCAAAGGAGATTATCGCTGAAACTGGCGCAGGTCAGCATGGAGTTGCAACTGCAACTGCAGCAGCATTGATGGGCATTCCTTGCAAAATATTTATGGGTGCAAAGGATATAAAGCGTCAATCCTTAAATGTAAGCAGGATTAAATTGCTTGGTGCTGAGCTAATCCCAACCGAAATGGGTACAGCAACTTTAAAAGATGCAGTTGATTCGGCACTTGGCTATTATATCGAACATCCAGATTCATTCTATCTGCTTGGTTCACAGGTAGGTCCTCACCCCTACCCAAAGATGGTTGGCTATTTCCAAAGTGTAATCGGTCAAGAGGCACGTCAGCAGATACTTAATACAGAAGGCCGATTGCCGCAGGCAATATTTGCCTGTATCGGTGGCGGTTCAAATGCAATTGGTCTATTCTCTGGGTTCCTAAAAGATTCAGAAGTAGCAATTTATGGTGCCGAAGGTGGAGGACAAGCTACTGAGAGTAACACGGCAGCAACCCTTTCGTTTGGCAAACCCTCCGTATTTCAGGGAACATACTCCTACTGCTTAGTCGATAAGGATGGTAATCCGGTTGAGTCGCATTCAATAGCTGCTGGATTGGATTATCCGGGAATAAGTCCACAACATGCAAACTTAAAGGATACCAAAAGAGCAACCTATTTCCCAGTAACTGATGACGAAGCCATAAATGGCTTTAAGCTACTTTCGAAGTTAGAGGGCATCACTCCTGCCATTGAGTCTTCGCATGCTGTTGCCTTAGCATCCAAGATATTGAAAAACAAAGAGATGCTTGCAATTATAAATCTATCAGGTCGTGGCGATAAAGATGTTGATAGAGATTTGAAAGAGTAACCTCATTTTTACTATTTAAACCCAGCAGAGATTTCATTTTTCTGCTGGGTTTGGCATACAATTAGATGTTGATTCTTTATCTTTACTTCTCTTTAAAAAAAATAAGCCATGAGAGCATTTACAATTTTAGCACTAATTGCTTTAATATCGTTACAAATTGAAGCACAAGAGGTTAGGCGTATAAAAGGCGCTAAGGGTGAATACCTAATTACAGGCGGTGTTAGCGAGGAAGAGGCGAAATCTAAAGCTTTAGCTGAGGCAAAAGTAAATGCGCTTAAAATGGCTGGCGTTTCCGAAAGCATTAAGTCTTATGACATGCTTTTTAAGAGTGAGGCAGGTTCCAAGTATGAGGAAGTATTCATGTCCGATAAGCAGGCCGAAATTAGAGGTGCTATAAAAGATTATTCTGTCACCTATGTGAAAGGAATGGATGAGTATAGCAACTTTAAAATTCTAGCGTCTATTGACGCTAACGTAATTCTTTATAAAAATAGCCCAGACCCTGCTTTTTCTGCTTTTATTGATGGTATTAAGAAAGGATATCAAACGGGACAGAAACTCACCTATAAAATTACCCCATCGCAGAATTGCTATCTATACATTTTCAATATTTATAGCAAAAATGCATCGTTAACATACCCAAATGCATACGAAAAACAGCAGATGCTTGAGGCTGAGAAAACCTATACCTTCCCATTAAACAAAAATATTGAATATCCTCTTGAACGCACAACTCCAGAGCCAGAACAGAACAAATTGATTTTTGTATTCACAAAAGAACCTGTCCCTTATGTTAAAATTAGTGGCGAGGACCAAACAACTAACTTCGAAGATGTTTCATCGTGGCTATTCAGCATCTCACCTGATAAGAGGACAAATCAGTATATTCAGTTTGTTATTTACTAACAAATACAAAATCAGTAGAATAGCATTATTTTCTAAAAATTAAGTTTCCATTCTCTTTTTAATCTATCTTTGTAACGATTGGTGGATATATTCCATTCTTGGAGTATCCTTAATAGGGAATCCGGTACCTGTCTACCGACAGGTAGAAAATCCGGAGCTGTACCCGCAGCTGTAAGTTCTATTTAATCCTTTGAACTCAAACGCCACTTTTCGGCATCTGCCGATTGGGAAGGCCTCAAAGGATGGAACAAGCCAGAAGACCTGCCAATGAAGTTATAACTCGGGAAAAAGTTTATTTATTCATATACTATTTCCCTTTTACAATTCTAAGATCATGAAGACAAGATTTCTTGTTTATCCTTTATTACTTTTAGCCTGTATTCAGGCTAATGCACA
Organism: uncultured Rikenellaceae bacterium; assembly: GCA_964390565.1. Lineage (GTDB taxonomy): Bacteria > Bacteroidota > Bacteroidia > Bacteroidales > Tenuifilaceae > UBA8529. The sequence goes on from CAYMII010000028.1 coordinate 33,918, forward strand.
GCCATTTAATAGAATTGTATCGCTATCGAGAGTGATTACACAAGACATTTATCTTCTTGGTGCAAAGGATAAACTTGTTGGTTGTACAAGCTATTGCGATATGGCCATTAGCGATAAAAAGGAGGTTATTGCAACGGCTGTAGAGGTTAATGTGGAAAAGATAATCATGCTAAAGCCGGATCTTGTTATTGCTACAACCATTACAAAACCAGAGACTATTGAAACCCTTAAGAAAGTTGGGATTAAAGTAGTTGCTTTTCCTACAACCAAATCATATAGCGATATCTGTCAAAACTTTAGGCAGATTGCTGAATATACTGGAAAAAAGGATATTGCAGAACAAGTAATCAGTAAGCAAAAGCATAGGCTAGATAGCTTAATCAACTTAATTCCAAAGGTTCAGAAACCTAAGATCTTCTTTGAAATAGGCACTAAGCCCATTTTTACTGTTATGCCAAATACCTTCATGGATGATTTTATCACCTTTGCAGGTGGTATTAATGCGGCGTCAGACCTAACAAGGGGGACCATAACCCGCGAAAGCGTTTTGTTGCGCAACCCTGATGTTATTATAATAGTAACCATGGGTATTTTAGCCGATGAGGAAAAAGCCAGTTGGTTATCGTGCAAGGAGTTAAACGCTGCAAAAAGCAAGAAAATATTCATTATCGATTCAGATAAGGCTTGTAGTCCTACGCCGGTTACTTTTATTGATGTTGTAGATGAATTAATTAAACTAATTTATAGCCATAACTAATGCAATCGAAGTATTTAAAATGGTTACTGCTTACGCTACTATTTTTAATGGTAACAGGCATTATCATTATATACTCGTTGGTTAGCGGAGATCTTAAAATCTCAATTGCTGATTTACCGAAATATCTATTTGGTAATGGTGATGGTGTAGAATACACAATCATAAAATCCATACGATTACCTCGCATTATACTAGGATTAGCCGTAGGAGGCTCGCTTAGCTTATCAGGGGTTATACTCCAGGGAATTTATCGCAATCCTTTGGTTGAGCCTTATACTCTGGGCATATCAGGAGGTGCATCAATTGGAGTGGCTTTGACAATAGTATTTGGATTACCTAGTATTCTTGGGAACTTCGTGCTTCCAATATCTGGTTTTGCAGGAGCGTTAGCAACAATTTTTCTTGTTTATGCTCTCAGTTTACGTGGAGGAAAAGTTAAAATCCAAACCATGCTGCTTGTGGGAGTAATGGTCAGTTTTATTGCATCATCGGCAATGATGTTACTGCTATCTACTACATCAAGAGAAAATATCCACAGCATCATTTTTTGGGTTATGGGCTCGCTCGATGAGCCTAATAACAAGCTAATTACAACAGCCGTTGTTTTTTCTTTTGCTAGTTTAATTCTATCCTATCTGTTTGTTCAACCGCTTAATGCGCTTAGACTTGGTGAAGAAAAAGCTCGTTATCTTGGTATAAATACTGACATTTCAATAAAAATCCTTTTTGTAATCACCTCACTGCTAACAGGCATTTGCGTTTCTATGGCTGGTGTTATTGGTTTTGTTGGGTTGATTATACCTCATCTAATTAGGTTGATATCAGGTTCAGATTATCGAGTTTTGCTAATCAACTCATTTATTGCTGGTGGAGGGTTTCTGGTGCTTTGCGATACCATTGCGCGCACTATTATTGCTCCCAACGAGCTACCAATTGGTGTAATTACAGGGATGATAGGTGGAAGCGTATTTATTGTTGTGCTAAATAGGATTAACCGAAAAGCCCTAATAGATTAATCATTACGATGGAGAAGATATTTGATATTCAAGGTTTTTCATGTGGTTACTCCAAAAAGTTCCACATTAAGGATATCAATTTTAGCGTTTCCAAAGGGAGTCTTACAGGTATTATTGGGCCAAATGGTTCAGGAAAGACAACCCTTTTCAGAGGTATAACCAATGAATTGAAAGTTGAAGAAGGGAGAATTCTTCTTAATGGGTTAAATGTTGCAACCATGAGCTTTCGCGAGCGAGCTCGCAACTTTGCCATTGTTACTCAAAATATTGAAAGTGCTGATATTCGCGTTGAAGATTATGTGTTAATGGGTCGAATCCCCTATCATCGCAAATTTCAACTATTCGATACAAAGGAAGATATTGCCATTGCTGAAAAATACTTGCAACTCATCAATATCGAGCATCTAAGAAATAAGTTCATGAATGAGCTTAGCGGTGGTGAACAGCAGCTGGTAAGCATTGCTCGAGCCCTAACACAAGAGCCTGAAATACTATTACTTGACGAGCCTACCTCCCACCTCGATATTTCGCACCAAATACAGTTAATGAACCTAATTCAAAGGTTAAATACCCAACTTGGGTTAACCGTACTAATGATTATCCATGATTTAAACCTTGCTGGCGAATATTGCGATTACCTTGTTCTTCTTAAGGAAGGCAATATATACAAACAGGGCTCACCCGATGAAGTGCTTACTTATCAGCACATTGAGGATGTTTACGGGACGGTTGTAATCACAAAAACAAATCCTGTTTCAGGTAAACCAGTTGTGTTTCCAGTATCCGAAAGGACTTTAAAACAAGTTCAAGACGCAAGAAAGTAACTTCTATCTATGAAATTATTCCTAGTTCGACATGGCGAGACAATCGAGAATCAAAAGGGAATTTGCCAAGGGCAAATGGAGGGAACGCTATCGGATAATGGCATTGAGCAAGCAAAAAGAGTTGCAGAGACTTTAAAGTCTGAAAAGATTGATATTATCTATTCTAGCGACTTGAAACGAGCTGTAGATACTGCAAATGAGGTTGTTAAATATTTCCCTAGTTCACCACTTTATCAAGATAAAAGGATTAGGGAGCGATACTTTGGATCGTTTCAAGGAAAACTCTTCCCTGAAAACAGGAAAAATTTAGTTATTCCTTCCGATGCTGAATTGGATATAGCATTATTTCAGCGAGTTAATGAGTTTTATAACGAGATAATCGAAAAGCACCTTAGCCATAATGTACTGATAGTTAGCCATGGAGTAACCCTTCGGGTTATGCTGGCAATTATCCAAAATCAATCAAGCATTGAAAGTCTCGAACCTCTAGGTAATGGTTCGATATCAATAATTGAAGTAATATCATCATCTCATAATCAAGTTATTAACATCAACCTGTTGAAACATCTTTAAAAAAGATTTCAAATTTTGATGTTGGCGTATGAGATTATAAATATCTTTGTCATCACAAATGGTTCTTATCAGGCGTTTGCCTGATGGATTAAAAGGGAATCCCGTTCAATTCGGGAGCTGTCCCCGCAGCTGTAAGCTCTTTAAGAGTCTTTTAAAAACCTCGCCACTGTCCGGCAACTGCCAGATGGGAAGGCTTAAAAGATTGAGCAAGCCAGAAGACCTACCATTGTATGCTTTTATCGTAGCTTTCGGGTGGAAAGGCGAAGAATAGGACATCTCAATTTTCAAGTTCTATTTTCACTAACAATCCGACTGGTACGAATGATTGAAACATTTAATCATTTGTAACTATGTCATTTAGGTCATTATTGATTTGGCTATTTATTTTGCTTTTGGTAGATAAATCATACTCCCAAAAGAGCATTACTGACAGTGTTTATGCCATAAAAGGCATAGATATATATAGCACCCGTTTAGAAACTTTTGCTATTGGAGCAACGGTTCAAAAATTCGACTCTACCCTACTTTTACTGCACAAAGCAGTATCAATCTCACAATTACTATCTAACTCAGGGGCAAATGTAAAGGCAACCGGAGTTTCTGGGTTAAGCACCTTAAGCCTTCGTGGAGGAGGCTCTACTCATACTACAGTTATATGGAATGGATTGAACATTCAAAGTTCAATGAGTGGAACTACCGATTTTTCGAACTTTCCAGTCAGCATGTTTAATTCTGTCAGATTGCAGTATGGCGGCTCGGGCACCTTATTTGGAAGCGGTGCTGTTGCAGGAGTTATGCACTTATCGAGCGGAAATATATTGCTGCAACCGAACAATGTTTCTGTTACCACAAGCCTTGGTAGCGCTAGCACTAAAAGTGGCTTAATCAGCATAAAACAAGGTAACAGCAGGGTAGCAGCATCAATAAAGGCATATTTATATAAATCAGATAATGATTACTCTTTTATAAATACAACAAAAATTGGAAGTCCAAAGGATAGCATTTCGAATGCAGAAGCGACTCAGCAAGGCGTTACAGGCGACTTAGCCGTAAAGATTAATAAGAATATTACATGGTATGTTGCAGGTTGGTATCAGCACAGCGATAAGAACTTACAAACACCAATTTCAAACACCACACCAAATGAGTCCTTCCAAAAGGATGATCAGCTATACACCTCATCAAACCTTAGGTTTGCAAATGACAAAACCACCATTAACCTAAAAAACGGCTATATCTATAACAAAATTGATTACAATAATCCGCTTGTAGATATCGATAAAAGAGGTGTAAATCATCTAAATACAATCGTTAACGAGGTTGAAAGCAAATTAAGAGTTAACCGAAATAATGAACTTTTGGCTGGAATTAACTTCACCAAAGAGTTTGCCTATAGCAATAAATACATTGAGAGTAGAGCGAATAGGGATCGATTATCTGCTTTTGGAGCCTTCAAATCATCATTTTTTTCAGATAAACTAACTACAGTTGTAAGTTTCAGGGATGAACTTGTTGATAATGGGATAATACCATTAGTTGCCTCGCTGGGTGCTGACTATCAAGTATCAAAGCAAATTGTTTTAAAAGGGAATATCTCAAAAAATTATCGATTGCCATCGCTAAATGATTTGTACTGGGGAGTTACTCCTTTTGCACAAGGTAATCCTGATTTAAAACCCGAATCGGGATGGACAGGCGAAATAAGTTTGAATCATAAATATTCAAGCCAATCTAACAAGTTTGAAAACTCTGTTACTTTTTTTAGAACTCATATCAATAACTGGATTATCTGGCAGTTAAACAACTTAAATAAATGGCAACCACAGAATTTCAATACAGGTAAAACGTTTGGAGTTGAAATAAATTCAGCATTTGCTAAGAAAATAGGTATTGTATATTCTGAAATCATTGGATTTTACACCTATACTCATGCACGAGTATTATCTAAAAACTCTGGAGAAAAAGTAATGCCATACTCTCCAGAACATAAATTCAATGGTTCTATAAACTTTGCAATTAAAAACTTTCTGCTGAGATATTCTCACACCTTCAACTATATACGTTATGTAGACCTTGCTGGAACTAATCTTCCGTACTATAATCTTGGCGATTTATCCGCAGGTTATAAGTTTAAAATGGGCAGGTCGAAATCTGAAATAGTATTCAACATTAATAACATCTGGAATACCAACTATCAGGTCACACAATCATACGCAATGCCTCTAAGATACTACACAATAGCGCTAAATGTAGATATAAACACTAATCATTAACCCAATTAATTTAATAGTTATGAATCGCTTTAATTTTTTTCTCGCTTCAGTAATTGTTTCAAGTTTATTAATAACCTCGTGTAAAGATGATGAGAAACTCTCTCTTACGTATGATAATGGTGCTTTTATAACAAACGAAGGCGCATGGAACAACACTAATGCATCGGTAAGTTTCTATGATTTTTCCTCCGGAAGAGTTGTAAATAATATTTTCACCAAAACAAATGGTCGCCCTCTTGGTGATTTATTGCAATCTGCTTGCGTTGCAAAAGATACAATCTACTTTGTTTTAAACAGTTCAAACAAGGTTGAAGTTGCTAACGCTATTGATATGGAAGAAATTTCAACTGTAGAAGGTTTTGATAGCCCTCGATATATTGCAATTAACAACGATGAAGCATTCATTACCCAGTGGGGCGATGGAGGTAAAGTTAAAGTATTAAATACCAAAACCTTATCAATTACAAATACAATATCTGTTGGAGCAGGACCAGAAGGTGTTCTTAGTTTCAATAACCAGATTTGGGTTGCAAACACTGGTGCTTACTCTTATGACTCAACAATAACAGTTATTAATGCGACCACAAAAGAGGTGGTTCAGACTATCAAACTTGATAATAAATCCTACTGTCCACAACAATTCGTGGTTGATAGTAATAATGATATTTGGGTACTATGCTCAGGTTACGTTGACTATTATTCAACTCCAAATACACACACGCCTTCTAAACTGATTAAAATATCTTCCTCTACCTATGAGGTTTTGAAGAGTTTCACAATTTCACAAGATCAACATCCAGTTCGTTTAAGCATCAGCAACGATGGCAATACAGTATATTTCGGAGGAGGTTACACATTTACAGGTATCTATGCTGTAAGCATTTCAGCCACAACACTACCAAGCACTCCAATTGTAAATGAAGTATTATATGGATTTAACATCAATACCGAAAATAATGAGATTTACGGCTTGAAATCACCTTCATTTACAGAGAACGGTAAACTAAGAAGGTTTACTTCTGCTGGACAATTTATTAAAGAATATACTGTGGGTATTGGACCAAACGGAGTAACATTCTAATTAGCATTAGGTTATGAATAGAATAGCATTAAGACATTCCGTTTTATTAATTGCTTTACTAAGCATGGCAATGCTTAGGTTGATTCCCCATTTCCCCAATTTCACACCAATTGGAGCAATGGCGCTATTTGGTGGAGCATACTTTTCGAAAAGGTGGCAGGCTTTTTTGCTTCCTTTAGGCTCCCTATTCATCAGCGATATTGCAATCAACTACATTATTTATAATGAAATCATACTATTACATTCAATGTGGTTTGGTGTTTATGGGTCGTTTGGCTTGATTGTTTGCCTTGGATTATTCTTACTTAAAAAAGTAAATGCCAGAAACGTAATATTTTCAAGCCTTTCGGCCTCGATGATATTCTTTTTTGTATCGAATTTTGGAGTTTGGGTTGTTGACCCAATAAATCTATATCCCAATACAGGAACGGGATTGTTAGCATGCTATATCGCAGGACTGCCATACCTTTTAGGAACAGTTTTCGGAGATCTTTTCTATTCGGCAATCCTATTTACGCTATTTGAGTTTGCGCAATCCCGTTTCTTAATTCTTAAACCGGTTAAAGGTTAATATGGAATGTATTTTTAACTGGAGCGGAGGCAAAGACTCCGCTCTTGCTCTTTACAAACTAAAGCAGGGCAAAGATTATAATGTAAAATGCTTGCTAACTACACTAAATGCGGAGTATAAAAGGATTTCGATGCATGGAGTTAGGCAAGAACTTTTGCAACAGCAAGCTGCAAGCATTGGATTGCCCCTAGTTGAATGTTTTTTGCCAGAAAAAGCAACTTGCAATGATTATAATAGCATGATGCGCGAAACGCTCATGAACTTTATTATTGATGGAATTCACTACTCTGCTTTTGGTGATATCTTTCTTGAGGATTTAAGGCAATACCGCGAAAATCAGCTTGATAAGATAGGGATGAAAGCCATTTTCCCATTATGGAAACGCAACACCATCGATATTGCCAACGAGTTTATCGACCTTGGCTTTAAAACCATAATTACATGTGTAAGTAGCAAGCATCTCGATGAATCATTTGTAGGCAGGACCTTTGACAAACAATTCATTGCCGATTTGCCTAAAGAGGTTGATCCTTGTGGAGAGAATGGCGAATTCCACTCATTTGTTGTTGATGGACCAATTTTTAAAACACCAATTAATTACACTTTGGGTGAAAAAGTTTTTAGGTCATATCCAATTAATAGTAAGGATGTTAACGAGAGTGGTTTTTGGTTTATCGATTTAAAAAACCAATAAAAAAGAAAAAAGATTTGCTTGTTAAACAAAATTTGTTCTACATTTGCCCCCGAACAAAACGACAAAATGTATACTTCAAACAACACATTGCATCATCTTCATCATTCTCACATACTGCGAATGGTGGATCTGCATTGGTGTAGCCTGAAGTAAACTCAAGATACTATATCAATTACCCGCGAAAGGGATCTGCCAATGGCTGATCCCTTTCGCTTTTTTTATTTAATCCTAACTCAAAATGGAAACAGAAAAATTAACTCTTGCAATTCAGAAAAGCGGTCGATTAAGCGAAGGCTCTATCGAACTACTCAAATCATGTGGAATAAAAGTAAGCAACGGAGGTAACCACTTAAAAGCGTTAGCCGAAGGCTTTCCTTTGGAAATACTAATGCTTCGCGACGATGATATTCCCCAATACGTTGCCGATGGTGTTGCCGATATCGGAATGCTCGGAATGAATGAGGTTCTTGAAAAAGACAAAAAGATTGATGTAACCATGAATCTTGGATTTTCAAAATGTCGTTTATCCATTGCTGTGCCTCGTGATGTAAACTATACAGGACTTACATTCCTTGAGGGAAAACGCATCGCCACTTCCTACCCTGTTATTCTTGAAAAGTTTCTTAAAGAAAAGAATATTCAAGCCGATGTTCACAGTATCAGTGGCTCTGTTGAGATTGCTCCAGGTATTGGACTTGCAGATGTAATATTTGAAATTGTTAGTAGTGGCGGAACTTTGCTAAGCAATGGCCTTAAAGAGGTTGATGTAATAATGAAAAGCGAAGCGGTACTTGTTGCTTACCCAAATCTTAGTGAATCAAAAAGAGCACTACTTAACAAGCTAATATTCAGAATAAAAGCTGTTCAAAAGGCTAAGAGCAACAAGTATATACTGCTAAATGCCCCAGAGAGTAAACTTGATGAAATTGTAAAACTGATTCCGGGTATGAAGAGCCCTACTATTGTTCCGCTAGTCGAAAAGAGTTGGTATTCATTACATTCAGTGATAAGCGAGAACGACTTTTGGGAAGTAATTGATAACCTAAAATGCGCTGGAGCCGAGGGAATACTTGTTGTTCCAATTGAGAAGATGGTTATATGAAAGACATCAGAAACTAGACATCAGATTTAAGACTAAAATTTGCTATGATGAAAATATTAAAAAACATAAAACCTACCGATTACGAGTCAATCCTAAAACGGCCATTCGAGGATGATAGTTGTGTTTCGGATATTGTGAGAAATATTCTTTCAAGAGTTAAACTCAATGGAGATAACGCTTTGATCGACATAACAAGGCAAATCGATAAAAAGGAAATTTCATCAATCGAAGTTTTACAAGATGAAATGAAAGTTGCTTCATTACAACTAAGCAACGATTTGAAAGAGTCAATAGCCATTGCTATTTCAAACATCGAAAGTTTTCACAAGGCTCAAATCCCTTGCAACGTTGATATTGAAACATTACCTGGAATTCAATGCATGTTAAAGTATCTTCCACTTGAAAGAGTTGGCATTTACATACCCGGAGGCACAGCTCCACTTATCTCAACTCTTTTGATGCTTGCAATACCAGCAAAAGTTGCTGGGTGTAAAGAAATTGTAGCTTGTACTCCACCCGAACCAACACCCGAAATACTTTACGTTTGTAATCAATTAGGAGTTAGATTATTCAGGATTGGCGGTGCTCAGGCAATTGCTGCAATGGCTTATGGTACAGAATCAATCCCAAAGGTTGATAAGATTTTTGGTCCCGGAAACAGGTATGTAACCGAAGCCAAAGTTCAGGTGTCATCAAACGGAATGCCCATTGATATGCCTGCAGGTCCTTCGGAGGTTCTTGTCATCGCTGATGAAACCTCCAACCCAGTCTATGTTGCAGCCGATTTGCTTTCACAAGCTGAGCATGGCGTTGATAGCCAAGCTGTGCTCATCTCAACTTCAGAAACCATTATAGATCAAGTACTTGTTGAGATTGAAACTCAAAACAACAGCTTACCTCGAAAAGAGATTGCTCGTAAATGTCTTAAAAACAGCATATTCATTCTTGCAACCAGCATAGATGAGTCGTTAAGCATTAGCAATTACTACGCTCCCGAGCACTTAATCCTTTCAATAAAGGATGCTGAAAGGTATATCGATAAAGTTGAAAATGCGGGTTCTGTTTTTATAGGAGAATATTCACCCGAGTCGGCTGGAGATTATGCGAGTGGAACAAACCACACTCTCCCAACTGGAGGCTCAGCAAAAAACTGGAGTGGTGTTACAACGCAATCTTTTATGAAGACTATTACATTCCAAAAACTGTCCAAACAAGGACTTGAAACCATAGTAAAATCAATAGTTACGCTTGCACGAGCTGAAGGATTAGAAGCACATGCCCGAGCAGCTGAGCTGCGATTATCCAATATTCAATAATGATGTATTGTAAAATCAGCTTAAATATGAATTAATTATGTTAAATATAAATAATCTGCTTCGGAAAAATATAAAAGAACTCAAATCGTACTCATCGGCTCGAAATGAATTTTCAGGTGATGATGTAATTCTTCTTGACGCGAATGAAAATCCGAATATTTTAAAAGATCTTCCAAAAGGAATAAATCGATACCCCGATCCTCTTCAGAAAAGATTAAAAGAAAAATTGTCGGCGATAAAGGGAATTAACTCTAGTAACATCTTTTTTGGTAATGGTAGTGATGAGGCAATCGATTTGCTAATTCGTTGCTTTTGCAATCCGGGTAAAGATTCAATTGCCATCTTCCCTCCTACTTATGGCATGTACAAAGTATGCGCAAACATCAATGATGCAGAGGTTGTTGAGTATCCATTGGATAATAATTTCAAACTAGATTGTGACTTATTTCTCAATAATATCAAGCCAAACACGAAGATCGCGATTATCTGTAGCCCCAATAATCCAACGGCTAATGTTCAGGATAAGGAGTCAATTATCAAAATAATTGAAACGTTTAAAGGTATTGTGGTTGTTGATGAAGCGTATATCGATTTTTGTCCAAGCAATAGTTTATTAAGCGAATTGCCAAAGTATCCTAATCTTGTTATACTTCAAACTTTATCGAAAGCATGGGGATTGGCTGGTGCAAGAGTTGGAATTGCTATGGCATCGAAAGAGATTATTGATATTCTAACAAAAGTTAAGTTTCCTTATAACCTAAGCTACCCTTCTCTTTTGATTGCAGAGGAAGCACTTTGTAAGATAGATGAAGCAAAAGCAAGAATTGATGAGATAATTTCTGAAAGGGACAGACTCCTTAGCATTATTCCACATTTACCAAGTGTTATAAAGGTTTACCCATCTTGTACAAATTACATTTTTGTCAAAACCCAAGATGCAAATAGTCTTTACAAATACTTTATTAATAATGGAATAGTTGTTCGCAACCGAGATAGGGAGTTAGGATGTAAGGGTTGTCTACGAATTACGATTGGAACTAAAGATGAAAATGAGGAATTAATTAATACTTGGAAAAATTTTAATCTCGGTGCTTCTCTGTGAGTTCTCTGTGCCACTCTGTGTAAAAAAATAACACAGAGGCACACAGAGAAATCGGCACAGAGTTCCACGGAGAAAATATCAACTAACAAAACACCAAACATGCAATCAATACTTTTTATAGACAGGGATGGAACGATTATTAAAGAACCTGCTGATTACCAGATAGACTCATATGATAAACTCGAATTTGTACCCGGGGTAATAACTTGGTTCTCAAAACTTGTAAAAGAGTCGAACTACCGATTGGTGATGGTTACAAACCAAGATGGACTAGGAACATCATCGTTTCCTGAGGAAACGTTTTGGGGTCCACAAAACCTCCTTATAAAAACACTTGCAGGCGAAGGAGTTGTATTTGATGATATCCTGATTGACAAATCATTTGAAAATGAGGATAGTCCGAATCGAAAACCACGATTGGGGCTTGTTCAAAAATATCTCGATGGCAATTGGGATATAGCAAACTCATGGGTAATTGGCGACAGGTTAACAGATATTCAATTCGCAAAAAATATCGGATGCAAATCAGTCTATATTTCATCCGAAAGTAATGCTGATGCCGATTTAGCAACATCCAATTGGGAAGTCATTTACAATGAGCTAAGGCCAAAACGAATAACCTCTGTATCAAGAAAAACCAACGAAACATCAATTGATGTAATCATCAACCTTGATGGCTCTGGGTTATCAAAAATCAATACTGGCTTAGGTTTCATGAATCACATGCTCGATCAATTGACTAAGCACTCAGGTTTTGATATTGAAATCATGTGTAAAGGTGACTTAGAGGTCGATGAACACCACACAGTTGAAGATATTGCTATCACTCTTGGAGAGGCAATTAAAATTGCCCTTGGCGATAAGCGTGGAATTAATCGCTTTGGATTTTGCTTACCCATGGACGAAAGTCGAGCAATGGTAACCTTAGATCTAAGCGGTAGACCATATCTCGTTTGGAATGCATCCTTTGCTAGAGAAAAAATTGGTGATGTTCCTACGGAGCTATTTAAACACTTTTTCTATTCTCTTTCATTTTCGGCTGGAATAACACTCAATATTGAAGCCCAAGGAGAGAATGAGCACCATAAGATTGAGGCAATCTTTAAAGCGTTTGCCAAATCACTAAAACAGGCAGTAATAAAAGATGGAAACAATTTACCAACAACCAAAGGGATACTTTAAAATCAAGTAATTATGAAAGTTGGAATAATAGATTACAGAGCAGGCAACATCGCATCAGTTAAAAATGCGCTAAATAATATTGGAGTTAACTCGTTCATATCAAGCAATTCAAATGAATTGAACGATGCTGATAAAATTATCTTTCCGGGAGTTGGTCATGCTCGAATGGCGATGGAGAACCTGAAGTTATTTGGTTTGGACACCTTTATAAAATCAACAAAAAAGCCTTTGCTGGGGATATGTCTTGGCATGCAACTTTTAGGTAAATACTCGCAAGAAGGTCAAGCGGAAAGCATTGGAGTATTTGATTTTACGGTTGATAGATTTAGCATCAAACTAAAAACACCTCATATGGGTTGGAACTGTATTACCCATAGAGACTCAAGACTATTTAATGGAATTCCAAATAGTGAGTGGGTTTACTTTGTCCATAGCTACTATGTTTCAAATTCGGATTTCAGCATAGCAAAAACAAATTACGAAGTCGATTTCTGTGTTGCAGTGAATAAACAAAACTTTTGGGGAGTACAATTTCACCCTGAAAAAAGCGGAGAAAAAGGGATGCAAATTTTAAAAAACTTTATTGAGCTATGTTAATAATTCCAGCTATAGATATTATAGAAGGTCGATGTGTTCGATTAAAAAAAGGCGACTTTAATCAGACAACTTTCTACGATCTTTCACCCCTCGATCAAGCCAAAAAGTTTGAAGATTTAGGCTATAAAAACCTCCATTTAGTCGATTTAGATGGAGCAAAACTCGGTAAACCTTTGAACCTAAAGGTGCTTGAAGATATATGCCTGAATACCAATCTAATAGTTGATTTTGGAGGAGGGATGAGGAATTGCGAAGATATTAACATAGTTATTAACAGTGGGGCTTCGCAAGTAAACCTTGGAACAATTCTTCTTTCGTCCACCACGATTGGATTTGAACTCATAAATAGGTTTGGAACTGAAAAATTAATAGCTGCATTAGACTGTGAAAACCTAAAAATTAAAACTCATGGCTGGAAAGAAAACTCAAATCAAAACATATTTTCGGCCATTGAATCTATTTCAAAAATGGGGTTCAAAAATTTTACAGTAACGGATATTTCAAAAGATGGAATGCTACTAGGACCAGCTTATGGATTGTATAAAGAGATATTAATTAGATTTTCTAATATCAATCTAAGAGCAAGCGGCGGAGTATCATCAATTAAAGATATCAATTTGCTTAAGGAACTGAATTTGGAGGGTGCAATTGTAGGCAAGGCCCTTTATGAAGAACTAATCTATAATGAATAATAACAAATATCGAAATGCTATCTAAAAGAATAATTCCCTGCTTAGATGTAAAAGATGGCAGGACGGTAAAAGGAATCAATTTCAATAATCTTGTTGATGCTGGCTCACCTGTTGACCTAGCCTACGAGTATTATAAGCAAGGTGCCGATGAGCTTGTGCTGCTCGATATTACTGCAACACTTGAAGGAAGAAAAACCTTCAAAAATGTAGTAAAAGAGGTTGCAAAGGCAATATCAATACCTTTTACTGTTGGGGGTGGAATCAGTAACGTGCAGCAAGTTGAAGAGTTGCTGAAGTGCGGTGCTGACAAGGTATCAATAAACTCAGCCGCCATTAACAATCCAAACCTGATTACCGAACTTGCTAATGCATTTGGTTCACAGTGTGTTGTTGTTGCAATAGATACTAAATTCAATGGATTGGATTGGGAGGTCGTTAGCCACTCTGGAACAAAAGGGACAATATGGAATCCATTTAGTTGGGCCAAGGAGGCTGAAAACCTTGGTGCTGGTGAAATACTGCTTACCTCCTACTCTTCCGATGGAACACAGCAAGGGTTTGCCATTGATCTAACAGCTAGAATATCCGAATCATTGAGTATTCCTGTTATCGCTTCGGGTGGAGCTGGTTGTAAAGAGCACTTTCTTGAAGTGTTTACAAATGGCAAGGCTGATGCCGCCTTAGCGGCAGGAGTATTCCACTTTGGAAAACTAACAATAAATGAGGTTAAGCAGTATTTATCCGATAAAGGAATAGTCATTAGATTATAACATTGATAAACACAAAACAAATTATGACACAATTAAATTTCGATAAGATGAACGGGTTAATACCTGCAATAATCCAAGATGCAACTACCAGTAAGGTCTTGATGCTCGGTTTTATGAACGAAGAATCGCTTGAAAAGACTAAACTTACAGGTCTTGTAACATTTTTTAGTCGCAGTAGAAATGAGTTATGGACAAAGGGTGAAACCTCTGGAAACTACCTAAAAGTGAAAGAAATTATTACCGATTGCGATAATGATACGCTCCTGATCAAAGTATTACTCGATGGGGTAGTTTGTCACACAGGTGCACAAACATGCTTTGGCGAAGAGAATAAATCAGAACTAGAATTTCTGAATTATCTTACGAACCTTATTGAATCGAGAAAAGGAGCTAGTAAAGATGAAAGTTATACATCTAAACTATTCGCTGCTGGGCCAAAAAGAATTGCCAAAAAGGTTGGTGAAGAAGCGGTTGAAGTTGCCTTAGAGGCAGAGAACGGCGAACTTGACCGATTGATAGATGAATCGGCCGATTTGATTTATCACTTAATGGTTCTTCTGTCATCGAGAGATATAAACCTTTCTACTATTGTAAATAGATTAAAAGAAAGGCATTTGCGATAGATTTTATAAATTTTCGTTAAATGTATAGGTGAAAAGTAAGATTTTTTTCTAATTTTGCGCCCCGATAGATATACAAAAGGGGTCCGGTAGCTCAGTTGGATAGAGCAACAGCCTTCTAAGCTGTGGGTCACAGGTTCGACTCCTGTCCGGATCACGAAGAATAAAAAGCTTACTGCCAAACAGTAGGCTTTTTAAGTTTCTACGCGAA
>CAYMII010000029.1:0-47137 GCA_964390565.1 uncultured Rikenellaceae bacterium
CCTTCTGGTTCGGAGGCTTTAATTATCAGCGCAAAAGGCTATAAAACTAAAGAAGTAACCATAACCAAGGCAAGAACTTACAATATCAGCCTTGAGCAACAATAAAATATTGCAGTACAGTATATTATTAAACATTAAAATATACTGCACTGCTTTTAAAGCAAAAATAAATTAATATATATATTTGCAGTTCAAAAAATAATTCTAAACCAAACCAAACAATACGACAATGAGTAAAAAAGGAAGTACATTTAAAGAAGTGTTTGCGTCAGTTTTCGCAACAAGTGCTATTCTTATAGCATTCGGAATTTCCCTTTATCTATTCTTATTTATAATGGGAAGTCCTGTTAACTTTGAAGGTGGTAACCCAGCAGGTCATCCACTTCCAGGTAACTATTTAGCAATTATTTACAAAGGAGGCTATATCGTACCTCTTCTTATGACTTGCGTTTTAGTAGCTTTAATTTTCACTTTCGAGAGATTTATTACCCTTGGCAGAGCAAAAGGTAAAGGTAGATTGAACACATTCGTTCGTAACCTTCAAAACCTTATGAGCGAAGGTAAAATTGATGAGGCTATTGCAGCTTGTGACAAACAACAAGGTTCTTTAGCTAGCGTTATGAAAGCTGGTTTAATTCGTTACAACGATCTTAAAAACGATAAAGAGCTTGAGAAGGATCAAAAAATCCTTTCCGTTCAAAAATCACTTGAAGAGGCAACTGCTCTTGAGCTACCAATGCTAGGAAGAAACATGATTATCTTCTCTACTTTAGCTTCAATCTCAGTGCTTATTGGTCTTATCGGTACTGTACTTGGTATGATTAAGGCTTTTGCCGCTCTTGCTCAATCTGGTGCTCCAGATGCTCTTGCTCTTGCAACTGGTATTTCTGAGGCGCTTATCAACACTGCATTTGGTATCACAGGTTCAACTATCGCCATTATCATGTACAACTACTTCTCATCAAAAGTGGATGGTTATACATTTAAAATTGACGAGGCTGGATTTAGCTTGACCCAGACTTTCGCAGCATCACTTAAAAACTAATTTGAATTTTTGGCTTTAAAAACAAAAAGTACGATACATGCCAAAGATTAAATTACCAACTAAGTCACCACATATCGACATGACGCCGATGGTTGACCTCTTTTCAGTAGTATTAACATTCCTTATGTTAACCACTACTATGAGACAACCTGAGCCTGCGCCAGTTGATACGCCATTTTCGGTTTCAGATAAAACTGCCCCCGATGCGAATATCATGACTCTTTTAATTTCAAAAGATAGCAGGGTATTCTTTAACTTCGATAATGGGAAAGATACATCATTCCATTTCAAGGGTAAGATTTTAGATGAAATGGGTAAAAGGTACAATATTACTTTTACCGCTGAAGAAAAGGCACAATTTGAAGCCTACCCATCTTCGTTTGGAATGCCAATTCAAAACATGAAGGCATTTCTTAATACGAAAGATGCAAAAGAGAGAGAGAAGCTACAAGAAAAAGGTATGCCTATCGACTCTACTGATAACCAGCTAGCATGGTGGATATTTGCTGCGCGTACTGTTAACCCTGCAATTCAAGCTTGTATTAAGGGCGACAACGATGCACCATATCCAATTGTTAAGGAAGTGCTAGATATTCTACAGGACAAGAACGTGAACAGGTTTAACCTGATTACGAACCTTGAGGCAACCAAAGTAACGATAGAAGAGGAGAAGTAGTGATATGGGAGAAATAATCCAACAGGAAAAACAGAAAGGTGGAAAGAAAAGGGCAAAGCACCATTCTACCCACATCGACATGACCCCGATGGTAGACTTAATGTGTCTGCTCATCACTTTCTTCATGCTTACTACCGCTTTCAGCAAATCGAAGGTAATGGAAATCGTTCTTCCTGAGAAAATTAGAAAGAACGACAAAGTAGAACCTCCAAAGATTGCTGAATCAAGAACAATAAACATTATTCTTGGCCCAGAAAATAAAATTTTCTGGTATCCTGGTAGAGTAAAAGATGCTAAAAATCCTCCAGCTTTGCAGGAAACAAACTATAGCGATGAAGGTATTCGTAAGATTTTACTTGAAAGGAATAAACTTCTTTCGAAAAAAGTTAACGCTTTTAAGGAAGAAACCGTCAAGAATAACCCTACGATGACCCGCGACTCATTGCTTGCTAACATTAAGAGGTTTAAAAAAGCTGATGATTCCGGTCCAATTGTTCTGATAAAAGCGTATAAAGATTCTCGCTACGCCAATATTGTAGATATTATTGACGAAATGGATATTTGCAGCATTGTGCGCTATGCGCTAGTTGATATTAATTACGTGGAGGAAGAGATGGTGAAAACGGCTATGGCACGTTCAACATCTGCTCCTAAATAGTAAAGCCCATATAGATAAAGCATTATGGAAAAAAATCAAATAAATGCTCCCTCCTTTGACGAAATCGTTTTCGAAAACAGGAACAAAGAGTATGGTGCGTATAGAATTCGCAAAAAGTACAATCGTACTGTTTTGTGGTCGATGCTTGTGGGTACATTAATCCTAGGCAGCGCAATTATTACCCCATACGTCATGGCATCTGTTACCGAGCGCAGACATCAAAAAGAGGAAAAAGCCGTAACGGCTGAGATGGAGCAACTAGACCAACCAAACCAAGAGATTGCACCTCCACCTCCACCTCCACCCCCTGCAGAGGCACAAGTACAGGTTAAGTACGTTGCCCCTATTATCGTTGACTCTGTTAAGGTTGATGATAAACAAGCTCTTGCAACTATAGATGATATTAAAGAAACAACATCTGACGAAGCTGTTGTTGAGGTAGTTGAAGAGGTTAAGGAAGAGGTTCAAGAAGTAAAAGAGGAAGAGGTATTCTACGTAGTTGAGGAAATGCCTGGCTTTAATGGTGGCGATGCAAACACTGAATTCCGTAAATATGTTGCTTCAAATATGAAGTACCCTGAAATTGCTGCCGAAAACGGTATTCAGGGCAAAGTATTTGTTCAGTTCGTTATTGAGCCTGACGGTCGTATCTCAAACGTTCGCGTTATTCGTGGTGTTGACCCCTCTCTTGACAAGGAAGCTATGCGTGTAATTGAATCTTCACCAAAATGGAACCCTGGTAAACAAAGAGGAAAACCAGTACGCGTATCGTATACTTTCCCAATTACCTTCATGCTAACTCAATAACATAGCATAAGATTATAAAAAAACCCTGATATTTAATCAGGGTTTTTTTTGTAATATAGCTCATTCATTTTGAAAAAAGCCCACAACTCATTATACATTAAATGTCGAATCCAATAGAAACAACCCGTAGCGCCGAAACGGCAATCCTTGTTGGCGTTATTCTGCAAAAGCAAACCCAAGAAGAGGTTACGGATTATCTTGATGAATTAGAATTTCTTGCTGAAACAGCGGGTGCTGTAACAAAAAGAAGATTTTTGCAAAAGGTTGACATGCCCAACTCCAAAACTTTTATTGGGTCAGGAAAGGTTAAGGAAATAAAGGAGTACGCAGATGAACATGAAATTGATCTAATCATATTTGATGATGAACTTTCGCCTACTCAACTCCGTAACCTTGAGCACGAACTTGAACACAAAGTATTAGACCGAACAAATCTTATACTTGATGTATTTGCTCAGCGAGCAAAAACTGCATATGCAAAAACTCAAGTTGAACTTGCACAATACCAATTCTTACTGCCTCGTCTTACCAGAATGTGGACTCACTTAGAACGCCAACGAGGCGGTATTGGGTTAAGGGGACCTGGTGAGACTGAAATTGAAACTGATCGCAGGGTAATTCGCGAGAAAATTTCTAGACTAAAAGATGAGCTAAAGAAGATTGATAGGCAGATGTCAACCCAACGACAGAACCGAGGCAATATAGTTAGAGTAGCTCTTGTTGGTTATACCAATGTTGGGAAATCGACCATTATGAATATGCTCAGCAAATCAGAGGTTTTTGCCGAGGATAAATTATTTGCAACGCTTGATACAACAGTTAGAAAAGTAGTTTTTGAAAACTTACCTTTCCTGCTATCAGACACTGTGGGGTTTATTCGCAAACTTCCTCATCAACTAGTTGAATCTTTTAAATCAACATTAGATGAGGTTCGCGAAGCCGACCTTCTGCTTCATGTGGTAGACATATCGCATCCTGTCTTTGAGGAGCAACTGAACGTTGTAGTAAAAACATTACAAGAAATTGGCGCTGCCGATAAACCAATTCTACTTGTTTTTAACAAGATTGATGCCTATAATTGGGTGGAAAAGGAAGAGGATGACCTTTCTCCTAGAAGCAAGGAGAATTTCAGTTTAGATGAGCTAAAAAACACTTGGATGGGAAAGAGCGATACACCTTCTATCTTTATTTCCGCTAAACACAAAACTAATGTAGAGGAATTCCGACAAAAAATTTATACTTTAGTTAGGGAAATACATACAACAAGGTATCCATACGATAAGTTTCTTTACTAATAAAAAAACTATGTTAAAACTTAAGCATCTAAAACTAATTATTGCCATTTCGCTATTAGCTTTTACCATCAATAGTTGTAAAAAAGACGATAATAACCCTGAAGCACCCGATGTTGTTGAATTTGACCAAAACATTAAGGATTTAGTCGATGAGATTAGGGCTGATAGCCTTCAGAAAAAGGTTCAGTGGCTCGAAAATATGGGTTCGAGATTTGCCTTAAATGATGATAGGAAGGAAGTAGCAAAAAGAATTAGAGATCGTTTTATAAGTTATGGCTACTCAAATGCAAAACTTGACTCGTTCTACATCTCAATAACAAAATGGGGAACTACCTACAATACCTGGCAATATAACGTTATTGCAACACTTGAGGGCTCGGCTAATCCAAACACTTTTTATTTGATGGGTGGTCATTACGATAGTATAATAAGTGACAACGGCGCATTCACAAATGCCCCTGGAGCAAATGATAACGCTAGTGGTATTGCAGCCACTCTTGAAGTTGCAAGGATTCTAAAAGAGCAAGGATTTATCCCACAATCGTCTATTGAGTTTATTGCCTTTGCCGCAGAAGAATTTGGTTTATACGGTAGTTTCGACTATGCAGAGAAATCAAAAGACGCTGCAAAGGATATCAAATTTATGCTCAATAACGATATGATAGCATATTGGCCTGTAGGGACTAGTAGTATGAGAGTTAACATCCTTGACTATTATACTTCACAAGGCACGAGAATTAAAGCTCAAGAGTATTGTAATCTTTACACTTCTTTGGTAACAATAAATGATAACTATTATCAAAAATATAGCGACAGTTATGCATTCTACCTAAATGACTTTAAAGCCATTTTTTTTACAACTGATGCTGATGATCCATATTATCATACTGCTAACGATTTAACTTCAAATTGTAATTTCGAAATTTGCAAAGAGATTACCAAGGTTAACTGTGCAATGCTAGCAGATTACAATAAATAGTCGCTACGATTAATTATTAAAAGAAGCGAATTGACAAAATATTTATCTTTATATTAAACTGGATTGAATACGAAACATTTGTTAAGTAATAGATATCCAATTCATCATTGATTGAAACTAAAAAATGGATCGAAGATATTGAAGAAAAGTAATAGCCATGAAAATCATGGCTATTACTTAAACTCCTTTAAAAATTTATTCCCTGCTTATTATTGGTATACTTCATCAAAAGCAGGTTGCGCAAATCAACGTAAGTTTCAACGCTCTGATCCATCTTTTTCCAAACATATTCTGTTAGCAGCTGATTAGCCTTTTCGGGGTTCTTTTTATACAACTCTAACGCTCTTTTTTCTAAATCAGCCATTTCAGTAAATGTAGCATTCTCAAGCGAATCGCGAACTGGCTTTACATCCTTCCATGCATCCTGCCATTTAAGGTACATCAGATTATCAACAAAGTCGTATGCCCAACGTGCTGATTTATCGCTATACTTTTTAGGATCGTAGGTTTGATAAAGAGGATTAATCTTGGTTACCCCAGCATAGATTGGAACAAATGGCGACACAAACTGATTGTCGAGGTATACCCAGTAAACACCTCCAATACTTGGTGGTAAAAACGAGCGAAGCTGAGCAACCATTCCAAATCCACCGCGAGAAACGTTTCTTCTCCAATTTAAGTCGAGAAGTTTTTGCATATCGCGTGTTGGGAATGGAGTGGCCAATGGGCTAAGGGTCATTTTTCCATCGGGACCTGGAATATACCAATCGGGATCGGAGGTCATGTCGTAAATTGTTCCCTCAAAGGTTGAACGGAAAAAGGCAAATATGTCCTGATGCGACATTTGCTTAACTGGTTTTACAGAGAATGGATACATATCTAGTTCCTCAACGTACTGAACGTATGGATTCATTCCATCGAATGGGGATTTAAGGGAGCGGTTAGGATACTTTTTATTATCGGAATCGTAGGTTGAGTAGAATAGCCAAAACCTTGATGTAGCCCACTCGCGCAATGTTGGCGCATAAACCTTTTGCCAAATAAATGGGTTTCCGCTGGTTGGATCGTACCATCCTTTATCAATGGCAAACTGCTTGTAGTTTGGCGAAGCCATGCAATCGTTGCGGGTAGTATCAATCTCTTTGATAGTACTCCAGTTTGGTATCATGGCCACATGATCATCGGGAACACGAATGGCAGCCCAAAGACAACCTGGCTTACCGCTCGATTTTTTCCATGCACCTACGCCAAATACCTCAAAAATCCATACCTCATTTGCATCAGCAATGGCAAGTGCCTCAGATTCGTCGATGCATGAAGGAAGAAAACCATACTCCTCCATCAAACTTCCAATGAATTTAACAGCCTCGGTAGCGGTTTTGCAACGCTGAAGGGCAAAAAGCATAGCCTGCTCAACTGTCATAATCTGCTCGCCCTCAACAAATTTAAACTTTAACTCCTCGCGCTGGCTAAGGGTGCTCTCACCAATGGCGAGCTGATACTCGTTAATATGTGGCAACGAAGAATGTATATATGAATATGTTTGCTCAACCTGAGGGATATAGCCAATAATTTTGCCTAGGCTATCCATTGAAGGTCTGATATCCTGAATTCCCCAGTAAACAGGTGCCTTTGATCCTTTTGGAAAGGTCTTTCGAGGGATTACTCTAAACTTGCAATCAGCTCCACCATCAGAATGGGAGACTAGAACCGAGCCATCAACTGTTGCCTTTTTACCAGCAACGATAACGGTGCATGATGATGCATCGAAGCATATCAATAAAGAGGAAAAAAATCCTATAAAAAAGATTAATTGTTTCATGGGTTAGGGTTTTGTTTGAGCAGCAATATAAATCTTTTACTACGTCAAAAAAATGATAATTGTACAATTACCTTTTCATTGTTGTAAATACTAGCCGTTTCTCGGCTCCTTGCGCATCTTTGGGTTGTTTCTTCTTGAAAGCACGCGTGTTGATCAATATCTCTTCAAGGTTATTGTTGATAAAATCGAAACCATCGGTATGGGTAATGCTAAGAGGTGCAAACTGTATGGACTGAGCGCTAGCCAATAGCGTTTCTATACCAAATGGAGCCGAGCATTCAAACTCAAAAGGAAGTTCAACCATTTTATTTACCATATTCTCGGCAATGTAGTAGTTATCAAGAAGTAAAACTTTTTGCCCATCGGCCGAGTTGTATATAAATCTCAAATAGCACTCCTTGTTTACTCTAACATAAAATTTAAGCATCTCGCCTTCGGTATATAGTAAATTATCATCGCCTTTATTGGTTAATACTTCTAGATTTAAATCGCCTTTTATAATCTCATTTTTACCGAATACCCTCATTTTGGTGTAAGCCTCTTCGAAATTTTCAGGCATATAGTTTACACTGTTTGCCTGAAACCAGCTTAGTGGGATGAATGCCTCCGAAGTCGCAACGATTTTACCAAAATTATCCTTTAATGTGCCAATCAGCTTTACCTCTTTATCATCTTTCCAGAAGGTACCAGTTAATATATAATTTGATGATTCATGAGCATTATCAGTAGAAATCCGATAGCCACCTTCGCTTACCAGCTTTGACGCTAACGATTGGCTTAAGCGGCGAGATAGTTCGCTACTCATTTTTGTATCCTGATATGTGAAGTTTGAAAGAAGAACGGAATTACTAAGGATTCCTGTTTGAAGTTTGAGACCACGAGCTAAAAATAGGCTCGCATCATCAACTGTATTACCACTATTCCGCTGTGCATTACGAACGATATCCTCAATTGCTGATTTTTGAACTTCGGTTCTAGAATTCTGAACATCCGCTTCGGTGGCTGAACCGGCTTTAATTGCAAGAAGTACCTTTTGCGACTGTTCAACATCTACAAGCAAATTGCTTGATTCGAGGCATGCTTTTAGCGAGCGCTGAATATCGTTCTTAGCAATAGCGCCTTTTGCCTCATCTAGTTTTTGAGCTACCTTGACTAAACCACTCTCGATAAGCCCTTTGTAATAATTAAAGAGTTCTGTCTTGTTAGCATACGCGATGGCATAGCCCATTTTGGTTTTTGTATCGTAAGACCTCTCAACCTTTAACCCTGATAGTTTGAGGTTAGAAGATGCGGAGTACATCGCTTTGAATTTTTTTTGCAGATTATCGTCGACTTCGGTTATCTCTTGGGTTGCTTCGCTCTTGACTTTAACCTGTATGTACTCAATTAGCTGTCCCTTAGCATAACTTTCCAACCTATTTAGCATCTCGGCAGGATCTTCCTTATTTATATTTTTTTCAGAAGCAAAACCTGTTAAGAAGATTTTTTCGTCGAAACGAACTCTACGAATGCTATCATTTGCCCAATTGGGGATTTGGGAATTAACCTTTATCGATATAAGGATAATAAAGGATAAAAGGATTTTTATTTTTTTCATGACTATATATTGATAATCAATCTATAAATATAAAAAATCCTATAGTGTTTTTTAATAATTTGAGCCCAAATTTGAGAAGACTTTGAAATTAAAACACTGTCAGCACATTCTATAAATTCAAATAATGATGGGCTCTTAGATCAGCAATGAAACTTTGGATTTTTAAATACTATTAATTTTTTCAATTGCAGCAATTTTCATTTTAATGATCTGAACTTTGCCACAATTTGGGCATTTCTGAGTGGTAATTTCAGTAACACCCTTTGTAAGTGTGATTGTAGTTTCAATTTGATCTTCATAAGCACAACTGTTACATTTTAGTTTATACGTAACAGTTGAACCATTTTGCTTCGATATGATTCCACCTGTAATTGTTATCATGATTTTTAATTTAAGATTTGTTAATGACCGCTTTATTATAAAGTAAAAAGCAATTGATTATTTTGCAATAGGTCTTAAACTAGCAGTGGCAAACATTAAAGTTTGCCCTGCTAGTAGCACGCTAACCTATTTGCTAAAAGATACGCGTGAGTATTACAAATCGTTCTGATTTCTTAAAACCTTCACCAAAATGTTCCGCAATTGAACTTAAGGGAGGAGGAAAAATGAGTCTTTCGTTGATGTTTGTTCCCATAGCAAATAGGTTTAGTTAACTTTATAAATCAAAGTTACACTGCACAAAAAATCAATGAAACCTCATTTGTAATGAAACACAATATTTATTTCTCCCTATAAATAGGGATAGGGATTGAGAACAAAATTGAGGCTATTAAGCGATTATGGTTGTTAGAGAGAATCGAGTTTGTTAGCAATATTAAATTTTGCGATGTAGTGCGAAATATTTTTTGACACTTTGCCACAATCCACATCCATTTGCTGGAGTTTTGATAGAATGTTTTTTCGGTGTGAATCAATAGTTGATTTCTCTCGAAAAAGTTTTTGAGATATCTCATCGGTTGAACAACCCTGAATTATTAGCTTAAGAATCTCCTTTTCAGTTGAAGTAAAGCGAATTTTTTGAGTTGTATTACTTTGTAAACGTTCTTTCAATAGCAAGTCACGTACATCCTTACCAAAAG
Source organism: uncultured Rikenellaceae bacterium (assembly GCA_964390565.1). Lineage (GTDB taxonomy): Bacteria > Bacteroidota > Bacteroidia > Bacteroidales > Tenuifilaceae > UBA8529. The sequence goes on from CAYMII010000029.1 coordinate 9,959, forward strand.
ATTCAACTCCTAGGTAAACATTCTGAATTGCATCGATGAATTCATTTTTATCTGCTGTTTTAAGCAAATAACCCGAAGCCCCAACTTCAATAAACTTCTGTATTAACGAAACTTCTGTAAATGAAGAGAAAATTATTATCCCTACAGTTGGGAACTGTCTCTTTATCATTTCACACATATCCATACCTGTTAACTCTTCGCCTGTAAAATGGTAATCCATTAAAAGAATATCGGGTAAAAAACTTGATATCATCTGGGGCACCTCATTAACCTTGCCTACGGTTGCTACAATATCAATATTTGAGGTTGAACCTAAATAGGTTACAAGTCCTTCAATTACCATTGGATGGTCGTCAGCAATAGCAACTTTTATCTTTTTATCCATATTGAATTACTTAAGCGGAATTTGTATCTCGATAATTGTTCCTTTTCCAACCATTGAATTTATTGCAAGAGTTCCATTTATTAGCTTAACTCTATTGGTAATATTATCCATACCAATTCCTCTTTTTTCCGAAATATGTTTGACATCAAAGCCCACCCCATTATCCTCGATATTAACAAACAGCAAATCTTCAACCCTATTGCACTCAATAAGAACGTTAGAAGCGTTTGAGTGCTTGATAATATTATTTAACGCCTCCTGTATGATGCAAAATACGTTAAACTCTACAAATGACTTCAATCGCTCATCAATTCCAAGAAGTTGTAAATCGATGTGAAGATTGCCAGAGCCAAAATCGCTCGCCAAATCATTGATAGCGAACTTTAAACCCCTTTCGGTTAAACTTCGAGGCATTAATGTATGCGATAATTTGCGTACTTTTTGATGGGTTTCGTTCAACTTCTCGAGACTCCGATTGAGACCAGCATCATTTACTAGGTTGTTTTGCTCTTTTGAGCCATTTAGCAAGAGTATAACCCCATTTAGGTCATTGGCTACGCTATCGTGTAATTCTAGAGCAAGTCGATTACGCTCTGCTTGCTCGCCTTCAATTAGCGCATTTTGTACTTTAATTTTTTCGTTTCGACGAATAAGCAATATCTTATTCCAGTAAAAAATTAGTATTGATAATAAAAAGATTATTGAACTGATGATAATTGAGATCTTGATTACATTTTGTTGTCTTAACTGGGTCGTTTTCTCAATAAGTGCTTTCTCCTTCTCAGATGTTTCGAATTTTACTTGTAAATCGGCAATGGCTTTGTTCGTTTCTAGATTAACCAAACTATCGGCATATAGTTTGTAAAGTTGATGATACTTGAGGGCTCTTTCGTAATCCTTCTTCCTTTCATAAACATTTGAAAGATCTTTGTAAAGATCTTTTGTAAGTGAAGTGAAATGATGTTTTCTTGCCAATTTCAGTCCACTCAGAAAATATTCAATTGCTTTATCAAGTTCACCTAGGGCTAAATAGATTTGTCCGTAATAGCTGTAATTCTCACATAAACCAACATCATCGTTTTGGGTTTGTCTAATTTTAGTTGATTTGTTTAGAAAATATAAAGCCGAATCGTATTGATGCTTTAATATATAAACCATACTAATATTATTGAGACTATATGGTATTCCAACGCTATCCCTAAGGTTCATTTTAATTGAAAGCGATTTTGAATAGAAGTAATTTGCAGAGTCTAGCTGGTTAGCGATTTCCTTGAGAACACCGTAGTTATTATAAATTTTTGACAGCGAACCAAGGTTTGCTACTTTTTCAAGAATTCTTATTCCATGCCGCATCAGCTCCGTTGATTTATTGAGATCGCGATACTTCATCTGATACCCAAGTTCCCCGTACATAGTTCCAAGTTCATTCCTATTACATAAACTATCATATAGACGCACTGCTTTTAGCCCATATTTTAGGTTTTCGTCGTACTTGCCGAGGTAGTAGTAGGACAAACTTAAATTGACGTAAATTTTGGCCAAAGAATTAAATTGCTGATGTTCGCGAGCAACACGCTCATACTTCAGAAGGATAGGGTTAATCTTTTGACAATTGCTAATAATATCATTAAAACTCAAACTGTCTAAGAGTTTCAATTGTTGTGAGATAGAGCGTTTTTGGAGTTTATAACAAATTGAATCAGGGTTAATTGATTTTGTGTTAAAATGAATTAGAGCAATAATTATTAGTATGCTTAAACCCTTCATAACATTTAAGACCAATTAATTATAACTGAGGCGAATAATTTTTAAATTTGATTTAAGTTAGTTCTTTTTGCCTAAAGCGCAAATTTATGGCTAGTTCTTATCTCGAATAATTCTATAAAACAAAAAGGCACAACCCTTTCGAATTGTGCCCTCTTATATCTTAATTGATCTATTAACGAATTGTCAAATTTTCAAATTGAATTTACATCCCAAATGCAATTTTAGAAATCGTTTCCCAGATGCCGCTTGCAAATCCTACAATAACAAGACCCGCAATACAAATACCTAAACCTAGTTTAGTATGAAAATCGCTCTTGAAGTAAGGTATTGGAGTTTCGCTCTTATTGATAAACATTGCCTTTACAACTAGAAGATAGTAGTACAATGATACAATTGTGTTAATTGTAGCTATAAGAACAAGAATATAGAATCCCTTTTGAGCTGCTGCTGTGAAAAGGAAGAATTTACCAAAGAAACCTGCAACTGGGGGTATACCTGCCAACGAGAATAAGGCAAGCATCATGGTTAAGCTTAGCTTTGGGTTAGTGTGGTAAAGCCCATTATAATCATCCATATTCTCCTTGCCTGATTGATTGGAGATTGCTCCAATTACACCAAACACGGCAAGGTTTGAGAATATGTAAACAAGCATGTAGTAAACGATTGCTGTTGTACCCATTGCGTTACCGCCAATCACACCTAACAGGAAGAAACCTGCTTGGGAGATACTCGAAAATGCGATGAATCGTTTTAAATTCTGTTGACGAATAGCAAATAGGTTACCAATGGTCATGGTCATTACGGCTATCACCCAAACTACTTTTTGCCATAAATCAGAAACCGTTGGGAATACCTTGAAAAGGATTGCTGTTAAAACGAATACTGCAGCTCCTTTTGATATTACCGAAAGGTATGAGGTTACGCTAACTGGTGCTCCTTCGTATACATCGGCAGCCCATAGGTGGAATGGTACTAATGAGATTTTGAATGCCATCCCTGCAAAGAAGAATATAAATGCTAGAACAGTTAGGCTGTTCATTGCGATTGAAGCATTTAGTAAATCAAAATATATACTTCCATACATCCCATATATCATCGAGATACCGTAAAGCATTATACCTGATGAGAAAGCGGACGAAAGAATTAATTTGATACCACCCTCAGCAGAGCTATTTCTGAAACGATCATAAGCAACAAGCGCAGCCAATGGAATTGTAGCTAATTCAAGACCTAAGTAAAACATCAAGAAATCACCCGCAGAAACCATGTAAAACATTCCGATTAGGGTAGATATTAAGATAACGTAAAACTCAGGAAATTTATCGCTGTTTTCATCGGTTTTAAGCCAAGTGTTGGATTGGATAATAACTATCAGCGTACCGATATTTAAGATGTTTTTTACAACAATGCTTAAAGGAGTTGTTGTAAACATCCCGCCAAAAAGAGTTCCCGTTTCGGCTGGGAAAAATCCAACAATAGTATTAATTGCGAAAAGGATAATAGCCAATCCACGGATACGTCCTTTATTCTGATCTGATGTAAATACCTCGGCAATCAGCAATATTAGCGCTACAGCTATTAGCACTAGCTCATGACGCATTAAAAGAAAACTGTTTAAGTTCATAGTATCAACAGATTAAACCATTAAATCCCACTAACAATTGATAATTTTTGAATGATAGGCACAAGGCTATCCTGTATCATATTCGATAACCAAAGTGGAGCAAGACCAATTGCTGCAATCATCAATACAAGAGCAATTGTCGATAGACGCTCAAACCACTTCGCATCTTTAAGATGAAGATAATGCTCATCTTTAATCGGGCCAAGCAAAAGCACGCCAACCACTCTAAGTATGTAAACCGCTGTAACAACAATTGATGTTGTTACAACTATAGTTGAAACCCTATGGAAAAGGTCAGCATTTTGGAATGCACCAACAAACACGGTCATCTCGGCAACGAAACCACTTAAGCCTGGAAGACCTAGAGAAGCTAAACCTGCAATTACATAAACAACAGAAAGGAATGGAATAACTTTCATTAAACCGCCCATTTCGTATACGTTACGTGTATGAGTACGCCCGTAAATCATACCAATTAAGGCAAAGAAAAGGGCTGTCATCAAACCATGTGAAATCATTTGAAGAATTGCACCATCCATTGCAGTTTGGTTCATCATCAGAATTGCAAAAATTACAAGCCCGCAGTGGCTAACTGAAGAGTATGCATTGATGTATTTAAGGTCTTTTTGAACGATTGCGCCAAATGCACCGTAAACAACGCTGATTGTAGTAAGTATGATGAATATCCAAGCCATTTCGTGAGCAGCTTCAGGCATTAAATACATTGCAACCCTAAAGCAACCGTAACCTCCAAGTTTCATTAACACACCAGCATGTAGCATTGATACAGCTGTTGGTGCTGAAGCGTGACCATCGGGTGACCAAGTGTGGAATGGGAAAAGTGCTCCTAAAACTCCAAAACCTACAAAGGTTAATGGGAAGAATAGTCGTTGAGCCTCAATAGGTATAGTTACTTTAGCAATCTCAAGTAAATTGAATGTCAGTGGTTGACCTGCAGGTGCAGAGTTCATGTATATACCAAGTAATCCAACAAGAAGTAGCGCAGAACCACCCATTAGCATAAGGGTAAGTTTCATTGCAGAGTACTCTTTTGGCCCTGTTCCCCAAATACCAATTAGCAGGTACATCGGAATAACCGCAAGTTCGTAGAACAAGAACATGGTGAACAAGTCGAGAGAGATAAAGAACCCGAATACTCCTGTTGAAAGAAGTATAAGCGAGATGAAAAACTCTCTATCTAAAAACTCAACTTCCCACGAAGCGAATATCCCTGCAAAAAGAACCACAGCTGTTAAGGCTATCATAGCAACCGATATGCCATCAACTCCAATTGCATAGTGAATATTTAGGTTTGGATACCACATTATGTCTTTTGAAAAAAGCATTTGAGCAGTATTACCTGCAGAACGCTCCGATAGATACATCCAAACCAAAACACCAGCAAGTATAAGTTGAATACCCATACCTATTGCCGACACAAGTCGAGCCTGCTGTTTCCCTTTTGTAAACAGTATCCCAATTATGGTTATTGTTGGTATTATTACCAGTAATGATAGTACATCCATGGTTATGCTGTTAAATCATTAATATCTTTAGTGTTGTTGGCAATCATCATCTTAGTTCATAAAAAGATAAACAAACGATAATGCTAGAACTATCACGCTTGAAATAAACACGAATGCGTACTTCTGAAGTTGACCCGATTGTAAATCTCTGATATGGAATGAAGCGTAGTTGGCAGCCCAAGCAAATCCGTTCATGGTAGCATCAACTACATGCCTATCGAACCAAGCAACTGGTCTAGATATATAAGCGAAAATAATTTTCTTAGTTACGAAAAGGTAAACCTCATCCATATAGAACTTGTTGTAGCTCCATTTATATAGATGCTTAAAAGTTGATGCCATTTTATCAGGAGCAGCCTTTGGTTTTTTATACATAAACCAAGCTACAAATATTCCTAGAAGTCCTATTCCTACTGATGCGGCGGCAATAGGCATTTCAAGATGTGCTTCAAACGCAGCACCATCAGATGTTACTAGCTCGCTGAATGGAATATATCCTGCAAATATTGATGCCAAAGCAAGGAACATCAAAGGCAAAGTCATGATTAAAGGAGACTCATGAGGAGTATGATGGTAATGTCTATCCTCACCCCAGAATACGTTGAAGTACAGTCGGAACATATAGAATGCTGTTAAACCAGCAACTGCATACTCAACAAAGAATAAAATTTTATCGTGATGATATGCTGCTGTTAAAATCTCATCCTTGCTAAAGAAACCTGAAAGGAATGGTACACCAGCGATGGTTAAGCAAGCAATAAGGAATGTTATGTGAGTTATAGGAAGATATTTTCTTAAACCACCCATCTCGGTCATAAGGTTGCTATGCACTGCATGGATTATCGAACCAGCACCAAGGAATAGTAAAGCTTTGAACATTGCGTGTGTAAACAAGTGGAAGTTAGATGCCATGAAACCGAGGCCATCGTGCCCACCATAACCAGAAACACCAAGCGCAAGCATCATATAACCAATCTGCGACATGGTTGAATAAGCCAAAACACGCTTAATATCATTCTGAGTACAAGCAATTACAGCAGCAAATAGCGATGTAAACCCACCAACATAAGCAACAACGGTTAACGCATCGGGTGATGTAAGGGCAAATATTGGAAATAATCTGGCAACCAAATAAACACCAGCAACGACCATGGTTGCAGCGTGAATTAATGCTGAAACAGGAGTTGGACCTTCCATTGCATCTGGTAACCAAATATGTAGTGGGAACATTGCCGATTTACCTGCACCTCCCATAAATATTAGAACCAAAGCAAGGGTTACAACCGAAACGCCCATAAAGGTTACACCAGCAGCCTGAGCAATAATTGGTGAACCTGGAGCTGTTAAACTGATAAAGTCAAACGTTTCAGTAAAATATGATAGGATTAAAATACCAATCAAGAAACCAAGGTCGGCAAAACGGGTAACGATGAATGCTTTCTTACCGGCAGCAACAGCTGAAGGCTTTTCATAGTAGAAACTGATTAGTAAGAATGATGACACACCTACAAGCTCCCAGAAAATATACATTTGGAAGATATTGGTTGCAAGAACCAAACCTAGCATCGAGAAACTGAACAGACCTAAGAAAGCGAAGAAACGGTGGAACCCGCGCTCACCTTTCATGTATCCGTTACTATAGATATGAACCATCAACGAAACGGTGGTGATAACCACAAGCATCATAACTGAAATTGGGTCAAGTAGAACGCCCAAATCGATATGAAGTTTATCGGATAGCTTAAGCCAAACCGTGTTGAAGGCTAATATTTTCTGGTAAACACCGTCAACTTTACCCGATACAAAGAAGTATTGGTAAGCGGTGAAATACGACAGAATTGTCGAAAAGAATAACCCAGTTGTACCGATAAGACCAGCAATGGCTGGTTTCATTTTATGCCCTGTTAGTCCTAAAAGAAGGAACATCAGCAGGGGAATTATCGGAATTAAAACGGTGTACGAAAAACCTGACATAGTCTAATTATTTTGGGTATAACCGATTCTAATGTTTCATCTTATCTACATTCTCAACATTGATGGTGTTGAAATGACGGTAGATGTTTATAATAATCGCAATGGCAACAGCCGCTTCAGCTGCAGCAATAGCTATAATAAATAGCGAGAAGAAATGCCCCTGAAGATGATTGGGGTATAGGAAACGGTTAAAAACCAAGAAGTTGATATTTACCGAGTTTAGGATTAGCTCAACCGACATCAGAATAGTTATCAGGTTGCGACGTGTAAGGAAGCCGTAAACACCAGCAAAGAACATTATAGTGCTTACCACCAAGAAGGCTTCCATTGGTATTCCAGATGTTAACATGGCTTATTCTTTTAATTTCTTACGTTTTGCAACTACAATTGAACCTACCATTGCTGCAAGCAACAGGATACTGATAACCTCGAAAGGCAATACATAGCCATCCCTATCGGTGCTTAGCAAACTTCTACCTATTAACTTCATATCAACCTCCTGAGCAGCCTGAGTGGTTGCTTGGAACTGATGTTGAAGAATTGCAGTGATACAAAGTATAGCACCAGCAATTGCTGCCAAAGCCGAGAAGTATGCCTTCTTCCAACCAACAGGTTCAAACTTTTGGCTGATATGGCTTGTCAAAAGAATCGAGAATATAATCAGCACTACAATACCCCCAGCATAAAGGGTAAGCTGCACAGCTGCCATAAATTCGTAGCTGAGCATAAAGTAAAGCCCTGCGGTAGATACCAATACTAATAGTAGAAAGGTAGCCGCTCTAAGAATTCGTCGTGTAGTTACAGTTAATACCGAGAAAACAAGTATTAAAGCCGAAAACAGGGCAAACATGATTTGATGTACAGTAATTTCCATTATTCAGCCCCCTTCTTTAAGGTTGAACCTTCTTTATTTAGAGTTTTCACAAGTTTATTCTTGTTGAAAACAGCATGTTCGAATTTATTCGAGAAAACAATTGCATCCGATGGACAAACTTTTACGCACAATCCACAAAATGTACACATCCCTAGATTATAGATGTAGGTGTCAAGTGCCTTTTTCTTTTTTCCATCTGGTGTTTCGTTGATAACAGTTTTTACGATAATTGTTCCATTCGGACAATTCATCTCGCAAATTCCGCAACCAGTACACTGATGCTCGTTTTTCTCGTTGTGAGGCATCACCAATTCTCCCTTGGTGCGCTCAAACATCTGTAATTTCTTACGATTCTCAGGATATTGCTGGGTCACAATTTTCCAAGGCTTAAAAAAGTAAGCCCCAGTAACCTTCATCCCAGTCCATAGCGACTTGAGAGCGAAGAAAATAGATTTGAAGTAGTTATATATTTCTCTCATAATCCAATATACCAACCCATTAAGACAATAAATGCCATTATTAGAATGTTAACCAAGCTGATTGGAAGTAAAAATTTCCATTCAAGATTTAAAAGCTGGTCGATTCGCAAACGTGGGAATGTCCACTTAAACCACATCATTATAAGAATGATAACTGCAGTTTTGCCGATATACCATAGAACTGGAGGAATAAAATCCATTACATGGTTAAAGCTTTCAAGTCCTGGTATATGTAAAGGCATCCAACCACCCCAGAAAATGGTAGCAGCTAACGATGCAACAATAAACATGTTCATGTACTCTGCAAGGAAGAAGAATGCAAACTTAATCCCCGAATACTCAGTGTGGAAACCAGCAGCCAATTCCGATTCTGCCTCAGCAAGGTCGAAAGGGCCACGGTTTGTTTCAGCTGTAGCAGCAATCATATAAATTATGAATGCAGTAATTGCAGGAAAGTGTCCTTTGAAAATAAACCAAAGATCTCTTTGTTGTTCAACAATTACTGAAAGTTGCATGCTTCCTGCTAAAACGCAGATGGCTATAAGAGACATACCAACCGAAAGTTCGTAGCTGATAATCTGCGCACCGCTACGCATTGCTCCTAATAAAGAGTATTTGCTGTTACTCGACCATCCTGCAAGCAGTATACCAACAACCCCCATCGACGAAATGGCCATCACATAAAATACCCCGATGTTTAGGTCGATTGGGTGAAGCCCTTTTGCAAAAGGTATTGCTGCAAGAGCAAGAAATGAAGTGACAATTACAATAAACGGCGCAAGGTTGAATAGAAGCTTGTCTGCCTGTTTAATTGAAATAATCTCCTTCATAAGGAGTTTAATAAGGTCGGCAATAGTTTGGAAGAAACCATAAGGTCCAACCCTGTTAGGTCCTACGCGGTTTTGAATGAATGCGCAAACCTTACGTTCGGCATACACCAAGTATAACCCAACAACAGCATAGAATGCCAGGAATAACACTCCTACAATAACCATCTCCCAAACAGTAGCCCAAAACGGGGAGCACGCTCCGCGTAAAGTAGCATCAACCCATTGGGTAAAGCCTGTAAAGTCGTAGATACTAAAAGTAAATGGCATAACGTTCGTATTCTATCGGTTGATTATCTGTCAATATCAGGAATTACATAGTCAAGCGAGCCGCCAATTGCAATTAAATCGGCAATCTTATGGCCTCTGGTCAGTGCATCTAGCGCTGAAAGGTTGCTAAAGTTAGGCGAACGGAACTTCATACGGTAAGGATTCTTTTCCCCTTTACTTATGATGTAAACGCCAAACTCTCCACGAGCTGCTTCAACTCTTTGGTAGTACTCTCCTTCTGGTAATTTAATAATTGGCTTCATCTTAACGGCGAAGTCTCCATCAGGGATGTTATCAATAAGTTGTTCAATGATATTCATCGATTCGCGCATCTCATCTATACGAACCATGTAGCGAGCATAGGTATCGCCTTCGGTACGAAGTACCTCGTTAAACTTAACCTTATCGTATGCATGGTAAGGATGATGTTTACGTACATCGCAAGAGAAACCGCTACCACGACCCGATGGGCCAGTCATACCAAATGAAATAGCCTCTTCCTTGCTCATCTTACCAATTCCTTTGGCTCTTTCCATCATAATGATATTGCCAGATAGCAACTCATCGTATTCAGGAAGAATTTTACGGAAATATTTGATGAACTCTTTTACATTATGCTGGAAACTTGGATGAATATCGGCCATTAAGCCACCAGGACAATAGTAACTTTGGATTAAACGACTACCTGTAGTTTCTTCGAAAATATCGAGAATTTTTTCACGATCGCGAAGCCCGTAGAAGAAGCAGGTTAATCCGCCAAGGTCCATACCAAATGAACACCACCATAATTGATGCGAAGCGATCCTCGCAAGTTCATCCATGATTGTGCGAATTACCTTTACTCTTTCTGGTACTTCGATATCAAGTGCTTTTTCAACAGCAAGGCAAACTGCAGCATTATTCATATGTGCAGAGAGGTAGTCGAGCCTATCGGTAAGGTGAATAATTTGCTGATAGGTCATTGATTCTGACATCTTCTCGATTCCGCGATGGATGTAGCCGCAATGTGGTTCGACTTTATTAACCATCTCACCTTTAAGCGATAGAACAAGCCTTAACACACCATGGGTTGATGGGTGTTGAGGTCCCATGTTAATGGAAATCTCTTGGTCGTCGGCCTCTTTTAATATTATCTCTTCAGTCATAGTTTAAGTGCCTAAAGTGTCTAGGTTACCTAGTATTTCGCATTAGCAGCATTATCGTAATCCTTGCGTAAAGGATAGCCACTCCATTCCTCATCGAGGAAAATTCTGCGTAAATCGGGGTGATTTGTAAAGTTGATTCCTAAGAAATCGAATGCTTCTCTTTCGTGGAATTCGGCAGTTCTCCAAATATCGCAAATGGTTGGTATTTGAGGATTCTGTCTATCAGTTGCAACTTTAATAACCACAACATGGTGATAGGTAGTCGATTCTAAATGGTAAACTGCCCCAAGGGTATCACCATAATCAACGCCTGTTAGGTTAAATAGATAGTCGAAAGCCAACTCTTTGCTCTCCTTTAAACCTTTTGCAAGGTTATACCATTTTTCGGGAGTAACAGATACGTTTAAGTACTGCTTACCCTCTTCGATGGTTGCGGTTGGTTCAAGCTTTGCTATGCTATCTTTCAATTCCTGGTTTGTCATACGTTCAGGATGAAATCGTTATTTATCTTTTTTAATAAATGCGCTCTCAGTCTTAATCTTGCGCTGAAGCTGCATTACACCGTAAAGCAATGCTTCGGGTCTTGGAGGACAACCTGGAACGTAAACATCCACAGGAATAACCTTATCAACACCCTGCACAACGGAATATGAATTAACGAATGGACCCCCAGAGATTGCGCAGGCGCCCATTGCAATTACATACTTTGGATCTGGCATCTGGTCGTACAAACGCTTAAGCACAGGAGCCATTTTTGGAACAATTGTCCCTGCTACAACAATCACATCAGCTTGACGGGGGCTAGCGCGATAAACCTCAATCCCGAAACGGGCAAAGTCGTGTCGTGCTGCGCCGGTTGCCATCATCTCAATACCACAACAGCTGGTAGCAAAGGTCAAAGGCCAGATGCTATTGCTCCGACCCCAGTTAATAATACCATCGAGTGTTGTGAAAAGAATGTTACCGCCTGATTGCTTGAAGAGTTCGAGGCCTTCGTTATCCTCAAAATCCTCATACTTCATGGATTTAATTTTTACTCCCATATCAACGCCTTTTTCTTCCAGGCATACATAAGGCCTAGAACAAGTACAAAGAAGAATATCACAATTTCAATGAATGCTGCCATCCCTAAATCTCTCATAACAACCGACCATGGGAAAACAAAAACTGCTTCCACGTCGAACACTAGAAAGATGATAGCAAACAGGTAGTAACCCACGTTAAATTGTAACCAGGTTAAACCTTTTGTTGGGATACCGCACTCGTAAGGATCGTGCTTTACTGGATTGGTTGACGAGGGGGCTGCATAATTCGAAAAGATTATTGCTCCTCCTACAAGTACAACCGCTACGATAAAGAATAGAATTAAGAATTCGCCACTCATAGCCTTTAAGATTTCAAAGCGCAAATGTAAATTTTCGATTTAACAATACATAACACTTTAAGGATTTACTAAAGCAGCTTAAACAATGATATATATCAATTATTGAATATAATTATTGATTATCAGTACATTATAATTACAATATACACCTCTTTATATTAATATATGCAAATAAAAAGTCCTCACTTGAAAGTGAGGACTTTAATACCAAGTATTTATTAAGACTATTTCAATCTAGTCTTTCTGCTTACTGAACAAAATCTTAATAAAGAAATAAGCCGTGAAGAAGATAATTACACCCCACACTAAAATAAGTGTTATTAACGCTGAAGTATTCATATCAATATTTTTTAAAGTGTATTATTTTTTAACCGTCTACGATATGCATAGTAAACCATAAAGCAGATTACTACAAAAAGCGAAACTAAAAGAATTCGAGCCATATCGCTGTAAAATACCTTATTTACGATTTTCCCTTTAAATATAGGCTCGCCTTTAGCAACTTGCTGCTCGGGTTTAACTAATACTTCAAAACCATCTTCAACTAGATAAGAGGTTGAAGAACCATTGGCGCCATCTATTTGTAAGAAGTTTTGTTTATTCTCAAGAATTACACCTTTAGCGGTACCATCAACTTCGGAGTAGAATTCATTTGCAAAATATGTATTGTTATATTCAACGCCTTTATGAAGAATTTGACCCAAAATACTTTCGCCATGCAATGTCCAACCGCTGAAGCTTAACTTGCTCCAGTCGTCTTTAGCAGGGCGAATTAATGAAGAAACAAAAACGATGATAAGCACAACGGGTGTTACGTACTTCAATACATATTTAAAGAAACGTGGCACATTGATATCAGCGCCTCTTGTTATTTCTTCCCAGCCCCTATCGAGTTTAAATACCCAGGCAAACATTATCGCCTCAAGCATTGCAAATACAAACAGGGCAACCGTTCCCGCCCAATAGTCGTATTCATCAAAAACTCCTTGCTGGAAGAAAAGAACGGTTGGTATGCCCATTAAAAGAATTATACCCCCAAAGCCTAATGCAGCCCTCCCCTTTTTCCAGCCAAATTCATCCTGAAGAAAACCTACAACAGGTGTTCCCATTGCCAACGACGAGGTTATACCCGCAAAGAAGAGCAATCCAAAGAATGCAACGCCTGCTAGCGCAGACATAATTGGACCCCATTGCTCGAATAGGAATGGCATTGTTCTAAAGCCTAGACCTAAACCGCCTAAATTTGTTAACTCAACAACTCTATCAATTCCAAAATATCCTATTGCTATAGGAATAATAATCGAACTCCCAAGTACTATCTCAACAAACTCATTCATAAAACCTGCCGACATGGCGTTACAAGCAATATCATCATTCTTGCGAACATAAGATGCGTATGCCTGAATACAGCCCATCCCAACCGAAAGGGTGAAGAAAATTTGTCCAGCTGCAGCAAGCCAAACCTTTGGGTTGGCTAGCGATGAGTAATCGGGTGTCCAAAGGAAGTTAAGACCTTTTAACCCATCAAAAACAGCACCATCAGATCCTGCTTTTAGAGTAATACCTTTAATTGCTAGGAAAATTCCGAATACAATAAGAAGTGGAACCCCAATTTTAGCTGCTTTTTCAATACCCCCGCTTAACCCCTTACTTAAAATCCATACGTTAAGAGCCAGACATATCACAAAAAAAACGATTGCCTCATAAGGAATACCAGTTGTTGATGTTGTTACATCGAGATAACCGCTAAAGAATGATGCTACCTGATGCTGGGTCATCCCATCAAATGTTCCAAAGATTGAGTGAAACACATAGGAGATTGTCCAACTCTCCATGTAGCAGTAATATGATGCAATGGCTATGTTGCTGAAAATACCGAATACCCCAACATACATCCAAATGGCTTTATTATTTCCCATTTTACGCATCATAAGCGGGGTTGAATGGTAACCAAAGGAACCTCCGTATCGACCAGTAGACCACTCAATTAGAACCAAGGGTAAACCAAGTATCAAAAGGCTTACTAAATAGGGAATAATGAAGGCACCACCGCCATTTTGAACCGCTTGAACAGGAAAGCGGAGAAAGTTACCGAAACCAACGGCATTTCCGGCCATGGCAAGCACTAACCCTAATCGGGTTCCCCATGCTTCGGTTTTTACGCTGCTACTCATTTTGGGTTTAAGGTTTTAGGGTTTGGTAAATTTTTTAGGATTTTAAAGATTGCACTTTTTTTTATCGAAAAAAATGAATTCTATCATTATTAATTTAACTATAGCGAATATCTATTGAGACTCGCCTTGAAAGGAGTTGTTTAATTTTGCTTTAACTTTTTTGAAACTTTTAACCTATCTTTTCTGTTAAAATTGATCTATTTAACCCAAATTTGTGAAATTAATCGATATAGTTCCTAACTGAAAATTAAAAAAACAATGAAAAAGGTAGTTATTATTGGTATCTCTGTAGTAGTGGTTGTTTTAATTGTACTCCAGCTGCTGCGACCAAAGTTTGCTGAGAGCGAATTCCAAAAAGGTAAAACCCTGCTCGATTCAGCCAGATACGAAGAAGCTATTGCAAGCTTCGACAAAGCGATTTGGTACAAGAAAAACCCAATCTACTTCAACTTCAAAGGTCTTGCTAACTCAGGATTAGGAAAGGATTCAATAGCAGTAATCGATTTCAACAAAGCAATTGAACTTAATTCAACGGTTGCAGAATACTACCTTAACCGTGGTGTTTCTTATCGTAAACTTAAAAAGTATGATATTTCCCTTCAAGATATCAACAAAACTATTGAACTTAATGATAAATACGCGAAAGCGTATTACAACAGGGGTCTATTAATGGCTTCTCAAATGAAGTTTGATGAAGCGGTTAAGGATTATAACAAGAGTATTGAGTTAGATGGTTCGAACCTTGAGGCATATTACAGCCGTGGCGAATCGCGCTCGAACCTAAACGATTTCATGGGAGCAATAAGTGATTATGATAAGATGATAGAAGGGGCAAACGCTACTGCTGATGCATACAAAAAGCGTGGAACTTTTAAACTAAACATTCAAGATTTTTCAGGGGCTGAATCAGATTTAAGCAAGGCGTCAGAAATGGATAAGAACGATAAGGAGATATTTTACAACCTTGGTCAAGCAAAGTTCAACTTAAACAAGTATGATGAAGCGATTGAGGTTCTTAATAAAGCCATTAAAATCGATAATAACTATAGTGTTGCTTACGGCCTAAAAGGAGGAACACTACTAAAGAAAGGCGATTTTAAGGCTGCAATCAAAGAATTCAACAAAGCTATAGAATTACACTCAACCTATCCAAAAGCATACTATGGACGAGGAGTTGCAAAAGCATTATCACAAGATTATAAAGGATCAATTGTTGATTTCACAACAACCATCAGTTTAGATAAAGACTTTGCTCAAGCTTATTACAATCGTGCTGTTTCTAAAGCAATACTTGGCCAACACAAAGAAGCTTTACCTGATTATGATTTCATAATTTCAAAAGATCCTAGATACGCCGAAGCGTACTTTAATCGTGGCATTTCGAAGATGAATGTAAAGGATAACGAAGGTGGTTGCGCTGATTTTAAAATGGCTGTTGAGTTAGGCTATAAACCTGCGGAACCAATGCTTAAAATGTATTGTGGAAGTAAATAATTAAAATATTACATCCCATTATTCAAGAAAGCGTAGTTTTAAGCTACGCTTTCTTTTTTATTTTTGCCCAACTAATTTTGACAAAATAATTAGTAACTTCATACGCATTAATATCTCTAATCAATTTACTATGAATCCTATTGTAACTTACATTTTGCTTGTGGTATTCGGACTTATCCCTTTTGGTTTTGGAGTTGTATGGTTACTTTATCGCAAAACCATTATTTACACAACGGCTCTTACAGTTTTTATAGCATCAATGGGTGTTAGTATTGTTGCCTTCTGTGTTGGCTACTTAGGATTTGCAGCTACCTTGTATTGGGCAATCCCTCTGTGCCTTGCATGGCTTGTTGGAGCAAACTTTTTCACAAAAGTTTCTGTTCGTAACCCAATAAGGGATATGAATAACACAATAAGAGAACTTGCAACAGGAAACCTAGATATTAAAGTTTCGGAGGAGTTAATCAATAAAAAAGATGAAGTTGGTCAAATAGCACACTCTATACAAACGCTCATTCTTGAGATGCAAAAAACTGTTTCGGCCATTAATCATTGTTCACAAGAATTAGCCGTTATTAGCAATGGGTTAGTTGAGAAATCCGAACAACTATCATCCACAGCAAATAATCAGGCTGCTTTAACGGAAGAACTGGCCTCGAGTATGGAGGAGATAACTTCAAACATCGCACAAAGCACTTCTAACTCTAAACAAACTGAGGGAATCGCGCAGGCAACTGCAAATAGTATTTCGATTACAAATAGTAGTATGCAGGATAGCTTAACGGCTATTAGAAGCATATCGCAAAAGATTAATATCATTAACGATATAGCGTTCCAAACCAATATCCTTGCACTTAACGCCGCAGTTGAAGCTGCACGAGCAGGAGAGGCAGGTAGAGGTTTCAGCGTGGTTGCAACAGAGGTGAGAAAACTTGCTGAAAGAAGCAAGGTTGCTGCTGATGAGATTGTAAAAATTGCTCATCAAGGATTACAACTAACCGAGGGTGCTAGTAAGAGTTTAGAAAACACCCTTCCATCTATTGAAAAAACGGTTACGCTTGTTCAAGAGATTAACGCCGGTAACATCGAGCAGCTATCGGGAAGTGAGCAGGTAAATATGGCTATCCAGGAGTTAAACATACAAACGCAGAAAACGGCTTCGACGGCAGAAGAGCTAACAAACCAATCAAATGCATTAAAACAAAACTCATCGGAACTACTTAAGAATGTTAGCTTCTTCCATTTTAGCGGGACTGAAATAAAAAGTTCTAAAATCTTTCATAAAGTCAAATATCAAGATATCGCAACAAAAGAACCAAGGGATGCTAAAGAGGTTGTAAGGTATTGAGGTTGAGGTTGAGGTTTAATTTATAATTTTAAAAATCCATTTTATTTTATCATAAATGAAAACTTTTTTTATTGAAAAAAGAGTCAGGGAGAGCCTCGGAACTGGCCGTAGAATATATAATATTGCTGTAGGAATAATATTTGCTTTAATGTGTGGCAATAACCTTTGGGAAAAGGGGTTTTCGGTTACCAGCTTCAACACAATTTATTATGTAGTCCTTTTATTAGTATGTATTTTTATTTTGATATTTGGAATAATTGGGAAAGAGCCAATAAAAACTAGGTATCGTTTAATGATAGATAACGAGCATTTGATTTCAAAAAAGACATTTGAGTTCGCTAACAAGATAAAACTTAAATCAATTACCCATCTTAAGTTTTTCTTTCCACGATTAGATGTTACCTATCGTGATTTTGTTAAAACCTACGAATTTTCGTGGCTTTCGGAGGAAGAATATGAAAAATTAAAGACTTGTCTTACAGAGTACTGCCAATCAAAAGGTATTGCCACGAATTGAGAAAAACAATAGCAATCAGCTAGCAAATTTCCTATTCTATTCTCATTGCTAAAATCTTTTCAATATTCTCGAGTTCAATTAGTGAAAAGGAAAGGTTATTTAATGCATCTACACAACCCTCGAGCTGAGAAGTTGAACTAACACCAACCAAAACTGAGGTTACCCTCGAATCTTTAAGTAGCCATGCAATAGCCATTTGTGCAAGGGTTTGATTTCTTTCTTTTGCCAAAGCGTTAAGCGCTTCAATTTTCCTTAATACCTCAACAGTAATTTGATTTTGCTGGAGAAACCCATGGGGCTTAGCTGCTCTTGAATCTTGGGGAATTCCCTTTAAATATCTATCGGTAAGTAAACCTTGTGCTAAAGGAGAAAACACCATACTTCCAACACTGTTGCTCTCCAAAACATCAAGCAACCCATTCTCAACCCACCTATCAAACATAGAGTATCGTGGTTGATGAATTAAACATGGAGTTCCTAAACTTCGTAGTATTTGAATTGCTTTTTCGGTTTGCTCAGCCGAGTAGTTCGATATCCCAACATACAGCGCTTTACCCTGACGAACTATTAAATCGAGAGCAGCCATAGTCTCCTCAATGGGAGTATTTGGATCTGGTCGGTGAGAATAGAATATATCGACATAGTCGAGCTTAAGCCTTTTAAGGCTTTGATTGAGGCTGGCAACTAAATACTTTTTTGAACCCCAATCACCATAAGGCCCTGGCCACATGGTGTAACCAGCCTTTGTTGAGATGATCATCTCGTCGCGGTAAGGTTTAAAGTCTTTTTCGATCATCGTTCCAAAGGTCTCTTCGGCTGAACCAGGAGGAGGTCCATAATTGTTTGCCAAATCGAAATGGGTTACACCTAAGTCGAATGCTCGGCGGAGAATCTGCTGGCTATTTTTAAAATCATCTACTCCTCCGAAATTGTGCCATAAGCCTAATGATATGGCAGGTAAGTTGATTCCGCTATTTCCACACCTGCGGTAAAGCATTTGTGAGTATCTCGCATTTGATGCCAAATATTCCATTATTACCTTTTTAGTAAAATATCACTATCAAAAACCACCCTAATGGTAAAAGCCCAATCGAGAATTGAAGACTTGGTATCGTAGTAAGTTTCGAATTTGCCTCCAAGATTAAAACCCTTTGCTACCTCAACTGAGTAGATAATTTTAGCGGTTACAAGATTTCT
Organism: uncultured Rikenellaceae bacterium; assembly: GCA_964390565.1. Lineage (GTDB taxonomy): Bacteria > Bacteroidota > Bacteroidia > Bacteroidales > Tenuifilaceae > UBA8529. Next base: position 28,944 of record CAYMII010000029.1, read on the forward strand.
AATATCCTCATCAAACTCAGGTTTTACAAACGAATACGAGCCAAAAAGTTCCTCTCCCCTTGGATTTACAAATTTAGATGCATACCAGTAGCCTAACTCCCCTCTTAAGCTATTTCCCTCGATAAATATTTTTGGATAGATCGCGTTACCATTTAAGTACTTACTTTTTGGGTTTGGCGATTTATCAGTTGATAGAAAGCCTGTTGCCTCTATACCCAAACTATTTCTTCCTGCTCTGATGGGAAAACTATATGATAACCCTGCGGCAAGGTTTATCATAGTTGTAACATCGAGATATGAGCTATCGATTTGACCTCCATTATGAACAGCCAAACCAAAAAGATTTACAGTTAACCCATTTCGAGTTTTAAATGTGCTAGGTTTAAAAATCATGGAAAACCCCATTGTGAATACCTCTTGAAAACGGCTTCCTTGCTTAATATATCGTTCCCAGTTGGTCCATGAATCACTTTTGAAACGCTCCTTTTCAGTTAAAAACTGAATTCCCGTTTCGGGTTGAGATTTTATGTACTTATCTGTAATCGAATTGAATAGTCGCTCTGGTTTAATAAGTGGCTCAGGCAGATAGTGCAGCTGCTGCGAATGTAAAGTACCAATAATAAGTTCTATTCCATCGAGCAACTTAACTTGGAGAGATAGGGTTGGAACAAATCGCTCAACGCTATCGTTCCCCGCAAAGTAAAGGGTATAAAAACCAGCGGATATACTAGTTTTTTTATTTGGTTTATACTTTAATTGAGGTTGAATAAAAAAGCCAGGGTATGTATACCCTTTCTTTGTATTGCTTATGTACTCCCTATCATCAAAAAAAGCAGAAGCGTATGGATTGATGCTTAACTTTCCCGAATCGCCAACCATAACCGATTCGTGTGTATTATGCTTTACCCAAAATTGCTGTGCAAAGGCTGCTGAAGCTAAAAGGGTGAAAAGGAGAATGCAAATAATATTCTTCATCATCATAAAATTTGGCTAAAATTAACCTTTTTTAAATTACCTAAAGCTGTTTATATACAATTCACTAGAAGGTAAGTGGGTAATCTCATCTAAAAATATTATACATTTGAGGCATTAAAAAATTAAACAACCCATTGTATGCAGTCAATTGATAGTAACAAATACCACAAAATCAATAATATATTTGGTTGGGTATCATTTGCGATAGCAACGCTTGTTTATTTTGCTACCCTTGAGCCCACTGCAAGTTTTTGGGATTGTGGAGAGTTTATTGCTAGTGGTAACCGCCTTGAGGTTGGACACCCTCCCGGAAGTCCAATCTTTATGCTTATCATCCGATTCTTTACCATGTTTGCTCCAAGTAAAGAGATGATTCCCATTTTTGCCAACGCCATGTCAGCTTTAGCAAGCTCATTTACTATCATGTTTCTATTTTGGAGCATTACCCATATTGCACGAAAAGTTGTTAATAAAACCGAATCGTTTTCTTCATCTCAAGTTATACTAATCATTGCTTCAGGTTTTGTTGGCGCTTTGGCCTATACTTTCTCTGACACTTTTTGGTTCTCCGCTGTTGAAGGAGAAGTTTACGCTTCATCATCGCTATTTACAGCTATGGTATTTTGGGCAATCCTTAAATGGGAAAATGTTGCTGACCAGCCTTATGCAAATCGTTGGATTATTTTGATAGCATTTTTAATGGGTCTTTCAATTGGCGTCCATCTATTGAATTTACTTGCTATCCCAGCCATTGTTATGGTTTACTATTTTAGAAAGTACGATGCCACAAAATGGGGAGTTGTTTCTGCATTACTGATTGGCTTCTTCCTGCTACTTGCTTCGTTAGCATTTGTGATTAAGGGATTTGTAATAGTGGCATCGAAATTTGAACTTGCTTTCGTTAATTGGTTTGGAATGCCTTACAATTCAGGTGTAATATTCTACTTGCTTCTAGTTACGGGATTACTTATTTATGGTATCTCATACACATATAGGAAAGGGCAAGTTGTTTGGAACACTATTCTTCTTGGCTTAACTGTAATGTTGATGGGATATAGTTCCTACGCGCTAACGGTTATAAGGTCTTCAGCAAAACCTCCAATGAATCAGAATGCTCCCGACAATATGTACTCGCTCCTCTACTACCTTAACCGCGAGCAGTATGGCGACAGCCCGCTTATTTACGGACAAGCATTTAATGCTCCTGTAATTGGAACCGAAGAGGGCGCTGCTTCGTACATTCCATTAAATGGGAAGTATATAGTTGCTGGCCATAAAACGAAATACATTTTTGATGATCGCTTTATGACTATTTTTCCTAGGATGTACAGCAGCGAAGCAAACCACGTTAAAGGGTATAAACAGTGGACTGAATATTCGGGTATCCCAATCCAACTTCAAAATAATAGCGGGAAAGTTGAAACCCGATATGTACCAAAACTCTCCGATAATATTGAATTCTTTTTCAAGTATCAAGTTGGATACATGTACTTAAGATATTTTATGTGGAATTTTGCTGGCCGTCAAAATGATCTTCAAGGCAGTGGCGATGTGCTAAAAGGGAATTGGATTAGCGGAATCCCATTGATTGATAACGCTCGACTTGGGCCTCAAGAAAATCTCCCTGAAATATATAAAAACAACAGAGCACGCAATAAATACTATTTGCTTCCATTGTTATTAGGAGTTGCAGGTATTATCTATTTATACAAAAGGAACAAGAAAGATTTTTGGGTTGTAACCCTTCTTTTCGTCCTAACCGGTGTTGCCATTGTAGTTTACCTTAACCAAAAACCATTCGAGCCGCGCGAGCGCGACTATGCATATGCAGGCAGTTTCTACGCTTTTGCAATTTGGATAGGGCTAGGAGTATTAGGAGTTTACGAATTAGTTAAGAAATGGATGGCTGAACGATATGCTGTTATAGGAAGCAGCGCAGCATGTATGGTTGTGCCAATTATTATGTGCAATCAGAACTGGGACGATCACGATCGTTCTGGCCGTTATACTTCAGTTGATTTTGGCTATAACATGCTTATTGGATGTGCTCCAAATTCAGTGCTGTTTACTTATGGTGATAACGATACTTTCCCTCTTTGGTACAATCAGGAGGTTGAGGGAGTTCGTCAAGATGTTCGGGTTTCAAACCTCAACTATTTAAGAGGCGATTGGTACATCGATCAGATGAAGCGCAAAGCATACACATCAGATCCTTTGCCACTAACGATGACCCACGATAAATATTACTCAGGGAAACGGGATTATGTTCTTGTTTCAGAACAGATTAAAGGAGCAATAGATCTTAAGCAAGCTCTATCATTTATTTATAGTGATGACCCGGTTTCACAGGTTCAATCTCCTTACAGCGAAAACGAAAAAATGTGCTTTATCCCTTCAAATATTCTTTTCTTCCCAATCGATAAGGAAAAGGTAATAAAATCAAGGACAGTCAGTGCTGAAAGGGCAAACGAGATTGTTGATACAATGGTTTGGAAGATTTCTGAAGATGTAATAATGAAAGAAGGATTAGTGGTGCTCGATTTGCTTGCAACAAATAATTGGGATCGTCCAATTTATATGGGAACAACGGTTAGCAACGATTCGTACCAAAACCTCGAAAGGTATTTTCAGGTTGAGGGCATGATGTTCAGAATTGCACCAATTGAATCAAATCAAACCAACTATGATTTTGGAAGGGTTGATACCAAGGCGATGTACGATAATGTAATGAATAAATATCGTTACAGAAGCATAGCTGATCCTAAGGTTTATCTCGATGAGAATAATACAAGAATTATTTCAAACTACCGTAATATGTTTGCTCGCCTTGCGGGTGGTTTAAATGATGAAGGAAAAAAAGACGAAGCGATTAAAGTACTCGATCGTTGCATGGAGCTGATTCCTCCTAGTAGAGTTTCTTTCAACTATCTTTCGCTTTCTCTAATCGAAAATTACTATCGAGCAGATGCTAAAGATAAGGCTGTCAAATTTTCCAATGTTATGCTTAAAAATGCCGACGATCAACTTCGTTATATCTTAAATCTTCCAAAAGAGGATATTAAAAGGCTTAACAATGAGATTCAGCTGAATATGGCCATAATTCAAGAGCTATACATGCATGCTGAGAAGTATGAGAAGGGTTCGCATATGAAAGAGATTGAAAGTATTTTTGGCCAATACGCATCAAGGTTAGAGAGATAGTTTTATGATCAATCTTAGCCCTCCAAAATTTTTTCAACGACTGTTCCCATCCCTCATCTGGAGTTTTCCAGATGAGAAGGATGCGGTTTTTTTAACTTTTGATGATGGCCCAACCGAGGATGTTACCTTTTGGGTTCTCGATCAGCTTAAAAGGTACGATGCAAAAGCAACCTTCTTTGTGCTAGGGAAGAATGTGGAGCTAAACCCGCACATTTATGAACGGGTAGTTGCCGAAGGGCATAAAATAGGGAATCATACATATAGTCACCAAAAAGGTTGGGCAACAGATACTAGCCAATACATTCAAGATGTTGATTTTGCCAATGGGTTTGTTCATAGCAATCTATTTCGCCCGCCATACGGGCGAGTCAAACCATCGCAACTCCGCGTTTTAAAACAACGATATAAAATAATCATGTGGGATGTTCTTAGCATGGATTATAGCCGCAGGGTTTCGCCACGTCGAGTTGTAAATAACGTTATCAACCACATTCACCCAGGTGCTATCATTGTATTTCACGATTCTCGAAAGGCTGAACGTAGCTTAAGATATGCCCTGCCACGGGTTCTTGAGGCAATCTCGCAAAAGGGGTTAAAGTTTAAATCAATTGAATAAAAATTGACAGACTTTCTTTAAGATTTCTTTCCTGTTGCTACTCTCTTGATATAAAAACTATAAAACCAAATAAAAGGCCTTAAAGGAAAGTATAGGAAGAAAAGGCTATCGGGAAATTCTACCATTCTCCAATCATTAAAATTGGGCTGCAATATCGACCAACAGGTTAACTTATACCTTATACCTCGCTTCAACCTCATCTTGTAAATCGGCACCCTCAAACGGCTTATCTTATGGGTAAGGGTTAACCTTTCATCGCTCAGTATTGCTGTTTCGGCTTGAATTACAATGCTTTTAACCATTTTTAATTCCTTAGGACTAAATTGATAACAGGTTCCAAAGAAATAGTTAACCAGATGAACAGCCTGTAAAACCGGTTTAACATTGCCATACCTTTTGGCATTTTCCAAAACTTCGTTAACCGATACCTTTCCATCAAGCAGCATTTGCGCAATATCCCTAAGCCACATTAATCTAAACCATTGATGTATAGAGCCATGTATGCAAAGAAATTCAAAATTATGTTGATGCGAAAGCACCTTAACCCCTTTGCCTGCAATGCTAACCTCTCTGCTATCAACAAAAACTTTTTCAATAGGAATAGGCATTAGGATATTCTGCGAAAACAAGCGCCAATGCACCTCAATCAACACTCCTGTTGTCGGGTTTTTCAAAGCCATCTGATTTTTTCTCTTTCGATAAAAGCGTTGCTGTTTATCGGTTAACTTAAAATCAGGGTAAATTAAGTTATAGCCCTCGTCTTCTAGTATCGAAATGGCTTTATCGATAAAATGTGGTTGAACAAGAATATCTATATCACGCGATGGACGAATGGCGATATCGCCATAGATTTGCTGCGAAAGGAATGGCCCTTTTAAAAATATGGTTTCGATTCCCCTTTGCCGTAATAATTCAGATATTCGAACACCTTCAGTTGCCAAACGCATTACATGTTCCGTTTGGGCAAAAAACTTCTCCTTTAGCTCCATCGGAATGTCAATTTCAACGAAGTGAGAATACTCCTTAAGGTTCTTGTAAAGTAGTGGCGTTACCCGATGTCGTTCGGCAAGCGTAATAAGCTTAGTCCAGTTGAATGGCTTTACAAGCCACTCCTTTGCCAATGCGATAGTCTCATCGTTTTGATATCCGCTTAGCAGAATAAGCAACCGCTGTTCAGGATTCAAGTACGATAAAAGCTGTCTTCTACTTTTTACTATCATTGGCTTTTAAAATTGGCATTGTAAAGGTATAAAATCACACCAAACAACATTCGTGATATTCGTCATCGCAAACAATTTCAGAAAAAGAATCCTTACATTTGCTAACAAACCCTGTTTTAATCAGTATTGATAGCGCAATTTACATATAAAGCATTTGGATTGATAATTAGCTCGGAGATTGAATGCCCCGAGCTGATTCCATCAACGGGTTCGCCTGATGTAAAAATCGTTTTAGGCAATACACCTAAGGAACTGATAAATCCTATATTTTCGGGAGTTCGTTTCCAAACAAAGGGACAGGAGTTTCTGCTCTCAGTCGATGGAATTGCCCGATACTATGTAAAAGATGGGAATGGTATCACTATTGATAAATATCCAAACAGCAACCTTTCAGATGTAAGACTATTCTTACTTGGCTCAGCCATTGGAGCATTAATTCATCAACGCGGGCTATTGCCATTCCATGGCAGTTCTGTAAAAATTGGCGATAATGCAATTATACTTTCTGGCTTATCGGGAGCAGGTAAATCAACGCTTGCAGCTGCATTTAAACAAAAGGGATATTTACTTTTATCCGATGATATAAGTGTTATCTCTTTCTCTTCTGATGGATCACCAATTGTAAACCCTGGATTTCCACAAATGAAACTTTGGAACGACTCAATCCAGAAGCTGGGAGAAAATCCTTCGAGTTACTCTAAAATTCGAGAAGAGATGGAAAAGTATAGATTACCCATTTCCAGCAGTTTTTGGAATGAGCCACTCCCATTAAGTAAAATTTTTATCATTTCATCAAGCAATTTAGGCGACCTAAAGGTTGAACCCATAAAGGGCATCGAGAAGTTCAGTATGCTTAAAACGCATACCTATCGATTTAACTTCGTTGCCGGTTCGGAGATGCAAGCAAAACACTTTAAATCTTTCGAAATACTCTCAAAGAGAACTGATATTTTCAGGCTAACGCGTCCATCGGGTAAATTCATTTTTGATGATTTGATCAACCTTATCCTTGATAACAATGGGTGATTTACAAAAAATCATTTGGCTCGCTTCTTACCCAAAATCGGGGAATACCTGGTTTAGAGTTTTTCTTTCCAACCTGTTATCAAAAGAAAATCATCCGGTAGATATCAATAACCTTTACGCAACGCCCATCGCGAGTAATCGCGAGCTGTTCGACGAGGCAACGGGCCTCTCCTCATCTGACCTTACACAAGAGGAAATTGATAACCTTCGCCCCGGAGTATACGAGTATGCCGCACGAAATAGCAATGAGATACTTTTTCAAAAGGTTCATGATGCTTGGCTCAGAACAGCATCGGGCGAGCCAATGTTTAGCAGCAAGGTGACTAAATCGGTGGTTTATTTTGTTCGCAACCCGTTGGATGTAGCGGTTTCGTTTTCGAACCATCTGTCCAAATCGCTGGAATCAACCGTAAAAATTATGGCAGATAATGATTATGCCTTTGGAAGTACCTCTAATCGGCTACATCTTCAGCTAAGACAAAGATTGCTAACTTGGAGCAACCATTCTAAAAGTTGGGTTGACGAATCAAGTTTACCTGTTATTGTTCTTCGGTATGAGGATATGAAATCTGATACTTTCTCAACATTTTCAAAAGCATTAAAATTCATTGGAATCGAAGCAACCGAAGAAGAAATTATCAAGGCAATTGGTTATAGCGATATCAAGGAGATGCAAAGGCAGGAGGCTGAAAAAGGGTTCAAAGAAAAACCGGCCAACGCATCAACATTCTTTCGTAAAGGTGAAACTGGATCATGGAGAAATGAACTGTCTGATGATCTTGTCAAGAAAATTTGTGCCGACCATCGCAAAATGATGATACGCTTTGGCTATCTCGATGAGCGTGGAAATCCTTTATAGCTAAGTAAAAAAAAGTATTGTAGTAAATCTACCCATCTCCTCTTTGCCAGTAACTATAATATCACCACTGCGCAGCCAGGCATGAGCAATCATCTTGCTATAGCTATCTTTTGCAACTCCAAAGTAAATTGTTGATGGGATATTTTGTTTCCCAAGTATTCTCTTTGCTGTAATAGCACGCGCAAAACATCTGATTTTCCAAGGAAGGAAACGAATAGCTCTTCGCATCGATTTCTCAAGACTCAGAACAATTGGTTTTTGTTTATCGTTTAAATCGAAAGGGGAATCAAGCCCTTTAATCCCAAGCCCTCTAAAAATAATTCGTTTAGGAACAAGTAGCACATAGAAACTGTAGACAATGCTAAGCATATAAGCCTTAACAAAAAGGGAGCGTTCGGCTCCCTTAAGCTTATAGAATTTATGAGCATAGCTAATCATAATAGACTATTCTGATACAATTATTAGGAGTTTCTTCTCCATTAGCTCATTTAAAAACTCAAGGGTATCAACCTCACATTGCTCTTTGCTTACATCAAACTCATCGATAAGTAGATTTACTAATACCTCAACTTTAATCGGATTCTCAATCAACTCCCAAATCCTACTTCCAACCGAATCAAGTCCAAAATACTCTCCATTTTCAATGCTCATCATTACTTTTTCGCCATCAACATCGGTTGAGATTAGCTCAGGATTACGTTTTAGGATAGTATTGTTGTCTATTGAAATCATCTATTCTAATTTTAAACAAATATAATTTATTATACTGACTATAACGAAATCTTCAATAAGCTGAAACGTTTATCATTAAAAATGAAAATAAACATTTTGATAATCAAACTGTTTAATATCATGTAACCATAATCATAAACAATAGATTTTACAACTGCATGGTTTTTGTAGATGAATGGATCCTCAATAAGAGGACCACAACAGTTTAATTGTTGTATCTTTGAAGATTATTTATTTGTATATTTGATTAACATCGAAACTAGAAGTATAATAAATCGTAAGAGTTAAATAGACTCAATTTATAAGTTTGGTGTTTTTAAATATTAAACAACAAGCATGAAAACAAATAAAAAAATATGTTTTTCATTGAAAAACAGATGGATTATACTCTTTTCTTTAATTGTTTTTTTACAATTTGGAGAGAAAGTAAGCGGGGCAAATTATGTTGCGATAGCAAGTGGAAATTGGAATAACCCATCAACTTGGGCTGTTGGTGGTACTACATACCCTGGTGCTGGTGATGATGTAACGATAGGTAGCTCTTTCTCAGTAACAGTTAATATTGCAAATGCTTATTGTAATAATTTAACTATTTCAACAACAACAGCTAAGATTACTATTGGAGCAAATATTCTTAATGTTAATGGAATATTAAGTGGACCGAGCAATAGCTTTACAGCTGCAATTATTACTTCAACAACTGGAAAACTTAAATTTGTTGGTACAAGTAGAGCTTTAATTGGTTCGAATTGGACCTCAGCAACTTCATATGCTGCCGGATGGTCATGCGAAATTGCACTTACAGATGATAATCAAACCGGAACAATTTCTGCTGCTTCAAAGATTGGAAGCCTCACCATTACTACAGGAAAACTTCAGCTTGGATTTAACCTTTTCTGTTCAAACCTAACCTTAGCAGGAACCACTGGAACAAGGTTAGAGGTTGGAACAAACATTGCTTCCCTTAGCGGTTTGCTTACCGGGCCAAGTACTAACTTCACAAATGATATCATTACCACATCTGGATTAGGAAAAGTTCAATTTACTGGAGCTGCCAGAACGCTTATAAATACATGGTCCACTAGCTACTCCTCTTATTGGAACTGTGAAGTCAGCCTCTCGTCTACTAGTACTTTGGGTACAATATCATCTACAGTAAACTTCAACAATTTAACATTAACACAAGGAACTTTAACCCTTGGTGCAAATATTTATTGCAATAATTTAACTTTAGCAGGTACTGCAGGAACAAGATTAAGTTTAAATGATTATACCATAGACGTTAGTGGAACACTTAATGGTCCAAACACATCATTTACTAATAATATAATTACTACCGGGAATAATGGAAAAATAAATTTTTCGCCTGGTTCTGGAACAAATCGAACAATAATTGGAACTTGGTCTCCAGGTGGCACAACCTCAACAGCATGGGACTGCGAAATTACTTTAAATAGTAGTCAAATAGGTACATCAAACAGCAGTGTTAAATTTAGGAATTTTACATTAACCTCTGGCATATTTCAGGTAGGATCAATTAGTGCACCAAAGGATATCAGAATTGATGGCGGTAATGAAGGTACTGGTACTGCTACAATTGCATCGGGTACAGAAATGGTTGTAACTGGTAATTTAGGTCTTCGAACATCTCAAAACACTTATTGTGGTGATATTAATATTAATGGTAAATTGACAATTCAGGGAGATTATTTAAATGGAAATGTTTTAGTAAACAACGGGGGTATACTCGAGGTTAAAACAATTACTCCATCCTTTGGATTAATATCAAATTATAGTACAAGTAGTAATTTCACATATAATAGCGGATCGACCTTACAATACAGCCCTGAAGGTACTGCACGATTAGTTCCCACAGGAGCTGAAATATCTCAAACAACCCCAGATGGGAATGGCTTATTTACAATAAACAATCTTTCCATTAGCAGTAATGATACTGTTACAATTAGCCAATCGTTTACTTGCAATGATCTTACTATAAACAACAATGCTAGTTTAGTAATACCACCAACATTTGGCCTGACTGTAAGAGGTGATGCTAACTTTATTAGCCCACTTATTTTACAATCATCTACCGATGAATTTCGTCCTAATACTGGAACCTTTATTAACAATGGCAATGTTACTGGGAATATTAAGATGGAATTTTATTATTCCGGGAATGGAAGTAATGCAGGAAGCGGAACATCCGTAGGAAGAGGTATGTATTTCTCTTCCCCAATTAGTAACGCAACATCAGGATTATTTAGCCCAAGTGCTGGCGAAAACATTCTGAGCTACCAAGACGAAACTCAAAGAAAATATTTCAAAATCATTAAAGATGATACTCTTTTAACCGTTGCAAAAGGGTATATACTAAGATCTGCGAACTCAAATCTTTTCACCTTTACTGGTTCACCCAATAGTAATAATTCATATCCTGTTGGATCAATACCATCCGGTTCTATCCCAAGGGTAGACGACAAGCATTACTATTTAATGGGCAACCCATATCCTTCAGTTATTGACTGGGATCTTATTGATACAACAAATAATATCTCTAGTACTATCTGGTATAGAACATGCGATCTAAGTGGAGCAATGGTTCCTGCAGATACCTATAATGGATTTTTAAAAGTTGGAACTAACAATAATGGTACTGCTGAAGTTGATGGGAAAATACCACCTATACAATCGGTTTGGATACAATGCGCTACCGATGGAAATGGCTCACTTACAATACCAAATTCAGCAAGGTCACACTCATGGGGTACTGCAAATTTTATAAAGAGTCCAGCCAAAAAGAATAAAGATGTTTTAAGATTATCCATATTCTCCGGCACTTACCGTGACGAGTCTATAATTGTTCAATCAGATTTAGGTCAAGATTATTTTGATAGAGGAGATTCTAAAAAGATGTTATTGGGGAGTGCAAAGATAGCCGAGATTTACACCTTATCACCTGAGAAATATAAACTTTCAATTCAATCAGTTAAACCAATTCTTAATGCAGATACAATACTATTAGGTTTAAATGTTGGTACTGACGGAACTTATAAATTTATTGCTGATCTTTCAAATTTGTCGCCATTGAATAATGTTTATCTCGAAGACAAACTTTTAAACGTCAAGCAAAATTTATTCGATAACCCTGAATATACCTTTACGTCAACAGTGGTGAAAGATACCACTGGTTCTCGATTTGCCTTACTTTTCTTCCCAGTTCCCAAGATGGTTACTTCAAACCCAGCAACAGTTTGTTCTCCAGAGACCGTTGATCTTACTTCTCCATCAATTACTAACGGATCAACCTCAGGATTAAATTATACTTATTGGACTGACGCCGCAACGACAATCCCTTATGTCACACCAACTACTGCATTAAGTGGAACTTACTACATAAAAGGTACAGACGCAGTTGGAAATTTCACTATTTCTGAAGCATTAACAGTTACTATAAATCCAGCACCTACTATTATTATTTCAAACCCTTCCGAAGTTGTTGAACCTGCTACAGTAGACCTTACTTCACCTGAAATTACTTTAGGTTCAACAGAAGGGCTATTGTATACCTACTGGACCGATTTAAATGCAACCATTCCATATAGCACTCCAACAACAGCAACTAGTGGTGACTATTATATAAAAGGAACAGTTGAATCAACAGGTTGTTATTCAATTGCTGGCCCAGTTAGCGTTATAGTAAATCCAAATACAACTGATATAACTCAAGAAATTGGGGATGCAATCTCAATATACTCATTTAATAATCAGATTCATATACTAAATCCTGATTTAAACTCCATTATTACAGTATATGATGTTATTGGTCGTCAACACTTTTGCTCTAAATCGAAATCTAATCACGAGGTTATTAACAGAAACTTTAAACCTGGCATTTATATTGTAAAATTGGTCAGTAGTAAAAATGTAAAATCTAAAAAAATATATATCAATTAATGGTAATTACTCAAATCGAAAGCAAAAAAGGCAGAGAGAAGAGGAAGTGGAGTAAACCAAAACTTTTTTCGGGCAAGGGGATTGGTTTTTTAGGGTTAGGCCAAGTCCAATCCTCTACCGGTCCTTATGGTACACCTAGCTAGTTACTCAAATTTTTAAATCAAGACATACTGTACATTCGAATTCAATTTTCCCTCATTAATCAAATTCCCTTTCTATTAAGGTGATTCTAAAATCAATTTTAGAACATTTTTTTTGTTTACTCGTTTAAACATTGAATAATGTTCATGTTAAAATTTTAGCGTTACATGTATTTTAAAAATTTATTTTTTATTGCTCTGCTCTTATTTATAGGATGTTCACTAGAAGCTCAGGTTGTTCGTAACGATGGGAAGATGAATATCTCTAGCGGGTATTTTGTAATAATTGGTAATTACCAAAACGAAGGTCTTGGAGGTATAACGTTAGATGGAAATATATCGATAACAGGAAATTGGACAAATAATGGAGTTGGGAATGGTATCGAAAACCCTGACTCTAATGGTGAAGTTATTTTCAATGGAATTGGTTCACAGATTATTGGTGGGACTTCTGGTATAAATGATTTTGAGAAGTTAACAATAAATAGCGGATCCTCAACTCAAGTTGAAGCAGGGAAAGGAGTAACTGCTTACGGTGCATGTACTTTTACCAATCCTTTAATCCTAAAATCAACTACTACTCGCTTTCGTCCTGTAATGGCAACATTCATTAACCAGAGCACCGTTACAGGGAATATATCAATGGAACTATCATACTCAAGTACAGGAAGCACTGCATCGGGTTCAGGTAGGGGGTTATATTTTTCATCCCCAATTAGTAATGCTTCATCTACTATCTTTAATGTTGCTCATGGTACAAATCTAATTTGGTATCAGGATGAAGTTAATAGGGTTTATAAAAAAGTAACAACCAACGGTACAAGTTTAACAGTAGCTAAGGGTTACATTCTTCGTGCACCAATTGATACAGTTGTTAGTTTTACAGGCACACCAAACACAAGTTCATCTTATACTAACAATAGTATACCAAGAGCTGTGTCCGGCCAGTTTTATCTTTTCGGAAACCCTTATCCAGCAATAATAGATTGGGATGCTATTGCGACAAAAACTAATCTTACAAATACTGTTTGGTATCAAACCTCATCAACAGCAGGTACACCAATGGTTGTTGATACTTGGAATGGAGATTCGCAGGTTGGAACTGCTAATAATGGAACATCAGCTGTTGATGGTAAAATTCCTCCTATGCAGTCGTTTTGGGTACAATGTTCTTCTGTAGGATTAACTGGGACGCTAACCGTATCAAGCAGTAATAGAGGCCATAACTGGGGTAATTCTAGATTTTTGAAAAGTCCAAAACAAGGTTCAAGCAATGATATTTTAAGGCTCAACCTTCAATCGGGCGACAAAAGGGATGAAACTATAATAGTTCAATCCGAATTAGCTCAGGATGAATTTGGATTTGGAGATTCTAGAAAAATGCTTTTAAAAGATGCCACTTCTGGAAGAGCTGAATTGTACACTTTATCACCAGATAAAAACAATAAAAATCTTGTTATACAATCCATAAAACCAATTACTTCTGAAAAAGTGGTTAAGTTAGGCTTTTCGATTTTATTAGCAGGTGAATATAAAATTGAAGCCAATCTAACTGAAGCATCAAATTTAAACAACATTTATCTTGAAGATAAGGTATTAAACGTGTCACAAGATTTGATTGCAAACCCAGAGTATACATTTACTTCCGATGTTACAACTACCGATGATACTACTCGTTTTACAATCCATTTTTATGCTGCTCCAAAAGTTTTGGCTGACAACAAAGTATCAGTTTGCTCTCCAGAAACAGCTGATTTAACGGATAAATCAATCACATCAGGCTCAGATCCCGACCTTACTTTCACCTATTGGTTGGATAGTAAAGCTGAAATTCCCTATATAACACCAACAACAGCCGAAACTGGATTTTATTACATAAAAGGAACTTCAAACACAGGCAGATATGCGATTGCTGGACCAATAAATGTCGAAGTCAATCCATCTCCATCTATAATTATAACTAATCCAGCAGAGGTTATTGAGCCTGCAACTGTTGACCTAACTTCCCCTGCAATCACGCTAGGATCTTCAGAAGGCTTAATTTATAGCTATTGGACCGATATAAATGCAACTTCGCCTTATAGTACGCCTCAAACGGCAACAAATGGGGATTACTATATCAAAGGATTATTTGAATCTACAGGTTGTTACTCTATTGCAGGGCCAGTTAAAGTAGTCGTAAAATTAGGAGCCACTGAAATAGATCCAAATTCATCAGATAAATCGCTGATTTACTCATATAGTAATCAGATTCATATTCAAAACTTTGAAATAAATTCAACAATATATATCTTTGATATCGTTGGTCGCCAGCAATATTATGGCATATCAAAATCAGACCATGAAGCTATTAATACTAGTTTAAAGCCTGGAATATATATAGTTAAGGTAGAAAATAGTAAAGTAGTTAGGTCTAAAAAGTTATATATTAGATAATGGAATTATCTCAAAAGAAAAAGGTGGAGTTGAAGGGTATGGTGAAAAAAAAATGGAATAAACCAAAACTTTTCTCAGGTAAAGGAATAGGTTTTCTTGGATTAGGACAGGTACAGTCGTCAACTGGACCCTATGGTACACCAAGTTAACATTATACTTTAATAAAATATTGTGCATTGATTAATTGTGAAAACAGTAAATCAATGCACTTTTCTTTTGAGTTAATCTCTAATATTTATAAGGTTCTTAACAAATAACAATTATTTGTAATGATAATTTTCAAGTTTAATATATTTTTACACTTGAAAAATAATCAATATGAATATCCTTCTTCTTGGCTCAGGTGGTAGAGAACATGCAATTGCGTGGAAATTTGCACAAAGTCCAAAACTCAAAAATCTATATATAGCACCTGGAAATCCTGGTACATCAACGGTTGGCATTAACTTAGATATTAATATTCTAGACTTTGAATTGATAAAACAGACTGTTTTAGACAGAGCCATTGACCTTGTTTTTGTTGGTCCCGAAGAGCCATTGGTTAAAGGGATTCATGATAGTTTTCTATCTGATAACAGAGTTAAGGATATTCCAGTTATTGGCCCCCAAAAAAACGGTGCTCAGCTTGAGGGCAGTAAGGATTTTGCCAAAGCTTTTATGGTTCGTCACGGCATTCCAACTGCGGCGTATAAAAGTTTTGAATCGGGTCAAGGAATTGAAGCTAAAGAGTTTCTATCAACACTTAAACCTCCATACGTTCTTAAAGCAGATGGTTTAGCAGCAGGCAAAGGCGTTGTAATCAGTAATAATCTTGATGAGGCAAAAAGCACCGTTGACGAGTTTTTCAAAGGAAAATTCGGCGATGCAAGCAGAAAGGTTGTCATTGAAGAGTTTTTGAAAGGAATCGAATTATCTGTATTCGTATTAACCGATGGTACATCATATGTAATTCTTCCAGAGGCAAAGGATTATAAGAGAATTGGCGAAGGGGATACTGGCCTAAATACTGGAGGAATGGGAGCAGTATCACCAGTTCCTTTTGCAGACAAAGCCTTTATGCAAAAAGTTGAGGATAGAGTTATTATCCCTACTATTAATGGATTAGCAAAGGATGGTATCGATTACAAGGGGATCATATTTATAGGATTAATGAATGACAATGGCAACCCTTATGTTATTGAATATAACGTTCGCCTAGGCGATCCTGAAACTGAGGTTGTAATTCCTCGTATTGAAAACGACCTTGTCGAGATGCTTGAATTAACAGGAAAAGGAAAATTATCTGATTGTAAAATAAAAGTTTCGGATAAGGTTGCTACTACAGTTATACTTGTATCGGGTGGTTATCCCGAAGAGTATGAGAAAGGGAAGATAATCGCAGGACTAGATTTAGTAAACGACGTAATCCCATTTCATTCCGGGACAAAAAAAGTGGGAGAAAATATTGTTACATCAGGCGGTAGGGTTCTTGCAATTACAGCATTAGGCAAAACTGCTGATGAGGCGCTTCAAAAATCATTTTATGCAGCCAAAACAATCGATTTTGAAGGGAAGTACTTTAGGAGAGATATTGGGAAAGATTTAAAATCATATAAATAGCAAATGCTACTAAAATTCTTTAAACAAACTCTTCCTCAGGTTATTGTAGCAATAATCATTCTCTCCATATTGCTATGGATGCGATCATTTCTTTCGGAACAGATAGCTCCTTTCTACTTCGAAAGCCTAAAGATGCCTTTATATTCAATAGTTTCGGATTGGTTCTCGGCTAATGCTCTTTGGGGTAAAATAGTAACATTTATTGTACTGCTTTTTACTGGTTTTTATCTATTGCAGATCAACTCAAAACACATTGTTATTAAGCAAAGAACCTACTTAATATCCTTCTTTTACATTATCGTAATTTCAAGCCTACTAATAATACAGCAGATAAACCCAAGTGTTTTTGCTGCCTTTTTTATGGTTTTTGCCGTTGATCACATATTATCGATATATCATAAAGAGCAAGCGCTAGATAATCTCTTTAAAGCAGGTTTTTTCATCGCCATCTCATCGTTATTCTATGCTCCTGCAATATTCTATTTTATAGCAGTAATTCTATCAATAATTTCAATACGTTCTTTCAATCTAAGGGAATGGTTTGCAGTAATTTTCGGTCTTTTAACCCCAATCTTCTTCTACCTATTCTATTTCTACTTCTTTAAAAACGATTTGTATTCGGCCATCAACCTTTATAAAATAAATCTATTTACCGAGGTTAACAGCATTTACAGCCCCTCTCTTTTTGTCTTTTACGCCTTTGGTGCTTTGCTTTTCATAATCACAGGATTATTTTTAGTTAAAACTCTTTCCTCCCAAAAGATTAGCGTACGAAAATTTCATGGCGTATTCTTCTGGTTTAACCTCGTTTCGGCATTGATTATTTTCCTTATACCCTGCGTGTCTATTGAAATATTTTTTATAGCGTTAGTGCCTATTGTTTTTCAATTTACACACTATTTTACCACAACAACCAAAAGGTTTTGGCCTAACCTTCTATTCCTTTCATTTTTTGTATTCGCTTTGCTCTTGCAATTTTACACAGGAGAGTTTTAAACTCCACATAAACAAAAACCCTGCTTTTGGCAGGGTTTAACATTTCGTGATATAGATTTTATAGAATTAGCATCGCATCGCCATATGTTCCAAAGCGATATTTCTCCTTGATTGCTTGCTTGTAAGCATCGAAAAGGAAATCGTAGCCAGCAAATGCCGATACCATCATAAGAAGTGTTGATAATGGTAAATGGAAGTTGGTAACCATCATGTTTGGAACGCTAAAATCGTATGGAGGAAAAATAAATTTATTTGTCCATCCGCTATAAGGTTTTAGGTAACCATCGGTTGATACTGAACTCTCAAGAGTGCGGAGCACAGTTGTTCCTACTGCACAAACGTTTCTCTTATTTTGCTTTGCAGCATTTACAATATCAACAGCATCCATCGGAATATTGATTTGCTCAGAGTCCATTTTATGCTTGGTTAAATCCTCA
>CAYMII010000030.1:0-46249 GCA_964390565.1 uncultured Rikenellaceae bacterium
GAGCTAACATGGCGAGGCATGATTCACGATATCATGCCCGGAACAGAGGATCTGTTAAAGAAAGAGATGACAACCGCATATGTAGGAATCGATCCTACTGCCGATTCGCTTCATATTGGTCACCTAGTTGGGGTAATGATGCTTAAGCATCTGCAAGCTTGTGGACATCGTCCTGTGGTGCTTGTTGGTGGTGCAACGGGAATGATAGGTGACCCATCAGGAAAATCGCAAGAGCGTAACCTACTCGATGAGCCAACGCTCCGAAAAAATCAAGAAGCGCTTAAGCAGCAACTTTCGCATTTCCTCGATTTCGATACCGATAAGCCAAACCGCGCTTTGATGGTTAACAACTACGATTGGATGAAGGATTACAGCTTCCTTAATTTCATTCGCGATATTGGTAAGCACATCACCGTTAACTACATGATGTCGAAAGACTCGGTTAAGAAACGTTTAGGCGAGGAGGCAAAATCGGGGATGTCGTTCACCGAGTTTACCTACCAGCTGGTTCAAGGCTACGATTTTCTTTTCTTATACCAAGATCTTTGCTGTAAGCTTCAAATGGGTGGCTCGGATCAATGGGGAAATATTACAACTGGAACCGAGCTTATCCGCAGAAAAACGGGTGGCGAAGCATTCGCATTAACCTGCCCGCTTATTACCAAGGCTGATGGTGGAAAGTTTGGAAAAACCGAACAAGGAAACGTTTGGCTCGATTCCCGCTACACATCTCCATACAAGTTTTACCAGTTTTGGCTAAACGTATCGGATGATGATGCGGCAAAGTATATCAAGATATTTACAATGCTTACCAAGTCGGAGGTTGAAACATTAATTATTGAGCACGCACAGGCACCGCATTTAAGGATACTTCAAAAGAAGTTAGCTGAGCTCGTTACCATTATGGTTCACTCCGAAGCTGATTACCAGATGGCTGTTGAGGCATCGGGTATTCTTTTTGGCAACGCAACTGCAGATACGCTAAAGAAACTCGATGAGGAGACATTCCTTTCGGTTTTCGAAGGTGTTTCAACATTTGATGTTTCAAAAGAGCAATTTGAAAAGGGTACTCCTTTTTCAACCTTAGCTGTAGAAAGTGCTGCGGTATTCGCATCAAAAGGAGAATTGAGAAGATTGGTTCAAGGTGGTGGTATTAGCATCAACAAGGATAAAGTTGTCGATTCCGAAATGCTTATCGATTTGAGCCATCTTATCAATGGCAAGTATCTTTTGGTTCAAAAAGGAAAAAAGAATTACAATATTATACGTTTAGTATAGTTTATATACCTAAACTAAATGCTACGTGTTAAAAATTAATGCGTAGCAATTGGTTTTTTAATTGAGTAATACCGGTTTAACCTTTTATCCCAATTTCATGGAATCATCAAAGAGCGATTTCAACTTGAACTCAACCAATCTAATTGATTTGGTGTGGCGTAAGCGAAAGCTTTTATTAATAATTGGACTAGTTGCATTAGTAGTGTCAACTATAGCTTCGTTTATGATTACTCCAAAATTTAAGGCTACAGCAATTATCTATCCTCCAATTGATAATCAGGTTTCTAAAGAGTTAATTGCTCCATCCATGCAGGCTGGATTAACCGTTTTTGGTGAAAGCAAAGAGGTTGAGCAGATGTTGCAAGTGCTATCGTCAAATACGTTGCGCGATTTGGTTATCAAAAAGCTTAACCTGATGGCAATTTGGGGTGTTGATCCAAACGAGAAGTTTGCAAAAAGTAAGGTAAATGGAAAATATAACGATAATATTCGTTTTCGTCCCACACAGTATATGAGCGTTGAAGTTGAGGTTATGGAGCCCTCTCCCGAACTTGCAGCCAAGATTGCCAATACCATTGTTGTTTTACAAGATAGCCTGATGCGTGCAATTAAATCGCAAGTTGCATCAAAAGGATTAGTGGTAATTCAAGAGCAGTACAATCAAGCTTTGCTTGAAATGAAGGCATTGGAGGATTCCATGACAAATACCATGGCTAATGGAGTATTCAACGTAGAGTCACAAACAAAAGGTTTTTTCGATGAGTATGCAAAAGCGGTTGCTACAAATCAAACTAATGCCATTAAGGCGCTTGAAAAGAAGATGGAGTCTCTTAAAAAGTTTGGTGGAAAAAACGTGCGATATAAGGAAGAGATTTTAAATAAGGCTATTCAAATTACTGACTTAAACACAAGCCTTAAAACAATGCAAATTGAGGCAACGCAAGCAGTTCCTAGCCAGTTTGTTGTTGATTATGCATCGGTTCCTGATAAAAAGGCCTACCCTAAAAAATCGATTATAATAATAGTATCTACTTTATCTGCTTTGCTTTTTGGCATTTTTGCTATTGTTATTTCTGATTTTTTGAAACCTCGAATTAAAGAGTAATAAATTGCTTAAACCCAGCAAGGTTGATATTGGGATAGTCACTATATCTATCCTTTTTATTCTGGCAAACGCTTATTTTGCCGTGGGCAATAAATTGATATTTGCAGCATTACCAGTTATTCTTTTGGTTTGTGTTTTATTGCTTTTTGCTCCTGCTAAACTTTTTGTAGGGATAGCTTTTCTAGTTCCTCTTTCGATTCCTCTTTACAGGCTAATTCCTGGGTTAGCTTTTGATTTTTGGTTCCCAACAGAGCCTATCATTCTATTATTTCTTATTGTACTACTACTTAAATCAATAAAAGAAAGGCATTTTGAAACTTCATTAGCAAATCACCCTATTTTTTGGACTATTCTTTTTTATTTGGGTTGGTTGATAATATGCATTGTACCAAGTGAGATGCCATTGGTATCGATTAAATATGTAATCGCTAAACTCTGGTTTATAGGGGTGTTTTTTTATCTAGGTTATACACTTTTTAAGACTGAGCCAAAGATGTTTCGTCATTTTACTTTAGCTTTCATTACAGGATTGGTTATTGTTTGTACCTTAACCCTGGTAAGGCATTTTAGCAGGGGTATTTTCGATCAAAAACAAGCCCATGGTGCTTGTCAGCCATTCTTTATCGATCATACCTCATATGGGGCTACAATCGCATTCTTGTTGCCAATGGTGATTGGGTTTGTTTTTATTGTCAAATCGAAAATCAAGCAGCTATTCTTTATTCTATTATCACTTTTCCTTTTTTTTGCTCTAGTTTTCTCATATTCCCGAGCAGCTTGGTTAAGCGTTATGGTTGCTGGGGCAATTTGGTTTATTTGGTATATTAGGATTAAGTTCTCGGTAATTGCTTTAGGAGCAATTGTAACTATAGTACTATTCTTTACTTTTCAGTTTGAGATAAAACAGTGGTTGAGTAGCAATACTACTGATTCGAGTGGAAATCTTAAGGAGCACTTAAATTCAGCATTAAACGTTAGCACTGATGCCTCAAATCTTGAGCGAATAAACCGATGGAATTCTGCCATTAGGATGTTCGAGGAGAGACCCCTTTTTGGCTGGGGTCCTGGTACTTATATGTTCTGCTATGCACCATTTCAACGTTCGTATGATAGAACGATTATTAGCACCAATCTTGGGACAGGAGGTACCGCTCATAGCGAATATCTTGGATTGCTTTCCGAGGCAGGGGTATTTGGCTCGCTAAGTTATATTTTGATTTTGATAGTTGTTTTTTTTAGAGGATTCCTGATCTCAAGAAAAATTGCGGATAAGGCAACAAGAATTCTTTTGATTTGCTCAATTTTAGGAATTGTTACCTATGCTGTACATGGCGTGTTGAATAACTTTTTAGATACCGATAAAATAGCAACACCTTTTTGGGCATTTATTGCTTTTATAGTAGCTATTGATATTAAAGTTAGAAGAGGGGCGGACGTAAGGTTATAGAAACTCTAACCCAAGAATCGAGATATCATCGAAAATAACAATATTATTACTCTCAGATTGTCTGTGCGTTTCGATAATATGTGCAATATTTTCATCAAGACTAAGTTGGTTCGAAATGTCCTTTTCGATTGTTTTGGTTCCGTATTCAACCTTGTTTTCCGATAAAAATTCAACTAAACCATCGGTAAAGCAGATAAGTTTTGAAGGTTGATTGATAAGTATTGAGCCAACGTTCATTACAGGGATTTCATCGAGCATACCTAAACCAACGCATCCACTGGTAAGCTGATTAATTTGCTTTGAGTATTTATTGTAAAGCAATGGAGGGTTATGGCCAGCGTTGATATACTCCAAATGGTGTTTTTGAATGTTATAACGACCAATAAAAATGGTAATAAATTTCTCGCCTTTGGCGGTTGCCATTACCCTTTCGTTCAGCTTCTCGGCAAGTTTTGTCAGCTGGATTTCGTGGGTGAAAAGCGCACGAAGGTTTGCCTGAAAGTTCGACATCAGCAGCGCTGCCGAAATACCCTTGCCCGATACATCGGCAATGCAAAAACCAATCTCGTTTGGGCTTAGCTCTATTACATCGTAATAATCGCCACCAACCTCGTAGTGGGGCTGATAGTGGGTGGTAATCTTTATTTTATCGCTTTTTGGGAAACTTTCGGGGCTAGGAATAAGCATGTTCTGCATCTTCGAAGCCAACTCCAACTCCTTACGCATTGCTTCTTGCTCTAAACTTTTATAGAACAAACGAAGGTTTTCGATAGCAACGAATATGATTATTGAAAGGGTTTGAACAAAATTTAAGTGACGGATAGAAGCGCTCACCCCTTTTTCCTGATCGTTGGTGTCGCCAATTAGTATAAAAGCTAATGGTACATTATTTTGTATTACCGGGATGATGATATCGAGTTCCTGAAGTGCAGAGCTTTCAACAGTGCTAATAATTGTAATTTCACTAAAGGTGATCAAATCACGCTCTACATCTATCTTATTGATAATAAACTCAGGGCAGTTGGAATGAAGGATGAGCTCCCACGTCTCCTCCTTTTTGTAAAATAACACCCTATCGATTCCCAAATCATCGTTTAGAATGGTTTTGAATCTTTGAAGTAAATTTTCGGTTTTAAGATCAGCGCTAATGGCTTGTGCCATCGCAAGCAGCGCGTTCAGTTTGAACGTACTTTGCCTTAACCGCTTCGACGATGACGTTTGCGACATGATTAAACTGATTTATAAAACCTTACAAGGTTCAGTGTTACAAAAAAAGAATAAGTTACGAAAAAAACATTATCAAAGGCAAAAGCCTTTGATAATTATATTCTTCGAAGCGACAGATTATTTTACTCTTTCGGAGTAAGCACGATCACGAGTATCAATTCTAATTTTATCACCTATGTTGATAAACAAAGGAACTTGGATAATTGCTCCGGTTTCAACTGTTGCTGCCTTTAACGCAGTAGATGATGCTGTATCGCCTTTAAGTCCTGGCTCAGTATAAGTAACTTCCATATCAACGAATGGGGGTAACTCACAAGAAAGAATTCGCTCTTCTTCAGCATGAATCATCATTTCAACATATTGCCCTTCTTTGTAAAGATCCTTATTATCAACTAAATCAGGTTCAAGAGATACTTGCTCAAAGGTTTCTTGATGCATAAAGTTATAGCCCATATCATCTTTATAAAGGAATTGAAAGGGTCTTCGTTCTATACGAACCTGATTAATTTTTACACCAGCAGTAAAAGTATTTTCAATTACTTTTCCCGTTTCTAGATTTTTAAGCTTTGTACGAACAAACGCACCACCTTTACCCGGTTTAACGTGCTGAAACTGTACGATTGTATAAAGCTTACCGTTAAACTCCATACAAAGCCCATTTTTAAAATCTGCAGTAGTTGCCATAAAATATTATTGAGTAAATTTTTTGCAAAAATAGTAAATCAATAAATATTCAATACTTTATTGCAACAAAGTCTTTGATATTTATCAAAATAATGATGATAAGCAAATTAAGTATTGGTATAAAAGGTCAAATTATTTGAACCGGATAGGATACAATAGCCCCTTGTAATCGATTAAATCGCAGTAAACAGAACCTACGAAGATATCAAACTTTATGCGAATTGGGATGAAATTATTATCGTTCGAAAACCAAACAGCCATGTCATCTTTCGATTTAAAAACTCTTCCGGTTATTACTTCGGGCATAAATTTCATACACTCTATTGTTCCAAATTTAGTTTTTATCTTTTCGTAACCCTTGAAACGTACAACAAGTGAGAACTTCTCATCAGTAAAATAGGTTTCAACTATAAACCTCTCATTTGGTTGAGGCTTTCTATCAACCATAATACTTCGTAAATAGTATACTGATGAAAGGATGTCTTGGCAACCCTTTACAACAACTATTTTACCTGTTTTAGAGCTAATGCATATAGATGAATCAGGTCTTGAGTAGTGATCAAAAAGTTGCGTGCTATAATGTTTGTACCTATTCTCGTGAATGTTGCGAATTGATTTATATGGCCAGTTGGTTTCAACATCAGTAAAACTTTGATATGTATCGTCAACCAAGTAAAGGGTACTGGCTAAGCCTATAGTTTTTGCATTAAGGTAGAGGTTGTTAACTATTCGCCCTTCGTATTCGCTTTCGCGAATGGTTAAAATCCCTTCACCACCACGAATAAACCCATAGTGAAGCTGATATTTGAGCATTTCACCAACTTTAAACGCCTGTTTTTTTTGGGCAAAGGCAATACTAGTTGAGATCATGATTGCAAAGACAACTAGATATATTTTTAATGAAGGTGCTTTGAACATAGCCATTCTTTTTTATTGCAGTCCGGGGATAAGATTCTTTTTTGAAACTGTTACTACAAAATCTTTAAGATAATAAGGTTCAAAGTAAGCAACATTTTCGAATAAATTTCCCTCAATTGCTTTAATTGCTAACGGAATCATAAATCGTGCCGAGGGAGCAAAACTATCAATAAAAAATGCATTTGAATTATTGATTATTCCTCGACATTTTGAAGCGCCATTTCCAAAAAAAAGAACCCTTTTATTACTTAAAATATTTTTGAAGGTATTTTCATCAACAACAATTGCTTCTGTATCCTTAATCTTATTAAACGATTTGTCGTAAAGTGCAGTGTAAACTTCCATTCGGCGAGCATCGATCATTGGACAGAAAAGCTCAATGCCATTATCAGCAATTATTGATTCATAAAGCGAAGTTGCTCCATAAACCATGGAGTCGAGACTGCTAACAGAGATTAAGGGTTTATCGGCAGCAAAACAAATGCCTTTTGCTGCCGAAACCCCAATTCTTAATCCGGTATATGATCCAGGACCTTTACTTACTACCACTGCATCAAGCAATGAAATACTTAACCCTGTTTCCTTTACTAATTGATCGATAAAGGAGGTTAGCTGCGATGCATGTGCTTTTTCATCGGTGCTTTCCTTTATTCCAATAACCTTCCCTTCTTTAGCAAGAGCAATTGAACAAATGTTGGTACCCGATTCAATCAGCAGTAAGTTACTCATCCTGAATTATTTCTTTTCTTCTTTAAAAAGTTTGTCCTTGGCTATTTTTTTAACAAGTTTGCCATCTTTAAGTTTTCGGGAGATTGCGCTAAATGGAGAAACTACAACCTCTTCCTCGCCAGTTAAACCCTCTTTTATCTCGATATATGTATTATCCTGAATTCCAGTTTTAACAACAACCATTTTTGCTGTATCGCCTTTTGTAATAAATACAATCTCTTTTAGCTCAGCTGGTTTTCCGTTGCCTTTTTCTGCAGTAGTAACCTGATTTTGGTTAACTTCTGTTAGGCCATTGGCTGCGTTTAGGTTCAATGAATCGGCACGAGTTGTAACTGCTTGAATTGGTACTGTAAGAATATTTGTTTTGGTTTGAGTACGAATATCAACAGTAGTCGACATCCCTGGTCGGAATGGACTTGAATTTTTCTTGTTTATAAGATCTTTATATGATTCTTCGAGTAGAAGAATTCGAACCTGAAAACTGGTAACCTGATCGGTTGAAGCACCCTGTACGCTTGCCGAGTTGGCAATTTGGGTAACAACTCCTTTAAATTTACGATCGAGGTAAGCATCAACTTCAATAAAAGCAGTATCATTCATCTTAACACGAACAATATCATTTTCATTTACATCAACACGAGTTTCCATGCGACCTAAATCTGCAATTCGTAAAATTTCGGTTCCAGAGAATTGAGCAGTACCAACAACACGCTCACCTAATTCAATATTTAGCTTAGAAATTGTTCCATTCATTGGAGCGTAAATGGTGGTCTTTTTAAGGTTCTCTTCTGTTTCTTTAAGTGATGCTTCAGAGCTCTCAACATTAAACTTCGCTGATTTTACGTCTGCTTGAGCAACCTCAAAGTTAGTTTTAGCTGTTTCAAAATCAGATTCTGATATTGCCTTCTGATTAAAAAGCTGCTTGCTACGATTAAATGCTAACTCACTTTGAGCTAGCTGAGCTTGTGATTGTGTTAATCTTGATTTTGATGAGTTAACAGCTGCAATAGCTCTTTCCTTATATGATAAGTAAGTATCAGGTTTTATTCTACATAGAACAACCCCTTTCTCAACATAATCACCTTCTTTTATATTCAGTTCGATAACTTCACCAGAAACTTCGGGGCTAATTTTTACTTCAACCTCTGGTTGAATTTTTCCATTAGCGGTGATGCTTTCGGTTATGGTTCTTTTCATTGGCTTCTCAATGGAAACTTCTATCATTTCAGGTTTTCCAAACCAACCAGCTTTTTTGCCAATTACAACAAATACAATAAGGATAACTACTGCTCCAATTAAGTATTTAAGTGTATTCTTCTTTTTCATAGGTGTATTTTATTTTGATTATAGACTTAGTGGAATTCCCTTGTAAAATTCAAGGATTTTTGATTTGAAAATTAGCTCATATTTAGCTTGAAGCAGGTCGGTTTCTGCTTTCGAAAGTTTTGTTTTTGCTGATGTATAATCCACTGATGTTACCAATCCAACGGTGAACTTTTGCTCAGAGTAACGGAAGGCCTCAGTTAGGGCTATTAAACTTTTTTGGGTTGCCTTAAGTTTCTTTTGAGCAGCAATGGCATCGGTGTAAGCTTGTTGAATATCTTTATAGAGAATGTTTTTTTCATTTTCTAAGCTTAGCTTTGATTTATCTAATGAGATCTTGGCATTAGTAATATTAGTTCTAACCTTCCACCCGTTAAAAATTGGTATAGATAAGCTCAGTCCAATGGAGGTTCTTGCTTTATTTGAAAATTGTGTTCCAAAGGGGTCGGTGGGTATTAAAGAATAGTTTAAGAATTCGGAATAGCCTGAGCTGTATCTTGCAGTCAGACTTAATGAAGGATATATTCCTCCTTTAGCAAATTTTAAAGCCTTTTCGGCACTCGAAACTCTATATGTTTGACCAATAATTTGGGGCATTATTACTTGAGCGGACTCAAAAACTCCATTTGGAGAAATATCTACTAATTTATTTTCGAATCCTTCAAGGATTGGTTTCTGAATTTTAAAACCTTCTGGAGTTTTAATATCGAGATATTGAGTAAGTGTTAAATAGGCTAAATCTCTTTGATTTTGAGCATTAACAAGCAGAAGTTCATCACTTGCAAGCTGTGCTTCAATTTCTAATAAATTTCCTTCGGGTAAACTTCCGGCCTTAACTAAAACCGAAGTTCTATCGACCTGCATTTTTGAGAGTTCAACTTGTCTTTCAGATGATGCAACAAGCTCTTCGCTATATAGTATTTGAAGATATGCCGAGGCAATTGATAGGGCAATATTGTTCTTCACTTTATCTACATCACTTAAAGTTGCCAACAAGTCAAATTTGTTCTTTTTAATGTTGTTTAATGTTTGTAGTCCACTAAAAAGGTTTACCGATGATGTAATTGAGAAATCATTCGTTTGCGATGTTACTTTTTTGCTGGTATCAGGAAGCAGTAGTTTTCCCATGGTATATGAGTGCCCAACATTTGCGTTAAGATCAGGTGCTGCTCCCAGTTTTGATTGGAAAAGTGCGCTTTCACTCATTTTAACGGTGAGCATTTGCTGCTTAATCTGAATATTATTATCGAAGGCATACTTGATACACTGCTCCAAAGTCCAAGGTTCTTGGGCTTTGGCAAAGCTTGTAAGCAGCAGAAAAATGGAGCTGATTAAAATTAAAAACTTTTTTTGCATACTATTTTATATTAAGTTGGGAATGAAATTATTATAATTTAAAACTTCGAAATTACTGATAATTTTTCAATTCAATATTTAAAGAAAGCTAATAAATGATAAAGCGTTCCAAGGATTTGCTCTTGGAAGATATTATTAACCTAATAATTTTGGAAAGGTTTTGGGTTTTATTCTTCCTTTTTAATCGCCGATCGAAACATCCAAATCGAAGTATACATCACTACTCCGAAAACAACCCATTTTAGAGCAACAAGAGGTAAAGATTTTACCACATAAGCTGCCAAAAAAACACCAACTACTCCTGCAATTGATAAAGCGATTGATGTTTTACGATCGTATGCACTCTCTTTAATAAATCTAAATCCACCAGCGGCCATAAGCATTGCTGTGGCAGTCATCATAATTGGGAATGCTGTTAGAGGATGCATCCCTAAAGCATAAACCATGGCCATGCAAGGTGCGTAAAACCCAATACCTATGGTTTGTAGGGCACCAAAAATTAAACTCAAAATTGTAATAAGAACCAATTTCCACCCGGTTAAACCAGTTGCATCGCCACCTAAGGGAAGTAGATTTAGTAAACCTGCCAAAATGATAAGTGCAACCACCATTAATCCTAATCCCATCCCAAGTTGAATTTTTGGACGCGACATTTTAGATACAACTCCAGCACCTAAAACTGCACCTGTTGGTGCAGCCAACGACATTGAAACAAGAGTTAGAGGATCAACATCAACGGCAGTCATAAAAATAAATGCTTGAGCTACCGTAGGTATTGTATTCCCGACATTCATTGTTCCCGGAATTAAACGATCATCGACAAAATGAAAAAACTTAAAGATTGCTGTTTGCTGCGCAAAGCTTCCTATACCAAGCGTATCGAAAAAGTTGGTGGCAAACCCGGTTGCTGAAAGGCCAAACCACGATTTGTTGGAGTATGATTTTCGGTTTTTATAAAGATCTTTTACATAGAAAAAGCTAAAGATACTTGACATTAGCGCGAGAAAAGCCTTTAGGATTATAATCATTTTTTATAGGGTATAAGTATAAAACACTATGGTATAAGATTTTAAAGCTACAAAAGAGACATCAACAATCCAAATCTAGATTGCTTCATAAGAAAGAGAAATGCTATAACTCCCTTTTGCCAGTCATTAAAATTTGAGCATTTAACGCGTTAATATTCAAATGATACTTATTTTTGAGTATTAATTTAAAACAATCACTCATGAAACTATTTGGGAAAACCTCGATAAATCCTTTTATATTTTATTTCGGCAAGTTAGCTTTTGTAGCAAATTTTGTTTTTGTATTCCTTCGCAAGTATGTCGAAACGCCAGAGCTTAGCATCTGGATTTTATTATCCAACCTGATAATACTTGTTATCCCCGGCTTAATCATTTTCATTGTTTCGTTACGCCAACTTGGCGAATCGTTACGAGTTGGATTGCCCGAAGAGGAAACCACGCTTAAAACTCATGGATTATACAGGTATACTCGAAACCCAATTTATGTTAGCGTTTACATGCTTGGTTTGGCTTCGTGCATTTATGTTCCGCATTGGTTAAATATTACGTTGCTAGTTTTAGCTGTGGCAATTCATCATTTCATTATTAAAGCCGAGGAAAAGTTTTTGCTTGCAAAATTTAAGGAGCAGTGGGTTGAATACACAAATAGGGTGAGGAGATATATTTAGAAAATTAGTGTTGTCACATAAACAAAAAACCCTCTCATTATGAGAGGGTTTTCGTTGACCTACCAGGATTCGGATGATTTACTTAATATGAGTTTAAGAAGTGCAAAATGATTGAAAATATGGCATTTGGCATTTTCATTTACTTATTATTTATAAGCGGAAAAACAAAAAAGGAAAATAAACGATCCACGTTTCGATCCACGTTTTAATTCATGTATCTTAGCAACCATCAATACTTTCAAAATGGCGCACTTTTATTTACGAACATCTGACTCAAATCGACTATCTCGAATTATGCTTAATTATAGATATGATGGCAAATTATTAAAGTATCCTACTGGAGTTAAAATGCTACCATCAGAATGGGATAAGATAAAGGATAAACTCGAGAACCTAAGAGAAAATAGATCAGTTCCATTGAAGGGAGATATTGCTTTTAATTTGAAGAAAACTCTTACTGAAGCGGATAGAATATGTATAAATTTTAAGAATGCAAATAGA
Source organism: uncultured Rikenellaceae bacterium (assembly GCA_964390565.1). GTDB lineage: Bacteria > Bacteroidota > Bacteroidia > Bacteroidales > Tenuifilaceae > UBA8529. The sequence goes on from CAYMII010000030.1 coordinate 12,265, forward strand.
GAGTTGACGCCAAGGATATTCAAAGAAGAGTTGGATATCGCCTTAGAAGTTAAGAAGAAGCAGAAGTATGAAAAGTACTTTGTTGCTTATTTTGAGAAGTTCTTTGAGGATCAGAAGCAGAAGAGAGGTTTTGCTAAGGTTAAAACGATTGGGTCTACAATAAGTTTGATTAAAAAGGCTTTCCCTAAATGGGATATGTTAACCTTTGAGGATATAAACTATACATTTTATGATACCCTTGATAGGTACATGCTTTACAACGATGACAAAAAATACTCGGTAAACTATTTTGGGAACATGATTCGAAATGTTAAGCAAGCGATGAACCATGCTATAAAGGAGGGTTACACGGATTGCATACACTACCAGAAGTTTAAGCGATTAACTGAGGACGTTGATGAGATTTACTTGTCAAATGAGGAAATAAAGCTCTTGCGTGAAGCTGAACTAACAATCTCGGAAGATTTAGTCAGAGATTGTTTCCTGATACTTTGCTATACCGGATTAAGGGATTCCGATCTTAAGACCTTAACCACAGCAAATATCATTGGAGATTATCAAACAATCTACAAGCGCAATCAAAAAACGGGTAAAGTGACCATTATTCCTATTAGCCCGATAGTAAAAAGTATTTTTGAGAAGCACAATGGAATACCAAAGGTTGTTAGCAATCAGAGGATGAATAAGATTCTCAAAACAATTGGTAAGAAGGCCAAAATTAATAGAGAGGTTGCTGTTGCAAGAAAGGAAAAAGGTGAACTAAAAACAACTGTTTATAAAGCCTATGATCTAATTGGAACCCATACAGGACGACGGACTGGTTTGACACATATGTATTTAAACGAAATGAACTTATTTGAGATTATAAGTATTTCAGGCCATAGTAAGGTTGCTCAGCTTCAAAGATACCTTAGAATATCTTCACAAGAGGTTGCTGATAAGGTTAAGGAGAATAAGTTTTTTAAAGCTTGCTAATAGTACTTGATGCAATAAGGAATTAACTCGGAATTCCTCCCCATAAACTGAGAATTACTCCCCATAAGGGAGCGCATAAGGTTGCCTTGGTGGGACTATAACCGAGGTTTGACAAGGTTTGTGGCTATTAGGAGGAAGAAAGGCGGCAATTTGAAAATCCTCCCGGGAAACTCGGAATCTGTCCCATTTGGATGTAACTCGGAATCCGTCCTATATGGCATCAACCCACGGTAAATTGTGGTATTTAATGGGTAACTGCTTTTTTGTACTAGCCCCAATGGCTAAAGTCCAAATCCCTCGTTCATCAACTCGGAATTACTCCCCATAAGGGAGCGCATAAGGTTGCCTTGGTGGGACTATAACCGAGGTTTGACAAGGTTTGTGGCTATTAGGAGGAAGAAAGGCGGCAATTTGAAAATCCTCCCGGGAAACTCGGAATCTGTCCCATTTGGATGTAACTCGGAATCCGTCCTATATGGCATCAACCCACGGTAAATTGTGGTATTTAATGGGTAACTGCTTTTTTATACATCTGCTCCAGAGGCCTTAAATATCGGGTTTTTTAGGCTAAACTCGGAATCCCTCCCTATGTGGTTGCGATACATCTAATAATGAACAGGGGCTATTATTAGAATTATGTCGAAATATGGAAATGAGTAAAACCATCCTCACGTTTAATAGAATATCGTTATATATTGAAATCAATAAGAGACTTGAAACACACCGTACTAAAATTTGCACCGGCACCTTATCTACTATAAACACTGAAACAGTTTTTCCATGAATCAGCAAGTGAAAACTATTTAACTTAATACACCTAAACATAAGTTGGAATGTAAAACCTTTTGTGCATCACTTAAAGGTGATAAACCTGTTGATATAAATTAGCTCTGGTAAATGCAGAAGCATTAGAAATCTTTGCATCATTACGAATTTGCATTTAGGGAATTTACGAACATGGAGAAATTCGTCAGAATTTCGACAAACGGCTATCAACTCCTATTTTGCATCTGAAAAATTTATATACTGTTAATATACAACGAGGTATTCAATAAGTGCAAGAGGTGGCCGAAAACACAAAATAACTACTTACATTTATTATATAAGTTAATTATTTCGAATATCGGCCAGTGTAATTCTGACTTCTTTGAAATAGTTACTTATGAAATCTCTGTATATTCCAGTATCCTTCGCACATTGTCTAATTGATACTACAGTGTTATTTTCAAGCCATTCATCTATCATTAACTTCTTTTCCTCAGTAGTTTGTCTGTTTTTACTTGGCACAATTTCCTTTTTCTCTCCTTGACAAGAACAGTCATATGTAATAATTGCTTTAAGCATTGAAACTGAGTAGGAAGGGTTATAGGAGGTTTTTTTTATATATGCAAGTTTCATATATTGTTTTGGATTTAAATTAACCCACATTAAAGCTTCCTTATATAACAATTTTTCATATTCAAGTCTAATCCACGTTGTCCCCCTTTTTTTATTATTTATATTGCATGCCTTTTCTAATCTCTTGACATTCTCTTTCCTAATCTCGACCTCCTGACTTGTCGGTAAAGAGACATCATCAAAATCACTTGATTTATGTTTACTAAGTATATTCATTGCCACTTCATGTAATTTCAAGTACTCAATCCGTTTTTTTAGTAAGTAAGTTTGGTTGATCTCTATTGAAGAGATTTCAAAGTGTATGTTACTATTTAAAAAATAGTTGATTAAATTTTTGGCCACTATATAATTAATAACTGCACTGATTTTAGCATCAATCTGTTTCTTATTTGGCTTCTCTCTTGATCTAAGATGATCCACTTTGGATATTAAAGACTTCAGTTTTTTAACCTCGCTACTACTTTCAAAAGGGCTACTTTCAAGATTGTTAATTAACATTTCAACAGTGATTTCCGTTTGAAATGATTGTTGAGTTATTGATTCAAAAACATTTTTCGTTGAGGTGTAAAATCCATCAAGCCCCTCAAGTTGAATACACCCATTTGACTTTTTTTTATATGGGCCGCGCTTATTATCCTTAGTTTGTGTTTGTGGTATCGCTTTTTCAGACTCTACGCCTTGATCATTTGCCTTTGCTTCTATTGTCTTTTCCATGAAATTATTTTCGAAGCCGAAATAACCCATAATTATTGAGTTATTAGTATGATTTTTTTATTTTTTTTATGGCCCTCTAGCGGCAAACCACTATTAATAACCTCCCCCCCGACACTAAAATGGTAAAACACCCTAGGGCGATTCGTTTTATACAATAAGGTTAAGTTGATATATTGTAAGGGTTATTGATTCAAATTGAGAATCTTACAACCTATTGCTTGTGCATGATGTTCCAAGTTATACAATTCAATAGTCCCCCTTCCAAAGCAACTTTATTAACTTCCACTCGTTCAACCTTCCTGTCTGGAAAAACCTTTTTAATAATCGTGTATGCTTCTTCATCACGATTACTTTCAACTTCAAATTGTGGAATAATAATGAGATCTCTGACTTCTAAAAAGTTGATGTAGCATCCAATCGCAGAAATTGACTTATTCTGTTTAGGCTCAAACCAAGGAACTTCATAATAATTAAAGTTATGTTTCGTAATAACCTTTTGGATGCCTATTCTCCAGTATTTGTATTCATTTTTAAGTTCATTAACTAAAATAGTTTTGTGGTTTACAAAACGTACCATGCCATCAGCATGACCTGTCATGTCCCCACGAATATGAGGTATGATGATTACTTCAGTTTGAAAGTGCTTTTCTAGTTGAGCGACGATTTCTGTTTTGGATAAATTTGTATTCTCTTCGTAAACTCTTTCTGAAATCAGGACCCGATCTTCCCCCCTAACTACATTTCCACCATCAAGGTTGATATTGCAAAGATGAACAGGTATCGAGTTTATCTCACATACCCGATGAGGAACGGACTGAAGTCCTATATCAATTGGATTTTGGAGATATGAGGGTTCATATTTAAAACCTGCAAAGTCATCCACTGAAAGTTGAACAGGCATATAATCTCTGCACCATATGTCATTGGTTCCCTCAAGATAACCAAAAGGAATATTGGACTTGTCTAAAATTGTTGTTATTTTTCTCAACTCCACAGGAAATCGATTCTTCAATAATCCCGAGAAGTATATAAAATTAGTGTCTCTATCAGTAATCATCCCCAAATACCCTTAATTTCCTCTTCATTATAACCAGTTTCACGCATTGCGTTTGCAATGCCTGTTTTATTTGCATGTTTCTTTTTAGGTAGAATTAAAAAGCGATACAGCTCTTTGCTTTTTTCTAAATCAACCGTTGGATTTAATCCAACCCTAGGTGCAGCGATGGGCTTTTCTGAAATTGCCAAATCATCTTTGAGAACCGGTTCTAGGCGCATGGTTAATGTTCCCTCAAGTGCATCCATATTGCTGAAAATTTCAGTTAATACATTGATAGGACCATAGGTGTATCCATCATTGTTTGGATCATCAATAACACCTGTTTTTTGAATTGCTCGGATTAAAATACTTGCATACATTTGTTCATTTCCAATGGTATAATCAAGTCCCGATGGATGTACATACCAACAACCCGTTCTCTTTTGAATCTCTTTCCCGTGGGTGTAAGCATCAAAGTGCTTTTCACTTTTTAAATAGAATTCTAACTCAGCTATCCTATAACGTTTATTATTGCATGATAATACCCAATCGTTCATTATTAAATTTGCAATCCTTGCAAAATCTTCACTAGGGCTTGTTTGGTGGAATTGTAGTAATTGAGGATCCATCTCTTTATCATTAATTGGATTTCAGTCCGTTAATTGTTTTGAACAAAACTAGTCATACTATTAGAGAATCTATCACAAAAAGTGTTAAAAGAATCACGTAAACATCATATTATCAATATAATAATCTAGTTGTATTAATTATTTTCCGCAATCCCTTATAGGTGTCACAAAAAGTGATTAGTTTTAAATAGAATTATTTGAACGAATTTTTCACGTAATGGATGTATTTAAACTTCATCAAAAGGTAACGGAAAATTACCGAAACTATTTAAAGTCGTTCTTAAACATCAAGGATGAACGGATTAAGAAAGTAGTTGAAGAGTCATTTGATGATGCAGGTTTTATACCAGAACCGCTGATCCAATTCAATCCTTCTTTTGAAACAGCTGAAAAGTTAGATGAACTTGTCAATCAAGGAAAGTTGGATTCCGATCTCCTTAGAATATTCGGGAACTTTAACTTGTATAAACATCAGATAGAGGCATTACGTATTGGTATTGAGGATAAGGGTTTTATAGTTACTTCAGGTACTGGCTCAGGTAAGTCACTTACCTTTCTTGCCACTATTTTCAACGATCTACTTAAAGAAAAAACCCATGGGAATAAGCAGGTTAAGGCAATTCTGGTTTACCCGATGAATGCTTTGATCAACTCTCAGGAAGATGAAATCAAGAAATACGAGATTAACTACCTTAAGTCCTTCTGTCAAAAGGTTGATACCTACCCTGAGGATTGGACCTTCGATATGATTACCGAAGACCTTAAAACCAAGACTACTAAGCGATTCCCAATCACATATAAAAAGTATACTGGTCAAGAAAACCAGGATGATAGACTATCGACTCGAACCGATGTTCCAGATATCCTCCTGACAAATTACATGATGCTTGAGTTGATAATGACCCGCCAAGCAGAAAGTTGGCTTAGAGAATCAATAAAGGATAACCTTAAATATTTGGTCTTTGATGAACTCCATACATATCGAGGTAGACAGGGTTCTGATGTCTCAATGTTGATAAGGAGAATACGTAAACATGCCACAAAGGAGCTTGTTTGTATTGGAACATCTGCAACAATGGCTTCAGATGGATCGCGATTTGAAAAGCAAAAGACTATTGCAAGCGTTGCTGAGACCATATTTGGTGTAAAATACGAAATCAATCAGGTCATTGGTGAGTATCTAAAAACGTGCACAGTTAAATCCGATAAGTTACCAACTTCGAAAGAACTTAAAGATTCAATTTCCATTGGTATAGATACTACCTCAGATGAATCAGCTTTTGTTATAAACCCAATAGCTATCTGGCTAGAGAATAGGATTGCTCTAAAAAGAACTGCAGATGGATACATTGAGCGAGGCGAACCAAAAAAATTCACAGATATTGCTAAGATTCTGGAAGCAGATTGCGATTGCCAGTATGATGCAGTATCAACTCAACTTATGAACTTATTAATTTGGGCTGAAAATCTAAATAAAAAGGCAGCAGAGAAGAAGACAAGATTATCATACCTACCCTTTAAGCTTCACCAATTTATATCCCAGACAAGTACAGTTTTTGTAACCCTTGAACCCAAAAGCAAGAGGACGATAACCATCAAAAATGGGCTATACATTAAGGATGATGCTGAAGCTAAAGAGAAGTTTATTTACCCTATTTTGTTTAGTCGATATTCAGGTTATGAGTTTATTTGTGTAAACAAAAATCAATCAACACTTGAGTTAAAGCCAAGAAACACTAATGATTTGCCTAATAGGGTAACCCTAGAACAAACTAAAAAAGGGGATGTAACCGATAAGGACTTTTCCGCGGGATATTTACTAATCCCCAATGAGGATGAGGATTTATGGAGCGACGAGATGGAGGAAGAACTTCCCGATTCATGGTTTAAGGAAACGCAAACCGGATCAAACCTACTGCAGCACTATAAGTACCAGATACCTCAAAAAATATACTTTAACTCCGAGGGTAAATACTCCGATGAACCAGTATATGACCAATGGGGTTGGTTTATTTCTGCACGATTAAGGGTTGATCCAACCGCAGGGATCGTTTGGGAGGATACCAAGGTTAGTGAAAATACTAAGCTTATGAGCCTAGGAAATGAGGGCCGAAGTACAGCGACTACACTTCTTTCATATAACATCATAGAGGCTCTTCATTCTCAAAAAGAGTCAGCAAAAAATCAGAAGCTTCTCAGTTTTACCGATAATAGACAGGATGCCTCTTTGCAATCGGGGCATTTTAACGATTTCTTGAGTACCGTAAGATTGAGGTCAGCTCTTTCAAGGGCACTACAAGATAACCCAACCGGCTTAAAAGCATTTAATGTTGCCGATAGGGTAATTGAAAAGTTAATGCTAAAGGAGAGTGAGTACGCAAAAGAACCAAACGATGAGTGGCCAGATGAGGAAAACCTTAGAGCGCTTAAAGACCTTTTGCTTATTAGAATCCTATATGATCTTAAGCGTGGGTGGAGGTATATTTTACCCAACTTAGAACAGTGCGCCTTACTGAATATTGAATATGAAAAGCTAGATCTATTTGTACAAAAGGATGAGTTTTTTAAGGATTTAAAGGCTTTAAGTCAGTTCACAAAAGAGGAACGGTTCGACTTTTTACACCAAGTTCTTGATTTCTTTAGAACTGCTTATGCTATAAATCATCCCATCCTGCATGAAAAGCGGTTGGAAACAGAAGCCTTTATTAACAATAAGCTTGATAGTGAAAAACTTTGGTCACTAGATAAGAACGAACGCATAGATATCCCCAATTACCTTGTCGTAAAGAAACCAGGTAAAACAAAGAAGGTCTTTACTAAAACCATGGGATTACGATCCGGGCTTGGCAAGTTCATCAACAGAACACTTAGGGATAAGAATTTCGACACATTGAGGGGTGATGAGTATAACTATTTTATCGACTCGCTATGCATACTCTTAATGAAGGGTAATTTCATAAGGAAAGAAGAAGTAATCGGCGAAAAAGGCAAAGTATTTGGTTATCAACTCAGATCTGATTGTGTAATATGGAAAAAGGGGGATGGTAAAACAATCTATCCAGATAAGGTTAGGCTAATTACTACCAAAGTGATAGATCAGCAACCAAATCAGTTCTTTAAAAACCTCTATTCGTTTGATTTTACACAATACCTAAAACCCATAACAGGAAGGGAGCATACGGGTCAACTATCCAATGATGATAGGGTGATACGTGAAAAACTATTCAAAGAGGGAAACATATCTGCGTTATTCTGCTCGCCAACAATGGAGTTAGGCATTGATATTGCAGATTTGAATATTGTCCACTTGAGAAACGTTCCACCCAATCCAAGTAATTATGTTCAGAGAAGTGGACGTGCTGGTAGAAGCGGGCAAACTGCATTGGTTATTACATACTGCTCAACATGGTCTCCACATGATCGAAATTACTTCGATGCAGCTGAAAAGATGGTGTCTGGAGTTGTGGTGCCTCCTCGAATTGATTTAAAAAATGAAGAGTTAATACGCAGCCATTTTAACGCTTATATGTTGATGGAACTAGGAATTAGTCAACTGAATGTTTCTGTTGCCGATATTTTAGACTTGCAAAACCATAAAGACCTACCTTTAAAGGATGATATAGTTTCTTACATAAAGGATCAGCAGCAACGTTACAAAAAATTATGGGTCAGCAATTTTAGTGTTGCTATCGAGCATCTAATCCCTCAGCTTAAAAGCACTTATTGGTACAGCGATTCATGGTTTGAGAAACAGGCCAACGCCCTATTTACTCAGTTTGACAAGGGATTTAATCGATGGAGAGTCCTTTACAAAGCGGCTAAAAGTATGGTTGATAGGGCTAACGCGCTGTTAAGCGATCCAACCATTAAATACGATAGCGACGAGGCATATGAAGCTAGGCGGCAAAGGGCCATCGGCGAGAAACAGATTGCACTTCTAAAGAATGAAAAGAAGGAGCAGTATGGGAATAATTCTGAGTTTTACATTTTCCGTTACCTAGCATCTGAGGGATTTCTGCCAGGTTACAACTTTACAAGGCTTCCTGTTCGAGTTTTTGTTGGTTATAAGCATCAGGACCAGGGTGCATACATTTCTCGTTCTCGCTTTATTGCGCTAAAAGAGTTTGGTCCACAAAACACAATCTACCATAATGGAAGTAAGTACCAGATAAACCGTATGATGTTGACTGAGGGTGAGGTTAAAACTCATGCTATAAAAATTTCAAAAGGTACAGGCTACGCTTTTCTTGATTCAGAAGCCGATCAAGTGAATAACGATCCTATTACTCATAAAGAACTTAAAGGAACAACCAATGTGGAAGTGATAAATCGATTGCTTGAACTTAGCGAGTCGGAAGCAACACCTCAGGAAAGAATATCATGTGAGGAGGAGGAGAGAACCTCTATGGGATTTACCATTGAATCATTCTTTCATTATACAGAAGGATTGTCGTCTACAAAGCAAGCCGTAATAAAATCGGGAGATACTCCTCTGCTAAATGTTATTTATGGTCCAGCCACTGAACTCATCCAAATCAATCGTAAGTGGAAAAGATCACACGATTCTAACGGCTTCAGCATCGATAATAGAAATGGAAAGTGGCTCAGAAAAGCAGATCTTGAAAAGAAGGAGATTAGTGATAACGCTAAGGAGGTAATGCTTTTTGCACGTGACACAGCTGATTCTCTTTATATCCAACCAGTTGAAAGCCTTGGCCTGAGCGCTGATAGTGTTGTTACCCTTAGCTACGCGCTTAAGCGAGCAATTGAGACTATATTCCAAACTGAAGAGAATGAAATTGGTGTTTGGATTATGGGAAATCCTGAATCACCAAATATTCTAATTTACGAAGCCTCAGAGGGTAGCTTAGGTATTATGTCGCAGTTTATCGAAAAGGCTGATATTTTTAGCAAACTCTTTGAAGAGGCATATAGGATTTGCCACTTTGATCCAAAATCAAGAGAGGATAGCCGCCCAGAGCTTCCAAAGGCTGGTTACGAGAACCTGCTCTCTTATTACAATCAACCAAACCATGGACGAATTGACCGCTTCTCTATTAAATTTGCATTGGAGATGCTAATGGATTGCACGATTGAGTCAAAAACAAAGACTGGAGATCGAAAGCAGCAATACCAATACCTTTTGGAAAACTACGATAAGAATTCGTCATTGGAACTTAAGCTAATTGAGTATCTATATGCCAATGGCTTAGCATTGCCCGATTTAGCTCAAGTCAATCTTAAAGAGTTTTACATAAATGCAGATTTCGTATATCATACAGCCTATGGAAGCGCATTTGTCTTCTGTGATGGAAGTGTCCATGATAACCCTGAGCAAAAGAAGGAAGATAAGCATAAACGACAACTTATGCATGATGCAGGATATGATGTGATTGAATGGCATTACACTGAGCCAATAGAGGCTCTAGTGGAAAGAAGAAAAGATGTATTCCGAAAAATCTGTTAAGCAATGAGTGTTGATGCAATAAATAAGCCAGGGAGCATGATAAAATATCGCGATCGGAAGTGGATAGTCCTTCCATCCGATGATAGTGATATTCTCATGATTAAACCCTTAGGTGGATCCGATGAAGAGATTACGGCCATTTACCTCCCTTTGCAAATTGTACCTGGCGAAAAGCCTGTAAATGATAAGTTTGATGATCCAACAATAAATGATCTAGGTGCATTTGAAACTGCTAAAGTGCTATTTGATGCCAGCAGATTATCATTTAGAAATGCAAGTGGGCCTTTCAGATGCATGGGAAAACTATCATTTAGACCACGTTCCTATCAGATAATTCCACTTGTGATGGCTTTAAAAATGAATGAAGTCATTAGGCTAATGATCGCTGATGATGTTGGGATTGGAAAGACCATTGAAGCGCTTATTATTCTTAAAGAATTGATGGAACGTGGGGAGGTTAGAAAGTTTGCAGTTATTTGCCCGCCTCATCTTTGTGAACAGTGGCAAAAAGAACTAAAGGATAAACTTGATATTGAAGCTGAAATAATTCGTTCAAGTACTGCAGCAGCCTTAGATCGTAAACTACCTGATGACAATAGCGTCTTTTTTCATATGCCATATCAGGTTATTTCCATCGACTATATTAAATCAGACAAAAGGCGGGGTATCTTTTTAAACGATTGTCCGGAATTGTTGATCGTTGATGAAGCTCATACTTGTTCTTTGCCTGCAGGGTCATCATCAAAAACACAGCAACAAAGATTCTCTTTGCTTTATGATATATCAGAGTTAAAACCTGCTCGAAATATAATTTTGCTAACAGCCACCCCTCATAGCGGAAAGGATACAGAGTTCCTTTCTCTCCTGAGCTTACTTAATAAAGAATTTGCTACATATAATTTCGAGGGACTCGATCAATCAAACCGCAAAAAAATTGCACGTCACTTTCTTCAGCGTAAGCGCGAGAATATAGTTCATTGGTTAAATGAAAAAACCCCCTTCCCAAAAAGGGATTCAAAGGAGATTGCCTATAATCTATCCGATAGTTATAAACAGTTCTACGAGGATGTCTTATCATTTGCTCGGGGTATTAGTAGGAGTACCGGTAAGGAGAACACTTCTCGCATAAGGTATTGGGCAGCATTGGCTTTGCTACGTGGAGTAATGTCGAGCCCGTTGGCTGGATTGGAGATGCTTCAGAATAGACAACTTCGGAAGATGGAGCAGGGCGAGATTGATGAGATTCAAGGAGGAGATAATCCTAATATCGAAAAGTTAAGCTTCGATACCGACTCAACTCAGGGTGAGCTAATCGATATTTCAGATCTCGACCAATTGGAGATGCAAGAGATTCATAAGTTATGCGATTCCGTTCAAGGCATCTTTGGAATTGAGAAGGATTTAAAGGCAAAGAAGGCCCTTGACATTATAAAGGAATGGATTAACGAGGGTTTCTATCCTATCATATTCTGCAAGTATATAGCTAGCGCCAAATACATTGGTGATATTCTTAAATCGAATCTCCCCAAGAGTATCGATGTTCTTGTTATTACCTCTGAATTGGCTGATGAGCAGCGGAAGGAAAAGATAGAGTTGATTGATAAAAGCCATAAATATGTTATGGTTGCTACTGACTGCCTTAGTGAAGGGATTAACCTACAAGATCATTTTTCGGCAGTTCTGCACTACGACTTACCATGGAACCCTAATCGAATTGAACAACGCGAAGGTCGTGTGGATAGGTTCGGCCAAAGTGCTCCAATCATTAAAACGGTAATGCTTTGGGGTGAAGACAATAAGATTGATAATATAGTTCTTAAGGTTCTTATCAAGAAAATTCGAGACATCCAGCGTGCAACCGGTGTTTCAATCACCATCGGAGAAGATAACCAGTCCATTATGGATGCAGTTCTTAAAGAGGTACTTTTCGAAGAGAACAGCAACCAACCCGTTGCTCAACAGCTTAAACTTTTCGACGATAAGATTACCAATGAGCTAGAGATGGCTCGACAAAAGGCCGAAAACCTTAAGAGTATATTCGCACACGAATCCATTAAACCCGAAACTATCGAGGCCGATCTTCGTCAGGTTGATGAGGCAATTGGTGATATCGAAACGGTTGAAAACTTTGTTGTACAATCAGTAATCCATCTAAAGGCTACTATTGAGAAGGATAAACACGGTTATGCAATCTATCCTCAGAATCTTCCCTTCCATTTAAAGTCTCATTTTGGAGGTCAGCAAAAGTCCTTAATTAGCTTCGAATCTCCGACTCCAAGGGGCTATCGATATATTGGGCGTAACCATAAGTTTGTTGAGCAGCTCTGCCACTACATGCTTTCACTGGCTTTCGAAAAGAACAATGGGTATAGCTCGTTAGCTCGTGTATCAGAGATTCAGACAGATGTGGTGACTATCAAAACTACCCTGATAATGTTCCGTGTTAGAAATATCATTAAAGAGGTTGTAAGTAAGCGCGAGGTTATTGCTGAGGAGATGTACCTATGGGGGTATGAGGGAAGTGGCGGTGATGCTCGTACAATTGAGTATTCAGAGGCAAAGGGTTTACTTCAAACGGCCCAAAGTTTAAGAAACCTATCTCCCGAAAAACAGCGCGATGATATCGAAAAGGAGTTTACCCATTTCGAGGGGTTTAAACCACGATTCATTGAACTGGCCACCGAACGTGCCGAAAATCTGGTGAAAGCCCATGGTCGTTTTAAGGAGTTGGTTGGGGGTCGTAGGTACGAAAAGGCTACACCAATATTGCCCCCAGATGTAATGGGTGTTTATATATTATTACCTAAACCCAAAGATGTAGTTTAGTATGACAAAAGAAGAACTACTCAATCGTATTAACGACCTAGAATGGGATGATTTTGAGGTTAAGGCTGCAAAATCGGACCTCCCAAAAGACGTTTGGGAGACTGTTAGCGCTTTTTCGAATTCAGCAGGGGGTTGGATTGTTCTTGGTGTAAAGCAGGATGGCAAGAAATTCTCAATAACAGGGGTTGATAATATCGAAAAGCTAGAGCAGGACTTTATAAATACACTTACCGGGAAGCAAAAGTTCAATGTTTTAATTAGACCTGTAGCAAAGAAGTATCATTTCGATGAGGTTAATGTTCTTGCGTTTTACATTCCGTTGTCGAACAAAAAACCAGTCTACTTCAATTCACAGGAAAACACTTTTGTCCGAATTACTAGTGGAGATGTAAGGGCAACAAAAGAGGAGATTGATTCGATGTATCGCGATCAGGCCTTTGGTACCAAAACATCTGAAGTTATACCCAATAGTTCTATCGACGATTTAAACGCGCATTCAATTGAGGTTTATCGAGATTATATGGCGCGATTCAACAAGGATTTAGCCTATAATAAGTTGCTTACTCCTGAGTTGTTACGAAAAGCTAATGTATTAGTTGATGACAAGTTAACCTATGGGGGACTGCTTTTCTTCGGCAAACAGGAAAAGATTTTTGAGCATTTCCCTGACTTTAGGATCGATTTACTCGAGATTCCGGGTACGTCATATTCCGATTCTGATGTTAGATTCACTTATAGATTACCAGAACAGGAGAATATTTGGGAATACTACTTTGCCCTTTTTGAAAGAATTACGAAGAAGATTGATAAACCCTTTACTTTGACCAAAGAGGGGTTTGCTACAGAGGATTATCCCTATATTGAAGCACTTAGAGAAGCAACAGTTAACATGCTGATGCATGCTGATTATTTTGCTCCCACAAAGTCCCGGGTAAGAATTTTTACAAATCGGATTGAATTTTTTAACTCAGGAACTCTTCCAAAACCTCTCGAGGAACTACTTAAAACGGATATTTCCAATCCCCGGAATCCGATTATTGCTAAACTATTTCGATTGGTTAAACTGGCCGAAAATGCTGGATTTGGATTCGGTAAAATGATTAATGGATGGAAGACTTATGATAATAGCTCTCCTGAGTTTGATGTAGGATCAGACTATACTTTTGTTAGCTTTTATACATCATCTGCAAAATTACCTGATGATGGTGCTGGAAAAACTAGGGAGAAAACTAGGGAGAAAACAGGGGTGAAAATTAGGGAGAAAACTAGGGAGAAAATTATTAATGCGATGCTTAAGAATAGTTCTATTACAACATATGAACTAGCTGAAGATATTGGTATTACAGTTAAGGGAATTGAAGATCAAATACGAAAGCTTAAAGCAGATAAAGTAATTGAACGACTTGGTCCAGATAGGGGAGGCAAATGGTTAGTCCTTGATAAGGGAGATAAAATCTAAGAGGTATGCAGTTTAGCGCAATCAACATACAAGGCAATATAATTTCGGGAGAAATCCTCGAGAAGATTCGTATTGAGGATATCCGGTACCAATCGGCAAAGGATTTTCCGCTCTCCAAGAATACCACCCTTAGGGATGAGATAGGTATTGCCTGGGCTGCCGCAAGGGCACACTGGCAAGCATTTAGTTTACGTCGTGATAGGTTGGATCCGAAAGATTCAGGCACCTCCGAAACCCGACAAAGTTGGATGATTCCATTCCTGCGGGAACTTGGCTACGAACTCGATAAAGCAAGTGCAGAAATAATCAACGGTAAGACGTATGCTATTAGCCATCGCTCCGTAAATCGCGATGATTTTCCGGTCCACATTATAGGCATTAACCAGAATCTGGACCGCCGTCCCGAAACCGGTGGTACCAGAATATCTCCCCATGCATTGATACAGGAGTACCTGAACAACCACGATCACCTTTTCGCCATGGTGACTAACGGTAAATTCCTGCGCCTGCTGCGAGATGCTACTCGTCTATCCAGGATAAGCTACCTTGAGTTTGACCTTGAGCGGATAATGGAGGAAGAGCTATTCGCTGAGTTCGCGGTTCTCTACCGTACACTGCACATCTCCCGAATGCCTGTTACTAGACATGATGGCGAACAATCACCCATTGAGTACTACCACCAGGAGGCGTTGAATTCTGGTTCGAGGATTAGAGAGAAGCTAAGCGAGGCGATTGAGAAATCCATTAAGATGCTTGCTAATGGGCTGCTGAAACATCCCGATAATGGCTTCCTTCGCGATTCAATTGCCGATGGCACCCTTTCGCCCGATAAGTACTACCTCTACCTACTAAGGATGGTTTACCGAACCCTGTTCCTGCTGGTTATTGAGGAGCGAAAGCTAATATACCCCGAAAAGCGCGATCCCGAAACCGACCGAAAGCGAGATATCTACTACCGATACTATAGCCTTAACCGTCTTACTCACCTAGCCGAGAAGCAGGTGTACATCGATCCCCGAAAGAACGACCTCTGGCAGGCGCTAATTGTTACCTATCGGATATTTGAGGATGGAACTTTCAGCAGCAAGCTGAATATTAAACCTCTCGGTTCGGGACTTTTTGCCCCCGATGCCATGGGGATTATCCCCAACCTTAAGCTCGATAACGAGTATCTGCTCCGGTTCCTTCAATGGTTGGTTACCTTCGAGAACGAAAACCAGCAAAGGGTACGTGTGAACTACGCCGACTTGGACGTAGAGGAGTTTGGTTCGGTGTATGAGGGGTTACTTGACTACAAGGCAACCTTCGTTGATATTAACGGCGAGCCCGAGTTTACATTTGTTAAGGGTAGCGAGCGCTCATCGAGTGGTTCACACTATACACCCGAAGAACTGGTTAAGCCTCTGATTAAACAC
Source organism: uncultured Rikenellaceae bacterium (assembly GCA_964390565.1). Classification (GTDB taxonomy): domain Bacteria; phylum Bacteroidota; class Bacteroidia; order Bacteroidales; family Tenuifilaceae; genus UBA8529. The sequence goes on from CAYMII010000030.1 coordinate 28,184, forward strand.
TCTCTTGAATACCTAATTGAGGATTGCATCACAAAACCTGAAGAGCGGTTAAAGCTCAATCCTCCATTTATGGATAAGAAGGAGGTAATGCAGGAACAAGCATTGCTCTCCCTCAAGGTTGCCGATGTTGCTTGCGGTAGCGGGCATATCCTGCTATCGGCAGCACGACGTTTAGCCATTGAAGTAGCAAGGGTTAGAACTGGCGAGGAGCAGCCCTCCCCAATGGCCATGCGAGTTGCCATGCGTGATGTTATTAAGAGTTGTATTTACGGTGTGGATAAGAACCCACTTGCTGTTGAACTTTGCAAGGTGGCCCTTTGGCTCGAAGCTCACAACCCCGGTGAACCGCTGGGCTTCCTCGATCACCATATTAAGTGCGGCGATAGCATTGTTGGCCTTGCCCACCGTGAGGAGCTAGAGAATGGCATAGCCACAGAAGCCTTTAAAACCCTACCTAGCGATGATAAAACCATTGCCCAAGCGTATGCCAAAAAGAACCGCGATGAGCGCAAGGAGCGTGAGGACAAGCAGAAAGCCCAGCAGTTGAAAGCCTCGTTTGAGAATACCATTACCAACGAGGTTAACGAGGCCATGGCAGAGTACCGCACATTCTCAAAACTACCCGAAACCTCACCAGAGCAAATAGCTGCAAAGGCTCGTGCATATAAGAAATTCCTCGATGGCAAGGGTTACTCCTTTCTCAAAGCCATGGCCGATACCCAGGTTGCCCAGTTCTTTGTTCCTAAAACCACAGAGAATAAGGATAGGCTAATTACAGATGCTGAGTACCGGCAGATACTGCGTGGTTATGGTGGTTGGACAGGTCAAAAAACAGCATTAGCAACTAAAATTGCAAATGAAAATGGTTTTTTTCATTGGTTCTTAGAGTTCCCTGAGGTATTTCAAGAAGGTGGTTTTGATTGCATCTTAGGAAATCCACCGTATTTAGGGGGGAAAAAAATTACCACAAATTTTGGAGTTGTTTATCTCGATTTCTTAAAATCTCATTATTTGAATGGAGGTGGTGTTGCAGATTTAGCATCATACTTCTTACAAAGGGATATTCTAATTATTAAGAAATTAGGATTTATCTCTTTAATAACCACAAATACAATTTCTCAAGGAGACACGAAATTAGTTGGTTTAGGATATTTGGAATCAATAGGAGGCTCTATTGTTTCAGCTGAAAGATCTGTATTATGGCCTGGTCAAGCAGCTGTTACAGTTACACTAATTTCAATCACAAAAATTCAATGGACCAAATCTTATTGGTTAGATAAGAAAAAGGTTGATAGCATTAACTCTCACTTAACCGAAGGATATATTGAGGTATCTCCTTATAAGATATTGTCAAATGATTCCAAGAGTTTTATTGGTTCCTACATTTTAGGGGATGGTTTCATTTTAGGCAAAAAGGAGGTTGATGAAATACTTCAAGATGAGCCTTTGTCAAGCGAAATAATTTTTAACTATTTGAACGGATATGATTTAAACGGAGATATTTACCAAAGACCATCAAGGTATGTAATCAATTTCTTTGATAAACCAGAAGTATTATGTAAGACAAAATACTCTAGATGTTTTGAGGTTATTGAACAAAGAGTAAAACCTGAACGAACAAGATTAGATGAACACGGAAAATTTGTTTTGAGAACTCCTTTACCAATAAGATGGTGGCAATTTGCAGATAAGAGACCATTACTCTATAAATGTATATCAAAATTAAGCCGAGTACTAGTTGCAACTAGGGTTAGCAAGAATTTAATATTTTCTTTTGTTCCGAATGGATATGTTTATTCTGATGCTTTAGTTGTGTTCTCATTTGATGACAATTTGCATTTTTCTTTAATAAATTCGAGCCTTCACGAATATTGGGCTTGGAAATTTTCTTCAACTATGAGAAGTGCTGGAATTAGATATACTCCAACCACAGCTTTTGAAACTTTTCCTTTCCCACAAAATCCAGATTCCAAAATTCAACAAGGGATTGAACATATTGGTGAAACTTATCACGAGTACCGCAGACAACTTATGCTGAAAATGATATTAGGCCTTACAAAAACCTACAATGCCTTTCATGCCAAGGAAATTCACTTCGGAATTGTTAGTAGAGACTTTGCGGACAAAACTCCAAAGGAAATAGAGAAACAATACGGCAAAGAGGTCTGGAACCTTTGGAACCACCTTCAAAAGACACCGAATACCTGTAGCATAGAGGAAGTTATTGCCGGCATTTTAAAGTTAAGAGAGTTGCACGTGGAGATGGATAATGCAGTATTGGAAGCCTATGGCTGGCAGGATATACAGCTCAAACACGATTTCTATGAGGTGGATTACCTCCCCGAGAACGATAGGGTACGCTTTACCATCCACCCCGAAGCCCGCAAAGAGGTGCTAAAACGGCTGCTTGAACTAAACCATAAGATACATCAAGAGGAGGTAGAAGCTGGGTTGTGGGATAAGAAGGGGAGTAAGGAGTACAAGAAAGCCAAGGAGGAGATAAGCGAGGTGAACGAACCTCAGGATAAGCATGGGCAGAAGAAGCTATTCTAAAATCAAATAAAACAAACCCACAAAATGAAGACCTTCCTAGTTCGATATCAGCATGGTCAGTTTATCGATATTAACACAAAAAAACGGGTAATCCCCATTCAGGGTGAAGATTACACTATATCAGGGAATGATAATGCCTTTAATAGCAGTGATGATAGAGTTACAACAGATCTTCCTTTGGATAAAGCCACTAAAGCAAAGTGGGTTGAGAAATTTTATGGTAAGGAAAACTATCTTCCAATACTCGAAGCTGGAACTCAACTATTCTTTAGGATTGGAAATTCAAAAGTGGTTATAGGGGACGAGAACCAGCAATATATTTTCTTATGCACCTTACTTGAGGATCTTTACCTGTGGAGGATTAGAGATAAGGATGGAAAGAACCCTACTGATTGGCGTTTAGTTGATTGTAAGTGTGTGCTAGATAAATGCCTACTTGGCAATCTATCTCTGTCCGAGAAGATACAGGCAGATTCATTGAGTAAACTTTTTAGCAGCACTGTTATGTTTTACTTCAATATGCAAAGGTCTGGAAGTACCAATGCATTCAGTAGCTTTTACATTTATCACGAAGGAATGAATGTTACCTACGAAGGGGCAAAGCACAACTGGCACCCAAACCTTGATAGATTGCGTACTGAGGCCGTTAATAAACACATAAAGAGTTAACACAAATGAAAAAGGTTGGATTTGGTCTAGGTATTATAATCCTGATTATTGCAATCATTTGCATTCAGTTCAAAAACAAAAAGGGAACTGAAATCAAACCGGTAGTCATTGCATACTACAATAATTTCGGTGAAAAGAGACCTGTAAAGGATCTCTCAATGAAAGGACTCGATTATATAATCCATTCCTTTATTTACCCTATGGGCTACTATAAAATTGATTCTAGCTATATCGTTAAGGATATACAAGAGCTTACCAAGAAGGGTGAATTGGCAGGTGTTAAGGTAATGGTAGGTCTTGGTCCTGATCACAACTCACTACCTTGCTACGAGGAGATTGCAGCGGATTCAACCATAACCGATACGTTTGCTCGGATTGTATCAAGGTTCTGCAAGCGGCATAAATATGCAGGATTAGACCTCGATTGGGAAGTTCCAAATAGGCAGAATGCATCTGACTATTTACGTTTTGTTCGAATCTTCTACAGAGTGTTGCAGCACGATACGCTGCTTTTCTCAATTACACTGCCTGGTCAATATTACAAGACAGAATTCCTTTCATACGAAGAGTTAGCAATAAATGTGGATTGGATAAACATCATGACTTACGATTATGGAAATCCCACACCTTCTATTTGCAAGCATATTACTCCATTGCCCGATATTCAAAAAGATGTAGACCAGTTTCTTAAGCGTGTACCTGCCAATAAGATTGTACTCGGATTGGCCTTTTATAGCCGGATCTACAGCAATGTAAACGACTTCAACGTCGGATACTACGGAAAGCGCGTTGAAGCACCTTACTTCTATGATTCAGTATTACCGAAACTGAATAACCCCAATTGGGTAAAACATTTCGATGATAAGGCTCAAGTCCCAATTATGTATAACAAAGCAAAGCATCAATTAATCTCATACGATAGCGACTCAACAATCGCACTTAAATGCGATTTAATGCGTTCAAAAGGACTAAGAGGGGTTTTCTTTTGGGCAATCGATTACGACGCAAAAAACCACCTAAATTCGTTGCAGAAGGTGATTGGGGAGAGAATAGCGAATTGAACTTAACCATTAATAACAAAACAATTATACAATTATGAGATTTAAAACATTTAACGAGTTAGTAAAAAAGGTTAATGTTGATTTGGGCCCTTTTTGCAATGAATTTCAATATATGCGAAAAGAACTTACAGGTCAGGCAAAAACAGCAGGGAATAATGAAATCTTTGGAAATATCAGCAATGAAGGATGGGCAATTAACAAAGGGGGAGGTATTGAAATTCAGTATCATATTGCTTTTTACCCAGACGATTTAAGTATTGTTTATGGTTTTGGGTTTAATACTCAGTATGTTCCATTTAAAAATGAATTATCATCGGTTGATTATATGCGCCCTTATATAAATGCATTTTTAAGGTTAGAAAGTACAATTAAGGAGCAATTACCAGACTATGATTATATCGGAGGAACTAGAGAGCAACTTTTGGATCCTAAAGATAACCAATACACTCTCATTGGTAAGAAAATAATAATAAATAAAGTTGCTGATGAATATGAGGTTTCTGATGATGTTTTTCTGGAACTATTAGGTGACTTGAAAAGACAATTTAAACCATATCAACAAATATTTAAATTAAGAAATGAACTTATAACAATGACAAAAGCAACAGACGACTATAAGCAAATACTCGAGTTTAAGAAACAATTAATCCTTCAAGGTCCTCCAGGAACGGGTAAAACCTACACAGCGAAGGATATTGCTGAATCAATGATATTTGGGAAAGTTTCTGATGACAAGAAACAGCAAAAAAAGGACTTGGAATTATCTGAGCAGTTTAAGTTAATTCAGTTCCATCCATCATACTCTTACGAAGATTTTGTTAGAGGAATAACTGTCAAATCCAACGGAACACAAGTTGAGTATTCAACACAGGATCGTGTTTTAGGGAAATTTGCAAGGGAGGCATTAATAAATTATGAGGATAGTAAAAAAGAAACAAAGGTATTATCTAATGAAAAGTGGGCAAAGGAGTTGTATGAACAATTCAAAGATTTAGTCCAAGAGGAGATTGATAATAGAGGATCTTACGTCTTAAATGATGCTGTTTCCATTATCGAAGTTGAGGAGGATGCCCTAAGATATGCAGGAGATCAGTGGGTCATAAAATTCCGTATGAAAGACGAGGATATAGTTCAAATGTTTTTACATGGAGTTACAGAAAGAAAACAAATTAAGCAACAGGATTATGTTACAGGAACATGTAAGTTTCATGCATCATATTTCAGTATTGTGCTAACTCGATTTATTGAGTTTTCTAAGACTAAGGGTGGAGAACCAAAAGAAACCCCTACTGTACCTCTTCGAAACTTTGTCCTCATTATTGATGAAATAAACCGAGCGAATTTGCCTTCTGTGTTAGGTGAATTAATTTACGCCTTAGAGTATAGAGGAGAAAAGGTAGAAAGTATGTATGAATTAGATGGGGATAGAACTATTGCTTTACCACCAAATCTCTATATAATTGGAACCATGAATACTGCCGATCGCAGTGTCGGACATATTGATTATGCAATTCGCCGAAGGTTTGCGTTTGTGGATCTATATCCTGATAGTTCAATAATAAAACTACCATTGGCAAAGGAACTTTTCAATGATATTGATAACCTTTTTGTAGAGCATACAGCAAGCGATTTTGAGAAGAATCATGTTATGCTTGGGCATAGTTATTTTTTAGCGGACAACAACCAAGACCTTATCCTAAAACTTAAATACGAAGTGTTGCCTATCCTTAATGAATACATCAAGGATGGAATAATTAATAAAACAGAAGACTCCATAAAAAGATTACAAGATATAACCAATAAGATAAATAAGCCAAGTGAGTAATTTGCTTTTAAATAAGTCTTTTAGCGAACACCACAACTATCCAAATGGAGAGTATATTCCTGAGGAACAATTAGCAAAGGTTCCTGTTCCGATTCACTTTTGCAATAAGAAGGATGCTATTTGTGTTGAAATTAAAGAGAATAGAACTTTACACACAGGTTACTACATAGGTGTTGATTGGATTGATAATGATACTGTAATATACATTGAACCTAAGATAAATAGTGAAGTTTCTCAAACTAACTATTTGGAGATGCTTTTTGCCGCATTAAGACATCCCGAGGTTGCTGACTTTACTCATGATTTATTCGAAATTAAATGGAATAGTAAGGAGATTGAAATTCCTCAGCAACATGATCTATTAACCCCATTATTGGTTGTACAGTTTCTCCTTGTGGTTAAGGAAATTGTACGAAAAGGTTTGAAAAAATCGTATTACAGAGTTGAGAATAACCTCTATGGAAGGGTTAAAGGTAAAGTCTTAGTTGCTGAGTCAGTAAAGAAGAACCTTCTAAAGAACAAAACGCTTAATACATACTGTAGTTATGAAGAGTTTGGTATAAATGGGCTGGAGAATCGGTTATTAAAAAAGGCGTTAATTTTTGTTCAAAGGTTCTTACCAACATACGAAAACCTCAATTCAAAGGAGTTTACTACAGATATTTTGAGTTATATCATGCCAGCCTTTGAGATGGTTTCTGAGGGGGTGAATCTTAACGAAATTAAGCACTCCAAAACAAATGTTTTCTATAAAGAGTATGCCGAGGGCATTCGTTTAGCAAAGTTGATTTTAAAACGATTTGGATATAACATATCAAACACTCAGAATACAACAATTCAAACACCCCCTTTCTGGATTGATATGAGCAAACTTTTTGAATTGTACGTGCTGGGTTTGCTTAAAGATAGGTACGGATGCAAAGTAAAGTACCATTTCTCCACTTATGGCAACGAGTTGGACTTCCTTTTAAACTCAGATGAGTACCAGATGGTAATTGATGCGAAATACAAGCCCAAATACGACAAGAAAAAAGATCATGAAGACATTCGTCAGGTAAGTGGTTATTCTCGCCTAAATAGGGTTTATAATGAGTTTAACAAGCCCTTAAACCAAATCATCGATTGTCTGATTATATACCCAGATCAGGTTAATGGCAATATCAACTTGAAAGATGTGAATTTTAAGAACCCGGACAATCAGATAGAGGGTTACAACTCCATTTATAAGGTTGCTGTGATGTTACCCACACTTTAAATTTGAAATCCTTTTATGGAATCGTTTAAATGGGCACAAGATTTGTAATGAAAGTTATTGTTTGTGCATTAGAATGGTCATAAAACTTTTTATATTTGTAATGTCATAGTTAAAATATCGCACTGCGACCACTTTAAACATTTTAACTATGGACGAAAAAACTTTAAGAAATCAAGCTAACCAGTATTTTAGTAACAAGGAATACTGCTTGGCATTTGAAACTATTTTGGGACTTGAACAAGATGATGCAGTCCGCATCCTTAAGTCTATTGAATGGTTCAATAATCCTGATTTTTGTTATAGCATCTCACAAAATCCACCCCTTCTCAATAATCTTTTATCTATTCAGAGGGTTGACGAAATCTTATACTCGCATTTTAATCAATGCTTATATTGCACAGATACTTCCAAATTCAAAGAGTTTCATAGGCAGATTGCCATTTGTAATCCCATTATCTTTATTAAACTTGTACGTGTTACACAAGCTTTTCTAAAATCACCTTGGTGCAAATTCTACTTCTCGTTAGAACTACCAGTGCGTCTCCAACCCCATCAAAAGATTTGGGAGTTTATCCATCAAAGGGAAATGGAATTATGGAGGGATGTCGAGACAGGACTAACAAATTTGGTTGAATCGAAAATCACAATTGATGCTGTTCTAGTGGAATTTGTTATTGCTATCGAATTGGCATATTGCAAAAATCGAAGTACTGAGCACATTCAGCATTTGAGTCGGGTATATAATGTTTTCCTACCATTCTACCTTTTTGAGTATAAGAGTAAAGGGAAGTGGGTAGTTCCTTCTCAACAAAATTTGGTTGCTGCCTTTCTGCGCAGGTTGGATTCTAAGGGGAATGTTGCCCCAGAGGTTGATTTGTTAATGGGATCAATTCAACGCTGGGTTCAGTTTACAGAATCATTCATTAATCCTTATTGCTTTGATTTAAGGATTGAACCATTTGAGTGTTCAGGTGCAATCGGCTATCATCAAGATCCAATGGATTATTACAGATGGAAACTTGATGGTAGGCGCTATGACATTAATCGATTTGACTTTGAACTTGAAGGTCAATTTCAGTTTGATACGGATTTAAAGAAAGGACTCTTTCCAATCAATCCAACATGGAAAGAGTCTAATTTTAATTATCAAACTAAATGTCATATTCAAACTCGGGCAGTTGAATGTTTTTTACATGAATTAGCACTGGATAGGTTCCCGGATAAAACCGGATTGGATTCTATTAGATTCTATCATCCTCTGGTTGCTGCATCAAATATGTTCAAATGGTTTCATGATAGAATAGATATTCAACGACCAATTGGAGAGGAGTGGTTTCATATCACCAAAGAAGAATACAAAAGAAAACCCAATCATTTGGGAATCGATAATGTTCCATTTCTCTATCTAACCTCAAAGCAGCTATATGATGCTCACAATGGACAATCTGTTTTGATTGGGGATAATAAACGTTCTGCAGATGAGTTATGTCAACCTTTTACTTTTCAAGTTAGTAAATCTCCCATTAATAGATTTGAATTGCTGTATGATGTTTATAAGAAACCTTTCTTTAAACTGGATGAATATCTTTTTTGCCCAGTCCTGTTTTTTGCTAATAACGATTGGTTTTACTCTTTTGCACAAACAGCTTTAGAAAGGTTAGACAATGAACAAAACAGTCAACTTCGCAAAAGTACTGCTCAATCTATGGAAAGGAGACTTGCTGATGCTTTTGAAGCATGTGGTTTCGAAAGCAAGGTGTATCGTGAGAGTGAGTTTACTAATAAAGAAATGGATGTAGATGTCCACATATCAGATGGACAAGAAACGATATTGCTTCAGTTAAAACGAACCAAATTCAGACTCTCAATTAAGGATACCTATTTTGAGAGGATCAACGTTGACAATAAAGCTAGTCGACAATTGAATAAGGCACATCGTTATCTTGATGATAAAAAGGATATTGCCGTTTATAACAAGAAAGTTCATAAGTGGATAGTTACAACATCCTATGAGAACCTATTGTCAAAAACAGATGATTGCCTGAAGGTCAATTATTCAGACCTTTTGTTACTAGCAACATACTTTAAAGAAAATAAGATTGATTCAATACGCCAAATTGTGGATTTTGTTGAAAGTGACTTCAAGGTTAAGAATGCAATACTAAATCCGATTTACAACTTGTCAATGATTGACCTTCCGCTTAGTTTGGATTATCCTTCCGTTTATCTAAACAGGATACTCGCAATTGATCATGAGGCAAATCGAGACCATCAACTGTTTAACCAGGCTATTGATGCAGTTCAGAGAGGGGATAGAAAGCAAGCCGAACAACTTTTGAAAGAGTGTATTAAAGAACAACCAAATGATTTCGAGGCCATTTGTGAATTGGCGAATGTTTTAAGTGATAATGGTAAGCATGAAGAGGCGGTTCGTTTTTTCAAAAAAGCAATGGTCTTAGTCCCCAATGATCCGTATTTAATCCGCAATTTTTGCATTGCTCTAAAAGCAGCAAATATGGAAGAGTTGGCCTTTGCCTTAGTGAATAAACTCATGGAGGATTACTGGTTTGTAGATTTAGAGTTGTGAAATAAAAAGTGATCTTTTCAATGTGATTTTGATAAACTTATGATAAATCCGTCACCGTAAGATATCTGGAATAATACACTAGTAAGAAAATACTTTGTTAAGTAATAAATGACTCGCCGAACCTCTATGGTCCATTTTAAAGCGAGTCGTTATGGACATTTCAAAGAGCAGAACTAGTATCAACTTCCATCTTTTGGAGGCATGCAACATGCGTTGCGGATTTTGTTTTGCCAAATATGGCAAAGCAGAAAACATTATTAACCTACATGATGCCAAAGCAATCATCGATCAAATTGCTTTGGCTGGCTTTGGCAAGATATCTTTCGCTGGAGGAGAGCCATTGCTTTACCCTAAACTTTTGGAGCTGATTGCACACGCAAAGTCTTACGGATTAACCACAATGATTATAACCAATGGGTATAGGTTAACTCCCCACTTTCTAGATAGTGCCTATGGCTATTTAGATTGGGTCGGCTTGAGCATCGACAGTCTTAACCAGTCAACGAACCTATTTACAGGGCGGGTTGATTTTGGTTCAACGGCATTAGGCCGGGCAGAGTACCTAACATTGACCAGCTTGATTAAAAATTATGGGTATGGTTTAAAAATCAATACTGTCGTTCATAGGTACAACCATCAAGAAGGGTTTCGTGATTTCATAAATACGGTAAAGCCAAGTAGGTGGAAGATAATGCAAGTTATCTTCAACCAAGGAGCCAACCATTCAACAAAAAATCAGTACAGTATTACCGAGGAGGATTTCAGCGAGTTTGTAATAGAAAACCGAATTACGGAGCCATTCATTGAGGTTGTGGCTGAATCTGAGGATCTCATTCGAGGTTCCTACCTTATGGTAGACCCTCAGGGAAGGCTCTATGATAGCCAAGATGGGAAACACATTTTTTCTCCAGGGATATTAGACGTAGGATTTGAAAATGCATTAGAGTATATTCAATTTGATCATTCAAAATTCCAACAGAGAAAGGGGGCGTATAATTGGGATATTCACAATCCAAACCAATAGCATATAAATAGGTTATTTATATTGTTCTAAAGGGTTTAGGAAAAGAAATTGAATGCGTCTCAATTTCTAACTGTATCTCAATCCCATAGATATTATCAGTTTTTGAGATTTTCAAATCAACCTTCGTAACACTTAAAAGAACTAGTGATTTTTAAATATGTGAAACAATGATTTTGTGAGGAGGAACCAGGATATTTGTTTCAAAAGGAGGCTCAAATAACACACTCGTGAGCAGTTTCTAAACTGAAACAACGGCCCGAAGGGCCGTCAAAGGATGCTATAATTTGAGGATTGTGAAATAGTAACACCTATTTAACCCATGTAGGTGTTTGCTACTATAACAATAATTATTATGGTTTAAATTGCGAGGGCATAAGGCCCATCATTCGCTGTAATGTCTATTAATATTGAGATATAGAATGTTTGATATTTCATCAAATAGATGATCGAAGTGAAAATATACATTCTTAATGCAAAATTACACTCTATTACCTCTTATTTGATCCTTGATGGACTCTACTTCACGGGTAAGTTCAATAACCCTTTGGTTTAAATTATCATTGGTATTTTCAGCGCTAGGCATTTCTGAGTTAATATAGTTTACAAACCTCCAAACCTCTTTTACATCTGGTATAGGTACATCGTAGGGTTTAAATAGTGAGTTAAGAGAATAAAGTTTTAGTATTCCTTCGTCTTGAATAAGATTGTCTACAATTTTAAAAACAATGCCATCGTTAACAGTAAGGATTATATAGGGTTTCCCACTTTGTATTGTATACCAATCTTGCACAAACTCACAAGTAATCCATGAACCCTCTGGAATTGGAAGCATCGAATCACCAGTAATCTGAAAAGCCCGATACTTCTTATTCTTTGAAAGAAAGGGAAGTTGAAATTTAGGGAGTTCGTTGATATACTCAGGGTCAGCAAATCCAGTGTTATAACCAGCCTTGGCCTTCTCAGGTACTAGCTCAATGTTCTCAAAGTCCATCTTGTCTGTGGTTTTGGAAAGCACCCTAATTTGTGAACCACGAACATACACATCACTTCCTCGCTCCAATTCCGAGAGCTGGTAAGGCGAAAGTTTGCTTAAATCAATCTTTAATAGCGTGTCAATTGATACCCCAAAGTAGTTTGAAATGTTCACCAGAACCTCAATGCTTGGAAAAGCATTTCCAATCTCTATTCCAGTATAGGTGGTGCGTTTTACACCCACGGATAATGCCACATCATCTTGCGTTTTGCGCTTCCTTTTCCTAAGCAGCTGAATGTTTGATGGTAAGAATATTTCCATGGCCAACTAGATTATTTTCTCCCTAAAATTTGATCCAAATATACGATAATGTTTATATTTCAAACAAACAATTTGTTGGTAATATCGACATTTATATAAATAAAGCTCTGAAACCATGGAAACAACGTCAAAAAGGGATATCATTCACCTCGATATGGATACCTTCTTTGTTTCTGTTGAGAGGCTAAAGAACAAGAAATTTGAGAGCAAGCCCCTTATTATCGGGGGAACTTCAGGGAGGGGTGTCGTTGCAAGCTGCAGCTACGAGACTAGGAGGTATGGTGTGCGTTCAGGAATGCCCATGAGAATGGCGTTAACGCTCTGCCCAGATGCAACAGTTGTTCGGGGTGATATGGAATGCTACAGTAAGTACTCCAACATGGTAACCGATATCATCGCAACGAAAGCCCCAGTATTCGAAAAGGCATCCATCGATGAGCACTACTTAGATATCACAGGGATGGATCGCTTTTTTGGAAATCTAAAGTGGTCACACGAACTACGCCAAACTATAATAAATGAAACGGGATTGCCTATCTCGCTTGGGCTTTCAGTAAACAAAACGGTTTCGAAGATTGCCACAGGTGAAGCAAAGCCAAACGGGGAGCTTTTTGTGGACAATAATCAGGTGTCAAATTTCCTTGCACCGCTTTCTATTCGTAAAATCCCAATGGTTGGTGATAAAACCTATGCAACCCTTAAAGGGATGGGTATCGATAGAATTGAAACCCTGCGCGAAGTTCCACAAGACCTTATGGTAAAACTATTGGGTGAAAACGGCATCGAAATCTGGCGAAGAGCCAATGGTATTGATTTCGCCCCTGTGCAGCCCTTCTGGGAGCAAAAGTCCATGAGCACCGAACGAACCTTTGAGCAGGACACGATGGATGTGGATATGCTCAACCGATTGCTGATTAAAATGGTCGATGAACTATGCTTCGACCTTCGGAAGAGCCAAAAGCTAACCTCATGCATTACGGTCAAGATTAGGTACTCCAACTTCGATACTCACACCCAGCAGAAGCGAATACCTTACACCTCTTTTGACCATACCATACTTGAGGTGGTAAAGGAATTGTTTAAAAAGCTTTATCAACGAAGGATGATGATTAGGCTTATAGGGGTTCGCTTCACCAACCTAGTTCAGGGAACACAACAATTAAACCTCTTTGAGGATACACCCGAAATGGTAAATCTTTACCTTGCAATGGATCGGATAAGAAAAAGGTACGGGCGTAAATCCTTAGGAAGGGCAATCAACTACTAGCATGATATACTCCTGTCGCACATATTACAGCCTTAAATTTGGCACTTCAAAGGTCGAAACCCTTGTTGCCAATGCAGAACGTTTGGGCATTTCAACGCTTGTTCTTACGGATATCAATAGCACAACTGGCTGCTTCGATTTCGTGAAGGAGTGCAACGATAAAGGGATTAATCCTATAGTTGGAGTCGAATTTAGGAATGGAGATGAGTGGTTTTACACTTGTATAGCTAAGAACTTTGAAGGGTTTAGGGAAATTAACGAGTTCCTAAGCGAGTATAACTTTAGCAAGAAGGAGTTTCCTATAAGGGCAAAACCATTCAATCACGTGTTTACCATCTACCCAGTATCATACTTTGGCGTTGACCTGAATGAAAACGAACTCATCGGGGTTCGCCCCTTTGAAATAAATAGGGTGGTGAATAGGCTTAACGTTTACCCCAAAGGGAAGCTAGTTGCTTTTCATCAGGTGACCTTTAACGAACCCAGCGAATTTGAGCTACACCGACACCTGAGGGCTATCGATCACAATACGCTGCTTTCTATGATTGGCGAAAAGAACACAGCAAGACAGGATGAGTTGCTTATCTCGCCAGATGCGTTCTTCCAAATCTACAGCGATTACCCTGAATTGATTAAAAACGCTGAAAGCCTGCTTACTCAATGCTGTTTCAACTTCGACTTTAAGGCCAAGAAGAATAAGCAGGTTTTTACCACGAGCCGCAATGAGGATAAGCTGCTACTGGAGAAACTCGCTTTCGAGGGTATGGTCTACAGGTACGGCGAGGGTAACCAAGAGGCCATTAATAGGATTAGAAAGGAACTGAGCGTTATCCACGATTTAGGTTTCTCGGCTTACTTCCTCATTGCTTGGGATATTCTTAGGCATACCATGTCAAAAGGAATTTACCATATCGGTCGAGGGAGTGGTGGCAATAGCATCGTGGCGTACTGTCTAAAGATTACGGATATTGACCCGATAGAGCTAAACCTTTACTTCGAGCGTTTTATCAACCCACAAAGAACCTCACCGCCTGACTTCGATATTGATTTTTCGTGGAAAGACAGGGATACAGTTTACGAGTACATCTTCTCAAAGTATGGCAAACATGCAGCCCTACTCGGAACAGTTAACACCTTTAAGGATAGTTCAATCATCCGAGAGCTGGGCAAGGTTTACGGTCTACCAAAAAATGAGATTGATGCCCTTGTTGACCACCCTAGCGACCAGAAGCAGTGGAATGAGGTTACCGACAAAATATTCAGGATTGGCAATCAGCTGATGGATTACCCCCATCTTCGGTCAATTCATGCTGGAGGTGTGCTCATCTCAGAACTACCTGTAACCTATTTCACAGCTTTAGATCTACCTCCTAAAGGTTTACCCGTTACCCAATTCGATATGTATACAGCCGAGGAAATTGGATTGGATAAGATTGATATTTTGAGCCAACGAGGTCTAGGTCATATCAAGGAGTGCGTTGAGATAGTGAAAGAAAATCAAGGGTTGGATATTGATGTGCATCGGGTGAATGAGTTCAAAAAGGATGGAAACATTAACCAAAACCTTTACGATGGTGAAGCGATTGGCTGCTTCTATGTCGAAAGCCCAGCGATGCGAGGGCTACTTAAGAAATTAAAATGCAATAACTACATAAGCCTTGTTGCTGCTAGCTCGATCATTAGACCGGGAGTTGCCAAATCTGGGATGATGAAGGAGTACATTCAACGGTTTCATAAGCAGAACGAGATTAAGTATCTCGCACCAGCATTTGAGGAGCACCTCAAGGAGACCTATGGTGTAATGGTCTATCAGGAGGATGTGATTAAGATTGCCCACTACTTTGCAGGGCTTTCGCTCGCTGATGCCGATACCCTTCGTAGGGCGATGTCAGGGAAATATCGGTCGAAAAAAGAGTTTGCTAAACTAACGGAGAGGTACTTTCAGAATTGCAGGGACAAAGGCTACAGTGATGATCTAGCAAACGAGGTTTGGAGGCAAATGTCGTCCTTTGCGGGCTACGCATTCTGCAAAGCTCACTCAGCCAGCTACGCTGTGGAGAGCTACCAAAGTCTTTTCCTTAAATCCTACTACCCAAAAGAGTTTTACACCGCAGTAATCAACAACTTTGGTGGGTTTTATAGGACTTGGGTTTACGTGAATGAGGCGAAAAGGCATGGTGCAAAGATTAACCTGCCCGATATCAATAAAAGTTATTTCAACACCTCCATCAAAGGTGACCAACTTTACCTTGGTTGGGTACACGTAAAGAACCTTGAGGCAAGTATTGCCCAAAAGATTATTAAGGAGCGCAGCTTAAATGGAGATTTTGTTGACCTATTCGACTTTATTGAGCGAGTACCCATTGGGCTTGAGCAACTACAAATCCTAATAAAGTGTGGCGCGTTTAGGTTTACTGGGAGGAGCAAAAAGGAACTGATGTGGTCGCAACTGGTAAACGTCAAGAGTGAAAGGGAGTATATAACAAAGCCTCTTTTCAAGGAGCATCGGAAGGAGTTTGTTCTTCCCCCTCTTCGCTCAAATCCCATTGAGGATGCCTACGATGAGATTGAACTTCTTGAGTTCCCAGTTTCACTTACGCGGTTTGATATGCTTCAAACAACGTATAGAGGCAATACAATCGCCAAAGAGCTTATCCCGAAGTTGGGACAGAAGGTTCGGATGGTGGGCGAGCTGGTCACTATAAAGTATGT
Organism: uncultured Rikenellaceae bacterium; assembly: GCA_964390565.1. GTDB lineage: Bacteria > Bacteroidota > Bacteroidia > Bacteroidales > Tenuifilaceae > UBA8529. Next base: position 44,431 of record CAYMII010000030.1, read on the forward strand.
TCATACGGTTAAGAAACAATGGATGCATTTCGGTTGTTTCTTAGATGTTAACGGTGATTTTTTCGATACAGTTCATTTTCCAAACTCCCTTGAAAAGTACCCATTTACAGGTCATGGGGTTTACCTCATAGAGGGCAAGGTTGTAGAGGAATTTGGTTTTCCTAGTGTCGAAGTTCAAAAGCTGGGTAGGCTGCCATTTCAGCCTGACCCAAGGGCAGATTAGTATTATTGTTCAACTTTAAATTTTACAGCTATGTGTTACTGGGTTGGAATGAAAAAGGTTCGAGAAGCCATGCAAATGAGAAACAATAACGATTATGGTGCTGCTTTTAGCAAGTTGGCAGGCAAGGCATTTGAAGAAATGACTGACGAGTTCAAAGAATACTACGTTGCAGTTGGCAAGGGAAAGCCCACACTGAGCGTACTTGTGAAGGATGACCAAAAACTGAAGTTTAAGAACATGCAGTGGACGCTACCCTACTCCTATTTTGATAAGAAATCCAACAAAACCGTTACAAGGGAATTGCTTAACTCAACTTGCGAGAGGGTTTTCTTTCAGCATAAGGATATAATTTTCAAACAGCGTTGCATTGTTCCTATAGATGGCTATTACGAATACTACCATTTCAACAAGGAAACCTACCCATACTTCATTCAACCCAAAAACAATGATATCTTCTTTGCTGGGGGAATTTTTACCAGCAAGGTTGATGAGCAAACAGGTGAGATTAAAGATTCATTTTCCATTATTACAACGCCACCCAACCCACTTACAGAGAAGATTCACAACAACCCTGATGCGCCAAATGGCTCAAGAATGCTTTTGCTTGTTAAAGAGGAAGAGGCAATGGATTACCTCAATGAGAATCTAGGCACAGAGGATATTAAAAAATTCTTTCATCCCTACGATGCAACTGAAATGCAAGCACACACCGTTTTAAGATTTCAAAGGAAGGAGAATGCCCAGTTCCTAAATACTTCAAAAGTTCAGGAGTATTATGAGTATCCAGAATTAGCCTCTTGAAGAAGCTAATTTTATCTCAAATTCCAATTTCCATTAAACCTTCAAAATAGGAGATAAGGTAATCGAAAGAGTAAGACCCCTAATTAATTTGTTTTAGGAGTGTTTTTGAATGGAAAACACAATACTTATATATGGCCTATAAATAAAGGGCTGTACGATAAACAAGATTTTTTTTAGCCTCCATGACCTCCCCCACGAGTTGCCGATAGAAAAACTTTGCAAATAATTAACATTCAGCATAATAAAATGCTTTTTTGTATAGTTTTTAATTGTATATTTGTACCATAACGTTCTTTAAAATTTATACGAAGATGCAGACAATTGCCCTGGAATGTCCAAATGGAGCTCTAGCTGAGGTTCTTTTGGAAAAGTTAAGGGAAGAGCTGCAACCGTTGAAACAGTTTGTTTCTGCAGCAGATAATATCTATCTGACTAGGAAACAGGCTGCAGAGATATTGGATGTGTGTCCACATACCGTTAACAATTACATCCGTTATGGTATGATTCAACCACACTACCCAGAAGGTTGTGCCTATGCAAAGTATAAATTAGGCGAAATATTAGCTCTAAGAGTTTCGCTACCAAAATAAATTTTATAAACTTAGGATTAATTGATAAACTAGAAACCCCGAAAGGGGTTTTGCTTTTGTTTCAAACGATCCACGTTTCGATCCACGTGAAAATAAAACACCCTGTAAATCAAATGATTACAGGGTATTTATGTTGACCTACCAGGATTCGAACCTAGGCTAACAGAACCAAAATCTGCTGTGCTACCACTACACCATAGGTCAA
>CAYMII010000031.1:0-45663 GCA_964390565.1 uncultured Rikenellaceae bacterium
TTGCCCAAAAAACAATTGCTGTAAAGAAAGATGATAGCGCGTAAACTTCGCCTTCAACAGCCGAAAACCAAAACGAATCGGAAAAAGTATATGCTAAGGCACCTACAACCCCAGCGCCCATTATTACAATAATATTAGCCAAAGATGCTTCTTCATCTTTTTTAACAAGCATTTTCTTAGCAAGATGTGTAATGGTCCAGAAAAGGAAAAGGATAGTAAATGCGCTTGCAAGAGCCGACATGGTATTTACCATAAGAGCAACTTTCGAAACATCGCTAGCAAAAAGAGTAAAAAATCGTCCAATTAGCATAAAAACAGGACTTCCGGGAGGGTGACCAACTTCAAGTTTAAATGCCGATGCTATAAACTCGCCGCAATCCCAAAAACTTGCTGTAGGCTCAATTGTCATTAAGTAAACAATTGCCGAAACAAGGAACGTTGCCCATCCGGCGATGTTGTTAATTTGGTTGTATTTTCTCATGGTTATTTTAAAATATAATCAGCTAAAGTAACCAAAATTAGTATTCACCATTACAAATTAACTTTTTTAGCTTTCTTTGAGTCGGTGTAAATTTTTTTTTTGAACTAATTTTGCTTCAAAATCAATATCTATATGAAAGAGAATAATTGGAAGGAAAGGCTCAATGTGGTTTACTCAACCAACCCCGATTTTCAGTATCAGCAAGGTGAACAAAACGAGCAGGAAACGCGACCTCCTCAAAAGCAAAATCTAATTGTAGCTATTGAACGAAAAAATAGAGGAGGAAAAACCGTTACACTAGTTAAGGGTTTTATTGGTAGCGATGATGATTTGTCAGAACTCGGGAAAAAGATCAAAACAAAATGTGGAGTTGGTGGTTCTGCCAAGGATGGCGAGATAATTATTCAAGGAGAATTTAAAACTCGTATTGCCGATCTTTTAAAAGAGTGGGGCTATAAAGTAAAAGTATCAGGCTAAAAAATTCATTGATGATAAAGCGCATTTTAGTTATTTCTTTTGTTCTAATTTCTCAAAACCTCTTGGCTCAGTTTTATGAAACAGGAACTGAGCCTTTTGGTACTAAATGGAGGCAGATTAAAACCGATAAGTTTAGCGTAATTTTTCCAAAAGAGGCCGAAAAGATAGCAATGCGCTATGCAAACCTGCTGAATATCGTTGATAGTATATCTCCAAAATCACTACAAGCCAAACAAAGATATTTTGATGTAATAGTTCATAACCACAGTACATTATCTAATGGTTTTGTTGCCTGGGCTCCAAAACGGATGGAGATAATATCTCAATCACCTTCTTCAACTCCTGCTCAACCGTGGTTAACTCAACTTGCTCTTCACGAAACTAGGCATACGTCGCAGATGTTTCGATTGCATAGTGGTTTGAAAAAGGTTTTATACTATTTTTTTGGAGAGCAAATTGTTGGTGCTTCAGCGGGGTTTGTTCCTAGTTGGTTTTTAGAAGGCGATGCAGTAGCATTCGAAACAGCTACGTCAAATACTGGTAGGGGAAGACAAGCCGACTTTTATCAGTATTATCGGGCGCACTACTTAACAAAACCTCAAAAGTTTAAGTATGATAAGTTTTTGCTTGGATCATATCGTGATAATATCCCAAATCAATACAATCTAGGCTACCAAATGGTAAGCTATGTAAATGTTAAATATGGTAACCAAGTTTGGGCAAATTCTTTACGTTATGTATCTAGATATCCTTTTACTGTTTTCCCTTTCTACTTTGGGTTAAAAGGACAAACGGGTCTTTCCCGCAATCAGCTTTTTAATAAAACTTTTAGTAATCTCGATAGTATTTGGAGTTCAAATCAGAATTACAACAGGATTGAAAAGTATCAACCTGTAAATAAAAGTAATAAAGAATATGCCGATTACCGTTTCCCTTATTATTTGAGCGATAGCTCAACAATTGCTTATAAAAATTCATTATCTGCAACTGCTCAATTTATAAAGATTGACCAAAAATCGAAAAGAGAGAAAACCATTGTCTGGACAGGACATATGACTAGCAATCCATCATATTTTAATGAGAATATATTTTGGACAGAATATAAACCCCATATTCGATGGGAATACAAAAACTATAGTGTTGTTAAGTGGTGCGACATCAGAACGGGCCAAATCAAAACAATATCTGATAATGGACGATACTTTTCGCCTGTTTACAATCCAATTGATGGGCTTGTTTATGTGTATAGCGGAAACGATGATGGCAGCAGCTCAATTGTTGCCTTTTCATTATCAGGAGAAAAAAAGAAAAGCATTAGCTTACCCGACATTTACCAACCGTTTGAACTATCATACAACCAAGAGCTAAAGATGCTTGTATTGGGAATTTTAACGGATAAAGGAAAATCGATACTTTGGCTAAATGATGATGGATCAACAAAGTTGATTTATGGACCAACCTATCGTGATATACATTCTATTGCTCCAGTTGGCAATACAATTTTTTTCTCAACCACCGAAAGTTATAAAGAGGACATCTTTGCCTTGAATATCCAGGACAATCAAGTTTATCAGATTACAAACTCCGAATTTGGAACAACTGATCCAAGTTATATATCAAAATCACATGAAATCGTTTTTGCTAACTTTAATGCTAATGGGTATTCGTTATCCGTAGCAAAAGTTGACACAACTTTTCGGAAAATTTCATTAAGTAGTACGATAGACGATGATTTAACTACTAGATTAAGAGTTTCTGAAAAATTTAATATCGACTCAGTTGAAATACCCAATAAAGAATTTGCCATATCAAAATTCAAAGGATATAAAAGACTTATCAATATTCACAGCTGGGCTCCATTCTATTATGATATTAACCAACTAGCTGTTGGCGCGATTGAGGTTAAACCCGGTGCAATCGTTTTTTCTCAAAGTCTAACCGGAACATCCACTTTAACTGTTGGATATGGTTATGAAAACTCACATCTTACTCATATTAATTATGGTTATAAAGGTTTTTTTCCTGTTTTTTCGATTGATTTTAAGTTGAGAAGTTATTCACCTTCAATTTATTGTCGACAAGGAACTTTAGTTCCAACCTATGAGAAGCAAAGCAAAGAGGTTCAACTAAATGTTTACTTGCCTTTAAAATTAATTGATAGTCGATTTACAACCATACTATACCCAATGGTTCAGCTGATTAGCTCAAATGATTATCTTTTTTCAACAAGCGATAGCTTGTATCACAAAGGACTTCATCGGGTTAACTATAGGATTTACTTTTCTTCTACACAACGACAAGCACACAAGAATATTCGACCCCGTTTGGGTTTTGAGTTAGATGTAAACTATGAGTATGCTCCATTCAATAGAAACAATTTTGGTAATTTAAAATCAGGACAGTTCACCGTATTCCTTCCTGGATTAGGGCTAAATCATAGTATTCTTGGAAGAGTTGGTTTGCAGCAGCAGGAAATAAAGAAAGGCCTTTTTTCGAACAATGTTATTTTTCCTCGTGGGTATACCAATTTTCCATCGGAAAAGTTTAGCTCGCTTACTCTTGAATATTTGACCCCCATTGCTTATCCCGATTTTGCAATTGGATCAATTGTTTATGTTAAACGATTTTCTCTGAATGCATTTTATGACTTTGCTAAAAACGAGTTTTCAACACACACCTCGATATTTAAATATGATATGAGATCGTTTGGGTTTGAACTGTTCACCGATTTAAACCTACTACGTACACTTTATCCTATTCGTATAAAGTATCAGCAGGCATGGACTGGAAATAGCCTTTCATCATTTAGAACTGTTTCCTTTTTCTTAGACTTTTACGGGCAGTAATCTCTCTTTTTTGGTGATTTTTTCTGATTACTACAAAAGCCCACCATATGTAGTTGAACTATACTAATTTTAACCCCTTAAAATCCGACTTTTTATGTATCAAGAGGAAGTTAATAGTCGTAAAAAGGAGTTGAGGCGGTTGATTAAGGAGAGAAAGAAATTGTTTTCTCCTGAACGTGCAATTATTGATTCGGAGAAAATATTTAGCCAAATCGAAATGCTTCCGCAGTTTCAACAAGCCGAAGTTGTTTTGGCTTATTGGTCTTTGGCAGATGAGGTGATAACGCATGAATTCGTTCAGCGATGGGCTGATAAGAAGAGGCTCGTTTTGCCAATAGTTGTTGGTGAAACCTTGGAGCTGAGGGTTTTCAATGGTGTTGAGAAATTGGTTACAAGCAACTCATTTGGAATACTTGAACCTAAAACCGAAGAGCTTGTTGACCCAAAGGCAGTTGATTTTGCAATAATTCCTGGACTTGCTTTTGACAGAAAGGGAAACCGGTTGGGCAGGGGTAAAGGTTTTTACGATCGCTTTCTAAAAGAGACAAATGCATTTAAAGTAGCCGTTGGCTACGAATTTCAGATATTAGATGAGGTTCCAGTCTCATCATTCGATGTTCCAGTTGATATGGTAGTTTCAACTAATTAAACTTATTACAATGATTAAACGATTACTCTCTTTTGTTTTACTGGTTAGTTTAACATTTTCCGTTTTTGCTCAATCTAAAGGGTATTATGATAGTGCGACCGGAACAGGCTACACGTTAAAAACCCAGTTATATAATATTATCAATGATCATATTGATCTTGGTTATGGCGGATTATGGATTACGTATCAAACTTCTGATCGGGATTATTTTTATGAAAATGATGGAACTATATTAGATATGTATTCAGAAAACCCATCAGGAGTTGATCCTTATAACTATGCTGTGGGCACAGGACAATGTGGAACATATAGTATTGAAGGTGATTGTTATAATAGGGAGCATATTATTCCCCAATCTATTTTTAATGAAAATCCACCAATGGTTTCTGATGCACATTTTATTACACCAACCGACGGAAAGGTAAATGGTATGCGATCTAATTTCCCACATGGTGTTGTAGGTACAGCAACTTATACCTCAAAAAATGGCTCTAAATTAGGGCCAGGGTTAAATTCTGGTTATGCATCTGGATATTCAGGAAAAGTCTTTGAACCCCTTGACGATTTTAAAGGAGATATTGCCAGAATGTATTTTTATTTTGCAACTCGTTATGAAAATGTAATTACTACATGGGGAAATTCTTATGATATGTTTAATGGCTCTTCAGATCAAGTTTTTGCTGAACCATTCTTAACTATTCTTTTAACATGGAATACACAAGATCCTGTAAGTGCTAGTGAGATAGCAAGGAATAATGCAATTTATGCAAGACAAGGTAACCGTAACCCATTTATAGATCATCCTGAATATGTTAATGAGATATGGGGTGGAGGTACCACAACTTTAAGTTTTACTAGTTCATCCGTTTCAACGGCTACTCAAGGTCAACCCTATTCATTCGCTGTTAAAACTACCGGACCAAATGTTGCAGCCATTACTATAACAAACACGACTTTACTGCCTGCTTGGTTAACATTATCGGGAACTACTAATGGAAATGCAACACTTAGCGGTACCCCTGTCTCAGCGGGTTCATTCAATTTTGAACTTTCGGCTACCGATGGAACTACTACAAAAACTCAATCGTTTACCATTACCGTTGCAGCATTGGATGGTCTTAAGTTTAACTCAACACCAGTCTCAAGCGCAACAACTGGTAGTTCTTATAGCTATAGTGTAGTAGTTACCAATCAATCAAGTCCTTCAGCAACAATTACTTTATCTGCGCCAACAAAACCATCGTGGTTAACTTTAACATCAATAGGTAACGGAACCGCAACGTTAAGCGGAACACCTTCAACAGCTGGTGCTGATAATGTTACCCTCGCTGCAAACGATGGTACAACTACTGTTAACCAAAACTTTACAATTACAGTTGAACAAGGAGGGCTAACTAAAACAGAAACTTTTGAAAATATGCCTCTACCAGAAGCTTCAAGTTATGTTGATTTTAATTGGATAGGCGATAATGGTATTCAATGGTTTGCTGTTCAAGCAAGAAATGATTTAGATATTAATGGTCGAGCAATATGTTTTAAGAAAGCAACAGGTACAAGCCTTACTTCACAAGAGATTTCTGGTGGATGTTCTTCAATTAGCTTTAAGCATAAACAGATGTTTTCAACTGTTGGAGGAGAACTTACTTTGTTTATTAATGAACAACAAATAGGTCAACCTGTTAGTGTCACTGCAACAGAACAAACAGCAACATATAACGGATTACTAATTACAGGTAATGTTGTAATAAAGTTAGTATCAAACGGAGCAACCCAAATAGGTATTGATGATGTAACCTTGGCCGGTTACTCTAATGTTAACGCTTTACCAACTGTTTCAAATATTACCAACAATCCTTTTAGCCCTACTACCGATGACGATGTGCTTATAACCGCTAAAGTCTCCGATTCTGATGGTACTATTAGCAGCGTTGAGCTGAAATGGGGATTAACCGAAGGGAATTTGAGCAATATTTTAGCAATGTCGCTTGATGGCGATGTTTATAAAGCAGCAATTCCAAAACAGGCTGCAGGAACTGTATATCTTAGTATCACTGCAAAAGATAACTCGGATGCAACATCAACAGAGTTTTTCAGCTATGATGTGGTCGAGAACATAAAACCCACTATTTCGAATATTGCCAATATCCCTGCATCACCATTTGCAGGACAATCTATCAAAATAACAGCAGATATTGCTGATGCCGATGGCTCAATTGAGGATGCTTGGCTTAACTGGGGAACTTCAGCAACCGCTTTAAATAATCAGTTAACTCTAGAGTTTGCTGATGGAAAATATGAGGCGACAATTCCTGCGCAGGATCAGGCTCGCACTGTTTATGTTAAAATTAGTGCTCGTGATGATATGGGTGGTGTATCTACATCTACCTATAATTTTGCCGTTACACAAAACCAGTTACCAACAATCTCAAACTTTGCTATAAACCCAACCAGTCCAACCACCGGGCAGGCAATTACTGTTTCAGTAAATCTTGCCGATGCAGATGGAAATGTACAAGATGCTTGGATCGATTGGGGTACATCAGCAAATAGTTTGACAAATAAAGTTAACCTTTCACTTTCTGCTGGAGTTTATAGTTGTACAATTCCCGCTCAATCATCTGCAGGAACTATTTACTTGGCTGTAACTGTAAAAGATAATGTTCAGGCATCATCAACCGCTTCGTTTAACTTTAATGTTACACCAGCAACTGGAATTGATGAAAACCAAATGAACAGAGTTAAGATTTATCCAAATCCTGCAAAAAACATCATTAACATCGAAATAAACGAGCAAAAGGCATCGACTATTACTGTTTCCAACATTATAGGCGAAACGATGATTAAAGTGCCTTATAATGGAGGAAAACAACCTGTAGATATTAGCATGCTAAAATCAGGTGTATACTTTGTAATTGTTTCAGGTGATGGTTTTAAAAATACCGTTAGAATATTGAAGTACTAAACTTTTTTACCGCTGAGTCGCAGAGGACGCAGAGTAATAATTTAGGTCGGTGTTAACGCGCCGGCCTTTTTTATTGAAGAATTTTCAATAAGGTTAATTAATCGCTACGAAGTCCAAAAGGCTCAAAGTTGTCACGAAGTTTAATTTTTTGATCTTTTTTTCTTTGAGAGCCTTAGTGCTTTGGTGTCTTTGTAGCAAAATTGCCTTCTTGGCATATTAGCCAAAAGCAAAACGCTAAGAGTCAGATTTTCTCTGCGCCCTCAGCGTCTCTGCGGTAAATATCTAAAGATTATTATTTCACTTTATCTCCATCGTAAGCCCACTTAACGTAAGCTGCACCCCATGTAAATCCGGCTCCAAATGTAGCAATGATAATATTGTCGCCTTTACGAAGCCTTGGCTCCCATTCCCATAAGCACAATGGAATTGTTGCGCTGGTTGTGTTGCCATACTTTTGGATGTTAATCATCACCTTATCCTTGCTTAGTCCCATTCTGTTACCAGTTGCATCAATAATGCGCATGTTCGCTTGATGTGGAACCAACCATGCTAGATTTTCTGGGGTAAGATCGTTTCTTCTCATCATCTCAACGGCAGTATCTGCCATGTTTGAAACGGCAGCCTTAAATACTGGTTGACCATCTTGGAAGATATAATGCTGACGCTTTGTAACAGTTTCAATTGATGCTGGGTAGCATGAACCACCTGCTACTTGATGTAAGTATTTACGACCAGAACCATCAACCTTCATCAAACTATCAACAACACCAAAACCTTCGGTATTTGGTTCAAGAAGAACAGCGCCAGCGCCATCGCCAAAGATTGGGCAAGTTGCACGGTCGGTATAATCGGTAATCGACGACATTTTATCGGCACCAACAACAATAACCTTTTTGTGTGTACCCGACTCAATAAACTTCGATGCAGTTACTAATGCGTAAAGAAAACTTGAGCAACCTGCGTTGATGTCGTATCCAAAGGCGTTTTTGATGCCAACCTTATCGCTGATGATATTTGCTGTAGCCGGGAACTGCATATCGGGTGTAACTACACCGCAGATAAGCATATCAACATCATCGGGGTTGGTATTGGTTTTACGAAGGAGCTCGTTAACGGCATGAACCGCAATATCTGAAGTACCTAATCCTTCGCCTTTTAGAATTCGTCTTTCTTTGATTCCTATTCTGGTCATTATCCACTCGTCGGTGGTATCGACCATTTTACTTAACTCTTCGTTTGTAAGAACGTATTCGGGTGTGTAACCCGCAATTCCTGTAATTGCTGCAGTAATTTTTGACATTAGCTGAAGGCTTCTTTAATTTTTAAACAAAGGTTCGAGCTGATTACCTCTCTTGTTTGGAATATCATGTTCATAATTGCTTTTGGATTTGATGATCCGTGAGCAATAATAACAGGTTCGTTAACGCCAAGGATTGGTGTTCCACCATAGTTCTCAGCATTGAACATCTCGAGGTAAGGATCCTCTATTTTTCTTCTCTTGATAATTTTATAGAAAGCTTCTGCCTCTTTGAGAACAACATTACCAACAAAACCGTCGCATACAACCACATCGGCCTTATCATCTTTAAAAAGATCGTTTCCTTCTACGTTCCCAACGAAGTTGAAATCTTTATTGCCTTTCATCAGCTCAAAGGTGCTTTTAACTAAAAGGTTTCCCTTTTCGTCCTCTTCACCAATATTCAGTAAGGCAACTCTTGGGTTTTGGTTACCCAAAACGAACTTAGCATAAAGCGATCCTAATATGCCATATTGATATAAAACCTCCGGCTTGCAGTCGGGGTTAAGCCCAACATCAAGTAGAAGGTTAAATTTATTTTCGCTAACAGGAATAAAACTGGCTATAGAAGGACGAATAATCCCCGATACCTGTTTAACAGTATACATTGCTCCAACGAGCATAGCACCCGTACTTCCTGCGCTAGCAAAACCATCAATCTGTTTAGTCGCTAGTGCTTTAAAACCATTGCTTATGCTAGAGTCAGGCTTTTTTGTAAAAGCCTTGGCTGGGTTCTCGCACATATCGATAACCTCGCTGCTGTGAACAATGTCGAAGTTATCAAGATTAGCATTCTCCCTTTTAAGCAATGAAACGATTTGCTTTTCATCACCAAAAAGAACAATCCTTTGATCGGCCGAAAGCTGCTTTTGAGCCAGTATTGCACCTAAAACTACCGCTTCAGGTGCATGGTCACCACCCATTGCATCTACACCAATTCTCATATAAGTAGATTCCTTTAAGTGAAAAAAGGTATATTAAGCTTGAGCTGCTTTTTCGATTGCTAGTTTACCACGATAGAACCCGCACTCTGGGCATACTCTATGGTACTGAATAGCTGAACCGCAGTTAGAGCAAGTTCCTAATGTAGGAAGTACTGCTTTGTAGTGTGTTCTTCTCTTATTTCTTCTCTGCTTAGAAATCTTCGATTTTGGATGTGCCATTTTAGTAATTTATTATTGTAAAACTTAGTTTAATTCTATGTCCTTTAATTTGCTCCAACGAGGGTCGATTTCATCGCTATCCTCCTTTTTCGCATTTTTAGCCGTAAGGCTTTTCAGCTTTGCAAGCATCTCTTTATTACACTTGCTTTTAGTGCCTTTCATGCCATGATATCGTTGAATGGGCAAACTTAAACAGATGCTTTCGTAGATGTATTGCGATATATTTATCTCGCTGTCATCGGTTGAAAGGATGATAATCTCGCTATCCTCTTCGGAACGGGTTTCGCTAAATTTAACGTAAAGCGATCCCTCGTACGAAATAGGAATATCAAACTCCTCAAGGCATCTATCGCATGTAACTTCAACAGTACCGTCAATCTTGATATTTAAATCGATCATTTGGTTCTGCTTGTTGAGCTTAACATCAACATTGAGCTTGCCATGCTTTATTTCACTCTCTTCAAACGCTTCAAAAAACGCATTATCGACCTCAAAGTTGAATGTGTATTTTCCAACCTTAAGTCCTTTAAAATGAATTGAATATGTGTTCAAAATGCTAGCCACCTACTCAAAAAATATCGTGCAAAGGTAAAAAAAATAATATCAAACCAAAAAAATTGAAAATCTATATAATATTGATGTAGAAAAGGCTAGCTTTTTGAGCGTCTTTTCCTCTCGTTTTCGTCTAAATAGATTTTTCGTAACCTCATCGATTTAGGCGTAATCTCAACGTACTCATCCTCCTGAATGTACTCAAGAGCCTCCTCAAGGCTAAACTTGATAGGAGGGGTTAAGACGGTTTTTTCGTCTGAACCAGAAGCACGCATGTTGGTTAGCTTCTTCGATTTGGTAACATTAATAATCATATCGCCAGGGCGAGTGTTTTCTCCAACAACTTGACCAGCGTAAACCTCTTCGTGCTGATCGATAAAGAATTTTCCTCTATCCTGAAGTTTATATATTGCGTAAGCAAATGATGTTCCGCTTTCCATTGCAACCAACGAACCGTTTTGGCGAATCTCAATATCGCCGCGGTAAGGCTCAAAGCCTTTAACACGATGCGCAATAATTGCCTCCCCAGCGGTTGCTGTTAATAGGATATTTCGTAACCCAATGATTCCACGTGATGGAATCTCAAACTCAAGGTGAATTCTATCGCCACGACGCTCCATCGAAAGCAAACTTCCTCTACGCTTAGTCACTTGCTCAATAGCTTTCCCCGAAACCTCTTCAGGAAGGTCGATTGCAAGGTATTCGATTGGTTCGCATTTTTCGCCGCCAACAAGTTTGATGATTACCTGAGGCTGACCAACTTGTAGCTCATACCCTTCGCGACGCATGGTTTCGATTAAAACCGACAAGTGGAGAACGCCACGGCCGTAAACCGTAAATGCATCGGCTGAGTCGGTTGGCTCAACTCTTAGAGCAAGATTTTTTTCCAGTTCCTTGTCGAGTCTATCCTTTAAATGGCGTGATGTTACAAATTTACCTTCTTTACCAAAAAATGGTGAGTTGTTGATGGTGAAGAGCATGCTCATGGTTGGCTCATCAACATCTATGGTTGGGAGTGGTTCAGGATTTTCAATATCGCAAATAGTATCACCAATATCAAAATCTTCAATGCCAACTAAGGCGCAAATATCGCCCGAGTTAACCTCGTCAACCTTTTTCTTTTCTAGACCCTCGAATACAAGAAGGTCCTTTATCTTAGTTTTGATAACTCTTCCATCGCGTTTTGCCAAGGCAACTGCCATTCCGGGTTTTAGCGTTCCTCTATGAAGATGGCCAATTGCAATACGTCCAACATACGATGAGTAGTCGAGCGAAGTAATTAATAGTTGAGGTGTACCCTTTAACGATTTTGGTGCAGGAATATTTTTAAGTATGCACTCGAATAGCGGAAGAATATCGTTACCCGGTTTTTTCCAGTCGTCGGACATCCAACCCTGCTTTGCGCTACCAAAAATGGTTGGGAAGTTTAGCTGATCCTCGTTTGCATCGAGATTAAACATCAACTCAAAAACTTGCTCCTGAACCTCCTCGGGACGGCAGTTTGGCTTATCCACTTTATTGATTACTACAATTGGCTTTAAGCCAAGTGAAAGCGCTTTTTGGAGAACAAATCGGGTTTGAGGCATAGTTCCCTCAAAAGCATCAACCAAAAGAAGAACGCCATCGGCCATGTTTAGCACGCGTTCTACCTCGCCACCAAAATCGGAGTGGCCAGGAGTATCGATGATGTTAATTTTTACACCTTTATAGTTAACCGATACGTTTTTTGCAAGAATGGTTATTCCCCTCTCTCTCTCAAGATCATTGCTGTCGAGGATAAGTTCGCCAGGCTTTTCGTGATCTTTGAAAAGCTTTCCGGCTAATATCATCTTGTCAACTAACGTTGTTTTACCGTGATCGACGTGCGCAATGATTGCAATATTTCTAATCCCTTGCATTTCAGTATGTATAAATTTTGGGCTGCAAAGGTAACCCTAAAATTGAATAATTGTTCTCTTCTTTAAAAAAAAGCCTACAACCTTGATTTGATAATAATTTTAGAATTAAGAGAGGAGCAAAAAAAAAGAGGTTGACATTATTTAGTCAACCTCAAATGCTTTTATTCGAATAGAAAATCGAGATCGTCGCCCGGGTAATACTCTTTTGCTGGAATCCCCTTTTTGAAAATACGTGCTGGTTTAGGGCCTTTAAGCGTTAGCTTAACGTTCTCGAGTAGTATCATTGTTCCTTCTCTTAAGCCAACAACGTAAACGTAAGGGTCCATTTCAAGGAACTCCATAATCCGCTCCTCACGAGTTTCACCGGCATGACCAACAGGGTGTGCATCGATGTAGTGTGGATTAATTTGGAAGCGAACAAGGTTGAGGGCGCTAAAATTATCGGGCTCGGTTATTGGCATATCGTTGGTTGTGCAAATTGTAGGACAAGCAATGTTTGCTCCTGCGCTCCAGCCAACATAAGGAGTGCCGCTAAGTGCTTTAAAGCGAATGGCTTCAATAAGATCAAATTGATGAACCATTTTTAACAGACGGAATGTATTACCACCCCCAACAACAATTGCTTCAGCCTCTTGAACCGATTTTTTTGGAAATTTTGAATGGTGAATTGATTCAACCTCAATACCCATCTCGCTGAACTTCTGCTGAACCTTTTTTTCGTATTCATCGAAAGAGAAAGAAACGGCTGCATAAGGTATAAAAAGGACTTTCTTTACATCCTTAAGGAATCTCATTATCTCCTCTTTGGGGTGCTGAAGATATGCTTCGCCAGCGTTGGTTGAGTTGCTAATTAAAAGTAATCTCATTATTTAGGGTGTGTTTGATTTCAGTATATTCTCCTCAAAAATAGCTAAGGTATTGTAATCCCAAGCGATAAAAGTAAAAAAAGAATTTATTATTTAGTTATACCTGAATTGCTAAAATTGAAATCTTTGCGTTTTGCCCAATTCCTGCTTCAATAAGTTCAAGGCTATTTTCCAATATTTCTTTTTGCTGTTCAAATTTTAGTTCAACACTCTTTTCGAGCGTTTTATTTAAAATGCTTTGGATTGAGGTTTGATCGCTTAAAATAAAAGAGCTAAGGCTGTTTGATGTACAGAAAAATAAACGGTCGCCCTTTTTCAAGTCAAATAGAACATTTGAAAAATTACTTAAGTCGGAAATCTGATTTCTTTCGTTTACATGAAAAGCGCTAATTGTTCCACTATAAAAGTGCTGGTAGCTTTCTCGATTCAAGCACCAAAAATCAACATTAAGTATTTGTTTATCAAAGTTAAAAGAACCCCAAGTTTCATCATTAGCAAGGAATTTTGAGAATTGTTCCTTAATTGAAAAATCAATGTTCTGGCTATATGATGAGTTGAAGAAATCAATAATTGCTAGTTTAACGATTTTTTCATTTTCATTAATTGTTCCTTTGGATAGAAATGCAAAACAGAGGTTTGGTTTTTTGTAAAAAGGTGTAAAAAACAAAAGATTTTCTTCTATCGATGTTATAAGCCAATAATTTTCAAAGAATGCTTTTGAGTCCACAATATCTTTTTGGGTTGTAAGATGATTCTTGTTAAATTTTTCTATAACCTTATATATGTTATTTAATTGATTACTAGATTTTTTTATAATGTTTTTTTTATTTTGATTCTCTCGAATAATAAGCGATGTAAGGAAAAGAAAAAGGATTATAACGCCGATGGATAAGAGGCCAAGTAGTTTTTGGCTTTTATATTTTTGATTTACTTCGGCCAATTCCTTCTCTATTTTTTGAGATTCATATTCAGCTTGAATGGTTTCAATCTTTCCAATTGTTTCGGAGTTTAGGAGCGAATCTTTTATTTCAGAAAAAAGTTTGTAGGTTGCAAGAGCTTTTTCAAACTCTCTTTTCTGAGTGTAAACATCGGTAAGCGTTTCGTAAATGTTCTTCTGGGTTTCAAGTTGTTTTAGCTTAGTGGCAATCTCGAGGCTTTGGCTTAAAGATTTAATAGCCATATCGGGTTGGTTAAGTTTTGAGTAAGCTAGCCCTACGCTTTGTAATGATGCGCATAAACGCGATTGACTTCCTAGTTCTTCAAAAATCTTTGAGGCCTCAATGCTATATATTAACGCGTCGTTATACTGTTTTTTCCTTAAATAGAGCGATCCAATATTATCCTTTATTACAGCTACTCCGACCTTTATACCAAGAGAGTCGTAAACCCGCATGGATTTGATGTAAAAATCAAACGCTTCATCAAGCTTGCCAAGCTCTAAGTAAGCGCTAGCAATATTGTTTGCTGCTCCAGCAACCGCTCTTTGGTTTTTATCTTTTTTATTAACGTCTAAATACTTTGTAAAGTAAGGGATTGCCTTTTCAAAACCGTTTCGATAGTAATATATCTGTCCAATGTTATTCGAGACAACTGCAATAAATTTTTCATTACCTGTTTCGTCGAAAATCTTCAACGCTCGGTGAAAGTTTTCAATCGCTTTTTCATACTTCCCCCATGTTTTATAGATTAAGCCAATATCGTTAAGTACCTGCCCGATTCCTTCTTTATCCTTAATAAATTCAAGGATATTTAGGGCGTTATTCAAGTTTGATAAGGCAGTGGGGAATTCACCCTTACTCATGTAAATGTATCCAATACTGTGGTATACATCTGCTACCTTTTTTCGTTGATGCGTGCGTTCAACCGCCTCTAACGCTTGATTATAGTAAAACAATGATTTATCGAAAGCGCTATCCTTATAGTTTTCGGCAATTTTTATGTATGTGTTGTAAATACAACTATCAACCTTAAGCGTTTTTAAGCTATTAACAAGGCTATCGATCTGACTACTTTGAGCGGTACATAAGATTAATGAAGTTGAAAGTATGAGTAAGAGTAGAATTTTACGCATAATATACATTGGTTTACAACTAGTTACAAATATAATCAATAATTTTACAATAAGCATTAAAAGATGTAAACCATTTAGATGTTTAAGAAAACAAAAAAGCTGCCTTTGGGGGCAGCTTTCATTTTATCATAAATAATGGATTAATTGAAATTGAAAAGAATCAAACCAACTGAGTAGGGGTAAACTTCGGGTCCTTTATTCTTCTCAAAAAGTGACACTGGAGAATAGTTGGCAAATAGTTTAAGACCTCTGTAACCTATACGTGCAGTAAACGAATATCTAAAAGTTGAAAGGTTAAAGTCTTCTCGGTTTTTATCCTTATTCTTTCCATCATCATCATAAACAACTTTTGTGTGTGCTCCAATCCGAAGTTCCCCAATAACACCACCTGAAATAAACACCTTGTGACCACGATCGCCTGTTGGTATTTGGAACTCAAGAAGAAGTGGAATTGTAAGATGGGTAGTTGAGAGCTTAGTTTTGCTAACATCAAATTTATTGTAAGATGTATCAATGATGGTTGTGCCATAGGTTTCACTCGTTTTATCCTTATCAACCATTAAAGAAATAGGGTTTGAGAAATGATAGTTATTAAACTCTATACCCATACCCGTTACAAGGCCAATGTTTGGTGTTCCAAACCCAATGCTATACTGTAAAAAGTTGAGATTAATATTCCATGAACGAGCTTGCTTGAGATCAAGGTTCTCCAAATCATCTTTCATGGTAATCGATTGGTTTTTATCCATATACCCATTGATACCAAATTCCAAACCTGACCAGTGGCCTCTAAATTTGCGTTTATGCTTATACTCATCATCCCAACGAGTACGATATTTCTTGTTATGGAACCTTACATTTGTGAACTCATCATCATCAATAATGGTGATTGAATTCTTCCCAATTCTAATTTTAGTTGAATCGGCTTTTGAAGGCGTATGCTTTTTAAGCGTATCGGTTTGTAAAGCGAATGTTGAATCTTTACTTTCTAATGCTTTTAGTTTTGTTTCAGGATCTTGAGCATAAGTCGATGAAATTACTCCTAAACTGAATAATACTAATAATAGCTGTTTCATAATTTTAAATATTAAGTTTTTATTCTGATTATTTGATTGTATGACGATGAGCTCAAGCAAAAGTTACAGCCCGAGCTATTCATTTTTTACTTGGGTGGAAAATGCGATGAGTTTTGATTCGAAGGTAATCTTTTCAACATTCCCATTTTCGTCTTTGTTGGCATCAAGTTTAATGTCTCGACCAACTAGCCTACCAATAAATTTTACTCCGTTCTGAATTGCTTCAAAAGTACCTGATTTATGTTGCTGAGCTAAAAGCTGCTCGTCAAAAATTTGCCTTTCGGGATAAAGGCTGTTTACAATTTGCGCAAGCTCTTCGGGATGTGGATCTATTTCTGTTTTGAGTGGTTGAAGTTTCTTCCTTTTTAATGGGTTTGGAATATATTCTTCCCTATTAATTAGAGGTTGACTTTCTTGTATGCTTCCATTATTTTTAACATTAGGTATAGCTTGCTGCTGTGCAATAATAGTAGTATGTTTTTCGAAAACAGCAACAGGTTTCTTTATTTCGATTGTTGATTGACCCTGAGAAGATGTTCCAATTGTTTTGGCAATAATTGTACTATTTTCAATGGGAGTTTCTTTAATGACCAACTTTCCAATCGTATAAACGCCAAGCAGAAGGGTTACCGTCGCTGCAACGCTAATTGTTACCCTTAAATATGAGTAGCGAATAGGTATAATAGATGAGCGTTTTAAATGCGCCTTATTTTGATAAACAATTGCAGACTCAGCAGCTATTTTAGCCTTTTGAAAATCTTTGTATGCCTTTTGCTTTGAAGCATCTCCATTCAAACTTTTTTCGAAAGCAATTTTTTCATCAGCTGAAAGCAATCCTTCTGTAGCAGAAATGCATAAGTAGTCGAACTCGCTATCAATTCCATCTTTCAGGAACGATTTTTTTTTAAGAGAAGATTTATCTGGGAAGATTGTTGATTCAGCAACAAGAACCGCATCTTCCACTCCTTCAAGTTCTTCTTTAATATCGGGGTTTTGATCAAGGAATAGCAAAAGCTCATCTACCTGCGAGGCGGCTAATGTGCCATCGAGGTAATCTACAATATAAATTTCGTAGTTGAGCCTATTAATTGTCATTGCCATTCTATATTACATTTTCGATGCTTACCAGGTAATTCTTTAGGAATAATCGTGCCCTAAAAATGTAAACTTTTACCTGCGATTCGTTTAAACCAGTCATTTCGCCAATCTCTTCGTACGAGTAACCTTCATAGTCACGAAGTAAAAGGACCGATTTCTGTATTTCAGGTAATTGATCCACGGCTCTATTCAAAACCTCATGTATATCGCTATACTGCTCCGATGAGCTTGTTTCAAATAAACCGGATGATTCATACTCACCCTTTTTCTTTTCCTTTCGAATTAAATCAATTGATGCATGGTATGCTGTTGTAAATAGGTACGATTTTACTTTTTCGTACGAAACCTCGCTATGCTTAACCCACAATTTTTCAAAAGCATCCTGCACGGTATCCTTTGCTTTGTCCTGATCTTTTAAAGTTTTCAGGGCAAAGCGGTAGATGCCATCGGCATATAAATCAACACTTTTATTATATTCTTCTACCGTCATTATTCATTTGCGGTTTCGTGTATATGACGACGATGTTTTACGAAAGTTACAAGCATAATCTTTTTTCTTTAAAAATTGTTTATTCCTTTTAAAAGATGGAATACCTTTGAGCAAATAAAGTGCCACTAAATAATTATAATATAATGAAAATTAGAAGTTTAATTGTAGTCATAAGCGCATTGCTTTTAGCATCATGTGTTAGTAAAACGGATTTTGATGGTGGAAAGAAATCGCAAGCTCATCTTTTGTATGCAACCATTTGGTTTCAACGCTCACCCGAAATGCAAGCGCTATACTATCAAGGTTACAACTTGGCTAGCTTAAGATTATCGGAATTTGTAAAACAAAAAACATCAAAGCCAAAGGCTGTTGTGGTTGATATTGACGAAACGATGCTCGATAATAGTCCTTTTGAAGCTCAGGTAATTTTTGACAATGCAGAATTTTCTCCTGAATTGTGGAAGAAATGGACATCAATGGCTAAGGCAAAAGCGTTGCCCGGTGCTGTTGAGTTTTCTCAATTTTGCGATTCATTGGGGGTTGAGGTGATATACATTAGCAATCGAAAGGTTGATGAGATTGATGTTACTGTTAAAAATCTCGACTCGCTTGGCTTTGCCTTTGCTCGCAAAGAGAATATGTTTTTTAAAGAGAAAGTAAGCAGTAAAAGGGATCGACGAGAAAAAGTATCGGAAAAGTATGAAATCGTAATGCTTATTGGCGATAACCTTAACGATTTATCTGAAGTTTTCGAAAATCGTGGGGTTGATTGGGGTGCGTCGGTTGTTGAGCAGAATAGGAGAGAGTTTGGAAATAGATTTATTATGCTACCAAACCCAATGTATGGCGAATGGGAAAAAAATATTTTTAAAGCAAGCGATACACTGAATGATGAGCAGAAAAAAGCAGCGAGACTTAAAGTGATTTACGGATTCTAGAAAGACAAATCAACAGATTTTTGTAGGGGTAAAGTTAATTTTACCCCTAATTTTTTGGGAAAAACTTATCAATCACTTTTAGCATGCCATCAACCTTTATAGGTTTTGCCATAAAGCTGTCGAAACCACAATCGTTAGCCGCGTTAAAGTTTTCATTGGTTGGGTATGCCGTTTGACAAACAACAGGAAGGTTACTGTTGTGCTGCTTTATTAGTTTTGTTGCTTCAAAGCCATCCATATCAGGCATTACAATATCCATTAAAACAAGATCTATGGTTGGATTTTTCTTAACCATTTCAACCGCTTCAACTCCAGTTTTCGCCCAAATAACCTCGGCATTAGTTTGCTTAATAACTGTTTTCAAGAAAACGTAATTTGAATCAATATCGTCGGCCACAAGAATGGTTTTATTTTTCCAATCGTAGGTTGTGTTTTCTTTTTCCTTTGGTTCGGGGTCGAATTTGAAGCGAATAGGAATATATGGAATCGTAAAGTAAAAGGTTGAACCCGAGCCGGGAATACTTGTTAACCAAATTTTTCCACCAAGCTTCTCGACGATATGTTTTGATATGGCTAAGCCAAGACCCATGCCCCCAAAACGACGAGTGTTGGAATCGTCGGCTTGTCTAAATGGGCTAAAGATATATTTCTGTTTTTCGGGATCTATACCAATTCCGGTATCAATTACATAAAACATTAATGTTCTTTCGTCTTTAAAGGCATAACCAAACTCAATAAACCCGTTATCGGTAAACTTTGCTGCGTTTGAGATCAGATTATTTAAAACTTGTTTTAATCTTAACGGATCTGTGAGTATTGTAAAGTCATCCTCTTTTATTTCTCTACGAACATTAAGTTTTACTGATTTTCCTTTTTTATCTTCCGATAAGAATGTGGTTTTAAGTTCTTCAATAAGCTTGTTTACGTTGCATTCACTCTTCTTTATGAAAAGTTGACCAGCCTCAATTTCAGAGATTTCGATTAAGTTTTCGATAAGCTTTAATAGATCATTAGAGTTTTTGTAAAGGACATCTGAAAGGTTTCTTTTTTCAGATTGAGTTAAATCAGAGTCTGTTAGCAACGATGAGAACCCAATAATTGCATTTAACGGTGTACGAATTTCGTGTGAGAGATTGGATAAAAATGCAGTTTTCAGCTTATCGGATTCTTCAGCCTTATTCTTTGATAGGAGCAACTCCTTTTCGTACTCTTTGCGGATGGTAATGTCCTCCATGCTTGCTACGCAATGAGAAACTTCGCCTTTACGATTTAGAATTGGTGCAAATGATGCAAGTACCCAAAAATGATCTCCTTTTGTATTTTGAAGATGAATCTCACCCTTCCACACCTCTCCTTTACTTGTGGTTTTGAATGCGGTTGTAAGATTTTTTCCAGAGTTGTACTCAATTTTCATTTCTAGGAAATTCCTATGAATCGCATCTGTAATTGAATAGCCCGTAAGATTAGAGAATGAAGGGTTAATAAATTCAATATTGCCTGAGGGATTAGTTATAACTATGCTAACCGGTGAATTTTTTATGGCCTTTGAGAGAACATACAAAAAATGTTCTGTGATCTTCTTTTTTGTTATATCGATAGAAATTCCACCAATCTTCCATTTGTTGTCAACGCCCGCAAATCGAAACTTATGGGTAACAAAGGTTCTATCATGTCCTTCCTTGTCGGTTAAGGTTTCTTCGAGTTCAATGCGCCCCATTTGGAGCACTTTTTCATCCTCAAGGGCAATTCTTTCACCCCAATCAGCACCGAGTTCCTTGCTTAAGTTTTTTCCCAAAAGATTATCGAGCCCAAAAATACTTTTTAAGTGTGTATTATGATAAAGCAAAACACCATCATGATCTTTTATGAAAACGCCAACAGGTAAACTATCTAGAAATGTTGAGAATTGTTTCTCGGTTCTTTTAAGGGTGTCTTCTACTTCACACTTTTCGGTGATGTCTTTAAAATCCTCAATGATACCTAAAAACTCACCGTTACTTCCTAGGAACGGAACGGCTATGTGTTGGCATCGGATTTTTTTACCACCTTGTTTAAAACGAACCTCTTCAGTTTCAATGGTATTTTCTCCCTCACGAATCTTATCTAAAGGACAGTTTGAAGTGTGACAAAAAACGCCGGGGAAAATGTCATAACATTTTTGACCCTCAATGGAATCTCCATCAGTACCTGAAATGTGACAAAATGCTTTATTAACTCGAATAATATCATAATTCTTGTTGATAATTCGCATCCCGTTAGCCGTGGAGTTAAATATTTGACTTAGCTCAACATTTGTGTCAAGTATTTTTTTCGTTCTTTCGGCAACCTCACGTTCAAAACTCTCATCAATTTTAAAAAAACGTTCAATAAGTTGATCGAAGAAAATTCTTATAAGGATGAATGACAGAAGAATAATTACAAGGGTGAGAATAATTGAGCGTATTACTAAATTGTAAAAAGGAGCTTCAAGATTAGTGATATCAATAACAGCAATTACAATGCCTGCTGTTTGATTGTTTTGCTCAAGAGAGCCTGTTTTAACAAGAGTAAAATACTTGTCTTTTTGCTTAATTGTACTCCTTTTACCCACAATAGGGCTGTCAAACTTCTTCCCTTCAATTATTTCTTTAACATTAATTAATGAGGCCGACTCAACAATTGTCCAATTAGAATCATAATCTGTTGTTTGGAATTTTTTTGCTTGAAGGGTTTTAATAATTTCTTTTTTTACAAGTGTAACTAGGGCAATCCCTTCCTTTTTTTCAATAAGCCGAATACCATCTTTTAGGTTTATTCCTAGCTCTAAGAATGTGTTATTGTTCTCTGATAATGGAGATTCAACGATTTGAAAAAGACCATCGGGGTAGATTTTTATTTTTTGATAATAAGAATCAGCACCAGTATTCCTTTTTCCTGAATTTAGGGTAAACTCGATTCCTTGAACTAGTGGATTACCAAAAATTTTGGATTTATCAGAGTTGGTTATACTAATATGTCCAATGTTCTCAGAAAAAGAGGTTGTGGATTCTAAAAAACTATAAAAAGCGGTGGAATCTCTTTTTAAGATTGCTTCTTCTATTAAAAGTGAATTAAAAAATTTTTCAACTTTACCTACTGTTGATGAGCTTGTTTTAGTGTAAACGAGATCTAGGTTTTGTAGCGTTTCATCGACCTTAAAATTGATAAGTTGATTTTTAAAACGCTTGTTAACAAGGATCGATTGGTAGTTATAAAACGACGAAAGCCCTGCAATTATTAGGACTAACGTAATTAATATTCTTCTACGAGTACTCTTTTCTTGAATAAATGCCTTTGATCTCAAAACGAAAATGCTTTATGAAATGCCCAAATGTAAAGTTATTTATTAGACCAAAAAATGCTAATAATTATATTATTTTTTTACACAATAAAGCGATTTTCTATATAACATATAGAAATAAAGGGATTTGTAATCGTAAACAGGGGTTTTACTTTTTGATAATCAGCGTTTTTTCGGGGATTGAATTTTCGGTATAGATGATTAAAATGTATACTCCCGGAGTTCTTCCTGCCAAAGAAATGACCTCTTGCTTTGAATGGGCAACCTCTTTATTTGCAATAATAGAGCCTGTGCTGTTTATTAAGGTTATTCTATTTATTGGATTTTCAGAATCTATGTTTATAACATCAGAAACAGGATTAGGGAAGACTCTAATTTTTTTATCAGTAATAAGAGGAATCTTTGTTGATTTAACCGAACGAACAATAGCTTCCCAACCATTATTAGAAACATCATTGTCAGAATAAAACGAAAAAGTCAACGCCCCATCTGCATTTGTCGCCTTAACAAAACCGGGGAGGTTTGTCCCACAGAATGTGCCGAGCAATGGACTGCTGGTTGTTAGTCCATCATATACTGTTAGCTTATCGTAAGCACAAGACGTATTAAACTCAACGTCAAAATTGATAAATGATACATTAATAATATGACCATCAACACGTGGTTTAAATGTTAAAGTATAGTTTTCGTTGTTTTTATATGTCGAATTAGGACCTCCTGAATCGTAAAATAAGATAGTGTCGACTTCTACCGTATTGTTTGACATCTCAATTAAACTGATTGTATCCGTTGTAAAGCTCCATAGATTACAATCCCCATTATTAATACCGAAACTATTACCAGGTTTAACCTTCCAGTAGTAGGTTTTGCTTTTTTGAGGTATAAACATTACTTCTGGTTTTTGAACCCTTTCTTTAAATACTAGATTATTCGTTTCGGTTCCAATATATACATCATAAAATGATGCTAAAGGAGTTGCATTCCATGTTAACTTTGTTGATTTTACAAGCTCTTCCGCAACTGTTGGTTTTGGGTTCGAAACACAAGTTGGAACCTGAGGTTCTACACATTCTACAATGGCCTTCCACCCTTTGCCAACAGTATTACCATCAGAAGTAAATCTAAAAGTTAAACTTCCATTAGTTGAATGAATAAAACTTGGAATAGTTGTTCCTGTGAAAGGACTCCCAGATATTAGTGGACTACTAGTACTTGAGCCATCGTATATATATAGGAAATCATAGTTTGCTTCAATCTCAAATTCGAGCATTGAAACCTTTAACCAATTATTTATATCTTGAGCCGTAAATGTAAGCGTTTTGCTTTCGTCGTTACCATAACTTGCTGTTTTTCCTCCAGAATCATAAAAGTAAGTAAAGCAGGTTGATATTGAGCTCGTGTTCATATTAACACCTTTATGGGTAACCTCAATTTGTTTCTCGAATAGCTGAGTTGAGCCTGATGGTTCAACAACGTTGGCTTGCAATATTATAGGTATTATTAGTTCATCGCGGAGCGAAGCATCAACGGCGATATTGAAAGGAATAATCGAGGTGCTGTTTTCTGCCAAATCAAATGAGATGGTTTGAATGTCACTAACAGAAACAATACTTTGAAGGCTGTCAGGAATACTTATGCTTAATGTTACATTCTTAGCAACAGCATGACCCTCATTAATAAAAGGCACAAGTAACTTGCCGATTTCTCCGGGATTTAGCAAACCGTCATTATCTCCTCCGGGTAAATTATCATCAATCTCTAAACTACCAATAGCAAGAACTGGTGAATTAACGGTAATTCTAAGTTTTGATGTCCATTGTCCTTGATCGCTATAAAATTTGAGGGTAAAAGGAGTTATATGCTGATCTGGAACGTTTTCTTGAGTTGTAAAAGAAAAAGCGTTAGAAACATCTATAATGTTAAATCCTTGAATATAAGGCACATTCGATATGCTAATTGAATCACTACCACTAATTGATGTGTAAGCATCCCCCCCAACAATTTTTATTTTTACGTTAGTTGCATCAACAATTCCAATATTCTTAATCTTTAAGTTTGTACTAAACGTTTCATTATAGTCTGCCCTCCCATTATTGTTCGAACCGCTATCGTCTATAGTAAATGAATCAAGCATTAAAAAAGGACCGGAAGGACTTATTGCCTGAATAGTATCAATTATAGGTATTGTTTGCGGGCGAGTAATGGTAATTACAACATCACCAAGATCGATAAGATTTGAGATAGGTACGCTCTCTTCACCGCTTGTTGTAAAAAATTTGGTACCAAGAAGTTGATTGTTTTTTGTAATTGCTACATACGAATTCTCTAAAGCGGTAACACTCATGTTGTCTTGACCAACAACGATTGTTTCACTGTAGGTAACCTGATTATTTTCTGCTTCAGTGAAGTATGGTATTAGAGATGGATCACCTAAAATATTATAAGCCTGCCAATAATATAACGAAGATGGTTCGGTGGTTTGAAAGCCTTGTAAGTTTACCTCCGTTACAGCAAGGTTTCCAGCAAAAACAAGTCCTCCTGTTGTAACATAATTGCTAACAAATGGTGCATCGTAAGCACCTGTTGTGGTTTCCTCAAAGGTTGGAACATATCCACCAGTATTATAGTCAAAAGCGCCAACCGACCAGTAGAAATCTTCGTACCAGAAAGTATTTGGCGACGAACCAATGTATGTAACCGCTCCTTTATTTGCGCCTCGAATCCACGATTCCCCAACACACTCTGAATATCCAAAGTCGCCTGATAAGCAGCAATTCCCAATCGAAATAGGATATTTATTTGTATTTGAATGATTGTCTAACGTACTCTTTGTTAGATTAGGACTAGACCATTCTGTTTGCCCGCAGTGGGCAGTATAATTAATAAAGCCTACCGAAACCCTTTCGTTGTCGTAACATCCCGTATAAGATGGAGAAGCCGAAGGATTGTTGGGGTCGCTGCTAACACCGTATTCATTGACCGTTGTGTACCCTTTTGTTGAATTGAAATAGTTGGCTGTACCATATTTTAAAGTTGGCTGCCCCACGCTAGGATTCCAAGTACCATCAACCCCTGCAATTAGTGTTACTTTGTTAAGATATGTTGGATCAGCAAACTGATACTTCTCGTAGTATAAAATTTTATTAATTATGTTATTAAGTTGAGTTGTTGTTTGTGCCGAAAGACGACCATAATACATGTCGGGAAACATATCTCCATCAACGCTTGCATAGTATAAATCTGTTTGTTTACCTGTTGCAGATCCTGTTGCCGATGCAGTAACCTGCTCAACATCACCAACAATTACTAAAAACGTAGGGGCAGGAGATTCAAATGTGCCCGCATTATACTCTTGCTGGATATAAGATTTTATTTGTTCAGCAGTTGTTCCAATAACATCAGTATATAATGTCTTGACATTAAATCCTTTACTCGTTTTCCATTGAATGAACGGTTGAAGTGTTTCTTCAAACATTCTATTGCTGATAATCAGCATTTTTACTGGATATTTTGCAAGATCAGGATGATCTTCGTAAGCGCTGTTGCTCGATTGCCCCAGCGTTTTATAAACTGTTTCAAAGTATGGTGAATATGTTTTGGGATCCAGTATTTGTTCATCAACCGTTTGAGCAGTTTCACTATAGTTTATTTCAACCTCAATGTCGTTATATACTTTTAATAAGCCATCACCGGGATTATAATCGAGAGGATTTACAACAAGTCGGGCAATAGTTGCTGATCTTAATTCACCAAGAACTTCAATGGTTGCAATAGGATTGTTTGAGTATGATTTCTTTGAGTACGAAGATTTATTTATTGCAAATTCAACGTTAGATGTATCTTGGCTTTTTGAAACAGAAGGCTGGTTTGGGAAGATAGGTTTATCAACGCCCTTCTCTTTCAACATAATAAACTGTTCTGAATTTGAAATAACAGATATAGTAGGTATTGAACCTTTTGGTATAATTATAAGTTTCTTATAAGCAGGTATATTAGGTTCCCCAACTAAACCATTAGGGTAAGATCCTTTTAACCAGATATTGGTATATGTTGAACCATCTTTTGATGATTTTGATTTACTGTAAATGAAATCGTGCGAGAATGTATATCTAACCCCTGATTTATTTTTTTGAACCGAACTCTGTTTGCTCTTATTCCGCTTCAAAGGGATTTCGTGAACTTGGGCAATAGAAGTTCCAATAAAAAAGAAAAGTAAAATCGATATAATGAGCGACTTAGCCATAATATTAGGTATTGCTGAATACATCCTTATTAAACGAAAAAAGGATGCTTTTTGTTTACAAAAAACATAACTTATCAACGCCAACAAATCAAACAGTAATAATAAGATGATTTTTTGTAAAATGAAGAAAAATATTGCAAAAAAACGAATTACAATTATTTCCACAATTTCATTTTTATCTTTGTGTTGTTCCGAAAAAGGATAAGCAAATGAGAGTTGTCATACAACGAGTAACTAGTGCTTCGGTCGAGATTGATAATGTTATAGTTGGTCAAATTAACGCTGGCCTGCTTGTGCTTTTAGGCATTGAATTAGCCGATACTGATGAGGATCTAGAATGGCTGTGCGGCAAAATTGCAAAACTCAGAGTATTCGATGATCATGATGGCGTTATGAACCTTTCGGTTCATGAAACGGGTAGCAATGTTCTTGTTGTTAGCCAATTTACGCTACATGCTAAAACGAAAAAGGGAAATCGTCCTTCATATATTCAGGCAGCACCACCAGAATTTGCTATTCCAATGTATGAAAAGTTTGTTAAAAGAATGGAGCAAGAACTTTCGAAGAAAGTGGCAACCGGGAAATTTGGAGCAATGATGAAGGTATCGCTTGTAAACGATGGACCGGTCACAATTATTATCGATACTAAGAACAGAGAGTAATGGAAGATATTAATATTCGCGATGCTCAAAAAATTGTTGACGATTGGATTAAAACCCACGGGGTTAGATATTTCAACGAGTTAACAAACATGGCTTTGCTAACCGAGGAGGTTGGAGAGGTTGCGCGAATTATCTCTAGGCGGTATGGCGAGCAGTCATTTAAAAAAGATGACAAATCTAAAGAGCTTCCCTCTGAGCTTGCCGATGTATTATTTGTCTTAATCTGTATAGCAAATCAAACAGGGGTTGATTTAACAGATGCATTCCAAAAAACAATCGAGAAGAAAACCCAACGTGATGCAACTAGGCATAAAGAAAATCAGAAATTACAAAACGATAACAAGTAAATACCTACTAATATGATTGATACAATTGAAGAAAAATTCTCCATTGATGTGGACGAATCCGCTGTCAAATCGAACCTTCTAAAGATTAAAGATCTTGCTGCAAAGCGCGAAAAGGATATTGAAGTATTAAAGAAATGCTTTAGTTTGATTGATTTAACAACTTTAAATTCAACTGATGGTGAATCGAGAGGACAACTTTTTGCAGAAAAGGTTAGCAATTTTAGTTCTCATTTTCCAAACCTAAAAAATGTTGCAGCAATTTGCGTATACCCAACGCTTATATCTACGGTAAGAGAACACCTAACCGATAAAAAAGTTAAAATCGCTTCTGTTGCAGCAGGTTTTCCTTCATCTCAAACATTTATCGACATAAAACTGTCCGAGTGCCAAATGGCAATTGAGTTTGGTGCTGATGAACTTGATGTTGTTATTTCGCTTGGTGCTTTCCTTGAGGGCGATTATTTTACTGTTTATAGCGAACTTCAGCAAATAAAGGACGTTGCCGAGGAAACCCATGTAAAAGTTATTCTCGAAACAGGAGCGCTTCCAACCCTTCAGGATATTAAACTTGCTTCATTTTTAGCCATGGAGGCAGGAGCTGATTTTATCAAAACATCAACAGGGAAACTTGAACCTGCCGCTACTCCTGAAGCAATGTATGTTATGTGCGAAGCCATTAAGGAGTTTTATGAAAAAACAGGTAAAAAGATAGGTATTAAACCTGCAGGCGGCGTAGCCAAAACAGCCGATGCTACTTACTACTACTCTATAGTTGAGCAAATTTTAGGCGATGAGTGGCTAAACCCCGATCTGTTTAGGTTGGGTGCAAGCCGTTTAGCAAATACTCTACTAACCGATATTACTGGTAAAGAAGTAGCTTACTTTTAAGCTTCATTTCTCTATTTTTTTAAAGAAATGCCTTTTTTATCATTGACCCGCAGAAATGCGGGTTTTTGTTTTATTTGTATAATTATAATGTTTTTTATAAATTGACATGTAAAGAAATTCATTAAGATCCACCCTAAAATCTTAAAAGTTATGAAAACAAAAGACCCATCTTTTGAATACTATAAAAAAGACTTCGAAGAATTGACCTGTAAGAAATGAGCGAAAATGTTTCGGAGTATATTCTTTTCCTTCAATGGAGAATTCAGGAATAACAGCTTATTGCTACTAAAGAACTCTTAAAAGTAATTCAATCATTAAAATGAGACACTTAAATCTTTACTTTAAAAATAAGAAATGAAAAAAAGTATAAAAATTTACTCAATAATGATTCTTGGACTTTTATTAGTTTTAATAAATTGTTGCAAGGATGACGAGGATAATGTAAACCAAACAAATGGCAAAAGCACTGCGGTTTTTAATCCAGATAAAACTTATGGAATGGTTGAGGACATTGATGGAAATATTTATAAAACAATAAAAATTGGCAATCAAACATGGATGGCAGAGAATTTAAGAACCATACATTACCGCAATGGAGACCCAATTACAAATGTTAAAGATAAGGCACAATGGATAAATCTATCAACGGGTGCCTATTTCAATATCAATAATACTAACAATATTGATACCATTGCTACTTTTGGTAGATTATACAATTGGTTTGCAGTAATTGACAATCGAAAACTTGCTCCTATAGGTTGGCACATACCAACAAATGATGAATGGTCAATTCTCGGTGATTACTTAGGAGGAGCAAGTATTGCAAGTTCCAAATTAAAAGAAATTGGGATTGTTCATTGGTTGAGTCCAAATGTTGCAGAAAATAACTCTGGTTTTACTGCCTTACCTGCTGGTTATCGTTCACATAGCAACGGCGATTATGGCTATATAGGTATGTATGGTTACTGGTGGACAACAACTAGTTATACTAATAGTTTAGATGTTTACTATCGTTTAATTTACAATGGCAATACTATTCTTTACGAACATCTTTGTCCAAAGACTAATGGTTATTCTGTTAGATGCATAAAAAATTAACATAATACTCTAAATATGAGTTATATAACTTTAATTGTAAGCGTTTTTACAAGTGCTTTCTTTGCAACCATTGTATCCGGTTATGTTTCTTACGCCTTAAAAAAGATGGATTATAAGAATGAATACTATAAAGTTATCATTCAAAAAAGATTAGAGGCATATAGTTTAATTGACGAACATTTAAGTGAGTTGATGCTTCAATTTATGGATGACTCACAAAAGGGATATTATGCCGTTTTTGTAAATAAAAATTCTCTTCAACTTTTTATCAATAGATTTAAGCCAATATTTGCAAGTTCAACTTGGATCGGCAGTGAAGTCATTAAAAAATACATTGAATTAAAAAAAACAACCAATGATTTTATCATTGAGAATAATAACAACTACTCTGAAGATCATATGAAAGTCTTTGCTGTTAAGTATTACCCTGAAATTAATGTAATACATAAGAGTCTAATGGAAATTATTAAAAAAGACTATTTAACCCTTTATAAAATTAAAAAAGTATAATATTCATTTGTAGAAAACCAACAGTATCAACTGTCTCTTAAAATCAAAACCCTCTCTAGACAAATCTTTTAGAGAGGGTTTCGGTTTTAATTTGTAGCCCCACCCAGACTCGAACTGGAATTTAAAGTTTAGGAAACTTTCGTTCTATCCCTTGAACTATGGAGCCATCTTGTTTGAGCGGCAAAGGTAATATTTTTTTAAAAGTCAGCAAGTATCCTCGAAAATCAATATGGTATGCTTGTTGCAAATCAAGATTCAAAGGAGTAAAACAACAGATCAATAAAACAGTGAAATTGCTAAAGGCAATTTCAAATCTTTGCGTTCTTACATAAGACTAATAAGTTTATAAAAGTCACCTTATTTGATGTAATGTTAGATCCTATAAACAATAGAGCATTTGCGCGCTTTGCGTGAAAAAGGATCGAAATTGTTAATAACTTTTGATTATTGTTAATTCTTCAACGTCTTGTAGAGTATCATATGTTTTATCAAAACGTAATTTGGCATAAATTTTAGTGTTTCTGAATAATATTGTAAATACAAGAAAATCAGAAAAATAAATCATAGAATTTGAAATATTTTTCAATTCATTTGAAAAAAAAGATGTTTAGAGAACATCGGATTCTATAAATGCTAATATTTGCACCTTATTTTTAAAAGATATCCTTAGCAAATGCTAAGAAGTATTAACCTAAAAAACAAAATTTAACGTCTAGCCATGGACAAACAGAAGCAACAGAAGCTAGTTTACATGATTAACGAATTTTCTGAGGAGGACGAACCTCCGAGTTCCATTGACCTCAGCAACGACGAGGCTGAGGTGTCAATCCGCTTCAATAAGATTGGGGCTCGTGTCTCAAACGAGCGTATCGGGATCAGCCAAAGATCCCTTGAGTTTTTAGCAAAACATTTCCCCACCGCTACCGAAAAGGACTGGAATTCGTGGCAATGGCAGGTTAAAAATGGTATCACATCCATTAACCAGCTTCGCCAAATCCTTAATCTTTCAGATCAAGAACTTCAAGCAATCGATAACGATAAGTACGCGTTGCCACTAAGGATTACTCCTTACTATGCAAGTTTACTATCTGCTGATAATCCTGCTCAGGCATTACGCAGAACTATGGTTCCTACAATTAATGAGGTTACCTTATCCAAAGGTGAGTGTGCCGATCCTCTTGGAGAGGAGCACCATAGTCCTGTTCCAAATTTGGTTCATCGCTACCCCGATAGGGTACTTTTCCTTTCAACCGGTTTTTGCTCGGCGTATTGTAGATACTGTACTCGTTCGCATATGGTGGCTAAAGATAAGTGTCACATAGGTATAAAGGCATGGGAGCCTGCATTACAATATATCAGAGATCACTCTGAAGTCAGAGATGTGCTTATATCTGGCGGTGATCCTCTTACAATGCCCGACCCACATATCGAGTATTTACTTTCTTCGCTTAGATCAATCCCTCATGTAGAGATGATTCGTATTGGAACTAAGGTTCCCGTGGTGCTTCCACAGCGTATCACCAAAACCTTGGCGAATATGCTTAAAAAGTACCATCCACTTTTTATGAGCATTCACTTCACTCATCCCGATGAGATTACTCCAGAGGTTGCCGAGGCATGTACTCGCCTTGCAGATGCTGGGATACCTTTAGGTAGTCAAACAGTACTGTTAAAAGGCGTAAACGACGAGGTGGATACTATGAAGCGATTAATGCATGGCGTACTTAAAATCAGGGTTCGTCCATATTATCTATATCAATGTGATCCAATACCGGGTTCAGGTCATTTTAGAACCCATGTAGCAAAAGGTCTTGAGATAATTAAAGGTTTAAGGGGCTTTACCTCTGGTTATGCAATCCCAACATTCGTTATTGATGCTCCTGGTGGAGGCGGTAAGATTCCTCTTCTACCCGAATATCTTCAATATATCGATAATGGTGAGGTAATCCTTAAAAACTATGAAGATAAATTATTCTCGTATCCCGATTTTTAATCAAATCTAAATAACCCCTCCCCATTCTGATATGCAATTTGCTTATCGAATGGGGATATTTTTATCAAAAAGTTATCTATATTAGTATATGATGTATTATAGTTAACAATAAGAAAATCAAAGCATAACATGATAACAATTGGTCTTACTTACGATTTACGAAGCGATTATTTAAAGGAAGGTTATACCGAGGAGGAAACGGCTGAGTTTGATTCCGAAATAACCATAAGCTCTGTCGAAAATACATTGCAAGAGCTTGGTTATAAAACAGAGCGAATTGGTAATATAAAAGCCCTTATAAAAGCAATTTCTGCAGGAAAACGTTGGGATATTGTTTTCAATATTGCTGAGGGGATGTATGGAATTGGTCGCGAAGCCCAAGTACCAGCATTGCTTGATGCTTATCAGATACCATATGTGTTTTCAGATCCACTTGTACTTTCATTAACACTACATAAAGGACTAACAAAGAGAGTTATAAGAGATTGTAAAATTCCAACTGCTGCATTTGCAATTGTAGAAACCCCCAAAGATTTAGATGCAATAAATTTAAAATACCCTTTGTTTGCAAAACCAGTTGCAGAGGGCACAGGCAAAGGGATCGATAGCCGTTCAAAGGTAAACAGTAAGGCAGAATTGGATAGTCTTTGCATTGAATTGCTTGAAAGGTTCAAGCAACCAGTTCTAGTTGAGGAGTATTTACCTGGTAGAGAATTTACGGTTGGAGTTGTTGGAACAGGAGAAAATGCAAGAGTTGTTGGCGCTATGGAGATAGTTATTACCTCTAAAGCAAAAGAGGACACCTACTCTTTCCACACAAAAGAGAATTGGCATGGGGTTGTTGAGTATACAATGGCAACTGGAGATATTGAAACGATCTGCTCAGAAACTGCACTTGCTGCTTGGAGAGCCTTAGGATGCCGAGATGGTGGACGCGTCGATTTAAAAATGGATGGTAATAATATTCCTAATTTTATTGAGGTTAACCCCTTAGCAGGAATAAATCCTGAGCACTCTGATTTACCAATGTTAGCAGGTAAAAAGGGAGTTAGCTTTAACCAGCTTATTGATATGATAATGAAATCAGCACTAACCCGAATTAACAAATAGTATGAGCAATAAAAAAGCCATTATCCTTTACAATGAACTCTCTGAGAATGCTGGCCCCGATGAGGCTGATGTTCTTGATCAGGTTAACATTGTTGCCGAAAACTTCGAAAAATTGGGCATAAGTTACTCTACACAGACCTTTTCTCTTAACCTTCGTAAGGTTGAGGAAGAGCTCAAAAAGGCTAATCCCGATTTTATTTTTAATCTTGTAGAAGGGGTTGACAATAAAGGTGATCTGATATTCCTTGCACCCGCACTTCTTAATTCGCTTAAGATCCCTTTTACTGGTGGTACTTTAGAGACAATTTTCATTACCTCATCCAAAGTTTTGGCAAAGGAGAGAATGAAAAATGGGGGAATTCCCACTGCAAGTTGGTATAATGGCGATGGAGAGTTTATACCTGAAAATGGCAAGAGGTATATTGTAAAACCAATATGGGAAGATGGCTCTCTTGGCCTCGATGAGCATTGCGTTTTTTGGTGGAATGAGCCTGGCTTAATGAAAGCCGCAAAGGAGTTGAATCCTGCTACTCATTTCATTGAAGAATTTATTGATGGTAGAGAATTCAATATCTCTATATTAGCCGGTAAAAACGGGCCAACCGTTTTACCTCATGCCGAAATTCTTTTTAAAGGCTACGAAGGAGATAAACCTAAGATTATGGGTTATACATCGAAATGGATTGAAGATAGTTTCGAGTACAACAATACCTGTCGAACCTTTGAGATGGGTTCCGGTGATGAAGCCTTACTAAAAAAGTTAACTGAAATAAACCATAAATGTTGGGATGTTTTTAAGTTGAATGGCTATGCTCGGGTTGATTATAGAGTCGATAAGCAAGGTAATCCATGGGTGCTTGAGATTAACGTTAACCCATGCATTTCGCATAGCGGAGGATTCTATGCTGCTTGCGAGCAAGCAGGGATTCCATTCAACGAGGCAATTGAACGCATTATTAACGATATACCATCATTTAAAAGAAAATTATGAGCAACTATACATTAAGATATAAAGCTATTCCTGAGGATATTAAAAGTGTTAAGGAGATAATCGAATCTTCGGGATTTTTTCTTGAACATGAAATTCCTGTCGCTATTGAACTAGTTGAAGATGCTGTAGAGAAAGGAGATGAAAGTGAATATTTTGTTGTTTTCGCCATGGATGGTGACCGAACAATATCATACTCTTGCTATGGAACAATTGCATGTACAAAAGGTAGTTACGATTTATATTGGATAGCAACCCACGAGGATTATCGAGGGAAAGGTGTTGGTTCATTGGTTCTACTTGAAACTGAGAAGATGATTAAAATTAAAGGCGGAAGAGCAATTTATATCGAAACATCTTCAAAACCACTTTATACTCCAACTCAAGGATTCTATGAAAAGCATGGATATTTAAAAGAAGGTGTACTTAAAGATTTTTATGATGTAAAGGATGATAAAATCATATATTCTAAGCATATATAATTATTTATAAAATTTCATTAGGCCACATTTCTTTAGTGTGGCTTTTTTATTTGCTTAAAATGCTGAAATTAAGATCTGTGTATAGATATTTCTGATTTAACAACACACAATTTAAAAAAACAGTACATTTATATGTGTTTTATCTTACAATTTAATATTTTTATAGTTGAATTAATTTTAAATCGTAATCGCCATGTCTGATTTTTACCAAGTAGATGCCATAGATCAAAAGATACTATCCTACCTAGTTAAGAATGCTCGAATGCCATTCCTAGAGATTGCTCGCGAATGTGGTATTTCTGGAGCTGCTATACATCAGCGTGTAAAGAAAATGGAAGATGCTGGGATTATTGCGGGCTCTAGAATGAACGTAAAACCTAAAGCCCTTGGCTTTGATGTTTGCGCATTTGTTGGCGTCCAGTTCTCATCATCAAACCAGTACCATGGTGTTATAGATGCGCTCAAATTAATGCCTGAGGTGGTGGAGTGTCACTTCATTACAGGTTCTTTTGCCCTTTTACTTAAAATCTACTGTCGAGATAATGAGCACCTGATGGATGTTTTAGTTAAGAAAATTCAGAATATCCCGGGCATTGCAAATACTGAAACGTTTATCTCACTTGATCAAACTATTGAAAGACAAGTATACGTAAAAGACAAGTGGATGATAAAAGGGAAAAAAGAGAAGAATAAGGGATTGGAAGAATAGTATCTATAAATAATTTGAGATTTTGGTTAGAAATTCATCTTTTCTAATTGGCTTTGTTATATAATCGTTACATCCTGCGCTAAAACTTTTATCTATTTCGTTATTTAGTGTGTATGCTGTTTGAATTATAATCGGCGTTTTTATGCCTTTTTTTCTAATTTCAATAGTCGTTTGTATGCCATCCATAATTGGCATTTGAATATCCATTAGTATTAAGTGAATGATGTTCTTATCCAACAATTCAATCACTTCCTTTCCATTTTTTGCCCATATTAGGTTAACGTTCGATTGTTTAAGGTAGGCTTTAATCAACTTAAAGTTTGAAGTAACATCCTCTGCAACAAGAATTGTCTTGTCAGAAAAGTTTGATTCAATTTCCATTTTTGAGTCATCTTTAGCATTAAGGTTTGGTGAGATTTTAGTATTTGAATGAGGTAGTGATACATAAAATATTGATCCTTTGTTAATTGTTGATTCGAACCAGATATTCCCACCCATCATTTCAACCAACTCCTTTGATATTGTTAAGCCAATTCCTGTTCCAGAATATAACATGGTATCGCTTTCGGAGTTAAACTTATTAAATCGTTCGAAAATTGCACTTTGATTGCAAGGAGCGATACCGATGCCAGTATCCTTAACATATATAACAATGCGATTATTACTACCTTGCTTTAATCCTAACGTTACAGTTCCCTCGTGAGTAAACTTAATTGCATTTGATAAAAGATTGGAAAGAACCTGTTTCAGCCTATTTATATCTGTATTAATTTTCAGGAACATTAGTTTATCTTCAACCTCAGAAACAATGGCGATATTCCCTTTATTAAGTTTGTTTTTC
Organism: uncultured Rikenellaceae bacterium; assembly: GCA_964390565.1. Taxonomy (GTDB): domain Bacteria; phylum Bacteroidota; class Bacteroidia; order Bacteroidales; family Tenuifilaceae; genus UBA8529. The sequence continues at coordinate 36,055 of CAYMII010000031.1, forward strand.
TCTTGATCAAATTGCAGTAGTAGGTTTTGTAAAAGATCAGAAATGTAGAATTCTTCTTTAACAAGTTTTATTTGACCCGATTCAATCATAGAGATATCGATGATATCGCTAATTAGATTCATTAAAACATCTGAATTTGCATTAATTTGTTTTACATAATCCAACTTCTCCTCTGCCGTTGCATCCTCTTCCTGAAGAAGATTTGAAAAGCCAACGATGGCATTCATCGGTGTTCTTATTTCATGTGACATGTTTGCTAGGAATGCAGTTTTTAACATATCTGATTCCTCGGCTTTGTCTTTAGCATCTTTTAAATCTCTGGTCCTATCTTCAACAATGGCCTCTAAATGCTCTTGATATTTATGTAAAGCCTCTTCAGCCGATTTTCTTTGTACAATTTCATCTACAAGTTGACGATTTACTCGACCCCTAAAACGCATTCTGCTATAAATTAGGTAGATGATAAAAATGAGAAAGGAAGCCATTACAGCAAGAAGAATATTCCAAATGGCTAGTTTTTTTTGCTGAGTATCTTTAAGTTCCTGTTCTTTAGAAAGCAGGCTAATCTGTTTCTCTTTTGCTCTTAAGTTGTACTTCGCGTCTAGTTCCATTAACAGATTTCTTCGCTCTTCGCTAAAAACAGAATCTTTTAACTCTTTATTTTTAAGAAGCATTTGATATGCCTCATCAAAGTGATTCGTTTCAGCGTAAAGATCAGATAAACCCAAATAAATCGTTAATAACAAAGTCTTTATACGTGCCTTGCTTGCAATCTCTAATGCTTTTTTAAACGATTCTTCGGATAGTTTATATTGTTTCGTTTTTAGATATGAAAGGCCTAAATATTGATAAGAATCCGAAATACCGGCAGTATAATTAATTTCTTTATAGTTTTTATTGGACTGTGAAAAGTATGAAATGGCATTTTTAAAATCATTTTGCCTAAAGAATATTACTCCGATGTTGTGTAATGTAATTGTATAGCTGAGTTTGTTATCGTGCTTCTTTTTAATTTCTAATGATCGATTTAAAAATTCTAAGGCTTTTGAATACTGATTGAGATCAATGTAGATTTGTCCAATGTTATTGTATGCCTTCGACATTCCAATCAGATCGTTTTTCTCTTGGCATTCGGCTAAACTTTTCTGATAAAAGTCTAAAGCGATTTTGTATTCACCAAAATTGTAATAGATATTACCTGTTTCCCTAATAATGTCAGCAAGATTCCCCTTTTGATTTAATACGCCTATTAGGGTAAATGCTTTTTGAGAGTATTCAAGAGCTTTAGTAAAATCACCAATTCGAGTATAGATTAAAGAGTAGATTCGGTAAATGTCTATTAGGTTGGTGCTATCATTGATTAATCGTGTGTCTTCAATAGATTTTTCTAATTGTTCAATAGCATTTGTATACTCACCTTTAATAAAAAGGGCTCTTCCAATTATTATTTCAGCCGCTATTTTCTTTTTCGATTGGCCAAGTTTATTTGCTAAATCGATGGCACTTTTCGAGTATTCAATGGAAAGATCTGCATTAAGATTACAGTAGTCAATTGCAGTTTTTATTAATTGTTCGAGACGAGAGGTATCGGAGTATTGGTTTAAACGCTTATTTATTGTGTCTAAAGTAATTATCTCATCAGCACTATTGTAAGAAATTGCCGAAAAGAAAATAAGAAAAGTAAAACTGAGGTTGAAGTATGATTTTTTTAAAGGCCAAAGCATAAAACTTCCATTTGTGCAACAAATTATGGAAGAAATAGAAGAAAAGCAATTAAAATTAAAATAAAAATGCCCCAAAAGGGGCATTAGATGCATTTTGGTGCAAAGTTATGGTTTAATAGTCTTCTTCCTCTTCATCGTCATAGTAGTCCTCATCAAAATCATCATTTTTAAAATCCATATCGAGGTCTTCAAATTCATCGATCTCTTCAAAAATAGCTTGTTTCTCGTTTTTTTCCTTCTTTATGGGCTTTAGTTTTTTTGCCCTTTTCAGCTCTTCCGATCCGTAATTGTTAACGGATTTCTGAATTTCCTTTCTTGCTTTCATTTCTGGTGTAATTAGAAACGGGTTTTAAACATTAAGTTTTAGTTAACTGAGTTATTTGATGATTATTATTTGTATGGATTACAACGATGGAGTTAGGCTTTATGTTTCGAAAAGATAAATCTTTTGCCTTTGTGGTTATAGTGGGTTATTTGTTTTTGTCTCGATAATAATTCTTAATTTTCGGCAATTTTGGAAAAAAAAAGTTTTTTTCCAAAACTTTTTAAATGATTTAAAGGCATTCTCCAAGTTTTTTTTAATTGTTCCGCTTATGGCAACAGAGATTATCATAAATCAGCTGCTAATTTTTGGTCTTTTGATGATTGTTGGGGCAATTGCCTCTAAACGGAAGATTTTAAACGATGAATCAAAAGATTTTCTAGCAAGAATCATTATTGATATTACTTTACCCTTTTTAATTTTTTCAACCTTTTCGCATCTTGAGTTTGATGTAAAACTTTTTAAAAATGGGCTTTTCGTTTTCTCATTTGCATTTGTAAACCTTTTTTTCCTATATCTCGTTGGTTCTTTATCGTCTCGCTTACAGCGATTGGATGCACCGCAGGCAATGGTTCACACGTTGCACACCATGTTTGGGAATATTGTCTTTCTTGGTTTTCCTCTTTTCGATGCGCTGTTTCCTGGAGGTATTGGCGTGTTTTACGCAGCAGTTTATCAGTTGGCATCAAATACATTAACTTTCACTTACGGCGTATATCGATTAAGCTCGGGGACTCAAAAATCGGGGTGGAAGAGTTTATTGAACGCCAATACTGGGGCAATTGTGTTAGGATCGCTGGTACTTGTTTCGCGATTAGAGTTACCAAAGTTTATTGTTGATGCATTTTCGGGACTTGGTAAATGCACTAGCCCATTATCGATGGTTTATATCGGTGCGTTACTGGCTGGGATGAATATTAAAAAAGCGTTTAAGATTGTTAGCGTGTTTATTATCAGCATTAACAAGCTGATCCTTGTTCCCATATTACTAGGTTTTCTCTACATTCTTGCAGTAAAGTTGTTCAACTTAGAGATTGATCGAATTGCGCTCTTTGTTTTAGTTATGCAAGCCGGAATGCCTTGCCAAACAATTATCGTTGTTATGACTCGTAGGTATGGAGGCGATTATCACCTAGCAGCAAGTAACCTGTTTGTTTCTACCCTTTTCAGTATATTGACACTTCCATTGCTATACTTCTTTCTTGAAAAGGTGTTCCAATTCGTTTAACTTACTGTTAACTTAAAAACCTGCCTACCGGCAGGCAGGCGTCAACTAATAACTATCTTAATGTGCTTCTAGCCAATTGTTGCCAACCCCGATTTCAACATCAAGTTTAACTGAAATATCGGCAGCACCAACCATCTCTTTGTAAACAATTGCCTTTACCTGCTCTATTTCTGTTTTATAAACATCGAGAACAAGTTCGTCGTGAACCTGAATGATTATTCTTGATTTAAGATTATGCTGTTTTAGCTGCTCATGAATTCTAATCATTGCAATTTTTACAACATCGGCAGCAGATCCTTGAATAGGTGCGTTTATAGCATTTCGTTCGGCTAAACCCCTAACGGTTCCATTATTGGAGTTGATATCGGTCAGATACCTTTTACGGTCAAATATTGTCGAAACCCAACCCTTTTCGCGAGCATTTCGGATGCAGCTATCCATATACTCCTTAACACCAGCATAGGTGCCAAAGTAGCCATCGATAAGTTCTTTGGCCTCGGTTCGAGAAATACTTAGTCGTTGAGATAGTCCAAATGCCGATATTCCATATATCATTCCAAAGTTAGCCGTTTTGGCTCGGCTTCGCTGTTCTTTAGTAACTTCGTTTAAAGGTACTTTAAAGATTTTTGCAGCTGTTGCGGTATGAATATCTTCCCCTTGATGAAAAGCCTCGAGCAAAGAAGGATCCTTGCTCATGTGCGCCATCAGTCGAAGTTCAATTTGGGAGTAGTCGGCCGAGAGAATGATATATTCATCAGATGTTGGAACAAATGCTTTACGAATCTCGCGACCTTTCTCATCCCTAATGGGGATGTTTTGTAGGTTAGGATTATTCGAACTAAGCCTACCTGTAGCAGCAACAGCCTGATTGAATGAGGTGTGAATTTTCCCTGTTTTTTTGTTTACAAGTAATGGTAGGGTCTCGATATATGTCGAAAGTAATTTCTTAAGAGATCTAAACTCAAGAATTTTATCAATAATAGGATGCTTGTCCCTATACTTCATCAGCTCATCCTCACCTGTGGCATACTGCTTGGTTTTAGTCATCTTAACATCCGAAGCAATCTTCAATTTTTCGAAGAGAACCTCTCCCAGCTGACGAGGTGACGAAATATTTAAATCGGGAACGCCAGACATTGCCTTAATCTCATCATCAAGTGCAATAAGTTCTAGATTTAGAGTTTTAGCGTAATCATTTAAATCATCTGAATTTATTCTAACTCCTGCGCGCTCAATATCGGCTAGTACTTCAATAAGCGGTGCTTCAATTTCAGTGTAAAGATTTAATAATCCTTCTTTAACAAGTCTTTCGTGAAGTATATATTTAAGTTGAAGTGCTAAATCAGCATCTTCACTGGCATATATGGAAATTTTATCGATGGGAACGCTTCGCATCGATAGCTGGTTTGCTCCCTTTTTACCTATCAACTCTTCAATTTCAATAGGGCGATACCCAAGAAGAGTTTCTGATAAATAGTTTAGGTTATGACGCATATCAGGTTCAACCAGGTAATGTGCAAGCATGGTATCAAAAAGTGATCCTTTTAGATCGATACCATAATTCTTTAGCATTAGCAAGTCAAACTTGATGTTTTGCCCAACCTTTGGCTTATTGGCATCTTCAAGAATTTCCTTAAACTCTAAAATGATGCTTTTTGCCTCTTCCTGATTTGCTGGAATTGGAACATACCATGCTTTAAATGGAGCGGTTGCAAATGATAAGCCAACAATTTGCGATGCAAAAAGATCAAGCCCAGTAGTTTCGGAATCGAATGCAAATTCCGTTGATTTACTTAGCACATCAATTAAGGCGGCTCTCTCCTGTTGTGTTGAGGCGACTTTGTAATCGTAAGTAAAATCGTAAAGAGTTTTCAAATTGTGTGTAGGAGCGGAGGCTTGCTCTGCAACTTCGCCAAAAAGATTACCCTGCACAAAAGTCTCTTTTTTAACTTCGGCCTTTTCTGTTTTAGATGGAAGATCTTTGAGCATTGATCTAAACTCCAATTCTTCAAGCATCTTTTTATACTCTTCGAAGTTTGGCTCTCTGCGCTCAAAGTCATCGAGGTTGATATTTAAATCAAGATCGGTTTTAATGGTAACAAGGGTTCTCGATAGTTTTAGCTGTTCAATCGATGCTTCAATATTAGCTTTTTGGGCTTTCGATAGTTTATCGGTATTAAGCAGAAGGTTGTCGATAGAGCCATATTTTGATATTAAATCGGCTGCCGTTTTCTCTCCAATTCCTTTTACACCCGGCACATTATCAGAAGTATCGCCCCAAAGAGCTAAAATATCGATGAATTGAATCGGTTTTTCAATCTTATAATCAGCGCAAAATGCCTCAGCAGTTATTGTTTCAATATCATTTCCACCTTTTCCGGGCTTTACAATTTTTACATTTTCAGTGAGTAGTTGCCCGTAATCCTTATCTGGGGTGAACATAAAAACCTCATAACCCATTGGATCAGCTTTTTTTGATAAGGCTCCGATAATATCATCCGCCTCGAAACCCTGAAGTTCAACAATGGGAATGTTCATAGCGGTTAGCAACCGCTTGATAATTGGCACAGCTGTGCGAATATCCTCTGGTGTCTCCTGTCGATTTGCTTTATATGCTGGGTAAAGTTCATTTCGAAACGTTGGTCCTGATAAATCAAAAGCCACAGCTACGTGCGATGGCTCTATACGCTTTATGGCATCTTGCATAAACTTGGTGAAGCCATAAATTGCCGATGTATTTAACCCTTTACTGGTTTTTATTGGTCTATTGATAAATGCAAAGTAGGCTCGATAAATCGAAGCGTAAGCATCTATGAGCAGGAGTTTTTTTGACATTAATGTATTGTTAAGGGTTATCGGATGCGTACCACTCGGCGTATGAGGTTGCTGTCTCGTTAAGTTTTAGGTGATGGAGCTTAATATCGCTGGGCATCTCATTCATAATTAACTGAGCGAAATAGGGGATGAGGTTTTCGCATGTTGGCTGAAACGGTACAGCTTCTATTTTACCAAATTTCTCCTCGGTAAAGAAACCATGCATTTTTGTGTTCTCAGCAACGACCAAAGCATGGTCAAAGCGATCAATTATCAATCTATTTACAATCTTTTTCAAATCACCAAAGTCCATAACCATCCCAAGCTTTGGACTGCGATTTTCTTCAATTGGTTGTCCAATAATTGTTACATAAAGGATATATGAATGACCGTGAACATTCTTGCATGGACCATCGTACCCTTCGAGAACATGGGCCATTTCGAAATGAAACTCCTTGGTTAACCTTATTACTGCCATAGATTTTGCTTTTTGTTTAATTGGATAAAAAAAGGATTGTTACTAACAACCCTTTACCATATAATGTTGCAAAATGCTAAACCGTGCATTTCCCTATGCAATCGAGAATCTTTCCCAAATTCTCGTTCTTGAGGCTATAAAGCGTATTCTTACCTTCACGTTTTGATGATAAAACGCCTTTATCCTTCAAAATACCCAAGTGGTGGGAGGTAGTTGATTGCTCGATCTCGAGTTTTTCGTGAATCTCGGTTACGGTCATCTTTCTTCCATCCTCAAGTAAGCTGATAATGGAAATTCTCATCGGGTGAGCAATAGCTTTTAGCATATTTACAGCTATTTCGAGCTGTTCAACATTTAACTCTCTTCGTTGTTGCATGTTATAATTATAGTGGAATCAAATACAAATATATGAATATTTCACTATATGATAAGAATATAGTTTTTAAAGATTGAAGGAATAATCCAACCCATAAATCTATTTGGGTTAAAAATTTTAGTTAATTTTCCATTTCAAAAAAAGTGCTTGATGTCAAAACTTGATGAGATAAAGAAACCCGTTGAGGTTGATCTAGATAAGTTTGAACCCTACTTTAAGAACTCAATGAGTTCTAAGGTTCCTTTGCTTGATGTTATCACGAACTATATATATCGACGTAAAGGGAAACAGCTTCGACCTCTTCTTGTTTTTCTATCGGCTGGAATTAATGGTGGTGTTAAAGAATCAACTTATGTAGCAGCAGGGATGATTGAACTTTTGCATACTGCAACGCTTATTCATGACGATGTTGTTGACGAAGCCTATGAACGTCGTGGTTTCTTTTCCATAAACGCCCTTTGGCGATCAAAAATTTCAGTTCTTGTTGGCGATTATCTTCTTTCTAAAGGTTTGCTATTAGCCATTGAGAAAAATGAGATAGAGCTCCTTCGGATTATGAGCAAGGCAGTTAAGGATATGAGCGAGGGAGAGTTGCTTCAAATTGAGCGCTCACGCAAGATGGATATCAACGAATCAACCTATTTTGAGATAATCGAGAAAAAGACTGCAAGCCTTTTAGCTTCATGTTCTGCCAATGGTGCTTGCTCTGCTGGTGCATCACCTGAAATGATAGAACGAATGCGAAATTTTGGCCTTTACCTCGGAATAGCATTTCAGATTAAGGATGATTTATTCGACTATCAACCTAAAGGGATTATTGGAAAGCCAACAGGCAACGATATTAAGGAGAAGAAGTTAACCCTACCTTTAATTCACTCCTTATCCAAGGTAAGCAAAAGCGAGCAATCAGATATTCTTAAACTTGTTAGAAGCAGCAAAAAGAATCCTAAAGCGGTTGAAAAGGTTGTTGCTTTTGTGAAACAGAATGGAGGGTTGGATTATACTGCTATTAAGATGCAAGAGTTTAAAAATAAGGCATTGGAACAGCTTGCGCTTTACCCCGAAAGCGAGTACCGTAAGTCTTTAGAGATGTTAACGGAATATATCGTTGAGCGGAGCAAGTAGCATTGATTGATTTCTAGGCTTATTTACCGACTTAACCGACAAAAATCGGCCATTCACCTATTTCGATTATATCAAACTAAATTGTTGAATTAGTTTTGTTTCGATAAAATATTGGATTAATAGTTGTTAGCAAATACAAGTTTAGAACTATTAAAAAGATCGAAGTGAATAACTAAAAAATTACGCTATGATTATTGTCGATATCATTCTGGTTGCCGTTTTTATCCTCGCCGGATTCGCAGGCTATAAAAAAGGATTTGTTGCAGAGTTTGCATCTCTTGCAGGACTGCTTCTAGGAATATTTGGAGCAATAAAATTTTCGGATTACACTGCAAACCTCTTACGCGAAAATTTCAATATGACCACTGAGTATCTTGGTCTTATTGCTTTTGCAATAACCTTTTTTGTAATCGTTTTGTTAGTTCACTTACTTGGTAAAATTGTAGAAGGGATTTTCGAGATGGCATTTCTTGGATTTGCCAACAGCATCTTAGGTGTTGTTTTTGGGGTGCTTAAAACGGCTTTTATACTTAGCGTTGTCCTCGTTATTTTAGAAAAAGCGGATGTTAAAATGAACTTCCTACCAAAAGATATTGCCGAAAAATCGCTTTTCTATCGCCCAATTCAACGATTAGCCCCCGCCGTTTTCCCCGATTTAAACTTCGATGAGATTAAAACAAAATTGAAAGAGACTTTCGATCCTGTGAATAAGTAATGCAAAAGAAAAAAATTGACGAAAAACAGCAAAAAAAGCAAACCAGCAAATAACATTTAAATAAGTCAAAACGTATAAGAAGTACACACTTGTGATAGTGTTACGAATGTTTAAAATGGGATTACCGCAATCCATTTTAACAGAAAAGGGCGCCAACAACGCCCTTATCTGTTTTTATGGGGTTCATTATCGCTCCAAGTTATATTTTTGTGGGTCGTTATCGATTTTCCAAAACTTACGATCATCAATAAAAATAGACTCCTTAGAGTTATCAAAGGTGAATATCATTTTTAGTTTCAACTTTCTTAGCTCTGGAATGTCTAGCTTAATAATGCTGTCGTAACCTGTATGAACAAGGGTTATTACATCATCGCTTATTGTTTTCATAAATTTACCGTCAATTATCACCTTCTTCTCGCTAATTGATAGAGCTAGAGTATCTTTTATCACTTTCCATTTTCCTTTGTAATAATAGGTGCTGCAGTTTTCGTTGCATTCAAAAATATCGAAATGAAAAGCAAAGGAGCTGTCGGGGTAAAAGGTGTAGCAGTTCTTCCAGCCCGATTCATACTCCGAGGCATCTTGCCAAAAACCAACAAAATCCACTGGTAATTTCTCTTGAGCTTTGACAACTATTTGAAAGGAGACAAGTAGAATGAAAATCAATTTTCTCATGGGAACTCTAATTAACTGTTGATAAAAGTACAGATTTGATTTGGAAATAAGGTAAAATCCAAATTGGATAAGAAAATTTTCACAGCACAAATTTCTAATCACTATTATTATCTTTGAGAAATTTTTATTGATTATGAACTTTGTAGAAGAGC
>CAYMII010000032.1:0-44580 GCA_964390565.1 uncultured Rikenellaceae bacterium
TTCGGTTCTCGAATACTTCATTTCAACCCACGGTGCTCGTAAAGGTCTTGCCGATACAGCGCTTAAGACTGCTGACGCAGGTTACCTAACCCGTCGTTTGGTTGACGTTTCACAAGACGTTATCATCACTGAGAACGATTGTGGTACGCTTCGTGGTCTTGTTGCTACAGCAATTAAGAAAAACGAGGAGGTTGTTGAGACACTTTACGAGAGAATTCTTGGTCGTACAACTGTACATGACATTTACCATCCGCTTACAGGTGATCTAATTGTTGCATCTGGAGAGGAGTTAACAGAAGAGATTTCTAGAGAGATTGAGAATTCTCCAATTGAGCAAGTTGAGATTCGTTCGGTGTTAACCTGCGAATCGAAGAAAGGCGTTTGCGCTAAGTGTTACGGTCGTAACCTTGCAACAGGTCGCATGGTTCAAATTGGTGAGGCAACAGGTGTTATTGCTGCTCAAAGTATTGGTGAGCCTGGTACTCAGCTTACACTTCGTACCTTCCACGTTGGGGGTACTGCATCGAACATCATAGCTGATTCAAAAATTGTTGCACGTTTCGAAGGTAGAGCAGAGATTGAGGAGCTTAAGACTGTTGAGCGTACTGACGAGAATGGTGAGAAATATTTAATCGTTATTGGTCGTTTAGCCGAGATGCGTATTGTTGATAGAAATACCGGCATTACACTTTCAACTCATACAATTCCTTATGGTTCAAAATTATACATCAACAATAATGATGTAGTAACCAAAGGTCAACTAATCTGCGAATGGGATCCATGGAATGCAGTAATCATTTCAGAGTCGGCAGGTACTGTTGAGTTTGAGTCGGTTGTTAAGGACGTTACCTTCAAAGAAGAGTCTGATGAGCAAACCGGTTATCGTGAGAAGGTTATTATTGATTCTCGTGATAAGACTAAGAACCCGATGATTAAGATTCTTGATAGCAAAGGAGAAGTATTCCGTTCATATAACTTACCAGTATCGGCACATATCGTAGTTGAAGATGCTAAGAAGGTTAAAGCTGGGGATATCCTTTCGAAGATTCCTAGAGCAATGGGTAAGTCAGGCGATATAACTGGTGGTCTTCCACGTGTTACTGAGCTATTTGAGGCACGTAACCCTTCGAACCCAGCAGTTGTATCTGAGATTGATGGAGAAGTATCATTTGGTAAGATTAAACGTGGTAACAGAGAGATTATCGTTACTTCAAAGACAGGTGAAGTTAAGAAGTACTTAGTACAACTTTCTAAGCAAATCCTTGTTCAGGAGAACGACTATGTAAAGGCTGGAATTCCTCTTTCAGATGGTGCTATAACTCCTTCAGATATCCTTGCAATTAAAGGTCCTACAAAGGTTCAAGAGTATATTGTTAACGAGGTTCAGGAAGTTTACCGTATGCAGGGTGTGAAGATTAACGATAAGCACTTTGAGATTATCGTTCGTCAGATGATGCGTAAGGTAGAAATCGAGGATCCAGGCGATACTCGCTTCCTTGAAAAGCAAATCGTTGACAAGTGGGATTTCATGGACGAGAACGATTGGATTTATGATAAGAAGATCGTTATCGAGGCTGGTGACTCAACTGTTGTTAAACCAGGTATGATTATCACTGCTCGTAAACTCCGCGATGAAAACTCGATACTTAAGAGGAAAGACCTTAAGCTAATTGAAGCTCGTGATGCAGTTCCTGCAACTTCAAGTCAGGTATTGCAAGGTATTACAAGAGCTTCGTTACAAACTAGCAGCTTTATGTCGGCAGCATCGTTCCAAGAAACCACAAAGGTTCTTAACGAAGCAGCAATCAGAGGTAAAGTTGACTACCTAGAAGGCCTAAAAGAGAACGTTATTTGCGGTCACTTAATTCCTGCAGGTACTGGTTTACGTGAGTTTGATAATATGGTAGTATTCTCGAAAGAGGAGCACGATCCTACATCACACGCTAGCCGTCCTGTTGAAGTTGGAGTTGAAGAGGATGATGAATAATCTTTAACCAAAATAAAAGTTAAGAAAGGCTGCAAAATTGCAGCCTTTCTTTTAATATATCTGTAGAGTTTTTACCTTTACCTAAAATATTAAATTTATAAATCATGACTGATAAAAATAACCCAATTAATATTGAAATTAACGATGAGGTAGCACAAGGAACTTATTCAAACCTTGCTGTAATAACTCACTCTGCATCAGAGTTTATTGTTGACTTTGTAAGGATTATGCCAGGCATGCCTAAAGCGCAGGTTAAATCAAGGATAATATTAACCCCTGATCATGCAAAAAGGCTTTTATTGGCACTTCAGGATAATGTTGCAAAATTTGAATCGAATCATGGTACTATAAAGCTAGCCGAAGGTGGTGGTGCGCCTAATTTCCCAATTAACTTTGGTGGAGGAGGAGAAGCTTAGTTTTTGGATATTTAGTTAATCTTATAAAATGCCGAATTTATTTCGGCATTTGTTTTTTATAAAAGTATAGTGAAAGTCTGCTGTAGTTATAGCATTTCTTAGGTTTTATAAGTCTTGTGTGATAATGATTTTGCATTTCAATCTTCTTTAACTCATTTATATCGAGCCAGTAACCAGCATTGTAGGCTGTTGAACAAAATTTCACTCTTTCATCAATGCTGAGTTTGCTTATGTTGAATTTATCTTCGATGATTAGAAAGAATAGAGCAATGTATTTTACCTGCCATTTAACATCCTTTAATCGGAATATTCTTTGCAACCGGAATTGTGGAGTATCAGTAGTGTCAAAAGGCTCGATTTTGGCTTTAAATCGATTTTTATTAATCAACTTGTTCCAATCCTTTTCAATTTGATAGGCAAAGCTCGGTTTTATTTGAAATTGACCAATAGAAAAATCGGCATATTTTGAACCATATTGAGTGTAAAGAACCTCAAGACTTCGTGTTTCAAACTCATTTTGTAAAGCGGTGTAACGCAAAACCTCAGGGAATACTGTTGAGATTGCCAGTTGAGAATCAATGCTTAACTTTGTTAACGTATCGGAAATCCAACTGTTTTGAGAAAAAAAGGCTTCTGCCTCAACAAGTTTACGCCCAAAAACAGTAGGGTAATCAGAACTATTTTGGGCGCAAGCAAGAGGTAGTAATGTAAAGCAGTATAATAAAATTCTATAAAGCCTTTGTGTAAACATTTATCTCCTTTTCATTCTCAATGGTTACACATCTTAAATATGCTTTCCCATCCTTGTAAAATAATGAGGTTTGAATGGGATAGGGGATGGTTGAATTATCGGAGAAACGAACATTATCGTATTTAGCAACTGCGTATCGTTTGCAATCAGCGCTAAACCATAAATCACATCTGCCACTATTTTCGGGCATTTTCATAAATGGTTTGCCATCGAGGAGTAAATTATTATCATTTCTAATAAACCAATGGTTTCCAGTTGTTTTAGTGAACCATATATCGGACTCAGTCACTTTCTCTCCATTGAATGGACCAAATTTAGTTCCATCTGAAGTGATGATCGTAAATGATGAGATTTGTTCCATGTTAATTTTTGAGGGATCGAAGTTGCCCGATTGGTAATCGAAACCAACCCTTGCTAAAGCAAAACTTCCATCGGGACTGAATTTGATGCTCCCAACCATTCCATCGATTGGGAAAGATTTCCCATTTGAAAATATTAACTTCTTGCCAAGGTTCATATCGGTTACTGAGGCCGCAAAAGCTGAGCTGTTCTCATTTGTTTGAAAGAATAGCAGGTTAGCAAAAGGTCCATATGTTTTACCATTGAATTTGATAGTAAAACTACCATCATCATTGGCAGTAACGTATTTTGAGTAAAAATCTTCGGAGTCAACATTTGGCTCATACGCTGCGCAGCTGCTATTGTTATTCTCTTTACAGGGAACAATTAGATTATCATTCATCTCCTTGAAGGGCCCTTTTCGAACTCCGTTGCTTACGGTATAAAAACCCTCGTTAGCTTTTAAAACAAAGAAGATGCTTTTCGCTTGATCGGAGAAATAAAAGCAATTCTCCCCATAAACAAGCGATTCGTTGGGCTTTAGGGTATAAATATTCTCTTTGGTTGGTTGTTGACCATTAGCCTTATAGACTAACAAAGCAATGCTAATGACTAAAAGTATATTTTTCATAATTTGAATATTAAATATTATGTCTATAAAGGTATGTTTTTTTCGAAAAATAATAAATAACAAAGGGGAGCTACCTCCCCTTTGCTGAATTAATATATTACTAAGCAATTATTGGTTTTCAAATTCGTTCATTTCGTCCATTTTAGTATCACGACGTTGCTTGTAATCATTGATTCTGTATGAGAAACCAATGAAAACAATACGACTTTCATGGATATTTTTTTGGTAAGATGTGAAATTTGTACCCCATGAGTCTGTTTCAAACTGCCTTGTGTTAAAGATGTCACTCACCCTAAGCGTTAAGGTCCCCTTTTTATTAAATACCATATATCGCAGACCTAGGTCAACAGAATACATCTCTTTTGATTTACCTTGGCTTCCTCCACCACCACCCCGATGACCGCCACTTCCACCAATACCTGTAATAACTGGGCTTCTGTAGTTTCCATTTATTTGTACTTCAAAATTCTTTCCAATACTGAATGATGATGTAAGTTTCGCAGTCCAGCTTTTACTTTCGCTTGCACTTTCGTTGATGGTATCATCATTAATTTTTGCTTTAAAATAGCTATAGCTACCATTCATTTTCCACCATTTTGTTAACTTTTGGTTTAAAATAAACTCAAATCCAAGTGTTGAACCAGCAGTAAGGTTCTTAGGATAAGTTAAAGTTGTATCAGTATTCTCTATTAACTTAGTTTCTCTTGAGATTAAATTTGTTCTGTTACGATAGAAAAATGTACTATTAAGGCTTGTACTTGAGAGATTTAAAAAATGGGCAATTTCATAGGAATCAGTAAACTCAGGTTCTAGCCACGGGTTACCTTGACTTAGGTTTTGTTCGTCTTCTCTATTGATAAATGGGTTTAAATCCATTCCAGAAGGTCGATTAACTCTTCGAGTATATGATACTTTTACTGCGTTAACTTTGTTAATATCCCATTTAATATGAGCACTTGGGAATATATTGAAGAAAGATACATTTACAACAGAATCAGTTGTTTGTTGATCGGCCTTTTTAATCTGATCCTCGACTCTTATACCTGCTTGATAGCTAAATGGACCAATGGTATTTGAATATATTGCATATCCTGCATAAATTTGATCTGTAAGTACAAATCGATTAGATGTTTTTAGATTAGTATTCCAAAGATTATTTGGAATATCAAGAGTATCGAATAGATAATCGGAATCTTGATTCCTATAAATACCTTTTATTCCAGTTTCAAAACGACCTCCATTCCCAATTGGTAAAACTAAATCACTTTGAAAAGTAAAGGAATAACTTTCTCCACCTGTGAATGATTTTTGAAATTTAGGAGCATCAATAAGATTGTTAACTTGCTCATAATCGTTATCTGATTCTCTGTTAGATTTTGAAAAGTAAAGATCAGAAGTGAATTCCTGGCCTTGTTTATCAAAAGTTCGTTTATAATTCAAAGCTATATCACCACCAAAGGAGTATGTTTTACCTTCAGTATTTCTTATATAATCCTCATTTGGTGATGCGTTTAAATCAAGAAACTTAGTTGTTATTCTATCATCATCGCTAGACATATTCCTAATATTTCCTGAAGCAGTAACTGAGAAAGTATTTTTTTGATTTATGAAAAAATCGAAACCTCCACGCAAATTAGTCGATAAACCACCTCTGCTAGTCTCTGAATTTTGAAATGTATATGAAGTATCCTTTATTCCAGTAAAAGGGTTAATAAACTGAGATACTCTGTTAGAAATACCTGACCCATCAGATCCAAAGTATCGATAATCAATATTTGCAAAGTAGTTCATCCTGCTTTGTCTCATATTGAAATTTACTGTTCCAGAATACTTATTACCTGTACCTGCATTTACCGAAACCATTCCATGATAACCCGGCGTTTTTTTCTTTACGAGTACAATATTCAAAATTCCTGACAGTCCATCTGGATCGTAACGTACCGATGGGTTTGTAATCAACTCAACGCTTTGAACCAAGTTTGCAGGTAGTTCTTCCAAACTATTAATCTGTGATGGCCTTCCGTCAACCAAAATAGTAAGGTTTGAACTTCCCCGTACGCTAACATTACCTTCAACATCAACTTCAACAGCGGGGATATTCCTCATAATGTCAAGGGCTGTTCCCCCTTCAACGTTAATATTTCTATCAACATTAATAACTGTTTTATCTAGGTTTGATTGTAACATTGATTTTTGACCAGTTACAACAATCTCTTCAATATTTTCAGATGCAGATTTTAGCTTAACTGGTTCTAGGGTAACTTCTGTTTGACGAGGTGTAACCATTACCCCTAAAATGCGGTTGTTTTTATAGCCAATAAATTTAAAATCGATATAATACCTCCCAAAAGGGACTTTCTCAATCTTAAAATTTCCTTTGATATCGGTAATTCCACCCGTTACTAACGTCGAGTCTTTTTGGCGATAAATAACAATATTTGCATACTCTATTGGTGCTCCCGTTGTTTCATCAATAATGGTGCCCTTCAATGTGCCAAAACCACCTTCCATCATCATTCTTCCACCACCTGACATACCTCGCTGCCCTTCACCTTGTTGGGCTATTGAATGTTGTATACTTGCAGTAATAAGTATTATAAATACTGAGAGAAAAAGTTTTTTCATTATTTTATTTAATTATTTGTTTAATGACTTCCTTTGAACACCTATATGACACGAAGGTTTAAGATAACTTGTGTAAATACTTTATTTTTTTAACTATTTTTGAAATACTGAATTCAACTTATTGATAACTAGATTAAAATCATGAATAGATTTTTTAAAATTATCGGTGTAATTATATTTTCAACCACGTCTTTTGTTGGATCAGCTCAAGTTGATACGAAAATCGATAGTAAAATGCAGTGGTTTGCCGATGCTAAATTGGGTATTTTCATTCATTGGGGGATTTATTCTATAGGGAATACGTCTGAATCGTGGGAATTTTATAATAAGCATATTAGCCATGGCGATTATATGGAACAGGCAAATATGTTTACTGCTAAAAATTATAACCCCGAATACTGGGTTGAACTAATTAAAAATAGCGGTGCAAGATATGCCGTTATAACATCGAAACATCATGATGGAGTTGCGCTTTGGGATACTAAAATGAACGACTTAAGTACTATTAATAAAACACCTGCCAAGCGTGATGTGTTAACTCCATTCGTAAATGAACTTCGTAAAAGGGATATTAAAGTCGGGCTTTACTATTCTCTAATAGATTGGTCGTATCCTGATTACCCTGGTTTCCTAAAAGATTCATCACGATATGATTCAGCTAAAGACCCTATTAGATGGGGTAATTTTCTAAAGTTTTGCCATGGACAGATTAGTGAACTAACAAAGCAATTTAATCCCGATCTTATTTGGTTTGATGGCGATTGGGAGCATAGCGCAGGGGAGTGGCGTGCTGAATATATTCGAAAAATAATTCTTGATAATAACCCAAAAACAATTATTAATGGACGTTTGCAAGGTTATGGTGATTATGATACTCCAGAACAAAATTTTCCAGTAATTAGACCTAACCTAAAATATTGGGAGCTCTGTATGACTACTAACGAATCGTGGGGGTATTATAAGAAAGATAACAATTACAAAACCCCATATGAAATCATTACAATTTTTGCCGATGCAATAAGCATGGGAGGTAACCTACTTCTTGATATTGGTCCAAGGGAAGATGGAACTATTCCTGACGAACAGGTCAATATCATAAAAGAACTTGGTAAGTGGACTAATAAACACAGCGAGGCTATTTTTGGAACGCTTGGAGGGATGCCTCAGGGGCATTTTTATGGACCAACAACAATTTCAAAGGATTCAACCAACTTGTTTCTTTTTTTACCCGGTAAAGTTAGTGGTGATATTGTTGTTAAAGGGTTAGTGAATCAGATTAAGGCTATTAAAGTAGTTGGGAATGGCTCAACTCTTAATTATAAGATAGTTGGAAAGATTTCGTGGAGTAGCGTTCCAGGGCTTGTTTATATAAATATCCCTGAATCTGCTCAAGATCATTATATGACTGTTATTAAGGTTGTACTCGATAAGCCATTAAAATTGTATAGAGGTAAAGGTGGCTTTAATTAATTGAGGATAATAAAAAAAGGGGGCCAAAAGCCCCCTTTCATTTTATAGAAAGATATTACTGTTCGTATTCTTTAATGATATCTTTTACTCCATCAGGAGAAACTCTTCCGTAAACTTTTTCGCCTACCATTACAACTGGAGCAAGACCACAGGCACCAACGCAACGTAAACAGCTTAACGAGAATTTACCATCAGGGGTGGTTTCACCAACCTTTACATCGAGGATACGCTTGAACTCATCAAGCACTTTTTCTGCACCACGAACATAGCAAGCAGTACCAGTACAGATGCTGATAGGGTGTTTACCCTTTGGGATCATTGTGAAGAAAGAATAGAATGTTACTACTCCATATACCTTCGCAACTGAAACATTTAGCTCTCTAGCAATTACTTCTTGTACTTCAGCAGGAAGGTAACCAAAAGACTCCTGTGTTTTATGAAGTACGTTGATAAGCTCGCCAGCCTCGTTGTTGAACGATTTGCAAATATCCTTGATTTTTGCAACTTGTTCTTTTTTTAACTCAACTTTTATATGTGACATTTCCTATCCTCCGTAAATTAAATAAATATATCCTTACTGCTCTTATCGAAGTAGTGTGTATGGAGTAACTCATGAGCTTTGTGGCTCATTGGTTTTCCTAGGAACTCTTCGTAGAGTTTAATGATATATGGGTTTTCGTGCGATTTACGAATAACTTTATTCGTATCCTCGCTATAAATTGCTTTTGTACGAGCTTTGAGAATAGATGTATCACCATGGTGAAGTGGTTGTCCACCGCCACCAATACATCCACCAGGACAGGCCATAATCTCAATTGCATGGTAGTTTGTTTTGCCTGCACGAACTTGATCAAGTAATTTTCTTGCATTACCTAATCCGTGAGCAATACCAATGTTGATAGGCAAACCGTTGAAATCAATAGTTGCAGAACGAATTCCATCCATACCACGTAACTCGTGGAAGTCAACTTTTTCTAGCGTTTTACCAGTATGCAGCTCATATGCTGTACGTGTTGCAGCCTCGATAACACCACCAGTTGCTCCAAAAATAACACCAGCACCAGTCGATTCACCAAGAGGTCTGTCGAAATCCTCATCAGCAAGCTCGTTAAAGTTAATATTGAACTCTTTAATTAGGTGAGCCAATTCACGGGTTGAGATTGAGAAGTCAACATCTGGGTTGCCATCAACTTTAAACTCATCGCGTTGACATTCGTATTTCTTAGCCAAGCAAGGCATAACTGAAACTACAACTAGCTCATCACGCTTTTTACCTAGTTTTTCAGCAAAGTAGCTCTTTGCAATAGCACCAAACATCTGCTGTGGTGATTTTGCGGTTGAAGGTACATCAAGCATATCGGAATAGTTATGCTCAAAGAACTGCACCCAACCTGGACAGCAGCTGGTTAGAATAGGGAGTTTAACATCCTTATCGCCATTTAAATGTTTACCTAAACGGGTTAATAATTCAGTTCCCTCTTCCATAATGGTTAAGTCAGCCGCAAAATCTGTATCAAAGATGAAGTCGAAGCCGATTTGACGAAGCGCAGCAACCATTTTACCAGTCACTCTTGTACCAGCCTCAAGGCCAAACTCTTCGCCTAGAGCAGCACGAACAGCTGGAGCTGTTTGAACTAGAACGGTTTTAGTTGGGTCAGCTAAAGCACGAATTACCTTTGGAGTATGGTCAACCTCAGTTAATGCGCCAGTTGGGCAAACAGCCACACATTGACCGCAATATGTACAAGGTGATTTCTCTAGATCTTGCTCAAACGCAGGGGCTACAACAGCCATAAATCCACGGTTAACACCGCTTAATGCGCCAACAGTTTGGAAATCGTTACACATGGTTTCGCAACGACGGCACATGATACATTTGTCCATATCACGGATGATAGAAGGAGAGAAGTCGGTTTTGTAGGTCGACATCTCAGCGTATGCTTGTCCTGGAATGTTGCGAACGCCCATTTTAACTGCCATGTTCTGCAAATCGCAATTACCGCTCTTAGCGCAGGTTAAGCAATCTTTTGGATGGTCTGATAGGATTAACTCCATCACAGTGCGACGTGCGTTGATAACGCGAGTGGTATGTGTTTTTACAACCATTCCATTAGCGCAGGTTGTTGAGCAGCTAGGTGCTAAATTTCTTCTACCTTCAACTTCAACAACGCAAATACGACATCCTGCAGGTTTATTCTCAATTCCTAGATCATGAAGATTCATGTAGCAAAGTACAGGAATATCAATCCCAAGGTTTTTTGCAGCCTGATAAACTGAAGTCCCTGCGGGTACTTCTACAGGCTTATTATCAATTGTTAGTTTTATTGTTTCCATTTTAACCCCTAATTATTTGATGCTGATAGCATTAAATTTACATTTCTCGATACAAGCACCGCACTTGATACAAATTGCTGTATCAATAACATGTGGTTTTTTACGCTCACCAATGATTGCGTTAACAGGACAATTGCGAGCACAAGCAGTACAACCAACGCAAGCTTCAGGCTCTACTACATACTGCATTAATGATTTACACTGACCTGCAGGACACTTCTTATCGTTAACGTGAGCAAGATACTCATGATAGAAGTTATCCATTGTAGATAGTACAGGGTTTGGAGATGTTTGTCCTAAACCGCAAAGTGATGTATCTTTAATAACTAAGCTTAGGTTGCGTAGGCGCTCAAGCTCTTCCATTGTACCTTCACCATTGGTAATTCGCTCAAGAATCTCATATAAACGTTTGTTACCAATACGGCAAGGAGCACATTTTCCGCAGCTCTCTTCAACTGTAAATTCAAGGAAGAATTTCGCAATTGATACCATGCAATCATCCTCATCCATAACGATCATACCACCTGAACCCATCATTGAGCCAGCAGCAATCAGGTTATCAAAGTCGATAGGAACATCAAGATGTTTTTCAGTTAAGCAACCACCCGATGGACCACCGGTTTGAGCTGCTTTGAATTTCTTGCCATTTTTAATACCACCACCAATCTCGAAGATAACTTCGCGAAGGGTTGTTCCCATTGGAACTTCGATTAGACCTACGTTATTGATTTTACCAGCAAGAGCAAATACTTTTGTTCCTTTTGATTTCTCAGTACCAATCGATGCAAACCATTCAGCACCTTTTAGGATGATTACAGGAACGCTAGCAAAAGTCTCAACGTTATTAACGTTGGTTGGTTTTCCTAGGTAACCGCTTTCAGCAGGGAAAGGTGGTTTATTGGTAGGCTCACCGCGTAAACCTTCCATTGAGTGGATAAGAGATGTTTCCTCACCGCAAACAAATGCACCAGCACCGTAGCGTAGAGTAATATCAAAATCAAAACCAGTACCCATGATATCTTTACCAAGCAAACCGTACTCACGAGCTTGGTCAATAGCTATTTTAAGACGAGTAATAGCAAGTGGATACTCGGCGCGGATGTAAATAACACCTTTAGTTGCGCCAATACAGTAACCGCAAATTGCCATTGCCTCAAGTACTGAGTGTGGGTCACCCTCAAGTACCGAACGATCCATGAATGCTCCTGGGTCGCCCTCATCAGCATTACAAACTACATATTTTTGATCAGCTGCATTTTTGCTAGCAATCTCCCATTTTAAACCGGTAGGGAAACCTCCACCTCCACGACCACGTAATCCAGATTTCTTAATGATATCGATGGTTTGAGCAGGTGTATATTCTTTTAATACTTTGCCAATTGCATAGTATCCATCGCGAGCGATATACTCATCGATGTTTTCAGGGTTGATGAAACCGCAGTTACGTAAAGCGATTCTGATCTGCTTACGGTAGAAACCCATATGCTTCGAGTCACTTACGTGCTCATTGCTCTTTGGATCAACATATAAAAGGCGGTTAACTTTACGACCTTTTACTAAATGTTCTGCTACTATTTCAGCAACATCTTCGGGTTTAACCTGAGTGTAGAAAGTATTGTCAGGTAAAACCTTTACGATAGGGCCTTTCTCGCAAAATCCAAAACAACCGGTTAGGATAACTTGAACATCGTTATCAAGCCCTTTAGCGGTTAGCTCAGATTTAAACTTTTCGATAATTGAATCGCTTGCCGAGGCTTTACAACCTGTTCCTCCACAAACGAGTACGTGCATTTTATACTTTGCCATTACGGTATCCTCCTTTTCGATTATTCGATAGTCTCATAGTTCATAGGGATGATACCCTCAACGAGCTCGCCATTCTTAATGTACTTCTCGATGATTTCATCAGCCTTTTTATTATCTACATAGCCAAATACAACTGGCTCTTTGCCAGGAAGTTTTACTTCAATAGTAGGCTCTGCAAAGCAGTAGCCCATACAACCAGTTTGTGTAATAACTGATTCAATTCCACGTTTTTCGAGTTCTTCCATCATGAATTCCATCACGGTTTTTGCGCCTGATGCAATTCCACAGGTTGCCATTGCTACTTTAATTTGAACATGGCTTCCGGGGTCTTCCCCTTTTTCTCTTAGGTTGATTTTAGACTGAAGGTTTTCCTTCATCATCCTTAAATCATCCAACGACTTAATCTTTGCCATACTTTTTTATACTATAGTTTTATTTTTAAGAAACAGTTTGTTATTTGGGACTGCAAAAATATTTCATTTGTTAATTAAATCACATGATTTTAGCTATGTTTTATAACCGAAAGTGCCAATTTGTATTTCTTCTAAATTAGATTGTATCATCTCCTTCAAATACTTGGAAACAGAGGGATCTCCGATTGATACTTCACCCAGAACTTCTTTTACCTCTATTGTGCTAAAGGTGTATAAGTTACCACTAATTTTATGATTGTAAATTAAATCAATCGAAGGATTTCCCGATACGGTTAACGAAATTACACCAGCAATGTCACCCATAGGTAAACAGTCTATATTAGAGGGTTTGAACGAAGCGTAAAGCGTTGTCCCAACCCCTAATTCCGATTTTATCGATAAACCGCCACCTGTTCGTTCTGCATTCTGTTTGAGTAAAGGAATTCCCAAACCCACTTTGCGAGTGGTTCGGCTTGTTGTATACGGGTCGGTAACCTTCTCAATCATTTCCTTACTCATCCCGCAGCCATTATCCTTTATAGTAATTAGGATGGAATCATTGATAAAATCTTCATCAATGCTGATTTCTACCAAGGTTGCCTTAGCAACAATAGAGTTTTGGATGATATCTAGGATATGTAACGATATATCTTTCATGATATCAGCACCTCCCTCCCTTCTTCAAGTAAAATAGCCTTTTTCAACTCCACCCAATTTAACGCTTCCATTCTCATTGTTGAAGGGTTTGAGCCTATCTGGTCGATATTGTGGGCGTCGGAAGTCCTTATAAAACGGGCATTCTTGATGTATGAAAATGTCTGATTTGCTTTTTCGAGCGAGATGTTTCTTGAAATTTCAAGGGCATCAAACTTTAAATCTTTTGGAACAAAGCCTAGCTGGCTAGTTAGGCTATATTTTGGACGATCGATATGTGCTGGAAAAAATAGGCCATCAAGTTCATGAACTTTACGCTCAACTTCATCGACACTTACATTTAAGCCTGTAATTAGCAATGATTCAACTTCTTCTAAAATCTCTTCATTTTCATCAACTACAACTTGATGTCCGAATATTGATGAGTTATTCTGAATTTTTGGAAGATTATTTTCGATGAATTCTTGAAAATTCTTGCGCTGCTCGTCGCTTTCAAAAAGGCAAAGGCAATGGACATCCTCTTTTGTTGTTACCTCAGCACCATAAACAACCATTATACCCTTTTTATCTGCAAGTTTCTTTGTTACAGGGCCATGCAGCGTGCTATTGTGATCGGTAATGCCTATAATATTTAAGCCAACAGCAGCGGCCTGCTCAACGATATTGAGAGGGCTCATACTCAAATCGCCACAAGGTGATAGGACGGTATGAATGTGCAAATCGGCTTTATATAGGTTCATTTACTTTATCAGGTTGTAAAGTTGACCTGTTATATCAAAAGTTTCTTTATCGGTTCCAAGAATTGGAATACCCTCCTCGTTACTCTGTGCAATTGTATCTTCTTCAGGCTTAAATCCTTTCACAATGATTACTGCTGAAATCTCCTTTAGCGATGCAATAGCGATAACATTTTTATGTGTTTGTAAGGTAATCCAAGCATTTCCGCTATCGGCATGTCCCATAACATCGCTAAGTAGGTCGGAGGTGTAGCCTCCATTTATCTCTTTTTCAAGGCCATTGCTTCCTGAAAAAACCACGAGGTTTAACTTCTCAACAATCTCTTTAACTTTCATATTCAACTTACTTTATATTTCAAACTTAACCTTAGTCTCAATCTCAGCCTTAGTGATATCTTTTAGATTTATCAATCTTATTACAATTCTTCTCAAAACGATCTTTTCCCCAAATTTTCTCCATAATCCGGAATGAGTGATCTGGATTAAGCTTGCGAGTTTGTTCCATCGTTTTTTGAAGGAAGATGCAATGAGAGATAGCAGCTTTACCTTGTACAATATCCTCAGCAAGCGCTTGGCACGATGGTGCTCCGCAGCTGCCACAATCAATACCAGGTAAGAAGCACATTATTCGGTTCGAACGCTCCATCTTCTTCATGGCTTTAGCCATATCCTCATCGAGCTTAAGCATCGAGCGGGGGCTAATTTCGCCTATTGACATTTTACCCTTCAAATAATCTTTGTATTGAAGAATTTGATTGTTAAAGCCCTTGCTTCTGATGTTTTTTGATTCGCTTACCCTTTTCTTTAGTCTCTCAACAGTTAAAAATCGATTTCCTGAGGTTAAAACACCACCAGCACAGCTCTCGTCGCAAGCCCTAAGTTCAAGAAAATCAATATCTGAGATATCTTCGTTCTCAATCTTTTCAAGAAATTCAATTACGTTGTTAACGCCATCGATGGCTAAACTGCGTCCTTGTATTTGGCTTGCTTCACCATTTGTAAGGCTCCAAATAAGGCTTTTACCTGTTAAGCATTCCTTGTTGATTTTTATTTCTTTTTCATATTCGCTTAACCCAACAAGTGATTTTAAAATCTTATTATAAATTAGATTCATATTCAGAACACCTGAAACTTCTGATTTTTCTTCTCCTACAGGGCTTTTAATAGCCGCAATTTTAGCTGCACAGGGTGTAATGTAGAATATTCCAATTTGTTCCTCCTTAATTCCTCTATCTTGTAACTTCTTTTTAATATATGTTGATGTAATATCAAGCGGAGGCTTTATTAGCATTAGGTTTTCAACTAGCGATGGGAATTTCACCTGTATTAATCTTACAATTGCAGGGCAAAAAGATGATATTATTGGCTTTGTATGCCTATTGTTGGCTATATATGAGTTAATCTCTTCTTTAAGGATTTCAACTGAGGTTTCAACTTCAACCACCTCATTAAATCCAAGTTTCTTTAGTATTGAGGTTACAGCAGTCGCAGTAATTTCGTCGGAGAATTGGCCTGTTAGTATCGAAGGTACAAGCGCTACGCGATAATCGTAGTTGAATATCTTGCTAAAATCGTCCTGCTCAATGATAATTGCGTTGGTTGGGCAAACCCTAAAGCATTCACCGCAATCAATACAACGATTCTCGTAAAGGTTAGCTTTTCCATCTTTTACTCTAAGCGCTTCGGTAGGGCAAACCTTCATACAATGCGAGCAGCCAATGCACACATCGTGACGAATTTTTAGAGCATGATGAAAAACCTTGTTTTCCATTTTGATGGATATTACTTAATATGTACCACAATTTCGAGCTTTGTGCCGACTCCAACTTCGCTCTCAATCTTAAATTCATCTGAATTTTTCTTGATATTTGGAAGGCCCATGCCTGCTCCAAATCCCATTTCTCTTACCTCTGGTGTTGCTGTAGAGTAGCCCATTTGCATTGCCTGCTCGATGTTTGGAATTCCGGGTCCTTTATCGGACAATATCATTCTAATCCTTTCTGTATCGATATAAACCTGTATGACACCGCTATAGGCATGTGCAACAACGTTTACTTCGGCTTCATACAATGCAACAACAACCCGTTTAATCACCTTCGGGTCAACATTTAGCTGTTTAAGCGAACGCTTTACTTGGCTCGAAGCGTAACCTGCTCGAGTAAAATCGCCACCTTCAATCTTGTATTCAAAATGCATTGTCATGGGGCAGGGGAGGATTAAAAAACAGGTTTAAGCCCATTGCTAAAAAGCACACCCGATGCTCTAAACATTGAACTCGGGCATTCAATTAGTACAATTCCGCTTTCCTTGCCTAGCTTTAGCATATCGGCATTAACCTTTTTGTTTCGAACAAAAACGATACAGCTAATATCCGACATTTCTGCAGTTCTTAGTGCTTGAATGTTAGCTAATCCTGTTAAAAGGATCATATTATCTTTTTGTATGGTTAGCACGTCACTCATCAAATCCGACGAGAAGGCAAATTCTACTTCTCTTTCGAGGTGTTCAGATCCGTTAACAACCTTACCATTAAGCATTTCTGCAACATCTTTCAGCGTCATATTTTCTTTCTTTTTTAAAGATGTTGAATCACTATCCATTTTTCATCATTTTTTACGATGCAAATATAGATATAGGTATGTTAACAAAAAAACAATGTTAGTAAAATAACAATATGTTTAAAAGCAATATTTATTAATCTGGTTATAAATGAAATAGGGTGAGAGTTGTGCTCTCACCCTAATATTATTGAAGGTTAAAAAGTGTTATTTTTTATCGAGGCTTTCGATATGCTTGTATTTAAACAGAGCAACTATTGAAATTATGAAAAGTGCTACTACAGTAATATATACGAATACTGGTACTGGAATAGGGTCACCGCTTGCGTATGAGTGTAAGCCCGATAAATAGTAGTTTACACCGAAATAAGTCATTAGTACTGACGAGAACGCGAATAGCGATAATAAGTTAAATGTATAAACACTTCTTAAAGGCTTAATCATTCTTGAATGTATAACAATACTGTAAACTATCATTGTAATTAGCGACCACGTCTCTTTAGGATCCCATCCCCAATAACGACCCCACGATTCGTTAGCCCAAATTGCGCCTAAGAATGTTCCAATAGTCAATAAATAAAGACCAATTGTTAACGTGCTGTAATTGAGTACAGTTAGTTCGTCAATTGCTGTGCTAATTCTTTGATTATTCTTTGGGTTAGAAAGTGAGTAAAGTATCATAACGATTAAACCAAGTACTGCCCCTAGACCAAGGAAACCGTAACTACTAATAATTACCGATACGTGAAGTGTTAACCAGTAAGACTTTAGCACAGGAACAAGGTTAGTAATTTCAGGATCCATGAAACTGAAATGTGCTACAAGTAAGGTTAATGCAGATAAAACTGCTGTAGCAGGTATTGCAAAGTGTGATTTTTTGCTGAAAATAAATCCAGCTAAAAGGGTTGCCCACGAGATAAATATCATTGATTCATAGCCATTGCTCATTGGAGCATGTCCCGATATGTACCAGCGCATTGCTAGGCCGGTTGTGTGAAGCGCAAACCCAGCAACAAGAAGAGTATTTAATGCCTTAAACCCAATTCCCCAAAGTGTTCTTCCTGATGCAATACTATATACAAGTAAAATAATTAAAAGTAAACCAATCGTGGCGTAGTATGGAAATAGTCTTTCGTAAATTTTAACTTTATTGTAGGTTACCTCAGTATTTACTTTTGCTTCAGATGGTAGTTCATAGTTGGCAAACTTTCTTTGATAATCTTTTATCGAAGTAATGAATTGATTTACTTCAGTGTAGTTTTTTGAAACTGCTGCCTTTTGTGCAGATTCAAAAACCAACCCCATTATTTTAGAAAGGTATAGTGAGTCATCACTGCTTTCGGCATATTTTATCGCTTCGGTAGGAGCTCCCCAGTGAGATGATTTATCTTTTAGAGGGAATATCTTCATAAACTCTCCAGTATAAATCATATAAAGAACATTTACGCGCTCATCAAGTTTAATCACCTCCTTATCGAGTTTATTCCTTTTTCCTTCAGCTTTAGAATAAGCCTCTTCAACTAAAGAGCCAATTTTATACTGGTTGTTTTGTAGGTCGACAACGTTTGTGAAGGCAGCATAATCGCCTCTAATTCCAAGTTTATTTGCTAAGTCGCTATTGCCAACTTTAATTAGAGATATGTTTTTCCAGTTGTCGAAATCGGCGTAGAATCCAAGGAAAACTTGCATCGAATTGTAATTCTCAAATTGATTCTTTTTGGTTACTTTTCTGATGATATCGTTACTTAGAGTATGTAGCGGTTTTGTTCTCCCTTTTTGGTCTTGAATAAGGACTTTACCAAAGTCGTCGGCTACCTTTTTATCAACAACAAGTTTAATCTCCTGGCTAAATGAGATGGATGAACTTAGCATGATGGCTAAGATTGTAACTCCTATTTTTTTTGCAGGAGATTTGAATGCGTTGATTGTAATGGTTCTTAGAGGTGATTTTTTATTAAAGATAGAAAGAACAATAAAAATAATGAGGAGAAAATACCCAATATAAGTAACCATCATTCCTAGACGATCTTGGTTAACTGATAGGATTGTGCCTTTTTCGTCCTTATCGTAAGATGATTGGTAGAATCGGTAGCCACGATGTTTAAGGATATGATTCATATAAATTGAGTATGGCATTTCAACGTTTTGTTCTTTATCTATAAGTGTAATTTCACTTTTGTACGACGAAGGGCTATTTGAACCAGGATAGCGATCTATAATAAACTTATCAAGTCTAAGTTCGAATGGTAATTTAACCTCTTTCGGTCCATACTGAACCTCAACAATGTTTTCGCCATCATTATATGATGCTTTGCCATCCTTATCAACCCATAGGTTAAGCATAGATACTTTGGAACCTGAATTCAACTCAAATTCAAGTACTCGCTGAGGCATAGCCCCTTGCTGTGCTTGATGGTTCAATGGCTTGATTATACTTTTAGCGCTTAGCTTTTGTACTACAAAATTCATGGTGCCAATAGAATAAACCTGCATTGGTTTAATAGAATGAGGTTTACCTTTCTCGTATGTCTTACTTTGTTGGCTCATCATATTTACAGCAACTACATCGTGAATTGATTGGATATAAAAGCTATCCTTTTCAAAAAAGATATTTGCATCGAGCGAATCGGTTTTTGAAAAACCGATTACTTGTCCATTAATCCCCAAAACCTCGCCTTCTTTTAAATACGATGTTTGGCGTCCCTTCATTTTGCCTGTTTGCATCAATGAAATTATTGGCTCACCCTGAGGGTCATCAATTAGCGCTTCGAAAGCATTTGTTAGGTATTTTGATAATTTCAGCGAGTAATTATTATTGTTAATATTAACATCTTTGCTGTAATCATCAACCGATGAAGGGGTTAAAACCATTACCTTTTCGTTGCTGTAAAGTAAGTCACCCGTTTTATTGATCACTTTAAACTGTAAGTAATTCTCAACTGAAGTTGCAATGGATTGTGATTCACCTTGACGAATATGTATTGAGCCATCGAATCCAAAATAACGGGTAATACCTGCACCAGCTATGATTAGGATGAACGATAAGTGAAAAAGAAGTATTGTAAATTTTTCTTTTTTGTAAAGCTTATTTATGAATATTTGACCTATAAGATTAACTACTAGTAATATTAATATGAGTTCGAACCAAGTTGATTTATAAAACCATTTTTGGGCTAAAGTTGCCCCATAGTCATTCTCAACAAAAGTTGCAACGGCCATTGATATGGCAAAAACTAAAAACAAAACCCCCATAAACCAGGGGCGAAACAAAAACAATGAATTCCTATTCATGTCTATGATTTTATTGGATTGATATTATTAAACAAGGAAAGAGGAGAAGTGTTCTATCAGCCATTTTCTGATATCATAATCAGCTTTTGCTTATCTAGAATTTTTATTCTAGCGCAGCTCGATTCAATAACTCCATCGTCCTCTAGATCTTTCAAAATCCTAATAACACTCTCCTTGGCCATATTGGTAAAGTCGCCCAGCTCTTGGCGATTAAGAATTAAATCAAACTCATTCGATTCAAAAATATGATCGGAGAGGTAAAGAATTGCGTCAGCAAGGCGTCCTGGCATTTTCTTTTGAGTAAGGCCAATCAACTTGTAATACATATTCAACGATTTGCTGCTAATATCAGTTATCAACCCTTCGGCAAAAGCGCTATTCTGATGCACAAACTGTTTTAATAACTGCATATCAATAAAACAGGCCTTAACATCAGTTAAAGCAGTTAAGGTAAAATGATGTCGCATATCACTATAAGTGCCTGGACCCGAAATCATCATCCCAGGCTTTGCTATGGATATG
Organism: uncultured Rikenellaceae bacterium; assembly: GCA_964390565.1. Lineage (GTDB taxonomy): Bacteria > Bacteroidota > Bacteroidia > Bacteroidales > Tenuifilaceae > UBA8529. The sequence goes on from CAYMII010000032.1 coordinate 20,535, forward strand.
ATAATACTTTTACCATCCAATCCTTCAAGGAAAATTTTCCCCATCCCAGAAATTAAAAATATAACAGAGGAGGTTGGTGAGCCTTTCTTAAAGATTATCTCCCCGGGCTTGAAATTCGCTTCATACCGATGATTCTCAAGTATCTTTACTTGTTCTTCGGTTAATGTTTTGAAATTCTCCCACTTATGAAGGCAGTTACCACAGATATTATCTAATTTCGGTTTTTCCATGTACATACTTAGAGTTATAAGGCGACCAAAAATATACTTAATTCAAATATAAAATTAAAAAATGACATATGTCATCTTTTAATGGTACTATTATCAATACCATATTTGATATCAATCATTGTTAAAATTAGTAAGATAGTAGTGTTAATGTTTCTTAATCCCTTTGATAGTTCATACTTTTATGAACCAAAACTTTAAACCAATTTTATATGAAAAAGTTCAAATCCCTATTTATTTATTCATTAATGCTCGCAGGTATAGCATTATACTCTTGCGAAGGTCCTGCCGGAAAAGATGGAGTTGATGGACAAGATGGTATTGATGGAGAAACAGGTACTGCCCAATGCCAAATTTGCCACAATGATGATCAGTGGATGGCACAAAAGGTTGCACAATACAACCATTCCTTCCATGCAAATGGTGAAAATGCAGCTTATGCCAACCGAACAGGTTGTACACAGTGTCACGTTAGTCAAGGATTTGTTGACTATGCTACTACAGGAACTGCTGCTGCTAGTTATACCGACCCACTTCAGCAAAACTGCTACACATGTCACAAAGTTCACAAAACCTATACAGAATCCGATTGGGACTTAACAACTACTGCTGCTGTTACATTGACTCACGGTGGTGCATCTTATAATAAAGGTAATAGTAACTTGTGCGCAAATTGTCACCAAGCACGTGCTTTAAGCCCAGCAATGCCAACTGTAGGCAGTACAGATCCTTTTGTAATTACATCTGGTCAAACTCGTTGGGGTACTCACCATGGTCCAATGGCAAACGTTCTTCTTGGAACAAGTTTATTTGAAGTTACTGGAACTGTAAGTTATGCCACTAACGTACATGCGGGTATTGCTCAGGGTTGTGTTAATTGCCATATGTCAACTCCTTATGGAACCGATGCTGGTGGTCATAATATGGGAATGGAGTACGATTCACATGGTACACCTTATGTAAACGTTACAGGTTGTTCTCCTTGTCATGCAATAGGAACTTCAACTGAAATAACAGCTTTGAGAACAAAAATTACCAATTTCCAAGCTTCAATTCAAACATTACTTGATCAGTTAGAGGCTCTTCTTATTGCCCAAAACGTTTACGATCCTGCAACAGGTTTAATGAAAGCCGGTACATTTACCGCAAACCAAGGTGGTGCTTACCTGAATTATCAATCAATAAAAGAAGATAAGAGTTTAGGCGTTCACAACCCACAATATGCAAAGGCTTTACTTCAAAATTCGATTGAAGCCATTGATTAATAAAATTAACAGATAAAAAAAAGGGTGTTTCATTGAAACACCCTTTTTTATTACCTTAAAATTTACGACAAGAATTAATTTTTATGGTTTAACTTTTATGAGAAAACCATATCAGCATAATCGTCAATATTATTTCTTAAAAGTTCTCATGTAGTTAACCATTTGCCATATCCCTTCATCATCAATCTTTCCTTCATATTTTGGCATCTCATTGCGACCAGTTTTGGTTTTAAAGAATAGTTCGCCATCGGTTTGCTTTTGGAAATCTGTTTTTGAGAAATCGCCAGGGAATGTATCCAACCCTTTTGACTTTGGGCCATCGCCTAAACCTGTTTTACCATGGCACGATGCACAATTTTTGTTATAAAGCGCTTTACCTGCATTAATACTCGCATCATCAGCTTTTACCGCATTTTTCATGGTTTTAAACTTTTCTGGAACATCCCACGGTTTTGCTTTTTGAGCGATTGCCAAATTAGCAATGGCTAAAATAGCAACAAATGTTAGTGTTATTCTCTTCATTTTATCCATAAGGCAAGTTGTTAGTTAATAATATATTAAAACAATATTAAGCTCTTATTGTTTTTACTTTTGGCAAAAAAAAAACCGTTCAGAACGAACGGTTTTTCTCAATATAAAGAATCGTATTATTTCTTAAATGTTCTCATGTAGATAACCATTTGCCAAATACCTTCATCATCAATCTTTCCTTCGTATTTAGGCATTTCACCTCTGCCAAATTTTGTTTTGTAAAAATGGTCAGCATCAGCTTGGTTTTGGTATTCAGCACCTGAGAAATCACCAGCAAAAGTCTCTAATCCTCTTGCTTTTGGGCCATCACCTAAACCTGTTTTACCGTGGCATGAAGCGCAATTCTTATTATAAAGCATCTTGCCTGCATTTTTGCTAGCATCATCAACCTTTACAGGGTTCTTCATTGCTTTAAATTTTGCAGGTACTTCCCATGGTTTTGGTTTTGCTTGTTGTGCGTTAACCGATAAAGAAGCAACCAATATAACCGCAAGGGTCATGAAAAATAACATTTTAAAAGTTTTCATAGCTTAACCGATTTTAGTTTTATGGTTTATAACAATTATTATGCAAATTAATTTTTTTAGAGTGAATTGTCTAAAAAATATTTCATTTTAATGCTCATCAGATTCATGATAACCGTTTATCATACTCTTAAAAAGGGTATATGGTTTTGACCCTAATGTACAGGTATAAATATGAATAACCATGAATATTGATAAAAAGAAACCTACGGTAATATGAAGTACGTCGGTAAGTATTAATCCGCTTACTCCAAATATAGCTTTTACCGTAATTTCAGGGAAAAGCAATCCAATTCCAGAGATGATTACAAGGGGCATACCAACAAACATTGCCATTACGTAAGCAAATTTTTGTAATGGGTTGAATTTACTCTCCTCTGTAACAGGGAAAGGATGTTTATGACCTTTAAACATACCCCAAGCATAGTACTGAAACTGAACAATTAAATCTTTCCAAATGCTCTTCCAGCTAAATTTGTAATGCTTCCCATTTTTAGTAAGCACATTCCCCGCAACATAAATAATATAGTTGAATGTTAGCACAATTGCTGCAAAGTTATGTAAAGCAACAGCCCTATCGAAACGGATAATAAACTTGCTTGTAACATTATCGGTATACTGCATGCTTATGCCAGTAACTATAAGAATAATAAATAGTAATGCGTTTAAAACATGCCAAACCCTAATCCATTTAGGGTATAGGTATAATTTATGGCTCATTTCTTTTTTGGTTTAACTTTATTAATAGCTCTGAAAAGGATATGTACACCAACGACACCAAGCACCAGCGTGAAAATTATTATACTCCAGCTGTTCAAGTACTCATTTCTATTAGCACCAATAACATAGGATTGGTTGAGTAGAATACCGTTGACGAAACCATCTTTACGCTTTTCTTTTGACTGAAATTTATAAAGAGATGCCATCAAGATTGAATTCTGTGAGTGACACTCGTTACAACGACGAACTGCACTATCCTTAGGCATTATAAGGTGCGAAACCAATATGCTATCGCTGGTTTTTGTATGACATTCGATACACCTAACGTTTTTGAAGTGAGCTGCCTGATTTGGCAACCAGTTGTGTGTTTGCAATAGATCGATTTCTTCTCTGTCCGAAAGAAGTTGAAATCTGTCAAAATCCGAATGGCATTTTAGGCATATAGCATTATCATAAGCAATGGTTTTCTTTAGATTCGCTGTATTTCGTATTGAAATATGATAGCTGTGAGGGTTGTGGCATTTCCAGCATGAAAAACCATCTTTTTCCATTTGGAAGTGAGTACTTTGCTGGTATTCAGCATCTATCTCTTCAAAATGAAATTGAGCATATTTTGGATCATTTCCATGGCAATCCAAGCATCCGTACATAGGTTCCATTCTAAGTTCACCAGCATGGGGGAACTTAGTATATTCTTCAGAATGGCAATCAGTACATTTAAAGGATTTATGGTTCGATTTATAGAAAAGTTTTCGATTTATTATTCGATCAACATTCATGCTGCGTCGAATATTTGTACCAAGGTTTTCGTTTGTATACTCATATACCCTTTCCCCATGACACTTTAAGCAGCCCTCATTTTCCTTATAGAACTCCGATACATACCCTGTTGAATCGGGTTTCCATGTATCCTTCTTTAGCTTAAACGCAAAAGAAGTACTGGTGAAAGTATTCACCAGTACTAAAATTGAAACATATTTAATTAACCTTAAATTCATTTAAAAAAGTTTTAAAAACGAACGGTAATGTTAAATCCGAAAAGATATTTTCTCTTTCTGAAATCTTTGGTGTTATACAAAAGATCGTATTGACCATTAATTTTATCGAAATTGGCTGCAAATACCTGAAAGCAGTGTGTTGCTGTTCCAATTTCCCATCCAATGGCTACATTTGGTTGTGGTTGTTGCTTTTTATAAAACCCATCTACCTGAATAGAATCCTGTTTTGAAATAAGCTGATCATATTCAAAAATTAAAGAATGAGCCCCAAAAACATTATAACGTCCACCGGCAGAGATTGAAAAATTCATGTTTTTGTAACCTCTTGGAACAGAGTTGAAATAGAAGAAGGTAGGCGCAACTTGCATCGAGAATTTATCGCTAAACTTACGAGCAACAATTAGCTGATGTAAGTACGATAGCCTGTGCATTTCTTTAAACCTATTGGTTGGGCCATAAGCACCTGATGCAGAATCTCTCAAGCCTACATTTACATTACCAAAATAGGTAAGAGTAATAGGCATGCTATTTGATTTAGTTTGCTCTAGAATTTTGTATTTCCAGTTGATATCCATTAACTGATTGGTTCTAGTAGTTCCAATTCCAACCATAATTTTATCCGTAATACCATAGCTCAAGCCTAAACGGGTATTAGCCGAACCAAAAATTCCATAAAGGTCGTGAATGTTAACGATTGGGCTAAACCTATGCTGGATTTGAAGTTCGATAGCACCTTTAAAAACGGTCATCACAGTTTGATTGTCGATTAGTGTAACTGCTTCGAAAGTATTTTTTACAGGTTTATCCTGAACCTCGGTTTGCTCTTCTTCTTGGCTAAATGCTGGGTTGATTAACGCCAACATCATTAATGCGAAAAGTATCTTTTTCATGTTATTTATGATTAGATTATTTTAATTATTCGTTATCGTTAATTGCACCTAATTTAATCCAAGCATAAATTTTATTACGCTCTTCAATGGTACATTTTGTTTCATGCGACCCAGAGGTTAGTTTTGTATAAATTAAACTTGATTCTGGATTATTCGGCTTTAAGTACTGAGGTTTATTTATCGAAGTCCATGTTTTTGCAGCATCAGCAAAATTTAATCCTGTACTACTTTTATGACAACTATAACACTTACTGATAAAGATTGGTGCTATTTCATTTTTAAAACTTACAGGTGTTGTTAAATCAATCTTGGGTGGGTCATAAGTGTATTTTTCGCACGAAACAAACGTCATCGCTGAAATAATAATCACTCCAGCAGCAATGATATGTTTTGTTAAATTTATCTTTTGGCTCATAGCTAAATAGTATTAAAATTTTCTCAAAGGTATTTGTTTATTGCATTTTAACGATACCGATATTAGTCTTATTCACCAATAGTTGTGATGCTGTTTGTCATGTGGTTTGTTGATATATATCAATACCCGATGATGTCTTGCTCACCCCAATCAATGGTTGAAATTTATATATAATGCGAAAGCCTAATAAACACTCGAAAACCTGAAGTTTCGGTTTGAACTTAATCTTTTACTTAGAAAATTTAAATTTTGATTTAGCTATTGCTTGGTGTAACTTGTATCGAGTTACTAATCAGTTAGTAGTATTAACAATTAACGGTGTAAAGATATGGCAAATGATTATTTATGTCCGGTTTGCAGAGGGCAATTGAGAATTGAAAATTCTCTTGTTATTTCTGTAAAAACAAAAATGAATAAAAAAGGTCTAATCTTTTTGAATCCTGAAATTGGGAACTACGGAAAGGTTGCCCATCCATCGTTTGAAATTATTAAGGGCGATGAGTACACAATTTTTTGCCCCATTTGTCATGCTACTTTAAATCGTGAGGAGAATCCCCATTTAGTCAAACTGAATATGATAGATGAAAAAGGGAGTGAGGTTGATGTTTTTATATCTGGAATTGTTGGCGAGAAATGCACTTATGTTGTCAAAGATAAAATTATTCAAGAAGCTGGTCCTGATGTTAAACTCTACGAAAAGTATTTTGATATACCCGAAGCAGACAGGAAGTATTTGTAATCTTAGCTGATTTTTAATATCTCAAAGATAGTTCAACAATGTAGTTTAAAAATGTTAAACCAACTACGAATGTTATTATTGAGTTAGGTGTCAATCTCAGCCAAACCCAGAGGGTTTGAATGTTTATAGCAAATTTTAAGATTTATGGTGTTCGACCCCAGCTGGGGTCGAATAAATGCTATACAAAATGATTTCCTAAAAATATTTGATGCCGCTGGCATCATTCATTATTTATCAAAATAAGGTTTATCCGTTTTTGTAAAAAAAGAGGGCTGAATTTCAGCCCTCTTTTCGTTTTAGTAACGATTTCTCTTTTTGTAATGAGTATGAAGTAGTTCGTGCGATTTATGTCCTAGTGGTTCTTTTAAGAAATCTTTGTAAATAGCAACAACCTCAGGGTTTTCATGCGATTTACGAATCTTCATTCCAGAATCCTCAGCAAAAATTGCTTCGGTACGTTTCTTCCTAATCTCAGCGTTGGTTGGAATTGGCTGACCACCACCACCAATACATCCACCTGGGCAAGCCATGATTTCAATAAAGTGATAGTTTGCCTTACCATCGCGAACGCTATCCATTACTTTTTTAGCATTGGTCAAACCATGTGCAACAACACATTTTAGTTCAGCTCCCTCAAGGAATTTCCAATCTGCCGTTGTTCCTTCAATCTTTACAGAAGCTTCACGTACACCTTCCATACCGCGAACAGGAGTGATATTTAAACCGTTGAATGGTACTTCGCGTCCAGTTACCACTTCGTAAGCAGTACGTAAAGCCGCTTCCATTACACCCCCAGTAGCACCGAATATTACAGCAGCGCCGGTTGATTCTCCCATAATGCTATCGTAATGCGATTCTTCTAATGCTCCAAAGTCTAAACCTGCTTGTTTAATCATAATAGCAAGTTCGCGTGTGGTTAAAACGTAGTCAACATCTTTATAACCGCTTGAGCGCATCTCTGGTCTGTCAGCCTCAAATTTCTTAGCTGTACAAGGCATTATTGAGATAGAAACAACCTTTGAAGGATCTAGATTTCTTTTTTGAGCATAGTAAGTCTTTGCTAATGCACCAAACATTTGCTGTGGCGACTTACATGTCGATAGGTTATCAAGATATTCAGGGTAAGTATGCTCAATAAACTTAATCCAACCTGGAGAACAGCTAGTTGCCATAGGTAGTTTAACGCTAGGATCTTTATCAACTAACGCTTTTTTCAAGCGGGTTAGAAGTTCAAATCCTTCTTCCATGATGGTTAAGTCAGCAGTGAAATCGGTATCTAATACAGAATCAAAGCCTAAGCGTTTTAATGCTGTTACCATTTTGCCAGTAACAATTGTACCTGCGTCAAGATTCAAATCTTCACCAAGTGCAACTCTAACAGCAGGAGCAGTTTGAACAACAACATGTTTTTCTGGATCATAAATTGCCCCCCATACTTCATCCAAATAGTTACGTTCAACTAGAGCACCGGTAGGACAGCGGTTTACGCACTGACCGCAATTGGTACAAACTACCTCAAACATTGGGTTTTCGAAGAATGTAGAAATTTTCATCTTGTCGCCTTTGTAAGCAACGCCCAATGCGCTAACGTGTTGTAACTCTTCGCAAGTTCTAACGCAACGTTGGCAACGGATACACTTACTATCATCTTTGATAATAGATGGTGAGTAAGCATCCATTTGGTAATTTTTGTGAGGAACTAGGTCGATGAATGATGCAACCGAAATTTTGCTTTCCGATGCAAGTTCTTGTAGTTCGCATTTGCCATTTTTATAGCAGGTAGTACACTTGGCATTGTGCTCGCTTAAAAGAAGGTCGATGATATGCTTGCGTGCAGTACGAACTTTAAGGGTGTTTGTCAATATCTCCATTCCCTCAGATGCTGGCATAGCGCATGAAGCAGGAAGGGTTCTTGAACCTTTCATTTCAACAACGCAAACGCGGCAGTTACCAGCGATGCAAAGATCGTCGTGGTAGCAAAGGGTAGGAATATGGATATTAAGCTTTTTAGCAGCTTGTAGAATGGTTGTTCCCTCATCAACAGTTACGGAAATACCATCTATTTTGAGATTTATCTTTTTTGACATTGTTTTTCTTTTTTTCAGTTTACGCTTAGTAGATCATCTCTTCTTTAAAATTCTCAACGATTGAGAAGAACGAGTTGGCAACGCTTTGACCAAGACCGCATTTAGCAGTAATCTTCATGGTTTGAGCCAATTTCTGAAGATGCTCAAGGTAGTTAGCGTGTCTTTGGCCTTTTTTAACGGCCTCGATGCCTTTAATCAATTGCTGGCAACCAACACGGCATGGGGTACATTGTCCGCATGATTCTTCTTCGAAGAACTCAAGGTAATTATGAAGAACATTATACATTGAGCGTGAGCTGTTGAAAAGCATCATCGAACCACCAGTTGGAACGCCTTCGAATCCGATAATGGTTTCTTTAAATTTTTTGCGAGGAACGCAAAAACCTGAAGCGCCTCCAACTTGAACTGCTTTAGTATCGCCATCGCCAAAATCATCAACAAATTGCTCAACGGTCATACCCAATTCAAGCTCGTAAATACCTGCTTTGGGAGTATCGCCTGAGATAGAGAACACTTTAGAACCACGTGAATCGGCTGTTCCTAGTTCCTTAAATTTGCGCGCACCGTGCATGCAAATCATAAAGGCATATACTAGTGTTTCTACGTTATTAATTACAGTAGGCTTTTTACGGAAACCTGAAATGGTAGGGTAGGGAGGTTTGTTACGTGGTTCACCACGGTGACCTTCCATCGATTCGAATAGTGCACTTTCTTCACCGCAGATATAAGCACCGCTACCCATAACGATTTTGATCTTAAAATCAATCTTTAGATCCTTAAGGTCAGCATGGAACTTTTCAAGTTGTGCTTCTAATTCAGGTAGTAAGAAGCGGTATTCACCTCTTAAGTATAAGAAACCTTCTGTAGCACCAATAACCTTAGCACAAACAACCATACCTCCAAATACCTTTTGAGGTACTTTGAAAAGGATTTCGCGATCCTTAAAGGTTCCTGGTTCTCCCTCATCGGCATTGCAAATGATGTATTTATTTGGCTCAGGTTGCTCGGCTGTGTATTTCCATTTAAGAGCAGTTGGAAAACCTGCACCTCCACGACCTTTTAAGCCAGACTCAAGGAGCTCGTTAATTATTTGGTCATTGGTTTTTGCCCAAGTGTTTTTGATGATTTCCTTAGGATTACAATCCTGATCGAAAATCAAATCAACACGTTTTAGATTGGAATATGACATGTTTTTATCTCCTAATATTTTACTTTTTCATGTACTCATTAATTATCTCGCGAACCTTTTCAGAGGTTAGGTCGGTGTATGCTTCATCGTTAACAAGCATTGCAGGACCTTTATGGCACCAGCCTAAGCAGTTGGTTTCAAGAAGCGAAAACTTCTTGTTTGGTGTTGTATCACCAACCTTAATTTTAAGCATATCCTCAATCTCTTGGGCAAGAAGGTTTTTACCTTTCATTGCGCAGGAAATGGTTTTGCAAATCCGGATTACATACTTTCCGCGTGGTTGAGTATCGAGGAAAGAGTAAAAGGTTGCAGTACCATAAACTTGAGCGGCTGAAATGTCCAACTCACGAGCAATCTCGGTCATAGCTTCGTCAGAGATGTACCTCTCCTCAAAAATCACACCTTGCAAAATGGGGATAAGGCTTTCCCTTGTTCTCCCGTGCTTTTGAGCAAGGTTTTTTACTAGTTCTTTAATTTCAGGCATGTTTAGTTCTCCTTATTTTAGGTTACTATTTATATTGTTATATAATTAACACTGTTAGTAAAATAACAAATATGATTTTCTTAAATAACTGATAGTCATTACCAAATATAGAAAACAGCTCTTATACCTCTTATGATTTTTGTCATGTTTGCCTATATATAATCAGTATTGATTGTTAAAAATGAGTTAGGCAGAGTTGATGCGTTATAATTCTTTTAGAATTAGGCGATTGTGAAATGTTTTTTTTAAAAGAAAACCCCGAATGGGTTTGAACCAATCGGGGCTTATCTATAAATTAAGGAGATATGATTTATTCGATGATTTTCATTTCGTTCATTAATGCGCCAGCACTCGCATACTTATCAACGATAAATAAAACATAACGAATATCAACGGTAATGTTTCTGCAAACTTTAGGGTCATACATAATATCGCTCATGGTACCTTCCCAGCACCTATCAAAATTAAGCCCTATAAGTTGTCCTTCTGCATTTAAAACAGGACTTCCTGAGTTTCCTCCCGAGGTATGATTGGTGGCAATAAAAGCTACTGGAAATGTATTGTTAACCTGATAACGACCATAATCTTTATTTATGTAAAGTTGTTTTAGCTTTTCAGGTACTACATAGTCGTATACTTTTTTATTTCCCTTTTGAATAACTCCTTCAAGAGTTGTAAAATAGGAGTATTCTAATCCTTCTTGAGGCGAGAAGCCATTAACCCTTCCAAAGCTAACTCTGAGCGTGGAGTTTGCATCAGGGAAGAAATGCTTTGATGTTTGGAATTCCCTTAATCCTCTCATGTACAGTCTGTAATTAACCATTAAACTGTCGGTTATTTCCCTAACACGACTCCCTACATTTTGGTTGAATACAGTATTGAAGCCTAAATAAAATTTATAGATATTGTCGTTAGCAATGGTTGATATTGCTGAGGTATCGAAGTTATTGAGGAATGTGAATAGCCTTATGCTATCGGCAAATACTGATTGGCTGTATACCTCTTTGGCTAATGCATACCAATTCCCTTCGTACTGTTTAGCGAAAGTTGCAAGGAATGGTGGCTGAAACTTTTCGGTAACATTGTCGTGAAACTGCTTTAGCATATTGGCAAAAACATCCCTGTCGATTGGGAGATAGAATTCGCTGTAAAAGGCTTTTGCATTAGCCCTTAGCGAAGTGAGTAGATTTTCAATTTTTTTAACATCGATATGCTTCTGGTTAAATTCGTTAATTAACGGGGTAAAACTTGATGCAAAGCTGATTAGTTCAACGGCATAAACCGCTTCGCGGTTAAAGTCGCTTGCTATTGCTAAAGGTTTTAGGTTTTTATAAAGAGTTTCAAATTGAGGCAGAACCTTTCCATAGGTGCTAATGCGCTCAGGATTGGTTGATATCCATTGGCTAAAGTTTTTCTCGAGTTCAATCTTTTTTCCAACAGCATTGAAACGGGCTAAACCGCTACTTTCTCCAATCCATTTCTTCCATGCATTGGCTACCCCTTTTCGTTTATCGGCATACATTATATTAATAGTATCATTACCTCTCATGTATGACTCCATAATTTTTAAACGAATATCGCGCAAGGCAATTTTATTAGGATTTTGGAAATTTGAAATCAAATCAACAGCTTGCGAAGTGATGTATTGTTGAGTTGTGCCTGGAAATCCATAAACCATTGTAAAATCATTCTCTTTTACACCTTTTAATGAGATGTTGAGATATTTTTTAGGTTTATATGGAACATTATCCTTTGAATAAGGAGCAGGCTTGTTGTCTTTATTAGCATAGATTCTAAAAATAGAGAAATCGCCAGTATGACGTGGCCAAACCCAGTTGTCGGAATCGCCACCAAAATCACCAATTGCAGATGGAGGTGCGCCAACTAAGCGGATATCTTGAAACACTTCGTAAACCATTAAGTAGTATTCATTGCCAAAGTAAAATGCCCTAACATCAACTTTATAGCTATTTCCCTCCTTTGCTACCTTTTTAATGGCTTCGATGTTAGATGTGATAGTCGAATCACGCTTTATCTCGCTTGTAGTTGGGGTAACATTTGCAAGCACTTTACCTGTTACATCCTCCATGCTTACAAGGAAAGAAACGGTTAATCCTTCGGCGGGGAGTTCTTGGTTCTTTTCGGTTGCCCAAAAGCCATTTTTAAGGTAATCGTGGTCAACTGATGATAGCGATTGGATTGATCCAAAACCGCAGTGGTGATTGGTAATTACTAGACCTTGTTCCGATATTAATGAACCTGTACAACCTCGTCCAAATAGTACTATTGCATCCTTTAAACTAGAATTATTAACGCTGTAGATATCCTCGGCAGAGAGTTTGCAACCCTGTTTTTTCATCTCGTCGATATTCTTACCAATAAGAATGGGTAGCCACATTCCTTCTTCGGCAATAAGGTTGAGCGAAAAAATGTAGCAGAATGTAATCAGTAAAGTTAATTTCTTCATTTTGATATGTTTAAGTTATTATTTGCTTAGCATAAAGTTTTGCAATTCGATGTAAAGCTTTTGAACAGGAAGCCCCATTACATTAAAATAAGAGCCCTCGATCCGTTCTATACCAATAAAACCAATCCATTCCTGAATGCCATAAGCCCCAGCCTTGTCAAAAGGCTTATATTTGTTGATATAATACCAAATCTCCTCGTCGGTGAGCTTTCGAAAAAAGACATCGGTAGTGTCGTAAAAAGTTTTAGTTTCTGATGTTGTTGATATGCAAACACCTGTAACAACGGTATGCTTATTTCCCGAAAGTAAAGAAATTATTCTGTAGGCATCATCATTATCAATTGGTTTGCCAATTACATGACCATCGCACCAAACAATAGTATCCGAGGTGACCAAAATCTCATCCTTTGCTAGGCCTGAAATTAGTGGTTTCGCTTTGTGAATGGCAAGATATACAGGAATCTCGTTCATCGAGAGATGATCTGGAAAAAGTTCCTCGTCGTCGTTATTGGCACGAACTTCAAAATCAACGCCTAGCTCACGAAGAAGCTGCTGTCGACGTGGAGATTTTGAGGCAAGGATTAGCTTTTTACCTTTTAAAATATCATTAAGCATGAAATAGAAATCAGACAATTAAAAATCGAAATAGAATAGTGTAAAGCAAGCCAAAAAGCATTATTAGCTTATTGAGCTGACTAGCTCTATGGTAATTCTCCTTTTTTTCGGCAGTTAAAATGAGAACCAGCAGAATAAATAATGGAATTATAAGAGCCACAATAAAATAGAATAGTGTAAAATAATCAACTTTGCCCGATGGTAAGAAGTTGAGGTATCGGGCAAAAAGGAAAACCAATGAAACTAAGGTGAAGAATAGGAGAGAGGCCGCAATGGTTCGAGCAGTCTTTTTTCCAAGCATTACAGGAATTGTATTTCGCCCATAAACCTGATCGCCTTCAAAGTCCTCAATATCCTTAATTATCTCTCTAACAAGAGTAAGCAAGAATGCGAATAGCGCATAACCACCAACCCAATAGGTTATAATACCAAGTTTGAGATTAAAACGAGCAATCATATCCCAGTAAACCGAGTATAGTCGAGGAAGTTCAAACAGCAAAGTTATAAGAGGTACTGATGCGGTAAGTATTGCAACTATTAGGTTTCCTAAAAGAAATTGTCTTTTGTAAGTTGTTGAGTAAAACCAGAGTAGACCAGCAACAAAAAGAAATATTAACGATAAAACAGGTTTCCCAATTGAAAATGAAACAATTGATCCGAATAGAACCCCTAGTAAGTTGAAAACGGTGTGAAGGATAATTGCTGTTCTGCGGCTTAGGCTGCGACCAACAACCACGGTTTGAGGTCTATTTACAAGATCTGTTTTAGTGTCGAAGTAATCGTTAATAACATAACCCCCAGCTGTAATAAAGACAGTTGCAAGAGTAAGTAGTAGAAAATTTAAATTAGAAAGTTGTAATTCAAGATTCTTGATATGTAGCAACGGTTGTATCAAGCAATAGCGCATTAGATACATTGTTGCGAAAACAATTAGCAGGTTTTTAATGCGGACAACTCTAAGTATTGCTTGCATATAAAATATGGTTACTGTTTATTAATAGACGATGGTCCCCACTTATCGTTTAATCTCATTACTTGCTCAATTACATCCCTAACACAACCTTTCCCGCCTGAATGGTTTGAGATGTAAACTGATAAACCTTTGATTTCGGGAGCAGCATCAGCAGGACATGTAGGGATTCCAACTTTTCTCATTACATCGTAATCGGGCAAATCATCGCCCATATAAAGTATCTCTGACAGTTCAATCCCGTATTTGAATCTAAAATCTTCTAATGCTTCAACCTTATCATTAGCACCTAAGTATATATCAGTTACTCCAAGCCCTTTAAACCTATCTTTGACTGATTGTGAATTACCGCCAGTTATTATGGCTATTGGGTAACCTCTTTCAATTGCAACGTGAACAGCGTAACCATCGCGGGTATTTGTTGTGCGAATTAATTCACCCGATGGGTGAAGCACAACATTGCCATCGGTGAAAACACCATCAACATCAAATGCAAAAGCCTTTACATTATTTAGAAGTTCTTTAAAATTTTGTACCATAAATTAATAATAATCAAATCGTTATTTATTGCTTTTAGCAAGTTCTTGAATGCTTAAAGTTAATGCTTTATATAAATCTGCCAATTGGGGTGAATACTCCTTTAACTTATCAATTTGAGTATTTATTGTCGTATGATCGTCTCTAATTGCTGGACCTGTTTGTGTTTTAGCCGGATTGCCTTCAAATGCTTTTTGTACAGTTTCTAAAACCAAAGGTTTAAGGAGTTCAAAATCGAACCCTTTCTCTTTAGATAGGTTATATGACAACGCGAGCAAATGGTTGGTGAAGTTATTAGCCATTACACCCGAAAGGTGAAGCCATGATCTCGTTTCTGAATCAAGTTCGATAACCTTATTCCCAATTAGTAGAGCCAAACTATAAAGCGTTTTAAAGGTTTTATCGCTATTTGCGCTTAAGCAAATTGGAATTTCTTTGAAAGAAATAACCCTGTTTTTTGAGAAGGTTTGAAAAGGGTAAAAGACTCCGTGATTATTGAATTTTGATAAAACAGAAATATCGGTGCTGCCGCTTGTGTGAACCACAATACCATTGATAATGCTCAATTCATCAGCAACTGATTTAATCGCTTTATCAGGAATACAAATAAAATAGAAATCAGCATCATTGGCTATTACAGATAAATTGTTTACAGCGCTTGAGTTTACGTTGTCGGCTAGTTTCTTTGCTGATTCGAGGCTTCGAGAGTAGATTTGAACAATATTGCAGCCAGCATTAAAAAAAGAAATAGCCAGATTGGTCGCAATGTTTCCTGCGCCAATAAATATAATACTTGGGTTCTTAACGGAGTTCATAGGGGTACAAGCACCTTATTATATATGGTGTAAAAGTAAACCATTTAAGTCACATAAGATAAATTAAAATAAAAAAAGGAGGCTTCGGCCTCCTCTAGAAATTTATAATATCTCCGCTTATCTCATTCCTTTAACTTTTAGTATTTGCGAGCACATTTCATAATTCTCGGATTGTTTGTAAGCATCTAAAAGATTATCAAAGAAATCCTCATCATCAAACATTGGATGGCTTGAATTAAAAGGTAAATCACCTGAAATAGTTAAGATAAGTATATCTTGTTCATTTTGTGTATCGACTTGTACTTCGGAAGCCTCATTTTCATTTTGGGAGCTAGCTGAATCTTCTATAAAATTTGATGATTGAATCCTATTCGGTTGCTGCTTTAGTACCGACTTAAATTTTATCAGATAGTTAATCATCTGTAATTCAATAGCCAACGAATCATGATTTTCCTCAAGCAGAACACGGTTTGTGTCAAACCGTTCTTTGAGAAGTTCCGATCGGTTATTGGAAACAGGTTGGCTTAGAATACTACGTATCTCCTCCTCGTTCTTTTTAATGATCTGAAGATTATGCTTAATTCGCTCCTTAAGCATATTAACCATTAATTTCATTTGCTCTTCCATAGTGCTATCCCTCGTAGATTAATTTCTTTTTCATATAAACATTATATATGTAAAATGGTTTGATTTATATTGATAAACAGCCTGATTTTGGTGATGATTCTCCTCATCTAACAATACTAATATCAAAGAAATATTAATCGGTATTGACAAGAAACTGATAATAAGATGATTTCTATCTTAGCTAAATAGCATGTGGTATTTTTCCATTTTATTTTATCTTTGTACGCTCGTTTTAAAGTTTTACATCGCTTTTTCGGCATATAACTATTTGTTATACAGTTAATAGAATGATATTTTTATAGGACAATTAAATATTAACAGGATGAAAATTTTAGTTTGTATCAGTAATGTTCCCGATACCACAACAAAGGTTAAGTTTGTTGATGGTAACACTAAACTCGACACAAATGGGATTCAGTGGGTTATAAACCCATGGGATGAGCTCTCGTTAACCAGAGCCCTTGAGTTGAAGGATGATGCTTCTACAGGTGTTAAATCTGTAACCGTTGCTAACGTTGGTGGTGCTGCCACTGAACCAACTATTCGTAAAGCCTTAGCAATTGGCGCCGACGATGCAATCCGTGTTAATGCGGAGCCCGCTGATGCATATTTTGTTGCTGCACAGCTTGCAGAGGTAGTAAAGAAAGAACAATTTGATATTATCATGTGTGGTATCGAATCAAGCGATTTTAATGGTTCAACCGTTGGTGGTATGCTTTCGGAGTTCTTAGGTTTACCTTCTGTTTCTGCTGTTTCTTCTTTAAAAATTGAGAACGGTCAGGTTGTTATCAACCGCGAGATTGATGGTGGTAAAGAGGTAGTTAGCGTTCCTGCTCCTTTTGTTGCTATTGTTCAAAAGGGTATCGCTAAAGAGCCTCGTATTGCTGCTATGCGTGGCATTATGATGGCAAGAACTAAGCCAATCAAATTGTACGAACCAGTTGCAGTTGATGCTTTAACTCAGGTTGAAAGCTTCGAGATGCCAAAACCACGTGCTGCTTGTAAGTTTGTTGATGCTGAGAATCCAAAACAGCTTATCGAACTTCTACAAAACGAGGCAAAAATTATCTAATCCATTATCAATCGTAAATAACAATATAAGATATGTCAGTTCTAGTATTTACCGAGAATTGGGATGGAAAGTTTAAGAAACTTTCTTTCGAGTTGGCATCATACGCTTCAAAGGTTGCTGAGATGCTCAACACAAACGCTGTTGCTTTATCTATTGGTAATGTTGACGAAAGCGAATTAAAGAAATTAGGAAACTACGGTGTTAAAAAGGTTATTAGCGTTAATAACGAAGCGCTTAAAAGCCTCGATAACCAAGCATATACCAGCGTTATCGCTGAAATAGCACAAAAAGAGGGTTCAAAAGTTATTGTTCTATCAAACAATAATACAGGAAAAGGCCTTGCTCCAAGACTATCGGTTCGCCTAAAAGCCGCTATTGGTGCTGGTGTTAGCCAATTACCTTTAAATGCTAACCCATTTACCGTTTACAAGAGAGCTTTCTCTGGTAATGCTTATGCTCACTTGGTTTTAAAAACTGATGTTAAAATTATCACCCTTGCTCAAAACTCATTCGATTTGATTGAAACCGCTAACGCTGCTTCAATCGAGAATGCTTCTGTTCAAGTTGATGGTTCAATTGTAAAAACTCAGGTTAAAGAGGTTCAAAAGCAAACTGGTAAGATTTTAATTACTGATGCTGAGATCGTAGTATCTGGCGGACGTGGTATGAAATCTGCTGATAACTGGGGTCCACTTGTAGAGCTTGCAAACCTTTTAGGTGCTGCAACTGCTTGTTCTCGTCCAGTTTCTGACGAAGGTTGGAGACCTCATGAGGAGCACACTGGTCAAACTGGAAAGATTATCGCTCCAAACCTTTACTTTGCAATTGGTATCTCTGGTGCAACTCAGCACATCGCTGGTGTTAGCTCATCAAAGTATATCGTTGCAATTAATACCGATAAAGATGCTCCTATCTTTGGCGCTGCTCAGTATGGTATTGTTGGCGATGCTAGCAAGATTCTTCCTAAGCTAGTTGAGGCTGTTAAGGAAGCAAAAGGGAAATAGAAATATTTTTTTAAATACAACTCTGTCAGGGTTTTAAACCCTGACAGAGTTATAAGTTTTATAATATGGTTAAGCAAATCGTTTTTGCAATTGCATTACTAGTAACACTTGGGGTTTTTACATTTACAATCTTAAGGATTATTAGTTTTTTTAAGCTTACCAAAAAGGCATTTCCAGTTCGTGATTTTGGAAAGCGTTTTGGTGTGATGATGGAGGTTGCATTCGGACAAACAAAAATTTTCCGTCGACCAATCCTTGGTTTCTTACACGCCCTTGTTTTCTGGGGTTTCTGTGTAATTCTTATTGGTAGTATCGAAATGGTTATTGATGGCCTTTTCGGTATTGAGAAATCGTTGAAATTTCTAGGTGTTCTTTACGATATTATTATGGCATCAGGCGATATCTTCGCTCTGCTAATTGCCATTTCAATTGTAGTATTCCTTTTCCGTAGGGTTTTCCTACATGTAAAACGTTTTGAGGGTGTTGAGATGAAGAAAATCTCTCACCTCGATGCAAACGTTGCTCTTTCAATTATCCTATTGCTGATGCTTTCGCTTTTGGGAATGAACTCAGCATATGTGGCTCATACCTCATTGATAGTTGGAACAATTGAGGGGGTTTATCCAGTAAGTCAATATTTATCAGCAATATTCTCTGGTTTATCAGCAGAGTCAACTTTGGTTCAGTATGAAATATACTGGTGGATGCATATCCTGTTGATATTCGCTTTTGCGAATATGCTTCCATACTCAAAGCATTTCCACGTGTTCATGTCAGTTCCTAATGTGTTCCTATCAAGACTTGAGCCACTTGGGAAACTACCAAATATGGATAATGTAACCCGTGAGGTTAAGCTGATGATGGATCCAAATGCTGCTTTTGCAGCACCTGCTGCCGATGCTCCAATTGAGCGTTTTGGTGTTAAGGATTGCGAGGATGCATCGTGGAAGAATTATTTTGATTCATTGGCATGTACCGAATGTGGTCGTTGTACCTCTGTTTGCCCTGCAAACATTACAGGCAAGAAGCTTTCTCCACGTAAAGTAATTATGGATTTACGCGCTCGTATGAAGGAGAAAGGCCCTATGCTTGTTAAGAATGGCAAGGATTATACCGATAACAAATCGTTAATTCGCGATTATATCTCCGAGGAGGAACTATGGGCTTGTACAACCTGTAACGCTTGTGCTAAAGAATGTCCAATCAATATCAATCATCCAACATTAATTATCGATATGCGTCGTTACCTAGTGATGGAAGAGGGTTCTGCTCCAGGTGAACTTAAAGGCGTTTTCAGCAATATCGAGAACAATGGTGCGCCATGGCAGTATTCTTCAGAAGATAGATTGCTTTGGGCTGCAGACTTAGAAATGAATGTGAAATAGGGTTGAGGATAAGGTTAAGACTTAGACTCAATAACACAATAACTTAATAACCATAATGGAAACACGTAAAATAGAAGTACCAGTAATGGCCGATCTTTTTGCAAGAGGCGAAAAACCAGAGTATCTTTTCTGGGTTGGCTGTGCTGGAGCTTACGACGATAGATATAAAAAGGTAGCACGCGCATTTACAAAGATTCTTACCCATCTTAATGTTAGCTTTGCTGTTCTTGGTAAAGAGGAATCATGTACTGGCGATCCTGCTCGCAGGGCTGGTAACGAGATGCTTTACCAAATGCAAGCGCTTCAGAATATCGAGATATTTAAGATGTACGAGGTTACCAAAATTATTACCATTTGCCCACATTGCTTCAATATCTTTAAAAATGAGTATCCCGATTTAGGTGGTAACTACGAGGTTATCAACTACGTTCAGCTGCTTGATAAGTTTATGGAAGAGGGTAAACTTAAGATTGATGCTTCAACCTTAAATAACGATAGGATTACTTTCCACGATCCTTGTTACTTAGGCCGAGCAAACGATATCTACAATGAACCACGTCACCTGCTTAAAGCCATGACAACTAACTATGTTGAAATGGAGCGAAATAAGAGCTTTGCTCTTTGCTGTGGTGCTGGTGGTGCTCAGATGTTCAAAGAGGCTGAGCATGGAAATAAGGAGGTTTTTATTGAGCGTACTGAGGATGTTCTTAAAACCAATCCTAAAATCATTGCAACCGCTTGTCCTTTCTGTATGACTATGATGACTGACGGTCTTAAGTACAAGAATAAGGAGGAAGAGATAAAGAATTACGATATTGCAGAACTTATTGCTATTTCAATTGGATTATAATAAATCATAATAACCATCAAACAAATGGAAAATACAAACCTAAAAAGTGGTGAATTCCTTGTAAAAGATGTTGATGCTAATAGCATTTTCATTCCTGAGGAGTTTAATGAAGAACAAAGAATGATTGCTCAAACTTGTCGCGATTTTCTTGAGACCGAAGTTTATCCTAACCTTGAGAAAACAGAAAAGGGTGATAGGGTTTTAATGAAAAGCATCCTTCACAAAGCAGGTGAACTTGGAATGTTAGGAGTTGCAATACCTGAGCAATACAACGGTTTTGGCCAAAACTTTGCAACCCAAATGTTAGTTGCAGAAACAACTGGTGCAGGTTATTCATTCTCTGTTGCTTACATGTGCCACTGCGGTATTGGTACAATGCCTATTATGTATTATGGTAACGAGGAGCAACGTCAAAAATATGTTTCTCGCTTAGCAACTGGTGAGTTTATTGGTGCTTATTGCTTAACCGAGCCAGGTGCAGGTAGCGATGCTAACTCAGGTAAAACAAATGCTAAACTATCCGAAGATGGAAAGCATTATATCCTTAACGGACAAAAGATGTGGATTACCAACGGTGGTTTCAGCGATACACAAGTTGTTTTTGCTAAAATCGATAACGACCGCATTTTAAGCGCTTTCATCGTTGAGAGCAATTGGCCAGGTGTTGTAATTGGTCCAGATGAGCACAAGATGGGTATTAAAGGTTCATCAACTACTCAAATCTACTATAACGATGTTAAAGTACCGGTTGAGAATATGATTGGTGGACGTGGTGAAGGTTTCCGTATTGCGCTAAGCATCCTTCACATGGGTCGTATGAAACTTGGTGCAAACGTAATTGGAGCTGCTAAGCAAACCATTTCTGATGCGGTTAAGTATTCAAATGAGCGTAAGCAGTTTAATACTCTTATCTCAACCTTTGGTTCTATTAAGCATAAACTTGCTCAAATGGTTATCAAAGCATACGCTCACGAATCCGCTATCTATCGCGTAAGTCAAGATGTTGATATTCTATTAGATAGATATAAATCAGAAGGTTGCGATTATGGTAAAGCATCAATTGATGCTATCAGCCACTATGCTGTTGAGGATGCAATCCTTAAAGTTTATGGTTCTGAGATGTTAGATTACGTTGTTGACGAGGGCGTTCAGGTTCATGGTGGTATGGGTTACTCTGCCGAGATGAACATCGATAAGGGTTACCGCGATTCTCGTATCAACCGTATTTTCGAAGGAACAAACGAAATCAACCGTCTACTTGTTGTTGAAAGTGCTACAAAACGTGCTCTTAAAGGTGATTATGACCTATTCGGCCCAGCTGAAGCACTATACAACAACCTTAACGGTATTAATGATGGCGCAAAAGCAGGCGAGAGCTACTTTGAGCAAAAACTTCGTTATATAAAGAACTTCAAGAAAGCGGTTATGCTTGCTGTTTACAGCACAAACAAGGCTCTTGGTAAGACATTTATGAGCGAGCAAGAGGTGGTTAACAACCTTGCAAATATGATTATGGACCTTTATATTGCTGAATCACTTGCATTAAGAGTTCAGAAATTAGAAGGCTTAAAGGGTGCTAACGCAGTTAACAGAGATATCCTTGACGTATTCGTTTACGATGCAGCAAGCAATATACGCAAGAATGCAAAAGATGCAATCTACTCAAGCATCGAAGGAGAAGAGTCTGATAACCTAAATAAGGCAATTAAGACCTTAACTCATGTTGCAGGTGTTAATGTAAAAGATGCTCGTCGTCGTATTGCTGACAAGCTAATTGCTGATAACGTATATAAGTTCTAATCAGTTAAATAAGTGATTACAATAATAAAGGCTTCCAATTCGGAAGCCTTTATTATTATATTAAAAAAGAGATGTTATTTGTATTGACTATTCAACAGTACATTAAAAGCTTTTGGTCCAGCCAACTCTTCTTTATCAAGATCAAATTTAGGGCTGTATTTGCCTTCAGGAAAATCTTTAAAAGTGAAAGAATTACATGCTCTTGCAACATCCATGTAGTTAGTTGCCGCAGTGTTAATTGCAGATATTGCTATATCGGCGATTAACCCAGCAATTCCACCTGCACCGGATGATACTCTTGCATCATAGGTAACATTGCCTCTTCTTGAATATAGTATTTCGTTGGTTTTAGTTGATTTAACGATGTATTCAACCTCAACAAAAACTTTAGCCATCACTCCAGATTTATCCCATTTGTGAATAATGGTAAAAAGGGCTAAATCTGCACCGAATACTTCGCCAAATTTTACAAGAGGAGTTTCAATGAACAGTTCAGAATCATAAGCACTCTCTTTTTTCAATATTTCCATCGATAAAAATGGAGGTATTACATAGTAACCACTATTTGAAAGTGGTATATAAAGTGTTGAATGGAAATACTCCTTTGCTTCAACATTTGTACTACGATTAATAGGAGGCATAATAAGAATGGTTAACGGCTTCTCACTATACATACCTTTATATGCATCAATTTTCTTGATAGGAGCAGTTGTTGTACAGCTGGTTAGAACAACTACAGTTAACGTTAATATTGCAAAAAACTTTTTCATTGTTCTAACATTTTAAGAATTCGTTCAATAAACACTTTTGATTCGGGATATAGTTCCATTTCCTTTGCAAGCATAGCCTTTCCTTGGTCTGTTTTATTGGCTTGCAACAAAATAAAGCCATAGTCGGCATAAACCCCAGGAGGCACTACACCTCGTGTTCCTGTTTGTTTCTTAATGATTTTCTCATAATTAGCTATGAGCTCTTGTGTTGATTTTTCGTCGCTATTTTTTAAATACTTATAGCTTGCTTTCTCATAGTTCTCCCATGAATAAAGCGTTTGTGTTGAGACACATGATGAAAAAAATAAAACAACTAAAAAAAGGCCAATTAAAGGTTTTTTCATGGTAAAGTAATTTTTTTGGTTTCTTGAGCTGATACAAAAATTTGTTTTCTGAAAAGTATTTTAGAGTTATATGAAACAGATATATTATGTGTTCCTGTTGAAATCGCGTAGAGTTTACCTTTAGGGCGAGCAATTGTTGGATCATTTACTTCTGCCTTAAATGTTGTTTTCTCGTCGACAGTTACATCAACTCCTCCTTTGTAATTACTTGGGTCTCCAAGGAATTCAAGGTATGTTTCGTTTTCTAATCCTGTAGAAGCAGTTTTAACCCCTGTACAGCTAGCAAGAAACATCAAACCAGCTGTGATGAATAAAAATATTTTTTTCATTATTTTATCTCTTTAATATAGTAATTATTTAAATTTTGTTTATCAATTCCTCCTTCGGTAAATGATACCATTGCAAACTCATTTTGAGGGGTTTCACCACCAACAAGATCTACTTTAACTTTGCCAACAGTTTTTCCTGGTAACTCTATCATCATCCCGGTTTGTGGGTTTTTAATGCTTTTACCTTTTTCAACTACTTCGAAAACATCACCAACCTTTAATCCTTGACTTTTTCCACCTGAGATTATTATGCCGTTCTCATCGTAGGTTAGGAAGTAGGATTTCCAAGCACGATCCATGCAATTATTTATAATGTTTTCAACCAGCTTTGATATTGGGTACGTTAAAGGGACATCCTTTACAAAGTTAAAGGGACATAGCTTACACTTTTT
>CAYMII010000033.1:0-43854 GCA_964390565.1 uncultured Rikenellaceae bacterium
CCACGCCGCCATCAAGTATTAGCTGACCTTGGTTTGCAGCATCTGTTCCTTCAATATTTAAGTAGCCATCTAAATAAATACCGTTGCTACCAGCAGTAGTAACGCGTGCAATACCATTTAATATTGATAATCCGGTTGTTGAGCCAATTTCGAAATCACTACCGCCTGAAGAAAGTGTAATATCAATTCCAGAGTTATTTAGCACTAAAGTACCGTTTTGTAATTCAAGCGCTTTTGTATTTGCCGTTGCACCATTTGTAGCACCATTCAGGTCAAAATCCCAGTTGAATGTAAAGGTTGGGGTTCTATTAGCACCCTTATTCAATACAATTCTAGAAAAATCGGCAATGGCAGTACCAGCACCAGTAAACGTATTGTTGTTTGTTCCTTGTACTTCAAGTGTAACATTTGTATTTGCCACATTACCATCGCCAAGATTTAAGGTACAGCCTGTCTCCATGCTAATATCACTTTTAGCGATAAGCTTGTGGGTTCTTCCTCCCCCAGTCGCGTTAACAACCCTAAGCTGTGAATTGTTTATAAGCCTTATATTGCTCTCCGCTGTAACTATTTGATCAGCAGTAGCTGTTCCAGGGAATGATACAATTCCAGAACCAAAGGAGTGACCAATATCTAATCGTTTCTCGAAAGTTGCGCTTGCATTATTTCCGGGGTTAAACTGTAGGTCTTGACCGTAGGTTACTATTACCAACCCATGAAAGGTTACATTTGCATTGGGAAGAATAAAGGTTTTTGCATTTGGTGGATCAAACCAAACTTGAGGGTACTCGGTTACCGATATGGGTAAAGTTATAGGATTGGTTGCACCTTCGTTTCGATATACAATAAGAGCGTTGGGGTAGTTAAAGAAATCCCCAAAATCTCCAGTTGGGAATTGCCCTGCGTATCCTGTGAACAAATCGAATTGCATAACGGCACCGTGGGTCTCATAATTTAATGTTCCTCCTTGATGCGTTTCAGCAACTTCAACTACAGGGAAAGCGCTATTAAATGATGCAGCATTTGAGAACCATAAGCGAGGACATCCGCTCGACCACCCATTCTCATCATCAAATAGAACTTTTGCAGCAGCTTCGGCATTGGTTAACTCTACTAAGCCAGAGTAACTCACACCTAACCTTCGAATTACAGCTATATCTCCAGCCTGAGGATATCGTCCAGCAGGTACAGCACCACCCCCTCTTGTATACGACCAGGTTGTGTTTGTTCGCCAGTTCCCATCGGCTCTTAAATAGAAAACCTCCACAGTGCCAGCAAAACGAGTATTATGACCAGTTGTAAATTCACCCTCTTGAAGAATTGGAGGGGTATTTCCCGAAGTTCCTGCATCTTGGTGAGAATATTCGAGCGATAAATCTTTTGTCCCATTATTCCAGTTAAGTGGACCTAAATCGTATATTCTATTTACTCCTACAACTTTTCCAGGCCTCCACGAGTTTGGATTTGCTACCCCAGGGTAATACCCTGCGGGAGAATTATAAAAATAGAATATGTTATAAACCCTAGGAACTGTTGTAAAGTTATCGTGTCTTACTCTCCAATAGTATTGTAAAGCTGATTGAGCCGAAGGAGCTAAAGTGGGCAACTCATCATCTACAGGATTTAGTTGGCAATAACCATCATCTGCAAAAACAGTTATCGCTTGGCTTGCCGGAGTATAACGAGTACCATCACCAGTAATAGTGTAAATACCAAAAGGATAGATATAGGTTGCGTTTCCACTAATTCTTCGCCTCAACCCCAAATCGGAATGCTTGCCAAGAGTTCTTATCATCTTGGTTGTCGAGTAATTGGTTATGGTTTCGCTGGCTAGTGAACCAATTAATGTAAGCTGTTTTGATCTTAAATCGAGTATCCCATTGGTAATTGTTAACCTGTTTGATACTGTTTGGTTTTCGGTTAAATATACGGTTTCAACTTTACCGGAGGCTTCGCTTGGGTGTGGTTCATTAATTTCCAAATTTGCACATACACCATTCCCGTCGCCACCCATTATATGCTTAGTATTAATTGTGGCTGTGGCAGTTGCTCCACCTCCACCAGAAATGGTTACTACAGGTGCTGTTGTATAGCCACTTCCACTATTGGTAATGATTATTCCTGTTAATGGTAACGCATTCCCAGCTGCAGGTATTCCGCTAAAAACGGGTATAGCAGTTGCTTGGGTTCCTCCAACAGGTGGCGCAGCCAATGTTATTGTTGGCACTGCAGTGTAACTGCCTCCGGCGGTTACTGCAATGGTTGATACAATTCCTCGGTTTGTAATTTGAATATTACCAGTATTTGTAACAGGATCGGTAAGTTCAACGGTTCCGGAGTTTAATAAATTCCCTTTTACAATAATATTTTTATTTGCATGTCGTAAAACGGCAGTGCTTTCAATGGTTAGGTCGTTATGAATGGTAACGGTATTTGTGTTTCCGCCAATAGTTCTGCGCGTTGCAGGAAGACTTGGGTTGTTTTTAACAACAAGATTAAAGAACTCCTGATTTGTATTGTTTAGCGTTAGTCCGCTTGTATAGGTTACTAAAAGGGTTGTTGTGTTATTATATGCACGGTAATCAGCGATGGGACTAATAGTAAGCGATCGAGCTACCTCTAAATTCCTGATTTGGCCATTGTATCCACTATGCTCCCTGCGTGCTAAAAGGGTTGTATAAGAATTTATGTTTAAATCTCCGTTAAGAACCACATTGCTCCCCATGTGCAAATTGGCATTGGCAGTTCCACTCAATTTGCTTAACGTTAAGTTATACAATGGGCCTTGAGAAAGAATGTCGTAGTTATTGCCATCATTCATTAAAATGTAAACAGTACCGCCTGTAGCGGTGTGGTTTACCTCATCAACTTCAATACACAATGCATTACTTGCGTAAGCATTATCGCCCGATTCATCGGCAATATATATTTTACCACCACTCATCTGGAACACACCATCCGGGTCAACAATACCAAAACTTGGGTATGCGGCAGTAATTTCGCCACCTGCATCAGGGTTTACTTGATAACCAGCGCCAAAATCAAGGTTATAGGTAAATTGTCTATTACCACGAACCATTAATTCTCCTCCGCTCATCACAAAAGAGGTTTTCCCACCTGTAACTCCTGCACCGCTTCTAAATTGCGCTACATCGCACAAACCTCCTTCAAAGTTTACAACAGCCGAGGCATCAGGCCAAAAAATGAAACCTGCAGAGTTACGTGTATTAAAGTATCCAGCAGATATTCTAAATTCACCATAAACCGAAAGCGCCTGATTCGAAGTTCCATCGCTAACACCAACGGTTCCTACCATAAGTTCTGGTGATGCTGTTCTTGCTGTTGAATAAACCTTAACGTTGAGGTCTGCAATCCATAGTCCTCCATTTCCTGGAATAGCATAGTCGCCATTTCCCCCTGCTTGGGAGCCTTCAGATAACGATGGTATAATAATTTCTCCAGTTAGCTTAAGAGTTCCATTTTTAATCCATAAAGCCTTTCTAACCTCTGGATTAGCTGCGCTGAATGGTGCTCCACCATTTCGTCCAACGTTATTTGGACCATATAGTCTAAAGTAGTTAGGATTGTCCGAGTTGACCTCAAGTATAAATGTTCTATCAATACCTTTGTCAATTATGAGATTGTAAAGATCTGTGGTGTTTTTTAACGTTGCAGAATTGTTCGAAGCCCCAGTAAATGTAAGAGTAGCAGCTCCGTTATTGGCAAATTGGCTATAATCGGGAGCGCTAAGGTTGGTTAGTTTAATTATCCCGTCATTTAACATATTACCACCAATTTTGATTTGATGGTAGATATAATGATATAGCCCAATGGCTGGCATTGTTCCCGGAATAGAATAGGTTCCAATGGTATTGCCGTTACCTACAGTTAATTTTCCTTCGCTATATACAGTGAAATCCTGATTAACATCAAGGGTTAGAATGTTGGTGCTTATATCATCGTTAATTCGAAGTGTTCCTCGTTGAATATTAACATAACCATGGGTTGTATAGTTGCTTAAAAGTGTAATTACATCTGTAGTATTTGTAAGCAATACCACCATGTTGTTAAAGGTACGAGGAGTTGATAGATTATATCCCGAACCATTGTATTGAACTGTTCCTCCACCTGAAGCTACAAACGTTGTTGCATCGCCATCGGGAAAATTATCGGCCGAAAGCCTTATTGTTCCTTGACCTGAAATTACATCAAAATTGTGACCGGTGGTTGTTCCAAAGTTTATAGTACCATCTAGCACATTTAGCAATGCGTTTTGCTTATTATTTGTTGATACTGTAACAATGTAAGGATGAAGAATTACAACCTTATCGGTTAATGCTGTTGGCGATGTTGTTGGCGTATACATATCAGGGTTTACAATATCGGCACCACCTTGCTCCAACGACCAGGTTTGCCAATTATCCCAATTTCCTGTATTGTACGAATACCATGTCCTTCCAGTAAGATCGCTTCGGGCGATGGTGTAATATCCATCGGCTAAGTTGGCGTTCGAAACTTTCATCCAAACAACCCCATTGCTTGCAACACCCTGTGCTCCAATAATGGTGGAAAAAGCTCCAGTAGTACCAGGGCGATACAATAAATAAAAAATTTGGTTCTCAACTCCAGCAGCCAAGCCTGTTTCGGCAAGTTTAAAGCCTACACTGATGCTTGTACTTGTTGTGTTAGTTCTATCTAAATACCAAAATCTTTGGGAGCGACCTGTTAAATTTCCAGTAGGCAAAGTAGGAAGATCTGTTGCAACTTCACCAATTGCTGTATTATCGTGACCTGCAAAAACAAATTCATTGGCTTCATTTAGGCTATTTTCAGCCTCTTTCAGTAAAATTCCGCCACCTGAACCGCTGGTTTCAGAATGCTTCACAGTTCCATCGGTAGTTCCAATTCCAACAACATTGTAATTAAAGGTGGCGTTTGAGTAAAATTGATTTGCCCCAAGAGTTAATGCGTATTTTGCACCTAGATAATTATCAACTATTAAACGTTGTGCCTCATTTAGTGCGGTAGAGTATAGTGCTATCTCTGCCACATCGATATCGTAGTAGTTTGTAGTTAGCCTGCCAATAGAAGCACCATCGTTTGCAGAGAGTAGCGTTATATTATTATCGGTAGCTCCCTGTAATGCACCATCCTGAAATATTGCTCTACCCCATGGAGAGGTTGTGCTTCTGCGGATAGAACTAAATGTTGAGAATGTGCTTACAGCAATGGTTGTAAGGGTTCTATTAATATCATTTCCGTATTGAGCTAAGGTGAATTGAGTATTATCACGCCATCCCCAATGTAAGTTTTGGTTACCATTGGTGCTAGTTCCGCCAAGCACAAGTTTAAATCCTAACGATCGACGAGCAGCAACAGAGAATATCGAATACTCCGATCCTATTAATGGACTTCCATTGTAAGTGAGAAATGTTTGTGTTCTATTGGGTGTTGTTGGCCTAAATCGTACAATTGGTTTCCCATTAACAATACCAGTTACCATTATTGGCATATTATTGGTAGTTGCCTGTGTGGCATGGTTAACGTTTCCCGAAAGGTCGGTCCAAGATGAAACATCGGCACCA
The DNA here is from genome assembly GCA_964390565.1 of uncultured Rikenellaceae bacterium. Lineage (GTDB taxonomy): Bacteria > Bacteroidota > Bacteroidia > Bacteroidales > Tenuifilaceae > UBA8529. The sequence goes on from CAYMII010000033.1 coordinate 5,586, forward strand.
TTAGCCAATCCAAGCGAGGATGCATCTAACCAAATAATATTTTTTGGTTGTCCATTTGATCCTGTACTATTACCAACACCTCCAGGCCCTGTTTGGGCTATAAGGTTGTTATTGCCTGCGAGTAATATTAATTCTATTACTAAAAGCTTGGCGAAGTGGTAAAATATTTTTCTCATACTATTTCATTACCTTAACCTTTTACTCTTTCAAAAACAACGCCATCACATATAAACGGCTAATATCTAGTAAAATATAAAAGCCAAAGCGTTGTTTATTTAAAAAAACAGCCGAAAATGGCTCTTTAAAAACTGTATCAACAATTAATTGAATGAATACTAATGTTATACAGATTAAAATAATCTTACGAAGAATTGCTAAAAAAGATACAGATTAATTTTATCAATTTTTACAAATTATTTCATATTGAGTTCACAATTAACAACATATGTTAACCTATAATGAACCATTAAATTTCAATTTTGTTTGTTTTTTTAATCATTCTTTTAAACACACCTTATTTTTTATTTTAAAACGATAAATTGCATCTTTAAAACAAATCGAACAACTTTGAAACACAAAACGATATTAATCCCATTTGTTATAATGCTAGCTTGGGTTAGCTTAAAGGGGCAAGAGGTTCCTGTTTCCTTCCGTAACGAGGCCATTTATGACTTTCTCGACGAGTTGGCCAACGATAGGTTAATTGCTATTAATTCGACCGTAAAACCTTTTTCGAATAGTTTTATTTTGGAATGTTTGACTCAGGTCGATGGTTTACGCTCGCAACTATCAACTCGTCAGCAGCGAGAGTTGGATTTTTACCTTAGGCAATATCAGTTTTTTGGAGTTAAAGGTCGAAACGTATATACTGATACTAAAAAGGGTAATTTAATAACAAAGGAACCAACTCTAAATCTTGGATTACTTCCACTGGGCTTGCACTATAAAGATTCGATATTTACATTTTCTGTGAAGCCCATCTGGGGTATTCGCGAGTATCTCTCCGGTGGCAATAAGATAATGCATACTTGGGGTGGGGCAGAGGCATGGGGTAGCATTGGTAATATCTCAATATATGCCAGTTTACGCGATAACTCCCAAACGGAAATGTTGGCTACACCATTATACTTCACTCAAACCGAAGGTGGAAACTACAAATCGGCACCCACAAATATTGGAGGAGGTGATTATTCCGAGATGCGGGGCGGTGTGATTTATGGGTGGAAGTGGGGATCTTTTGGATTGGTTAAGGATCAAGTTCAATGGGGAACCAATTACCATGGGGCATCCATTTTTTCGGGTCGAACGCCATCATTTGCAATGATAAAACTTCAGCTTAAACCTGTAAAATGGTTTGAGTTAAACTATATTCATGGTTGGCTGGTTTCAGAGGTTATTGATAGCAGTCGCTCTTACACTTCTTCAACTGGTGATTTCCGATCTGTTTATCGTGATAAGTACATTGCTGCTAACATGCTAACATTTCGACCCATTAAGGGTATTGCTTTTTCGGTTGGGAACTCTATAATATATGCAGATTCTAAGGTGCAGCCAGCCTATCTTATACCCATAATGTTTTACAAATCTATTGATCATACCAATAGTCATGGAATAGATAATCAGAACTCACAAATGTTTTTCGATTTAAGTTTAAGGATGATAAATCATTTGCATTTATACACTACTATTTTTATTGATGAGTTCTCTGTTACTCGAATAAAGGATCCGGATCGGTTAAACTTTGTTTCAATAAAAGGAGGAACTCGATTATCGAACTGGCCAGTTCGGAATGTTTCCATTACTGCTGAATACTTTAGGTCAAATCCTGTTGTATATAAGCATCGAGTACCAACAACTACATTTGAGACAAATAAATTCAACCTTGGGCATTATTTGAGGGATAATTCTGATGAGATTTATGGAGCCATCGATGTTCGTCCTTTTAGGGGAGTGCTTTTAAGAGGAGATATAACCTATGCTCGACATGGCAATGAGTATGATTACACAACGGGGAGCAATGCTGACTTGTACCCATTTATGAAAGATGTAACATGGAAAAATATTACTATTTCATTTACTTCAAGATGGGAGTTCATACACGATTCGTGGTTATATCTTAACGTTTCAAAAAGTAGCATAAAAGGCTATGATGTTGATGGGAAAACGGCACAACATTACCTCGATTTGTATACTCCAAAATCCTTTCAAGGCGACAACCTAATTGTTACAGCAGGGTTGAATATTGGGTTCTAATAACTTGCCCGCGTAGGCGGGCAACCAGCCTAAGATATTATTAATCCCCCGTACCACATGCCCGCGCATGCGGGCATCCAGTCAGCATATAATAATTTAGGACTAGACTCCTGCATGCGCAGGAGTGAGTATAGGAGAATTAATCTTTCCGCACCAACATGCCTGTGCAGACAGGCATCCAGTCAAAGATACCCCTATGGTAATAATAATCCCCCGTACAACATGCCCGCGAAGGCGGGCATCTAGTCAAGAGATATTAACCCCACTTCTCTGCTAAATCTTCCCAATCGGGATTGCTCTCTTCAATAAGTTTTAACTTCCAATCCCTTTTCCACTTTTTCATTTGACGTTCTCTGCGAAATGCATCATAAGAGTTATTGAATTCTTCGATGTATACTAACATGTAAATTTTGTACCTAGAAGTGAAGCTTTGCCTTGCATTATTCTTATGTTCCCCAACCCTTCTTTCAATATCATTTGTAAACCCTATATAAAGAGTTCCGTTTCTTTTACTTGCAAGTATGTACACGTAATACTTCTTCATTAAGTAAACTTAATAAAAATCAAAACTTGATTTTTGCGGATGGTTGTTTTTTTGAGTAGACTCCTCCATTAGTGGGAGTGTTATAAAGGATAATCCCCCGTAAAACATGCCCGCGTAGGCGGGCATACAGTCTTCAAGGCTTATCATGTACATCTTATACTGAATTAAAAGTCTTTGACTCGACATCTGCCTGCGCAGGTGTGAGTGCGAGAAAGTTAAACTTAGCCGTAATACATGCCCGCGCATGCGGGCATCTAGTCTGCTAACTATAATTTAGGACTAAACTCCTGCATTGCCTTCGGCGAGCTCGCAAGCTCGGTTCACAGGTGTGAGCTATTGCGAATAAAAAAGGTGTCTCAACTTACGAGACACCCTTTTTAATCAAGCTAATTTAAAAATCTAATACCCAAAAGAGTTAGAAATATGGTATTGTGGACCAGTTACGGGTTTAACGTAAACAGTAACTGTTTCACTCGCATCCGCCCCTGAGCAACCACTCGTATTATCTACAAGATTGGTTACCGTGTAAGTGTATTCATTCCATACGGTACCAAGCCCATCATTAAACCATAATGGATTATCCGTATTATTATAAATCAAACTTTTATAACTCGGCTCAGAGAATGGAGTTGTGACAGCTGTAATACCATTATCTTTAGTAATATCAAATGCAAAATCATTTGGTGTACTTCCTGTTAATGTTACTGTTATTAGCAATGCATCACCATCGCATGTTGGATCAGGGCTAAGAGATATCAATGCAGTTGGTGAAGCAATCGTTGTAACATCGTGTGATGCTAAAGATGGGCCATTACATCCCGCAGCAGAAGCTGTTATGGTTGAAGTTCCGATCCATCCGGCAGCAAAGGTAACATCACCTGTACTTGCGTTAATAGTATTTCCTCCTCCAATGCTTGCGCCATCTAATGAGTATGTTATTCCTGTAGTGTTTGTGGCCGAGGCTCCATAGTTTATCGTACTTAATCCTTGACAGCGAGTTGAGGTACCTCCTAATGTAAATGCAGGAGTTCCTACATCCGGGGTTACATTAACAACAACTGCAACACGTGATGTACTTGAACAACCAGCACCACTATAGGATTCTCCATAATAGGTTCCATCTGCTAAAGATGTTGTTGTAGCATATTTAGTACCACCAGTAGCAGCGTCATACCAGTCAACGGTGCTCAAGGCAGGTGGAGTAGCAACAAGATTTGCTACTGTGGAACCTGCACAGAATGTTTGTGGTGTAGGCGCTGTAGGCTTGTTAGGTTTAATTGTGAAGTTTACCACAACATCGTCTGTTGATTTACATGTACCATTGCTAACGGTCCATCTTAGAGTATAGGACCTACCGTTTTGACCAATAAATGAACTTGTTTGACTGCTAGGTGTAATTACAGTTCCTCCTAAACCGCTTACAACACTCCATAACCCTGTTCCAATTATCGAAGGTGGAGGAATAGGTGATGCAGCCAACGTTGTTGTTGTAACACCACAAATACCGGGTTGATCGGGCCCTGCATTAGCTGTCGTAGGTCTTGTGTATGCTGTAACAGGAGTTGCATCAACCACTCCTGCCACAGGTCCGCCTGGGTTATTATAAGTGAAGCTAACTAGGTTATAAACTCTAGAGTAGGGAGCAGACATATTTTCTGTTGTAGGTATTTTGTATGGCAATGCTGTTAACGCATTGATAGTTATGAACTGAGTTGCACCACCATCAACAGAATAGCCAATTCTGTAATCAAAAGGTGTAGGAACTGGTTTCGTAATTGTAATTGGTATACCATCGGTACCACAAACGCCTGATGAACCTGGGGTTAATTTAGCTCTTGGTTTTAAAAGGCTTAAACTTCCAAGTGTATAATCATCCGATCCGGTAGCTGAAGATGTTACCAAAATAGTTGTTGATGCTGTACCGTTGAAGTTATCGCCAACCGAATTGGTTGATAAGGCGCCCCATGTGCCAGGCGCCCCTGGAGTATAACGAGCAACCCTAATATCGGCTTTTGGTGTAATTAATGGGGTTACATCACTTGTTGGATCCCATTTAATATTAATAAAGGCTTGACTGCCACTTGGTGCTTTCACAGTCCAGAACTCCTTTGCACTTGCACCTTGTAGTGGTGCTGAAAGGCTTTGATAAGTTGGGTTTGGCTCAAAATACTCTGCCGACCATAACAAAGGACCAGTAGCAGTAGCTGAAACACTTAATTTATTACCAGCAGTATTATCTTTACCTATTGGGAATAGGAAATTATCACCCTGAATAATTTTTTTAATTAAGGGACCATTTACATACGATGTAGCACTCCCTCCTGCAGGAGTTACACAATTTACAGCCGTATTTGTAATTGTAAGTTTATTTGTTGAGGTAGTATTAATTAAACCACTGGTTAGTAGTAATTTGTTATTTACCTCAACATTCTCACTTGAGTTAATAGAAATACCTTGATTATTATTTACTTCAAGGTTATTAAAACTACTGGTTCCTTCGAACGCACCAACACTTTGTAATGTAGTACCTCCAAATGTTACAGTCGCATTTGAACCCGTTCCTGCTTTAAATACGCTAGTATTTTTTCTTAAGATTGTTCCGTAGATTGTTAGTTTTCTATTATTTACACTATTATCCAAAATCGGATTATCAGTATCTGTACCAATTTGAAGTGTATCACATATAGTTAAGTCTTTATCCGGTAATATACGAGTACCAGATCCAGAAATAAGTAGGTTTGGTAAGTGATCAAACAGGTCGGCAACAATAGCATAATCTGTATTTCCACCATATTCGAGCGTTCCATCATTTACGCAATCAAAAAAATCGGTAAATCGACCAGCAGGGAACAATCCGCTATTTAGGTATAGTGTACCATTGCCAGTAACTGTACCAAAGTTGTGACCGTAAGTTGGAGATAACGCCCTCAGAGTCCCATTAATGGTTGTTTTATATGCTGAGCAATAGTTTGTAGTTGTAGTTACCACATCTTCTTCTCTAATTACAACAATAAATCCATTAGGTCCAGTACCCGGTGCTAAAGTGTATTCTGGGGTATTGGTTTGAGTCCAAATGGAGTTATCATTCCAATCCCCACTTTTGTTTGTTATAAATTCTGGTACATTTTGAGGAGTTGCTAAATCGTTGCATGCTGTATATTCTCCACAAAGGTTAATTTCATCTGGACCAAAGTCGAAGGTTAACTCATTAGTTGTTGGGACTATCTTTATTGTTTTGCTCCAGCTACCATCAGGTACTATTAAGCGAGATGCTTTATAGCTACTTTCTGGTCCGCCTACAACATCTTCGTCTAAGTAGTAGAATTTTAGACTTCCTGTAAAGGACGAAACACCGCTACTTTCAACCTCCCAGAAGTATTTTAAAGCATTATCCTTATCTGTTATTGAGGGATGACTAGCGTTAATGTTGTTTATACGAATCGATGCAACAGATCCACTGGCTGTAGCCGATAGAATGGCAGGTGTATATTTACCAGCAGTACCAATTGGATAGATAAAGGAGATTAAGCCTGAACTAAAAAACTTTTTAAGACCGATGTTGCTAAAAACGCCATCGGTAATTATCATTTTAGTTAAACCCCATGTTGTAAGTACTTGTGGTCCTTCAATTATACTATTCTGTCCAAGGGTTAAAAGGTGCTGCTTTATATTCAAAACCCCGTTTGTTAACAAAAGGTTTCCTTGCAATGTAATATCATTGTCTATCTCCACTCCTGAGGCATTATTAATTTCTAGTCTACCAAATGAACCTGTTCCTGATATATACTGAAGAGTAGTTCCATTAAGACGAACACCCGTATTTACAGCATTTGCATCGGTATATCTACCATTATTTATGAAATCACCAGCAACGCTAACCTGTCTTCCTGTGCAATCAAATGTACCTGAACTTAAAATCAGATTATTTTGAACAGTTAGATTATTAGTAGTTGAGGTAACCGAAGTAATTGGATTAATTGTTAAATCATAGAAAATTATGGGTGTTGTGGTTCCGTTAATTATTTGAGTATTCCCACTAAATGTTGTAAGGTTATTTTGTGGAGTATAAGTTCCGTTATTGGTAAAGTTCCCTTTTATGGTAATTGGAATATTACTATTCAGCTTAGCATCAAGAAAACTGCGGTTATTACTTAATGTTAGGTTTCCATTAAGAATCAATGGGTTTACCATAAGTGTAACCGTAGCATTACGAGCCGTTGCTGCTGTTTTTCCTGTAATTGTAATATTGTTTAATGGTGTATTAGCATCAAGGGAGTATGATTGAACTGCATCAATAGTTGTTCCACCTGCAGGGGTTTGGGAAAAGACAATGTCACCTCCTGTTACCGTTGAATTTTGCGGGCGTAAGAATAAATCACCAAAAGTAGTTCCTCCTCCGCGAACAATATATAACGTTCCGCCCGACATATTAAATGCACTTCCATTATTTACCACTTCAAGTTTTGCTCTAACTAAATTTGTTGCAAGTGGATTATTTCCATAAATATAAATGTTGCCACCACTTTGAGTGAACTTTAAGTTACCATTGGTTGTGCCTAGCGGTCTTCGTATTTGACCATTAACAAATAGGTTTCCACCCGACACCTCAATTTCGGAGAAACCACCATCAGAATATTCAACATCAGCATTATTTGCAGTATTACCAGCAGGGCCAATATAAACATTCCCTGCTTGAACCCTTAACTTACCGTTTAAGTACAATGTCTCAGAACCAGCATTATTCGAAATATTAACATTTGATGGTGTGTTGACAGTCAATCCAGCGGTTGCGGGGATTGTAAAATCGGTTGTTGTGTTAATTGCTAAATTTCCAGTACGACTATAAATTAAAGTACCATTTTGTAATGTTAGCCAGTTATCGGTTAACCCTTGCGTTAATGTTCCACTAATATTAAAAGTTAAGGTTGGAGTTTGTGACGAACCCTTATTAACAATCATATAGCCAAGATTTGTAATTGGCGTGCTACCTGTAGCTGGTGTCAAACCAGTATTTGTGAATGATGATGGAGTATTTCCAAAAAAGGTTAAAACGCAATTGTTTGTTGCATTATTATATAGACGAACCCTTCCACCAGCCCAACCACCTGCTAAGGGCTTATCATTGTTTGTATTGTTAATAAAATTACCTCCAATATCTATTGAACAATTGGATGAATTGGTGCCCCCAAACGGTGCTATATCAAGACCAGCACCCGGACTAACGATTAAATCTCCGTCGATTATGAGTTTTTGCGCATTAGCACCTGTTGCCACAAAAATAAATGAACCACCTTGAATAAGCATACTTCCTCTAATATTCATGGTTTTAGCAACAGGGACTGCGCCAGGTGTTGGAAGCGAAGGTCCCCAGGTCATACAAAGCCATGAGTCAGTATTTTGTCCTCGAGTTATTAAATCTCCAAGGATATTAACTGTTCCTATATTCGGGAATGCCATATTGGATCCCCCTAAAGGAGAAACAATAACCGTTCCGTAAGTGTCGGTATTTGTTGGTAATCTATAAATTGTATTTGATGCAGCATTTGTAGTATAAAACTCCGTTGTTCCACGATTAGAATTAAAATCGGAAAAATCACCAGATGGAAAAATTATCGTGGATCCTGTAGCGCTGCTAGTGGTAACTCTAAAATTCCCATTTCCACTAGGATGAGAAAGTACCATTCCAAAATTACTACCCGGGTTATACCTGGTATCTAAAGTAGCTCCCGATCGAATTTGTAAGCTTGCACAATTATTAGTTTCGGTATTTGCATTAGTTAAATAGTTCGGTGGTGTACCAAAGCTCACAGTGTTGTTATTTTCAATTATCACAATACTGTTGTCACCCGGGTAGTTAACACCTGCAACGGCTCCTGCGGGAACAGCCAAACCTCCAGAGGTGTAGGACCAAGTAGTATTAGATCTCCATGCTCCAGTTGCAATGCTGAAAAACTTAGTGGGAGTTCCAAATGATGAAGCAAGGCCTGCAGTATAATCAGCATCCAGTATACTTCTGCTATCGCCAGGAGTAGTCCAATCATTAAATGTGTTTGTACCATTATTCATTGGGGGAGTAGCAGTAGTTCCAATATTCCATGTGAAAGCGGTTCGGTCATAAAGTGCTGGAACGTAACTTGCTTCAGCACCGACGATATCTAGGTCATCATATTGGAATGAATGGGTTACTGAATTTGCCACAATGCCTGCAAAGCCCGAGGATTTTACCCTCCAAAAATAGGTTAAGCTTTGCGCAACTACTGATGTGGTAGCAGGATGTTCGTAACCACCCGGTATAACTGTTACCGAGCCATAGGTTGTGGGGTTGGAGCTGAAACCAATGGTTGCTGGAGTATATTTAACCGCTCTAATAGGATTAATTGTTGGTGCACCAATTGGGAAAACGAACGAAGTTGATGTTGTTGAGTATACTTTAGTGACTCCTCCATCTCCAGAATTCCCTGCAGTTTGAATATATCTTAGAGTACCTCCATTTGATATGGTTGCGTTTGCATTTAACTTTAAATTGTAGATGCCAATATTAAAAAGTTTATCTCTTGAAAAAGTTAGCACCCCGTTTATTGTAGTATTTGCCGCTAAGGATATGGGGGCTGCAACTGCTGTATTATTGTTTAACTCAAGGTTATTAAATACACCACCTCCATCAATTGTTTGTGCAGCGGTTCCGTTTAATACAATTTTACCTGCTGCAGTACCTGTATGAATGCCAGAATTGTATACCCCTGTTGACAAATTGATGGTATTGCCATTATCATAAAGAGTTCCAAGGGCAAGTCTAAAGTTACCCGAAACATTTATCGTTTTTTGAGAACCAGCAAAATTTACAGCAACTCCAGCAGGTTTATCAATTGTGAAAGAGCTTAATGCTAAAGCAGCACCAAGATCAACACTAAAGGTTTGATCTGTTGTACCGTTTAGCTTTGTAATATTTGTTCCTGTGGTATAGGTTGTTCCACTAGCAATTGTGAAATTACCTCCAATAGTTAAATTTAGGCTGTTAGCATCAAATGTCCCAGACTGGAGAGTAAAGTCATTTAATACCACCAAAGGGTTAGTAATTAGCTGTACGTTAGGACCGTTAACTCTATTTACAATCAAATTACCAAAAGGAGCCAGAGTGTTTATTTCGTAAACACGGTTTCCAAATACTGTACCTGATGTTGGGATAATTTGAACAGTGCCCCCAGTTACATTAATGTTTGATTTTGGACAGCCTACAAAAAAGGCTGTATTTCCACAAACATCATATATGCTCATTGTACCTCCTGAAACAGTATATCCACTAGCACTATTATCGTTTACATGGAATGCTCCAACACCCCCAACACCAACAATACCGCTTATTTGTCGAGCGGTATTTAATGTGGGTATAGCTAGGTCGCCAGGAAGTGCGGTTGGTAGTGTATATGTTATAGCATTTCTAAATCGACCACGAATTAGTATATTACCGCCATATTGGGAGTAGCCAACAAGGCCAACATTCGTTCCCTCAGGGTTGTTAAACTGCTTAGTATCTACAGTACCATTGTTTAATATAAATTGACCTGAGGCATAGCTCCAGTAGCGTAAACCAGCAGATTCTCGGGTTGATAGATAGCCATCCATTAGCTCAAGCCTACCTAGTATTGATATGCCACTTCCAACAGTGGGTGTTGTGCCATCATTTATTCCATAAGTTGCATTGTCGGCAACAGATAGACCATATGCAGCATTAACCTCTGCGAAATTATCCGCAGTAGATAGAACAATTACACTAGGGCCATCAAGCAGCAAAGCTCCTGTAGAAGGAATGAAGAAATCACTTGTAGGCATAGCATTTGCAATACCTTCAGAAAGCGAAGGAATTACAACTAATCCTTTTAATGTTAAAGTCCCATTCCGTATCCAAAGCGCTTTTCGAACATTCGGATTAGCAACTGAGGTTTCAATGACTGCATTATTAGCACCAAATAGTTTGAAGTTAGAATAGGCTGTTGAATATATTGATAAAGAGAAGGTTTGATCGGTTCCCTTGTCAAGAACTAAATTATAGAAATTTGAGACACCGTTACAGGTAAGAGTATTATTTGTTAATCCCTGAAAATAAACTGTAGCGGCACCATCTGCTGGAAATGCATTGTAAACAGGATTTGACTGATTTGTAAATTTTACAGTACCATTGTTTGTAAAGTCTCCCTTAATAACAACTCGATGAGTTTTTGTGTTGTAATAATCGGTGAATGGAGGAGCAGCTACTCCTGCTGGAACAAGTAATGGATCGGTAGTTCCTGTTACTGTATTCCCTAAACCAACAGTTAAAGATGCACCAGCATCAACGGTTACATTGCCGTTAATGGTTAAGGATCTCCTATTTGCAGTTCCATCGTTTATCTGGTATGTACCCTGCTTTACATGTAAATCTCCATTCAAAGTTATTGTTCCTAGCTGTGTTGCAATGCGACCAGGTGCATTAATTCGCAAATGGTTGAATGTTATAGCAGGTATTGTAAAATCTGAGGTGTTGGTATACTCTGCTGTACCACCATCAACAATGGTAAAGTTATTAGTTGTTGCCGTGGGGAAATATGCCGAAGCAATTTTTAAGGTACCTTGCCCACTTAAAGATGTTAGTGTAGGAAAGGTGTAAGTAGAAAGATCTAAAATACCACCTGCATTAATAGTAAGGCTAAGATTTGTGGAAGTAACATTTCCAGGGAGCGTAACTGTGCGCCCTGAAAGGATCTCAACAACATCATAGTCGCCTGGAATTGCTGTTCCCTGTTGTGTAGTTCCACTAGGGTCTGATGTCCATGTAGTAGGATCTGTCCAGCTACCCGACTTGTATGAGTATAGGCTTTGGATTCCCCCAACTGACCATGATGTTGCTGTGGTTGTATTGATAGGCGTTCCATTTACTGTAAAAATATTTCCACCAAACGTGGAGGTAGCAGGAAGAGGTGGAGGAGTTTGCCAAACACCAGCATTAGGTTTATACCAAATATTTGTACCAATGCTACCCTCGGCGGGGTCAAAAGTAAATGCTGCAGTTGTCGTTTTACCTACAACACTAGTTAACACATCCCAGTATTTCTTAATTAAGTTGGCATCTAATGAACTTGATGAAACGGCCCTAGCACTTATTGTACCTGCTGGGGCAACCTCTGATATTGATGCAGGTGAATAATAGCCACCCCCTCCAATTGGATAAAGTGTTGCTGCTAAGGTTGCTGTACGAATTAAATAGCCTGTACCATCTGTTGCAATCATATTTGTGGAGGTAAATGTTCCAGCACCTATTGTTGCAACGGTTAAATTTCTATTACCAAGTTGTAAAACACCCGATGTTAGAGTAAGTGTTCCTGTAACGCTTGCGTCACCCAGTAGCGTTTTTGTCCCACCGTTTGACGTGGTGAGGTTGTTATATGTTGTACTTTTAATATTTTGGATAGTTCCATTATAGTTAACAGTACTTGTACTAGGTGTAAAAACGCCTGAATTTGAAAAATTTCCACTCACGTTTATTGCCCCAGCCCCAGTCATTGTTATGGCCCCAGTACCCGTTATATTGCCAGTTACATTTGCTATTGCAGTGGTTGTTAATGTTGTTGGGCTATTAACATCCCAGTTTTCGGCAACTGAAAGAGTGCTTGCTGCGGCTACTGTTTTTACTCCAGCACCTGAAAATGTTAAGTTTCGGTAGGCGGGTACTACTGAAATAGATTGTGCTGCACCACTAGCATATTCAACTGTAGTACCGTTTGCAATGTTTCTTGTTCCAAATAATGGCCATGTAGTTGCAGTTCCTGCCCCCAATTTAAGGGTTCCTGAAGTAAGATTTAAGGTTCCAGTACAGGTTATTTGATTACCCCCATCGCTGAATATACTATTAGATACTAATCCTCCAATTGTCAATGAAGAGGTAGGACTTATGGTTTTAATTGCATTTAGTGTAACTCCGTTTACATTTTCAATTCTAACGCCTCCAGTTCCTGCCCAAGGTGTAACAAATTCAGGGCCTGTAATTTGTGCTGCCGATCCCATATAGCGCAAAGTCGCATTAGCACCATAGTTTGGAGCATTAAAGGCAGTTGCAGTACCCTCCATAGAAAGGATTGCATTAACTGCTGGTGTTGCTGTTAGCGTTTTTAAACCAGAACCTGAAAGGGTAAGGTTAGAGTAAGTAAGATTTTGGACGGTTTGAGCTGCTCCATAGTAGTTTACTAAACAACCTGCAGTAAGAGTATTTGTAGTATAATTTGCTGGGAAACTATTTGTAGAGCCAATGAGCAATGAGCTTGTAGCATCTAAACTCAAAGTGCCACCAACGGCACTTCTATCGGAGGTATATGAGCCTAGATCAAGTGTTGAGCCAATTATACTTAAATTACCTGCAATAGAAAGATTGGCTCCAAGTGTAATATTACGGCTAGTAGTAAAATTGTTTAAACCACCTAAAATTGCATCTAGCGGATTTATTGCGGTTCCAGCACCAAATATTAGAGATGAGCTAGCACCGCCAGTCAGTGAACCCCCCGAATAGGTCAAGTTGCCATTAAGGGTTAACGTATTATTACCAATTGATAGAGCCCCGCTCTTTAGATTTAGTGCATAAGATATTGTTTTCGAGCTACCCAATAAAACGCCATTTGAATTATCAATTATTACACCTCCAGTTCTGTTGAATGTTGCAGGAAACTCAACCCCTGTTGTTTGGGTTGCCGACCCTTTGTACTGTAGGGTTGAATTTGCCCAGAAATTTAGTGTCCCAGATACAGCTACGGTTGATGTGCCTTCTAAAGATAGGATTCCGGTAACATCTATTGAACTTATGGACTTAATCCCACTTCCTGAAAAAGTTAAGTTGTTGTATATGTAAGCACCAATTGTTTGATCGCCTGATAAAGAGTAATTAATAGTACCTGATGTGGGAGTCGTTCCTCCACCAATAGTGCTTGTAATACCTCCGCCTGTTATTGTGCCACCAATATTTAGCGTTCCGGTTCCCAACGAAGTGAATAAAATGTAGGTTCTTGTAGAGCTTTGATTTCCATGGATATTTCCTGATACATTCACAACACCAGAAGAGAGTTCTAGAAAAGCATCAGCAGTAGGGCTCGCAGCACCATTTAAAGCTATACTTGCAGTGTTAAACGTTCCTCCATTTATTAGTATTGATTTATTGATTCCTGCCGTGTTTGCAGAAATAGACGTTTGGCCTGTAACAGATAGGGTATAAGATGTTGGTATTGTTAAAATAGTATTTGTTGCTCCGCTGGCAACAGCAAGAGAAGCAATAGCATTGGCCGGAGAAACATCAAGAGTAACATTATGTCCATTTCGAATGGATACAACTCCGGCGCCAGCATTTGCTCCGGGATAATCCCCTGCAAGGCAATTTACCCAAGCCCCTCCGCTTCGCACTTGCCAAGTTGTGTTTGCGCTCCAAGTCCCAGCCGCGAGAGTTTGATAATCTCCATCAACTTGCCCAAACGAGACAAAATGCGTTGCTATTAAAGCAAAAAGCAAAAAGACAATCCTTTTTACTCGAGAAGTGCCAATTAATCTCGAAACCGCATGATTATCCTTTTTTTTATTTATCCTAATATCTATAAATCCAACTATTAGGGAAGATCTTCTGGTGGGGATGTGACTATTCATATAGAAATTCGTTTAGCTTACAGCGTTAATTGAAAATAAGGAACTTTTAATTAAGAAAAATAATAATACTTGGTATAACCATAATATATTACAATTCATAAACCAACAAATATAATGATTTGGTATTCAAAAGCATATATAAAAAATAAAAATACACTATAATATTAAAGCCCGAAACTGGGCAAATAACCCTTTGGTTAATAGTAAACATGTTGATCCAAACAAATGTAGCTTGATATATTCTACTTTTTTTCGGATTTTGGCGGATGGGTGTAATAATAGGATAAAGCTAACCTGCCAATACATCAATGGCACGATTTATGTCTGCATGCATCCCTGATTTTAGCTAAAATCTTTTAAAATAGTTTTAACAATATGTTTGTTATTCATAAATTTTTATAATTTTGATTTCAATTATTAACCTTAAAAAAAACAATTATGATTAAGAAAATTACTTTAGCTGTTGCTGTTGTTCTTTTTGCTTTTGTTGCAAATGCACAGATTAAACTTATTGGTGGTGCTTCTCTTTTAAACCCTATGGGAGATGCAGCTGATTTTTACAAATTCAGCTACGGTTTCAACGTTGGTGGTAAATACATGCTTAACGACAAAATGGCTGTTGGTGCTAACCTAGGTTATATTATGATGCAACCTAAAACTAAAATCAGCGGTGTTACTTTCTCTATGATGCCTGTTGCTGGTAGTTTTACCTACTATTTTGGTACCGAAGGTTTCAAACCTTATGCTGGTATTGATCTTGGTTATTATATTACAAAAATTTCTGGTGGCGGTGCTTCTGTTAGCGAAAGCGATCTAGGCTTTGCTCCAACCGTTGGTTTTGAGTATGGTTTTAGCGATAAACTTGGTCTTGATGTTAATGCAAAGTATCATTACATTATGACCGAAGGTGAAGCTACAACTGCACTTGGTATTAACATTGGTATCGTTTACAACCTATAATTAGGAGGTAATACAATATTATAAAGGCTGCCCTTCGGCAGCCTTTTCTTTTTTCGCTATCTCAAACAGAATCTACTTGAAATAACTTCATATTGATTCGTTTTTTTACCTTTGAGGCATAAATTATAAAATCCAATTTTATGTTTTCAGGAATTGTTGAAGAACCCGCTAAAGTTGTTGGGTTGGCAAAGGATAAAGAAAACCTACACATCACTCTTTCATGTTCGTTTGTTGATAGCTTAAAGATCGACCAGAGCATTTCGCACAATGGCGTCTGCCTTACCGTTGTTAAGAAAGAGGGGAATACTTATACTGTTACAGCTATAAAGGAGACTCTTGAGAAATCAAACCTCGGTCTGCTAAGGGTTGGCGATAAGGTTAACCTTGAGCGTAGCATGAAGATTGATAGCCTTTTAGATGGGCATCTTGTTCAGGGGCATGTCGATCAAACCGCTATTTGTACCGAAATTACTGAAGCTGATGGTAGCTGGTATTTCACTTTTAAGTATGATCCAAAGGTTGGAAATATTACAGTTGAAAAGGGTTCCGTTTCGGTAAATGGAGTTAGTCTTACCGTGGTAAACTCAAAAGCCGACACATTTCAGGTTGCTATTATCCCTTATACTTACGAGCATACAAACTTCCATGAGTTTAAAGTGGGTACCGTTGTAAACCTTGAGTTTGATATCGTTGGTAAATACATCACCAAGCTGCTTAAGCAGTATATGGAATCAGGCCTTTTGGGTAATAAGTAATTGTGTTGAGGTTAAAGTTTTAACTCAACCTTAACCTTAAGTCTTAGCCTTAACCTTAACCTCAACCTTATAACATGAAAATTTCCCTTCGAAAAGAGATCTCAGTTTACATAGCCCTTGCTGCTGCTGTAATATCTGCGGCAATAATTCTCATTTTTATTAGTGGGAAGAGCGAATACATCTACATCTACCCAATTGCTACAATACTTGTTGTTTTTGTATTTGTTTACTTTAGCACTAACCTCATTTTAAAAAGAGGGAGCACCGAAAGGGCTCGTACTCTTTTCGATAATGTTAACTGGACTTCCGAGGGCTTATCAGAGTTAGATTCCTATAATCTTATAAATAAAGTTAATCAGGAGGTTCTTTCACTTGCCAGTAACCAAACCCGCGAGATTGATAGGCTCAAGGAGATGGAGAAGTATCGCAAGGAGTACCTTGGAAATGTATCGCATGAGCTGAAAACCCCAATTTTTAATATTCAGGGTTACGTTTTAACCTTATTGGATGGTGGTTTAGAAGATCCTAACATTAACCGGAAATACCTCGAACGAACTGAAAAGAGTATCAACCGCTTAATATCAATAATTGAGGATTTGGAAACTATCTCAAGGCACGAGGCGGGCGAATTAAAACTTGAACGCGAAGAGTTCAATATCGTTCAGCTAGTTGAGGAAGTTTTTGAAGCGCAGGAGATTCGAGCTAAAAAGAGGGAAATTAAGCTCTGTTTTGATAAAAAGTACAAAAAGCCAATACTTGTTAATGCCGATAAGATGAGAGTGTTTCAGGTATTGGCAAACTTAATCACCAACTCTATTTATTACGGTAAAGCCGATGGACGAACACAAGTTTCTTTTGATGAAGATCGGCATAAAATCTATATCGAAGTTAACGATAATGGTATTGGAATTGCTGAAAGTGACATCTCTCGTGTATTCGAAAGGTTTTATAGAGTCGACAAAAGCCGCTCACGCGAGCAGGGCGGAACGGGGCTTGGTTTGGCTATCGTAAAGCATATCCTCGAGGCGCATAACGAAACAATTCGAGTTAAAAGCAGGCTGGGTAAAGGTACTTCGTTTATTTTTACTCTAGCAAAAGTGGAATAGCAGTTACCATTTTTATAGCCTTCTTCATTCATCTTCCTCTTTCATCACTTCCTATTCGTTTTGGTCATATTTTCGGGGACAACCAAAATAAAATCGGCCCTGTTGAGATACTCTTTGCTAAGGTCGGAGATGGTGTCTTGCGAAACGGTACTTATGGTCATAACTTTTAGCTCAGGGCGCAACTTCTTTATCCACCAAACAATACCTTCGTAGTTATCGGAATGGTAAGAACCATCGAAATGGAGAAACAGTTTATCAGTTTCGAAATTCTTGATAATAAAATGCGCCATAGTTGCATCTTTAGCGGCTTGCGCTTTTGGTAAATTGGGTGTAGCATGACTTCCTGCCATTTTAAGTATTTCCTTGTAGCAAGTCACAGTTGAATCGTATAGTCTCACTAAATCAGGTCCAATGTAGCTCATTGCTTCAGGCGATAGCTTACTAAGTGCTTCAAATCCTTTATCGTTAACCATTGCAGCATATCTTCGGGGAATATTTGTAGCAATAAAAGGAATTTTCGATTTTATGGCAAACTCAACAAGGGGTTTATAGTCGGTTTTGTAGTTAGTCCAAAGGCGCGAGCATCGGCTTCAAATTTATCGGCCTTGTATAATCCGCTTAAATATTCATTCAATATGAGCTGATTATCGGCCTCAAACATCTCGGCCCCTAAAATTAGCTTACCGCTTTTTTCGTTAAATAAACCTCTCGTTAACTCAAGTTGTAACCAATGAGCAATAGGGTTATCATGCAATTCACCAAAGAAAACAATATCGGCACCCTTAAGTTCATCAACCATTTTTGAGTACTTCACCTCTTTACCTTTATTATCAAAAAGATTATAGGCGGGTTTATCGGCCTTAAAGGCAAGTAAGATAACTGAAGCAAAAAGTAATAGAGTAATTGGAGATTTCATAAGTAAATTTGTTTAAAAGGTATAGACAACGAATTAACATAAGAGGTGTTGATTTGTTCATCAAAGTACAGTTTGAGTTAAGATGTTATTTTATATTAACAAGCAAGCTTTAAAAATTCGCACCCAGCAACCTATCTTAACGATTTGTTTTTATCGATCAGAAACATATCTTTGTGGGTTTTTAATTTGATTATAAGCGTAATTCAATATTTAAATGAAACCGAAATTTCAAGAGTACAAAGGATTAGATTTGTCGCAGGTTAACAAAGATGTTCTAAAAACCTGGGAGAAAAACGACACTTTTAAGAAAAGTTTGAGTACCCGTAAGGGTCATCCCGATTATGTTTTCTACGAGGGGCCACCATCAGCAAATGGTATTCCTGGTATTCACCATGTTATGGCTCGCTCCATTAAAGATATTTTTTGCAGATATAAAACCCAAAAAGGATTCCTTGTTGAACGTAAAGCTGGTTGGGATACCCATGGTTTGCCCGTTGAGCTTGGCGTTGAAAAGATGCTTGGTATTACTAAGGAGGATATAGGAACAAAAATCACTATTGAGGAATATAATAATGCCTGTAAAAAGGAGGTGATGAAGTACACCGACCTTTGGGAGGATCTTACCCACAAAATGGGCTACTGGGTGGATATGGAGCATCCATATATCACCTATGATAACCGTTACATCGAAACTTTATGGCATTTGCTTCAAAAGCTATACGATAAGGATTTATTGTATAAGGGCAAAACCATTCAACCTTTTTCGCCTGCAGCAGGTACTGGTCTAAGCACGCATGAGTTAAACCAGCCAGGTTGCTACCGCGATGTTAAAGACACCACCGCAGTTGCTCAGTTCAAAGTGGTTCGAAATGATAAGAGCGAAGGGTTGTTTAGAGATGTAGATTCTGATTTATTCATATTGGCTTGGACAACCACGCCTTGGACTTTGCCATCAAACACTGCCTTGGCAGTCGGGGCAAACATTAAATATGTTAAGGTTCGCACGTTCAACCCTTATGGAGGCGATGCTATAACCGTTATTCTTGCAAAAGATCGTCTTGAGGCACACTTCCCATCAGCCAATGCAGAGTTGAATTTAGAGGATTACAAAACCGGTGATAAGAAAGTTCCATTTAAGATTTTGGCCGAGTATTCAGGTTCGGAATTGGCAGGTGTTCGCTACGAGCAGCTTTTCCCATGGGTAAAACCTGAGGGCGATGCTTTTAGAGTAATTACTGGCGACTTTGTTACCACCGAGGATGGTACTGGCGTTGTTCATATTGCGCCAACCTTTGGTGCTGACGACGACCGTGTTGCAAAGGTTGCTGGCATTGCTCCATTGATTCTTCGCGATAAAAATCGTGGCATCGAGCCTATGGTTGATCGCCAAGGACGATTCTACCGAATCGATGATATCGATCCTAAATTCGTTCAAGAGCACATAAACGTTGAACTGTATAAAGAGTATTCTGGTCGTTATGTGAAGAATGACTATGACACTTCTATTAAAGACGATGAAACATCGCTTGATGTAGATTTGGCAGTTAACCTAAAGCAAAGGAATAGGGTATTCCGTATCGAGAAGCACACCCACAGCTACCCACACTGCTGGCGTACCGATAAACCTGTTCTTTACTATCCGCTCGATAGCTGGTTTATCCGCACAACGGCGCTTAAGGAAAGAATGCTTCAGCTAAACGAGACTATCAACTGGAAACCACAGAGCACAGGAACTGGTCGTTTTGGTAAATGGCTCGAAAACCTTGTGGACTGGAACTTATCGCGCTCACGTTTCTGGGGAACACCACTTCCAATTTGGGTTACCGAGGATAGAAGCGAGATGATTTGCATTGGTTCAGTTTCTCAGCTTAAAGCAGAATGCGAAAAAGCTGTTAAGGCTGGATTTATGCCAAAGAATCCACTTGATCATTATAAAGAAGGAGAATATACCGATTCGAACTATAGCTCATTCGATTTACATCGTCCTTTTGTTGATAATATCGTACTTGTATCGGCATCAGGTAAAAAGATGGTTCGCGAGCTCGATCTTATCGATGTTTGGTTCGATTCAGGCGCTATGCCTTACGCACAGGTTCATTACCCTTTCGAACACAAAGGTGATTTCAACAAGGTTTTCCCTGCCGATTTTATTGCCGAAGGTGTTGACCAAACTCGTGGTTGGTTCTTTACGCTACATGCTATATCAACCATGCTTTTCGATTCCGTATCGTTTAAGAATATCATCTCAAACGGTTTGGTGCTCGATAAGAACGGCAACAAGATGAGTAAGCGTCTTGGCAATGCCGTTGATCCATTCGAGGTAATTGAGAAATACGGTTCTGATCCACTACGCTGGTACATGATAACCAACTCGCAACCTTGGGATAACCTTAAGTTTGATATCGAGGGTGTTGATGAGGTTAAGCGTAAATTCTTTGGAACATTATATAACACCTACTCTTTCTTTGCGCTTTACGCAAATATCGATGGGTTTACCTATAGCGAGGCTGAGATACCAGTAAGCGAGCGCCCAGAGATTGACAGATGGGTAATCTCACTTCTTAACACGCTTATAAAGGAGGTTGAGGATGCTTATGAGAACTACGAGCCAACAAAGGCAGGTAGAGCAATTCAGGATTTCGTTTCGGAGCATTTAAGCAACTGGTATGTTCGCTTAAACCGTAAGCGTTTCTGGGGCGGTGAGTACGATAAGGACAAAATAGCTGCTTACCAAACCCTTTACACTTGTCTTGAAACCATTATGCAGCTTGCTGCACCAATTGCACCGTTTATAACCGATCAGCTTTTTATTGAGTTGAATAAGGTTACAGGAAAGCATACTGATGAGAGCGTTCATCTATCTACTTATCCAAAGTACAACTCTTCGTTAATCGATAAGGATTTGGAAGAGAAGATGGAGATTGCCCAAAGCATCAGCTCCATGGTACTTGGTTTACGCCGTAAGGTGAGCATCAAGGTTCGTCAGCCGCTAAGCAAGATTATGGTGCCAATTCTCGATGAGAATTTCCGTCGTCAGCTTCAGGCTATTGAACATTTAATCCTATCGGAGGTTAATGTTAAAGAGTTGCAATACTTAACCGATACATCGGGCGTTTTAGTTAAGAAGATCAAGCCAAACTTTAAGGAGTTAGGTCCTCGATTTGGAAAATCGATGAAGGCTATTTCAACAGCTGTTGCAGAGATGAACCAAACCGATATCTCAAAACTTGAACGCGAGGGTAAGTTTACATTAAATTTGCCTGAAGGGCCCATTGAGATTGTGGTTAAAGATGTTGAAATTCTTTCGGAAGATATTCCAGGATGGTTAGTTGCCAACGAGGGTAAATTTACTGTGGCTTTAGATGTAACCGTTTCGGATGAATTACGTAATGAGGGTATTGCACGAGAACTTATCAACAGGATTCAGAATATTCGTAAGGAAACCGGATTTGATGTAACCGATAAAATTAACATCAAGATACTGAAACATAACGCTATAAATAATGCAATAGAGATACATCGCGATTATATAGCGAGCCAAACCTTGGCAAAGGAAATAGTACTTGTTGACAGCGAACCTGCTGGAGCGGTTACAAACATTGAGATTGATACGGATGTTATTACCGCAATTAAAGTTGATAAGATTGGGTAATAAGCTTGCGTTTTTGATATTATTTTTTATATTTTTAGGCAAAATTTAGAGTTATGGCAGAAAAAACAAGGTACTCTGACGAGGAGTTAGCAGAATTCAAAGAGATTATTCTGCAAAAACTCGATAAGGCTCGTAAGGATTATGATATCCTTAAGAGTGCTATCACTATGAGCGAGAGCAACGACACCCAAGATACTTCACCAACCTTTAAGGTTTTAGAGGAGGGCGCAGCAACCCTTTCGAAAGAAGAGGCAGGAAAACTTGCTCAGCGACAAATTAAGTTTATTCAACACCTAGAATCTGCATTGGTTCGGATTGAGAATAAAACCTATGGCATTTGCCGCGAAACAGGTAAACTAATTGCAAAGGAAAGACTTCGCGTTGTTCCTCATGCTACGCTTAGCATCGATGCTAAGAATAGTCAGCGTTAACCAATTTTATAAAAAGCATTCAAGTGGTCGGCATTAACCGACCACTTTTTTTTATAGTTTTGTCGTGAAAATAATTGTATGCAGTGCAACTCCATGTTAGCCTGTGTTTAAAAGGATAGGAGATTTAAGATGTTTCTAAATAGTATGTCGCTTCAGAAAAAATCATTGGTTCTGATTTTTCTTATTTTATTTATCGATCAGGCAGTAAAACTTTGGATTAAAACCCACATGGTTATAGGTGATGAATACCACGTTTTCGGGAACTGGTTCATTATCCATTTCACCGAAAATAACGGGATGGCCTTTGGTCTGGAGTTCTGGGGAAAATCGGGCAAACTCTTTTTGAGCCTTTTTAGAGTTGTTGCTATCGTTGCTATCGGCTATTACGTTTTCAGGTTAATTAAGCATAGCGCAAATACAGGGCTTGTTCTTGGGATTTCGGCAATACTTGCTGGAGCGATAGGAAATTTAATCGACAGCGCATTTTATGGTATGATTTTTAGCAACTCTTATAACGAACTCGCACAATTCTTACCCAACGAAGGAGGCTACTCATCCTTTTTACATGGGCGAGTTGTAGATATGCTTTACTTCCCTATAATAAATACAACCTACCCAAGCTGGTTACCTTTTGTTGGTGGTGAGTCGTTCGTTTTCTTCCGCCCAGTGTTTAACATTGCCGATTCGGCAATAACAACAGGGGTTCTGTATTTATTGATTTTCCAAAGAAAGATTCTTTTTGCAAAGGAGTAAAATTATTTTTTGGGTTCAGGGATTTTTACATCACCCCAATTTTCACCACGTTTAATACGCGTAACCTGCATCTCGCTTATGCAGAATAGTTTGGCTATTTTAGATTGTGGGATACCTCTTTGTAACATCTTCTTAAGTTGAACAACATCTTGTTCCTTAAGCTTTGTATTTCGTTTCTCCCTCTGATACTTTTTGCCAGTAAATATTTTACTATAAAATTCACCATTTCGCTTGCCTGCCTCTTCGGGGGTTAGCCATTGAAGGTTAGAAACGTGATTCTTCTTTAGGTTTCTATCGAGATGGGTTACAATAGTGTGTTTCTCGCTTGGTTTTTCAAGCCAAACAGATGCAACAAGTTTATGAATATAGGTGGTTCTATGCTTTCCTTCGAAGGTGAGATGAACCATTAGAAAATTTTTTATTGTAGCTGGTTTTAGCAGCAAACCATCCTTCTTGCTAATTACATAAGATTTAACCCTTCCGTAGTTGCTAACCCAATACTTTTCGTTTGAATTGGGAACAACTCTCCACTCCTCATCCTGTAAGGGCTTTAGTTTTGTCGGCATACAATTGGTTTAATCGTTGAAATATAATGTAAAAATCTTATTGCTACTGATTTATTTGATTTAATTCGGGATTGCTTACGCAAAGTGGTGGTTTTAGCTTGCAAATATTTATAATTGATTCATCAACCTTACCTTTAAGTGTTTGGAGTTTTTCATAAAGGTTCTTAAGAATAGGAATCTCTTTTTCTGTAACATCAATATTCATGTAGTCTTTGATATTATTAATATCACGTTCAGCAGTTTCAATTAGTCCTTGCAAGTAATTGCTTCCATCGTTTCCGTCGCTGCTTGGGAATTGAACTGTAAAGTTCGATTTTATTTGATAAATTGCCTGTAACTGAGCAAAAACCCAAGGTTTAAGGGTGTTAAGCATGCTATCAACCTTGGCCAACTCCCTTTTCCGTTGATATTCATTAAATCTTAGCTCGTATTCCCTTATTGCCTCCAACCCTAGGTTACGGCAAAGACTGCAAGGGGTGTTTCGAACCCGTTGCTTCAGCAGTGTTATATCAGTTTGAATATTGATATTCGATAGCGCAGTTATTTCAGCCTCATATGAACATTGATAATATTGGTTTTCAAGTCTTTTCAAATGGGTGCTTATCAGCTGTCCTTCCTGCGATTGAATCATCAGATCGGTCTTAAACATATCCGAGAATCGGAGAGATGAAATAACACTTTCCAACAGTGCTTGCTGAACGGTTGGGTTTACCTCCAATTCGATTAGGGTTTTTACTAAACCCTTAAGCTGTTTGAGGTTATGATCATCGTCGAGATAGAGCGATGCGTAACCAAGAATCGATTCGTATTCTTTTTTAAAAACGTTGAGATAGGTTGTGTTGCCTTTGTACTTAAACTTAATCTCATCGTAGGTCTTAATTAGCTGCCGATAGTATTGCAACATACGGAAAAGACTTCCGCTAAGAGCATCTGTATTCCCTGTTTTATAGCTAAGTCCATATACCTCCAGATGGTTTTTTAGGTTAGCAAAAACAGTTAAAAAGTTGATGTAATCTTTCTCCTGCCTATATGTGTCGGCATTAATGAGGCCCGCTCTAAAATCGTTCTCGATTTTAAATTTCCGCTTCTCGATATTTGCAAAGTTAACTTCATCGCCTGTGACCTCAACCATGTCGTATAGCGATTTGTAGTTTATAACCACCACCATTGGGTATTCGGTATGTGATATTAGTTTCTTTAAGGTTAGTTTATTAACGGTTGAGTGGTTTAGCGTATCAAGATACGTGGAAAGTGGTTGAGGATCTATTTCAACAGATTTGCTATTTGCGGTAGATAAGGCGTAAACTTTTATTGAGTGAATTCTAGAATCAAAATTTTTCTGCTCAAAAAGCCGAATGGTTGAGCTGAATCTGTACTCCTTTTTTCGGGTGTTTGCATCGATAAAGTTTCCAAACTCCCCGATTATACCAAGGATTGCTTCGGAAGGGTTTAATAATTTTGATATATTCTTTAGCTGCGAGGCAACTAAGCTGAGCATCTGATCCCTGTCGTTATTGGTTATTGCTCGTACTTTAATTTCTGCATCGATGAAATTGCTTGCCGAGTAAAGGGGCAGGTTGTCAATTATACGTATGCTTTCGATATTATCGCTTACAAAGGTCTGGTACTTGCTCTCCTTATCTTTCGAAATCTGGAAGTTGTAAAGTGGGTATGTGATATCGTTTCCGCCAAAGTATTTAACATTTTTAAGATTTGCTGTAATCAACAAAAACTCTAGTCGTTCCTCCTCGATACCTTTTCGTCGCGAGGCGCGTTTGCTTGGCTTGGCTTTATAAAAATCGAGCTCGTTGATTAGGTTTCCAAAATTTTCGCCATTAAAAAGGTAAATATCTGTTGATAAGTACTGCCATTCCCCAGTAAATTCAAAATTTGATGTATCGGAAAAAACAAGCATTGGCTCAATATCGCGTTGCGATTTAGCCAAGTTTGTAATTAAGATAAGGCCGAGAAATATGCAGAAAAACCTTTTACCCACTGTTATTGTCTAGGTTAAAAAATATAGATATCAAATTATTGAGCATTATCAAGCAGAGCAATCCCTGAAAAGCCAATTAGCTTTGAGTTGATATGCTTTGGCGTAGCCCATATTTGGAGAACTTGCCCATTCCCGTTGATTGGTTTCGCCTCGAGGCGAATAGATTCTGTGCTATCCTTACGAATCAGCCTATCACGAAGAACGCTCATCAAGAAAATTTCAGTTTCGGGGAAAAGCTTACGAAGCAGAATGCCCTTTGAAACATCTTCTTTTTTGATATTAAAGTATTTACAACCAGTTTGGTTTAGAAATTCAAGTTTTCCTGTTAGTGAAACCTCGAAAACAATATGAGGAAGCATATCCGTTAACTCTCTGAAATGCTGTTCGTTCCTTCCCAATTGATTTTGGGTTTTCTCCCTTTCATACGAGAAAGATATTAGGTTTGCAATGGTTTTAAGGAGTTCTATTTCTAGTTTATCCCATTCCTTTGGTTCGTTGCAATCATCAAAACCGATAAACCCAAAAAGGTTATACTCCTCTTGTAGTGGAAATATTAAACACGATTTTATACCCTGCGATATCATTAGTTCTGCTAGGTCCGAAGGCATATCGCTCAGAAAATCGTTGGAGTAATAGTACTCTTTACCTTCAATCCACTCAAGAATCATATCAAGGGGTACATCTTGCAGGTTATTCTTTTGTGGTTCTACTCCCACATTACACCATTCAAAGGTGTTAGAAGTGGTTTTTTGGTTTGGACTATTTTCGAAGATGTAAACTCGACTAACATTTGTAAAGTGCCCAAGTTTAACTAGCACCTCGCTAATTTTCGTCTTAAAATTTTCGTTTGTGTTAAGAATGTATGATATTTCTGAAAGCAGTTCGTTAAGGGCAAGGTTTCTCATCAGTTCCTCGCGATGGCGTATGTGCTCCATCTCTACCTCTTTTTGGAACGAAATGTCGGTCAGAGTCCCTGTAACGCGAAGAATCTTACCAACTGCATTACGCTGAAATTTGTTCTTGGAGTGAATCCAAATGTAGCTGCCATTTTTCTTTTTAACCCTAAAAACAAAATCTAACGTGTCGCCGGTACGGCTAAAACTATCAAACTTTGAAGCAACATCCAGAATATCGTCCGGATGGACCATAGCCATTAATGCATCTTGTGTAGGCTCAACTTCCCAAGGCATATAACCTAGAAGTTGAAATACCATAGGGGAAAAGTATTTTTCATTAATCTCAAAATCGATATCCCAAATACCAACCCTTCCTGTATTTAGCGCAATTTTAAGACGTTCGTCACTTTTTTCAAGTTTGTTACGCGATGTTTGGCTCTCGGTGATATCCTTAACGGTAATAGCCAGCTTTACACCCGTTTTTGTTTTAATTGAGAATATGGTGTTTTGAATAATCTTGCGCTCACCGTTGAATAGCGTTATTTGGGTTTCGAATACTTTGCCTTCCAACGGGTTTGTACCAGTATGAGCAAGTTTATCAAAGATATCCTTAAAATTTTTGAGGTATGGTTGAAGCCCATCCGAAAGCATATTTTGCACATCCCAAAGGTGATGTCCAATTATTTGAGATCGTTTAATGAGGGTAATTTTTTCTTGAGCAAGATTCCATTCTCGAATAATTCCATCCTGATCGATAATTACAAGGCCATCGTGGGTGTTTGAGATAAGCCCCTCGAGCGTATTTCGGGTTTCATCTTTTTCAATTTCGAGTTTTTTCTTTTCATCGATATTCATATTCACCCCAACCATGCGAACGGGATTTCCCAGTTTATCCCACTCAACCACCTTCCCAATACACCATAGCCAAGTATATGTGCCTTTTTTCGAAAGGGCTAAGAACTCCTGCTGGAATGTGTTTTGAACGCCTTTTTTTATTACTGCTTCAAAATTCTCAAATATAGGTTGGAAGTCAGGATGAATTAGGTTAAGCCATTTTTGATAATTGATTTTAAACTCATTGGGCTTATAACCAAGAAGTGTAAATGATTCCTCGCTGATATAGGCCTCATTTGTTTTAAGATTGAACTCCCAAACGCCTTGTTCGGTTCCTTTTAAAGCAAGTTGAATTCTCGAATCATCTTGGGTTGTAGGTGTAACAGTAGAGGCAATTGGTTTTGAAATATCTTCAAGTACCATCAATAAAGAGGATGTACCTTTCCAAATACATCTTTTGATTCGAGGCACATACCAGGTGTCAGAACCATTTTTTGATGCAACTTTAACTAAAAGTTGGTCTGATGCATTCTTCCTCGACGAGATGGTCATTGCCAAAAAGTTGCGAAGAGGTGTCTGTTGGTTTGTGGCAAATAGCTCATCGATGGGCTTATTCGACAGCTCTTTGGGAGTAAAGCCGAATGTTTTTATTGCCTTACGATTAGCATAAACCATCATATTATCGGCAATAACAATAAGTAAATCATTGCTATTATCGAGCAACGATTTTAGCAGCAAATCGAGCAGTTTATTATTCTCTTTTATTAAGTTCGAGAACTGCTTCCCTCTTTCCACCCTTTTCTTGCCTCTGTCCATGCTATTTTAGATCAAAAATACAACCGACTAATATAATAAAATGCTGAAGTTTTCGGTAATTTTCCTGATGATTTTATAATATTCTGCTAATTTTGTTTTTTTGTATTGTTCTTATTTGCCAAAAGATTAGTTATGTCGGAGAATGAAAGGTTAAAGGAGATTCGTAAGCTGTTGGATTTCACGCAGAGAGAATTTTCAGAGGCGCTTGATATTAAGCAAGGGTCATACTCTGATGTAGAGCGTGGGAAGGCGGGCATCTCAGCGGTACTTTTAAAAAATCTTATCCGAAGATTTCGAATAAATCCTCTTTGGCTTTGTGAAGGTGAAGGAGAGATGTTTATTGATACCTCAAATACAGGTTCAGCTTCAATTGGCACAAATAGCTTTGCTCAAAACAATAGAGCAAAAGGAGGTAGGGCGGAGTTCGAGAACGAGAACTCAAGCCAGCAACAGGAATTAGTAAAATTGCTTGAACAACAGCAGGAGTATCTCGAAAACCTCAAATCTATCGTTGATTTTCTTAAAAAGGAGGATTAGTAATCACGCTTGCTACTTCTTGATTAAACTCGACTCTTTTCGAATTAGTCGACTAACTTTCATGCTTTCAATGTAATCGATTAGCCTTCGGAGCAAATCTATTTGAAGTGTTACAAATAGTATTATGGTATATATCCACAAAACAGCAAGGTTAAACCAAAGTGTTTTTACATACTGCCCATTAAAAAGTTTCATAGGAGCATAAAAATGTGCTCGGCCCCATGGATGATCTGGGAGCATGAAAATTGGTTCGTGCTTTGGAATAATGCGAGTCTCTGTCTCGAGGTATTTATTAATTTCGTTTGTATTTAAAACCCAATCAGCGAGGGCTTTATTATAATTTTTCTTCTTAAGTGTGTAAAGGCCATCGTTGTTTAGACTATCAACAAGTTTTCGGTAAATGCTGTCGCGTCTTTGACCTGCGTCATTACTGATATCATTATATTGACCCTTTATGAATTTTAGATAGCCATTCGTTTCCTCCGAGATTTGTTCATCGAAATCAGCAGAGTTAAGCTTATCAATATTATCGAAAGGGGGAAGGTGTACCGAATTTTGTAATGCCTTAATTTCGTTAAAAATAATTGTCAAGTTGCAATTATACTTCTCTTTATCCATTCCATCATCATCAATCCAGCGGTTACACTCCTCAAGTTTATACTGAAGGCGAGGAATTAAGAAAGCCGTTCGAAAATAGGACTGACTCATTATCATCTCCTGACCGAAGAAGTGTTTCTCGAATTTATTATTTTGAAACTGCTCAACGGCCAACGCCTCAAAAGCCCATCTCGATGCCATTACATCACCGGCTAAAGGAACGTAAACCTTTTTTGTAATGGAAGGATGAAGATTATCGAATTGAACGATGGTTCCGCTTAGTAATAGCTGTGGTACAAGAATAAATGGAATGCTGATATAAATGGATACAATGGAGTTGAGACCAGAACTTATGTTCAAGCCTATCATGTTCGCTAGGCAGGAAGTTGAGAAAAGCACAAGCCAGAACTGTAATGTTAACCCGTGGATCTCAAGAATATAGTTTCCTATTGCAACAAACATAAACATTTGTAATGCTGATAGCGCAAATAGGTAGAATATTTTAGAGTTCAAGTAGCTGAACCGGCTTAGGTTTAGGAACGACTCACGCTCAAGTATTTTTCGATCGCTGATTATCTCCTCGGCGCTAACCGATAACCCAATAAATAGAGAGACAACAACGCTCATGAAAAGGTATGCTGGAAGGTTTTTGTTGTCGGCAAGATAGTATTCGCTGCCGGGGATATATTTTGTAAAGTAGGCAAGTATAAATGATAGAAGTGGCGCTTCAATCAGGTTTATGAGCACATATTGTTTATTGCTTACTTTCGAAAGGATATTCCTTATTGAGAAAACTTTAAACTGAACCTCAATATTTGGGATATTAAAGAAATTTTTTGGGAGGATATCTTTATGTGTTTTGGGCTTTACTTTATTGTGGATGTGTTGATTATATAAACTGTTCCATTCATCTGGCGTTTTTTGGCGGATATTCGTTTGCTTCCCATTTTCATCAATTATTTTGGCTTCAATTATTTCGAGAATCTGGTCGGGGTTAATGCTGCCGCATTGGAAACATCCGCTTTCGGAGGCGTTAACCTGAGTGCTCATGGTTTTAAAGTAGACAATAGCATCAACAGGATTTCCTTGGTAAATAGGATATCCTCCCTTATCGAGAACCCAAAGTTTATCGAACAGCTTAAATACCTTCGAAGATGGTTGATGAATATTAACAATAACTAGCCTGCCATTGCTAGCCTGCTGCTTGAGCAGGCGCATAACCATGAGCGAATCGCTTGATGATAGCCCACTTGTTGGTTCATCAACAAAAAGAATTGAAGGTTCACGCATCAGCTCAAGGCCAAAGTTTAGCCTTTTGCGCTGGCCACCACTAATCATTTTGTTAAGCGGAGAACCTACCCTCAAATCCCTTATCTCCCAAAGATCAAGATCGTCAAGAACTCGCTTAACCGTTTGTCTGACTTTAAATTCAGTAAAGTTGCTAAAACAAAGTTTTGCGTTGTAGTAAAGGTTTTGATAAACGGTTAAATCTTCAAACAAAAGGTCGTCCTGTGGAACATAACCGATAATTCCCTCTACAGTTCTTTTATCGATGTGAATATCATACCCGTTAATCAGAACACGTCCTGATTTTGGTTTCAGCTTACCTGTTAACAGGTTGAGGAGTGTCGATTTCCCAACACCACTACCCCCCATAATTCCTATCAGCTGTCCCGAATCCTCCGAGAAACTGAAATTCTTAATACCATTATTACTATTTCTAAAGGTATAGTCGAGGTTATCAGCGGTAAAGACAATCTTTTGCCTATTCTTCGATTTGGAGAGCCAGCCCATTAAATCACTAAAATAGATAGGATCAATTGTTGGGCCTTTTATTATCGAGCCAACCTCGATGATATAGGCTTTTCCTGGAACAATTAATTTTCCATCGAGGTACAGCTCCGCTTTTCCGTAATAACGTGATATATAATTACCTGTAGATGGAATATAAAGAAAAGTTAATCGACCTTCGATTTTCTCATTGTAAAGTTTGTGCGAATCTTCAAGCCACTCGGGCATATTCTCTTCAACCCATTGTCCCTCTAAAATATCCTCTCTAATCTTTGGATGGCTTTCTATTATTAGCAAGAAGGAAGGATCTATCTCCTCACAATCGTTATGGAAAATGAAGTACTCAATATTTTTTGCCTCTGTCTCATCAATGCTAAAGCATTTAGATACTGTATCAACCACATCCTTTTCAAGTGGTGTTATCTTGTTGTCCTCAATAACATACTCTAAGAGTTTAATTATTACAACAATTCGATCTGGCTGCTGAAGGCCATTTCGAATTTGGAAGCATACATTCTGAACGTATTCAATAAGGGTTTTTCGTCCCGTTTCGTCGAATTCTGATTTGGATGTTATATCGCGATTGAAAAAATCAGCATAATTCTCGAACAAATCAAGATATTCATCCGCCATTCGGCGTGTGAGGTGTTGGCGAAGGAATGCATCAACAATTTTCTTTCCTTTTGCCGACACCTTTGATGTGTTGGCTATAAGGGCAAAAAGTTGCATCAAGGCATTTAAAATCGATTCGCTCATAGTAGAAAAACAATTTACTAAGATATAAAAAATGAGTATTGACAACCCTGTTAATGGAATAAAAAAACCCGCTAATTAAGCGGGTTTTTTTAGTTCTTTGGATAAGAATTATTGAATAATGTTACCGCGTAGCTGAGTAATCTCTTTGTTGATTTGCTCAAATTGCTCGGGAGTTAATGTATCGGCATTAACAGTTGCATAGATATCAGCAAGAGGCTTAAGAGCATTGGCTATCTCGGTTACATCTTGATCTGCGCTGTAAGGTTTCATGAGCTCTAACAGCTTAGCAAGAGGTTCCTTTTGGTTAGCAACAATTTTAAGCATGTCTACATTGTTTTTGCTAACGATAGTCATTTGTGTGGTAATATATAAGCCTTCAATCCAACTACCTGTCATAACTAAAATTGAAGTATTGTCTTTCCCATTGTTTACAAGAAACTCATAGGTATCATAGAAAGAGTCAGAGATAATGTGGATTAATGAATCCTTATTATCGATATTTTTTTCAACGCGTTGAGCAAACTCAACATTGAAAGCAGAAGTAATCTGTAGTTCATCGATAAGTTTTTTTGAAACCTTAAGGAAATTCATGGTTTCTTGTTTCATTTGATAAGTGCTGGCATAGCTAAGATCTGCACCATAAACGCCTAAATTCAGCGCTTTGCTTTTAGCTGGGATATACTTATCAACATTTTCGATAGGATTGCTTACGCTGAGTATATATGCTGCACCAGCATTATTTAAAAGCTTTATCACCTCAAAAGAAGTTGGGATAGGATATTTTGTAACGCTTTTAAAAGTTTCTTCCTTTGAAACAGTTGTGTTTTCAGCCTCTTTTGCTTGTCTATTGCCACAGCTTATTACGAACATAACTACTGCAATTGCTAAAAGTAGTGTAGATGTTCTTGCGATGGTTAACTTTCTATTTTTCATCTTATTAGTAGGTTTGGGTTATGTATTTTTTCGTTAAAATTGTTTACGAATATAGTGATTTAATGATTGGTAAAACTAATAAATCGTTCATAAAATAACAATTTTATAGCGCAGTTGTTTAGCTGCAGGGATGAGAAAACCTATAAGCCATAGAAATTAAAGAACAATTCTTTCTAACTCTTTCGAAAGGGTATTTTGTAAATCATTGAGAGTGATAATCTTTTTTAGAATTTCGTTTATTTCATCAACCTGTGATTTTTGGTTGAGTTTTGATAGTTCGTCCTGAAGTTTTTTAATGGCTAACTTCATGATTTTGCTTTTGTAAACGATAATGGCTTTTGGAACAACACGATGAAGAAAATCAACATCCTCCTCCGAGAATGCTTGATGTTTATCCCATATCTTGCTTAGCTTGTGGGGCGTGGAAAGAAAATCAACAGCAACTTGGCTTATTTTACTATCGGGATGGTTTACAAAAAACCTATTGTCAACAGCGGGATTAATTTCAAGCTGTGAAAGGTATTCGTTGAATATCTTTTGAAAAACGAGATTTTTGAATTCTAAATCATCGTTGAGCATCTCGTTTATAATGTATTGACCAATTGAAACAGATGGTATTTCTTCCTCTTCATCAACTGTTTCGGGCTTCCAAAACTCAACATTCCCATGGCGAAGCATAAAGTAAACAATCTCTTTTTCTTGCTCTTCGCATGATATATCCGAAACAAAGTTTGGTAGAGGTGGAGTGGTTTTGATTTCCGATTCGGCAGGAATTTTACCCAACACCTGTTCCATTTTTTTGCGTCGTTGCGACGCAACCTCAGTGTAAAGTACACCTTCCTGAATATCGAGAAGGCGACTGCAATCTTTGATGTACACCGAGCGCACAATGCTATCGGGTATTACAGCAATGGACCGAACAATATCCGAGATTAAACCTGCTCTCTTTATTGGATCATTCTTGGCATCATCAACGAGCAGACGAGTTTTAAAAGTGATAAAATCGGTCTCGTTTTTACCTATAAAATCTAGTACTTCCGAAGCGCTGTGCGCGCGAGCATAGCTGTCGGGATCCTCACCATCGGGCAAGAGCGCAACCTTTACATTAAGCCCTTCCTCAAGAACAAGATCGATTCCTCGAATCGAAGCCTTTATCCCAGCAGCATCTCCATCGTAAAGGATTGTTACATTTGGTGTAAATCGCTTTATTAGCCTAATTTGATCAACGGTTAGCGATGTACCCGAGCTGGCCACCACGTTTTCGATACCAGCCTGATGTAGCGAGATTACATCGGTATAACCCTCAACTAAAAAGCATTTATTCTCTTGTGTTATCGACTTCTTAGCATGAAAAATTCCATAAAGAATCCCGCTTTTGTGATAGATATCGCTCTCGGGGCTATTGAGGTATTTAGCGAACTTCTTATCGGTTTTAAGAATCCTTCCTCCAAAAGCGGTAACACGCCCGCTGATGCTGTGAATGGGAAACATAACCCGACCTTGAAATCTGTCAAAGGTATCCTCGTTATGCTGAATGGTCAACCCAGTTTTTACAAGATAATCGAGTTTATAACCCTCGCGCAAAGCGGTTTTTGTAAATGCATCGCGCTGATCGAGGCAATAACCAAGTTGAAACTTTTCAATGATATCATCACGAAACCCACGCTCCTTGAAGTAAGCCATCCCAATGGTTTTGCCATCCGAGTGTTTATTAAGCGTATCGCTGAAGTATCGCTGAGCGTAGGCGGTAACCACCATAAGGCTTTCGCGCTCGTTACGCTGTTGTTGCTCTTCGGGTGTCGATTCCTTTTCAACTACCTCAATATGGTATTTTTTTGCAAGGAATTTGAGCGCTTCAACGTAGGTCAAGTGCTCGTGCTCCATGATAAAGTTCACAGAGTTTCCTCCCTTGCCACATCCAAAGCACTTAAAAATCCCTTTTGCAGGACTTACCGTGAATGAAGGTGTTTTCTCGTTATGGAACGGGCAAAGCCCAAGATGGTTGGTTCCTCGCTTTTTAAGACTAACAAAATCGCCAATCACCTCGGTGATATCCGCAGCAGCAATAATTCTATCGACGGTATGTTGGTCAATCATAGTATGTTGAAGCCCAATATGGTTATGAAAGAAGGATTGTAAAGATAGCAAAAGGAATTTAATTGTTTTGCTGTGTTGCTGTATTGCTGTATTTCATCTATTTTTTGTTGTTTTTGAATTGCATTAGTTGAAAAGATGACCTAAATCACGTGTTTGTTTAATCTAAGGCATTTTAAATTGGACTATATTTACTTTTCGCACTAACCGTTTTGCATATGAAAAGGTTTGGGTTAATTGTATTTGTAATATTGCTGTTTGGAGAGCATATCCTTGCCTGTACAACAGCAATTGTAAGCGGAAAAGCGACCCCCGATGGGCGCCCTATTTTGTGGAAGCATCGCGATTCCGATAACTTTAATAATAAGATGATGTACTTTAAGGGAGGCAAGTACACCTTTATCGGGCTGATTAACTCCGATGACTCATCTCAAGTTTGGGGTGGGACAAATAGTGCAGGATTCTCCATTATGAACTCAGCATCGTATAATCTAAAATCCTTAGATGATAATTCAAAATTGCAGGATCAGGAAGGAGTTTTGATGAAACTTGCTTTATCGAGGTGTGCTACTGTTGATGAGTTTCGCAGATTGCTCGATTCGCTTCCAAAACCTTTAGGTGTTGAGGCTAATTTTGGGGTAATTGATGCAATTGGAGGGGCAGGATATTTTGAAACCAACAATTTTAACTATAAGTTTTTTGATGCCAACGATCCAATAACGGCACCTGATGGCTATTTAATTCGAACAAATTACTCCATTTCGGGAAGAGAGAACGAGGGTGCGGGCTATAATCGCTATAATACTGCTCTAGCGATTTTAGCTGAAGCCTATCAATCAAAAAGCATCACTTCTGAATTTTTTCTTACAAAGGCAACGTTATCACTACGCCACGAGTTAACCCAAACCGATTTAGCAGATGTTTTTACTAAGAAGGAAGAGTTCCAGAATAGGCTTTACCCTTTCCGCGATTACATTGTTAGATATTCATCGTCATCAACAATTGTAGTTCATGGTGTAAAACCCGGGGAATCGCCTTCATTAATTTCAACTTGGGTTAAAATCGGTTTTCAACCTGCTTCGATATCTGTTCCGCTTTGGGTGAGCGCAGGAGAAAAACTTCCCACCCTATTAAGTGCACCAGGTAAAAAGAATTCGTTATTATGCACATTTACACTACTTTTAAAGAAGGGATGTTTTCCTGTTCAGCGAGGAAACGAGGAAAGCGAGAGCTATATTTACCTCGAGAAACTTGGAAATAATCGGAATGAGGGTATAATGCAGCTCAACGTTGAACTCGAAAAGGAGATTCTTTCTCGAACTGATAAGCTCATTCTGAAATGGCGAAAGGCTGGTTTTAACGATGACGATGCCATCGATTTTTATAGTGAATTAGACAAATCAATTACCGATTATTACTCTCTAATGTGCGAACACTCAAATAAATGAATAAACGAAAGTTAGTTGTTCTTACAGGCGCAGGAATAAGCGCCGAGAGCGGGTTACGTACCTTTCGGGATATGGGTGGTTTATGGGAAGAGTACGATATAATGGAGGTTGCCAGCTATGATGGTTGGATCGACAATCCAGATTTGGTTCTCAAGTTCTATAACGATAGGCGCAGGCAGCTTAAGGATGTTGAGCCTAATGCTGGTCACAGAGCGTTGGTTGAGGCTGAGAAGTATTTTGATGTGCATATCATCACCCAAAATGTCGATAATTTGCATGAGCGGGCAGGGAGTAAAAAGATTTTACATCTACATGGTGAGCTTACCAAGGTTGAATCGACAAAGGACTCATCTTTCATTCAGGATATTGGCTATTCCGATTTGCATTTAGGCGATAAATGCCCAAAGGGGGCACAACTCCGTCCGCATATCGTTTGGTTTGGCGAGGCTGTCCCTGCCATGACACAAGCAATTCAAATTGCCCGTCAAGCCGAGATATTTGCTGTTGTAGGTACATCGCTTAATGTTTACCCTGCTGCAGGATTGTTAGGGTATGCTCCCACAAGCGCGCCAATTTACCTTATCGATCCCAATGATGTAGGAGTACAACTTCGTAACGAAGTTCATTTTATTAAGGAAAACGCTTCAGTTGGCGTACCCATGATGCTTGAGATGCTTTTGAAAAGCATTTAGGCTATATGTGGGCGTCATTGCGAGCGTATTTTGCAAAGCCTGTTCGCCAATAGGCAGGCAAACTTTTAGAAAAAAAGACACAGATTGCTTCAACCCTCAAAGAAAGAGTGTTTCGCAATGACGCATTGTTCGTTTCGGCATTGCGAGCGTATTTTGCGAAGCAATCTATAATCATTCTTCATTCCTCTCGAATTGGATAGATTTGTGCAACACGAATCTATATTTATTCTAATTTGCTAACTTTAAGAGTTCAAAACGCTTAAAATGAAATCATTTTTTATATCAATCCTCTTTCTTTTTGGAATAATATTAAGCAGCCAAGCACAGCGTTTCAATGCTGGCTTTGTTGGTGGAATGGCTGCAACTCAGGTCGATGGCGATAGCCATGCTGGCTATAATAAACTAGGGACAATTGGAGGGGTATGGGTTGGAGGCCGAGTTTCTTCAGAATTCTATTGGAGAATGGAGCTACGATACATCCAAAAAGGAAGCTATGCAAAGGATAAGCAGGAAGGTTCGACTAGCTTTTATCGGATGCGTTTGAACTATTTCGAAATGCCTGTATTTCTTGGGTATCGATTAAGAAATGGGTTTAACCCAATTGTTGGGCTATCGGGAGGATACCTAATTAAAGCAAGGGAAATGACCGAAATGGGAGATTTAGCCCCTGAAGACATACAAAAGTTTAAAAAATTCGAGTTTGCAGGGCTTGTGGGGCTCGAATATAATTGGTGCGAGCGATGGGCTTTTTATTTGGTTTACACATATTCATTTCTACCTGTTCGGCCACATAATAGCAATATCACCTATAGGTGGAACCGAGGGCAGTACAATAACGTTTTGGAGCTGGTGGCACGATATAAATTATGATTATAGCAAACAAATATCAGCATATCTGGCTAACTCTTTTTCAGATACATTTAATATATTGCTGAACCTAAAATTATTAACCGACTCAATAATGCTTGCTTTATGAAAGAACTTGTACGCTGCCGCCCTTGCGGCTTTGTGATGGAGGCCGATAAACTTGGCGATGTGTGCCCAGCATGTGGCTTACCCCGAAAGGTTTTTGAACCATACCGCGAAAGGGTTTCGTTAAATCGCTTACGATGCCTGCGTCTCCTCATCCCAGGCGGTGGCCGCGATCTCGGTGCGCCCAAACAGCATCTTCACGCACACCACGCGCTGTGTGGCGTCGCCGCCGCGGGGGAGGGGCACAATGAGCTCGCCCACACGGTGGACTCCCTCCCTGGGGCACCCCCCCACAGCAGCAGGCCCTCCCGCACCC
>CAYMII010000034.1:0-43105 GCA_964390565.1 uncultured Rikenellaceae bacterium
CTTCTTTAGTTTTATAGCCTTTTGCGCTGATAATTAAAGCCTCCGAACCAGAAGGAATTTCAAATTTGTACTCCCCATTGGCATTAGTCCATCCTTCTGCAGCAGTATCTCTAACTCTTACAGAAGCATTAACGATTGGTCCTCCAAATACATCTTTAATTACACCTTTAATTTCATTTGGATTTGAAGCAGGCTGTTTCATTGCAATTTCAATATTCTTAATTGAAACTAAAGCGTTTTGGTTTTTAGGGTCAACTTCAAGGGTTTTATTATATGCTTCGATAGCTTTGTCAAATTCACGACTTGCGTAATAGGTTAAACCTATAGAGTTATAGCCAATAGTTTTGTATTCCTTTTTATCGGCTGAAAGGTTTACAATC
This sequence comes from uncultured Rikenellaceae bacterium, assembly GCA_964390565.1. Classification (GTDB taxonomy): domain Bacteria; phylum Bacteroidota; class Bacteroidia; order Bacteroidales; family Tenuifilaceae; genus UBA8529. The sequence continues at coordinate 381 of CAYMII010000034.1, forward strand.
AAATTATAGTAATCTCTTGCTTTAGCGTAGTCCTTTTGTTCAAAGTAGTAACCACCCATAAAACGGTAGGCGTTGAAAATATCGCTTGAATATTTAACGCTATCAACCCTTGCTTTATTGATAAGATCCTCAAATTTTGGTTTTGCAATACCCTTTTCGTTATCAGGATCCATTGCAGCATAAGTGTTTGCCATCCAAACATAACCTTGAACAAAATCGGGGTATTTTTGGATTAGAATAGCCAGAGATGAATCAGCCTTAGTATAGTTTTTCGCTTGGCTGTAAGCTTTACCTACTTGTAGGTAATCGTTTGCTTCGGTTTTGCCAAGAGCAATCATCTTCTCGAAGTGCTTAGCAGATTCGTTAAAACGCTTGTAGTTATATAAATTAACAGCAATATCGTTTAATAAATATTTATCATCAGGAGTCATTTCAAATGCTTTCTTGTAAGCGACAAAAGCCTTATCGAGTTCAAGATCATCAGCAGCAATTTGCTGTTTTAATCTTGAAATTTGGGTTGCTAGAGTGTCAATTTGAACCTTAATCTTATCCTTTGCATCCCCTTTAGCCTTCTCATACCTATCCTGATTTCTTTCTAAATCGCGTTCAAGTTTTTCAGCATTTTGAACATTTTTAGGATAGTCAGCATTTTTCTTTAAAAGTATTTTTGCATAGTAGGTATAGTCCTTTTGGATGATACGATCAGCAGGCATTTCCTTGAAAAGACGATCCATATAGAATAATGCTTTATCGTATGAAGGAGGATCTTTTTCAAAACTTGAGTAAGCGGCTATACGGTTAAGGTACGTTCTTTTCTGATCGATAGAGAAAATTTCTTCTACATTAGTTACCGCCTCATCATATTCTTTTGCATAGAAAAGCGCATTTACGTAACGAATTTTTGCTGGGATATTTCCTTTTGTAAGCTCAAGATATTTTTTAAAATACTCTTTCGATTTGTCATATTTCCCAGCCATTGAGTATAGCTGACCTAACTCGCGATATGCTGGAGCGTAGTTAGCATTAAGAGCAATTGCTTGTTCAAAATATGGAATAGCATTGTTAAGATTCTTTGCTTTCATGTAAATACTTCCAATTTTCATGTTAGCAGTAGGTGATGTTTTATCATGATTATTTGCAATACTGTAATGCTTTACAGAGTTAGATGCATCTTTAATAATAAAATATAAATCACCTGCAATGATAAACACATCAGCACCTTTTGGGTCAATAGTAATAGCTTCGCGCATTAGAGGGAAAGCTTTTGATGTATCAACCTTGCCATTACGAATATAAGATTCAGCTAATTTAGCAAGAGTGAAAGCATAATCTTTGGGATTAGTGATGTTTTTTACCTTTTTATATGAAGGTAATTGCCTTTTTGCTTTTGCACGATAAGCTGCAGCCTCTTTATCATTGCCAAGGTAGAAAGAAACCTTTGCTAAACCAATGTAGTTAAGAGGGTTTAAACTATCGGCATTGATACCTAACTTGAATTGTTCCTTTGCCAAATCAGTTGACTCTTTCAAAGAGTTTGAGATGGTATCGGCAAAATAGCTTAAAAGATAGGTTTCGCCAAAGTAAAAATAGTTTTTACTTACTGCAGGTTCTTTCTGTATTAGCTGTTTAAAAGCGGCTTCAGCCTCATCATACTGCTCGCTTTTGATAAATGTGATAGCTGTTTGTAGCTCTTGAGCCTTTATGTTGCTCGAAATCAGTAAACTAAATAAACAAGCTACGAATAAAATCTGTTTAATACTTAATCTTTTCATAGGTCTTATGGTTTTGTCAAACATTTAAATTAGTGTTTCACTTGTATTAGTCGAACAGGCATTACTGAAGGAACCAAACCTGACTTTAAAACAATTCGTTGGCCTTTCTCATGTGTAACCCATTGTACAAATCCCGAGCCAAGACCAGCAAAAGTTTCACGAGAAATAAGGTAAACTTCGCGGGTAAATGGGTACGATTTGTTATAAATTGCTCCTTGTTCGGGATAATAGAACGAGGTGTTATCGAATGAAGGCGAAACGGCAACTACTTTAATGCTATTGGTGAATTTTTTGGTTTGAGGGTCATCTTTATCGCTTATCCAATTTACCGAGATGATACCTATTGCATTTTTGTTTTTAGAGATAAAATTGATAACCTCTTCATTGTTGTTTACCGCATAAAAATTATCAGGGAGCTTTGTGTTTATCTCAAATTTCTCTTTGAAATACCTAATATTCCCCGATTTTGTGTTGTCAAAAACAACGCTAATCTTATCAAGTTTTGAATTTGGGTTAATATCTTTCCACGTTTTAATGTTTCCAAGGAAGATGTCTTTAACAGTATGAAAGTTGAATAGCGTGTCTTTATTTTCCTTGTTGATAATAAACGCCAGCGCATCAAAAGCAAAAGCAGTTGTGCGTACAATAACTTGGGTGTCTCTTAGGGTTTGAATTTGTTCCTCGGTTAGCTGTTTGTTCGATATGATGAGTTTAACCGAGTCATTCATAAAATCGTTAATGATATCATACTCTGGCTTGTAAGATGGGGTGATTTTAGCATAGCCATAAATGCTTGTAAAAGCAAAAACCTGAGAGTCAATTATTGGTTGGTATGATTCATCTACACTAATTTTGATGTCACCTCTTGTTGGAGTTTCGTCGTAACCTTGTTTGTTACCAGAACGACATGACATGAAAACAGAGATTGCAACCAGAGATGTGACCATCAATGCTGCAAAAACTATTTTAAAAGATTGCCTTTTCATTTTAATACTCTTTGAGTTAAACAAAATTTGGCACGCAATATTAATAAAAAATTGAATATCTGATTCTAAGCAACAATATTATAACAAAAGAACAATAATGCATTTATCCCATTTTTATCTTTCATCTTTAGTAAAAAAAACTTCTTTTACTTTTTCAAAGACCTTAAATGCTCTATAAATTCCATAAAAAACAAAAATACCTCCTACTAAATATCGGATGAAACTTTCGATATGAGTGAGGTCTGGAGAAAGGATAAAATATAGACCGACTCCTATGTAGAAAAGGGTCATTATCCCTCCAAACATTATCATAAACTGACCGTACCAATTATTCATGCTCATAATTCAATTTTTTTTGACAAAATAAGGAAAAAATGATCAACATTAAAATGACTAATGTTATATGTTGACAGAATCGTTTTACTCTTTCTCAATCAAAAAGGTTTTAAACTTTTTGTTAAAATAGGTTTATAATTCACTCTTTGCTTCCTTTAGTGCCTCTATAACCGCTTGCTTGAAGAAATTGTACGACCATGTTGCACCTGAAATGGCATCAACTTTATCAATAGTTTGAACTTTTTTGAAAATTTCCGGATAAACTTTCACTCCCCTCAGATCGTTTCTGCACTGGTTAATATAATGCTGATTGCCTTCAAAGTTCTTTTCGTATTGCTCATTAAAAACTTCATTTTTTGCTGTGTCTATAATTGTAAATTCAGCATCGGTTGTCCACCCATTTTTAACAGTAACTGTTACATATCCAACGTATGGCTCGTATGTATATTGTGCTTGGGTCTTCGCTTTATATATACCATCGATATATGGGCCACGTTTTTGAATAAATGCAGTAAGTATAATAAACCCCAAAACTGTAATTATTAGAACAACTTTTTTCATCACTTTTTAATATTGGATACATAAATGATCCTTTTTCCATAAAATACCCTATTAAATTTTCTAAAATTTTTACAAACCATTTGAATAGTAATACAAAAAGTCAATATTTGCAGTGCAGTTTGATATTCAAATTACAAGGGAAAATAATTTTGAATGGGTTATGAGAGTTTTATTCTTTTTATTTTTAGCATTTATTGTTTTTGGAGTAAAGGCACAGGGGGTAGATTCAAACAAACATCAGTATGGCAAGTCGTTAACAAATAAATTACGGTTGTATACCCTTAATGGAGTATCATTGAACTTCTATTTAAACCACAAAGGGATTGATGAACTTTCTAAAAAGGTCTATAAAGGTGATATTAATATTAATAGTCAAGATGTTTTGTATCATATATCGGATAGCCTGATTTCTTCTAATCCAGAGGTAAGGCCTTTTTACTTTTTCTTATTTAATAGAATTGTTGATCTTTCAGATGGGACTTTTGATGAGCTAATAGCACTAAGGTGCAAGGAGTATATTGAAAAATACCCATGCGACTATTTCAATAGTTTTAATCAACCTGAGTTGGATATCAATGTTGTAAAATGGACTACTTTAATTGGTTCAAACCTCAAGGATAAAGGTTCTTTTGCTATATATAGAGCAGGAGTTGATGCTAAAATAAAAACAAACTGTCCCGATGTTCAAGATTTGTTAAGGAGTTTTATGATGGAAGTTCGGATGTGTTTAGTTCGTTAATCAAAAAATATTACTATGGATAATAACGATGTTTTTAAAAAGCTACGAGTAGCACTTCATCTTAGAGATGATGAAATTGTGAATATTCTTAAGCTGGTAAACTACGAAGTAACTAGAACCGAGCTTAGCGCTATTTTTAGAAAAGATGATCACCCTAACTATAAGCCTTGTGGTGATCAACTACTACGCAATTTCCTTAACGGACTTATAATACACATGCGAGGCAAAAAAGAGGGAACCCCGATTGATTAGGTTCCCTCCTAGGTTTTTTATATAAACTTTTCGCGCTTTTGTAGCTTTAAAACACCTGCTAGTAAGAAAAGTATTCCCCCTGCAGTTAGAAAGATTCTGTTTTTTAGTACAATTTTAAGCCATATCTCCTGATTTAAATCCGATGGAACATTAAAAGGATTTAGCATTATGTTCCAATAGGATTCCCTTAGAATCTCGCTAAAGATTGATAAGATTATTCCCAGTATTACCATCACCACTGCAGTCGCATTTCCATTTCGGATAATAGTTGATACCCAAAAGGCCATGCTGCCAAGGAAAAATAGCGTGAACATCATATGAAATGCAAAACTAACAATGGGAATTGGCTCTAACAGTATTCTCGCCACTAACCCAAATAGCATCAAAAGGAAGAATACAAAAATGTACATTATTAAAATTCGAAAAAGCCAAACCTTAAAGCGGTAATCGGGTATTCCAAATAGGAGTTCAATGGTTCTTGAATCTGTATCATGTTGAATGCTAAATACTGCTGGGTAAAACATGAGCAATAGGGCAGGAACCAGAAGAGCATCAAAAACATCACGCTGCTGTATGTTATTATCGTTGAACGCCATCATTGTGCAAATGAATAGAAAGATGGCTGCCGATGCTATTAGAAACCAAATGAATTTTCCTGAGAATACTATCTGTAGGTTGTACCTAATCATCCTCCAGATAAGTTTTATTTTAAACATAGCTGAATGTATTCGTAATAACTAATTACCAACTTTTTGTTCTACAATGCCTTTAAGCAAGCATAAGTAAGCATCTTCGAGCACTGGTTTGATTAATGTGGCATCAGGATGAGGCTTTTCGGCCGAAACGCATCTAACCCTGATATCGTTCCCCTCCTGACGGTGATGAACAATCATCTGCTTTTGGCTGAAGTTATCAAACTCAGCACTTGGAAGATTAAACTGCCAAACATGGCCTTCGGCCAATGATGACATATCCTGTGGTGCTCCTAAAAACTTGAGAGCCCCTTTGTTAATTACCGCCACCTTATTACACGATGACGAAATATCTTCAATAACGTGTGTAGAGAAGATTACAACTCTATCGCGGCTTAGTTCAACAAGCAAATTACGGAAGCGGATTCGCTCTCGTGGGTCAAGACCAGCAGTAGGTTCATCCACGACAAGAATCCTAGGAAGATGAAGTAGTATTTGAGCAATACCAATGCGTTGCTTCATACCTCCTGAGAAAGAGCCAATTTTGTGGTCTTTCTTTTCAATCATATGAACTGCACTTAGCACGTAGGTTAATCGGTCGTGACGTACTTTGTCATCCTTTATCCCTTTAAGAATTGCTTGGTAATCGAGGTAGTTCCATGCGCTCATATTCTCGTAAGTGCCAAACTCTTGAGGAAGATACCCAATTAACCCTTGAAGCTCTTCACGCTTTTCGAGCGTATCGATTCCATTTATAAAAATCTTACCGTAGCTTTGATCCAGAACACCACAGATTATGCGCATTAGCGTTGTTTTACCAGCACCGTTTGGCCCAAGAAGTCCAAACATTCCGGTTCCAATTTCGAGAGATACGCCTGAAAGCGCCTTAAACGGTTGACGACGTTTACCTAGCAAAGGAATTTGCTTAATCAGCCTATAGTAAGCACGACGTATACCGCTAAACCGACCTTCAATACGATCAATATTTACTTTTTGATCATAAAGTTTCTTGGCTGTTAGGAATATGGTTAGCCCAATAAACCAAAGAATGGCAATTATTATTATGAAGGCAATTATTTTCCAACGTAAAGCGAGGATTATTAAATTTATTATTGGGATGCTCCATAGTAAAATTCGGGGTAGCCGATTGTAAAACTTTTGCTTCCAAGCTCTTTTGGGATGGATTTGCGATAATCGATACCCTAATGGCTTTAAGGTTATTAGTAACGAAATACCAACAAAGTGGATGAATACAAAGGTCCACCAGCCACTATTCATCTTAAAGTATGTGAAGTAGACTAGGAAAATTAGCAACGGAATATGCCAACTCCAGTTGATGTAATCTTTCCAAGAATTGTATGTAGGTTTTTCGACATATCGGCTTGTTAGCCTTTCGCCCGAATTCCATTCGCGCGAGAACCTACTTTCGCGATCGTAAACCTTAACAAGGCTTTGAATCTTAATTACAATCTCATCAGCGCTTGGAATAAGGGTTGTTTGTGCTCTACGAGTACTGCTTATTAGGAAGTAAGTAATTGCAGGCGTTACAATGAACAAAGCGGTTATATCAACAAGTTGCCACAAGAAGCTATCAACGAATATATAGATAAGCCCAAATCCACCTATTAACGTAGAATACATTAAATATTTTACCCATTGCTGGAGGCTTCGAATCCATGCAAAACCGTTTTCTAACCCTGAGTAGCACGTTGGAATAAATACAAGCGTTAGCAAGGTACTAAAGGTTAATCCACCCATTACTGTAATTGCAAAGGGCGCACCAATTACTCCTGCATATTGCTTGTCGCCCATCGAAAGCGGCACAAGCGCTATTATAGTTGTTAGCGATGTTATAAGAATTGGTCGAACACGCGATATCCCGGCAATCATAATTGCTCGATTCCGTCTAATGCCCCTTTTCTGTAGAAGCTTAGTGTAGTCAATTAAAATGATTCCGTTATTCACTACAACTCCAATTAGAATAAGAAATCCGGTAAGAACGCTTGCGTTAAAAATGCTCTCGCCAGTAAGAATTAGCGCCAACATCGAACCGATTGCAGCCAAAGGAATTGTAAACATTAGTACAAATGGGGTTGATAGCGATTCGAATACCGATGCAAGAATCATGAAAATAAGAAGAAGTGCAGTTCCGATAATAAAATAGAACTCGCTCAAATCCATCGACTCGTGTTTAACCTCGGCAACAATTCCCGAAGGGAACGGGTAGTTTGCAACCATTATATCTACGTTAGTTCGATAAAACTCTAACGCCTCTTTGGTGCGGGTTTTGTTTGAGGGGTAAGTAAATTTAAGCGTTATCTGTTTCTCTTGATTTACTCGATTTAGCTGTGAAACTCCAGAGGCATAGTTAACTCTTGAGATGTATTGTAGATCGTGGTTTCCTCCTTTTGCATCCCGTACTTGAAGTCGCTTAAGATCATCGATGTTGCGCTCCTTTTCTTTCTTTTGCTCAATCTCCTTTTCGCGCAATACAATGTCGTACTCCTCGCCCTGCTGCTTAAACCTTACACCTGTAGAAATTTCACCTGAAAAGTTATTCATTGCCGAGTTAATTTCGGTTAGCGGGATGTTTAGCTCGTTCATCAGCAACTGGTTGAATATTAGCTGAACCTCTGGGCGCTCAGATTGAACGCTAACGGTTATCCATTCGGTTTTGTCCTCTAAGCGTACTTTTAGATCCTCTGCAACTTTACGCATCCGCTCAAAATCTTGACCTTTAAGGATAATTGATTCGGAGTTGTCGCCAATGCCAAGCATACCTGAAAAAGCAGTCGACTCGCCACCACCATTTCGTCCACCACCTCTGCCTCCAGCATTTAGATCTTCAAAGCCAATAATAGCATTTGGAATATTGGTGGTTTTTTCGCGGATATCATTCTTTATGGTTTCAAGGTCTTTTTCTTGAATCTTATCAAAATCCTCTTTAAACTCAAGCGCTACAACAGCACTTTCCTCCTGAATTCTTGATGTTAGCAGTTTAATCTCAGGCCAATCTTTCATGAATTCCTCCACAAGCTTCACGGTCTTATCGCAAGTTTCGATTGATGATCCAGCCTGCATATTCACGTATACATCGAGCTGCTTGGTTGCCGCCTCCTCTTGTCCTGTTAGGCTGATTGTAATGCTTAGCAGTATGCAAATAAAAAATAGCGCGATGCCTGTAAGTGCTGTTTGAACCGGCTTACGAAGAGTTGTCTTTAGCAGTGCGATGTAAATCTGAATCATCCGATTTCGAATATCCAACTTGTTGATAGTTGGAACGTGTGTATCGCCCGAGAGTAGAGTGTGAGTAACCGATGGAATTAGAAGAAGCGACACGAAAAGTGAGATTGATAAGGAAGATATAATCGAAATCCCAATTTCGTTTCCAAGTATCTTAACAATAAAGTTATTGCTGAAAAGGAAAGGAACAAATACAATAATTGTTGTTAAGGTTGATGCAAAGATTGAACGCCATACTTCATTGGTTCCATTAACAATTGCTTGGTTTAGCGTTTGACCTTTAATCGTTCGATGCCGAAAGATATTTTCCAGCACAACCACGCTGCTATCCACCAGCATACCAACGGCCAGCACCATTCCGATTAGCGAAAGGGTATTTATGGAGATGTTGAATGCGTAGAATAGGTTAAATGCAGCAAACATCGATATTGGGATGGAGAGGCCAATAATCGAAACGAGCTTGATGTTGCGAAGAAATAGCCAAAGGATATAAATGGCCAATAAGCCTCCCGTTATTGCTAGGTTGATAATATCATCGAGATTATCTTCAAGATCTTTGGCCGTATTGCTTTGGACAATTATGTCGATACCCTGATCCTTTAGTTTTGTATTGAGCTTATCAATCGTTGCTATTGTTCGGTGTGATAGATCGATGAGGTTTGCCTGGTTATCGTTCATCAGCGAGATGGTTACGGCATCTTTGCCGTTAATTCGGCTATACGATGTTTCTTTCTTGTAGCCAAAGAATATCTGGGCAACATCTTTTAGATAAACAGGACCTTTTGCCACAACTATCTGCCCAACATCGTTCACATCCTTATATTCGGCGCTTACATGAACGAAAAGCCGATTGCCTCCATCGAGCACTTTGCCCACAAAAGTTTTTTGCTTTTCGCTGTTTGAAATTGCTGAACGAACAACTGAGGTGGTAATTCCATAGGCTTTACATGCCTCGGGGTCGATAATAACCTCAATGGTTTTCTCTCTTCCTCCAAAAACACGTGCGCTTGCTATACCCTCCACGTTCTCAAGTTCGGGTCTGATCTTTTTATCCACAAGGTTTCTAAGCCTCTCAACCCCGCCTTCGCCGCTAATCTGAATATTCATGAAACTTCCCGATAGTTGCTTAACATCAAATCGTATTATCTGCACAAACATTCCTTGTGGCAGGGTAGTTTTAACTTGATCGACCTTTTGCTGAAGCTTAAGGAATGTGTATTTCAGGTTAGTGCTTTTTTGGAACGAGACGATGATAATGCCGTTGTTTGGAAAAATATTAGACTCTATTCGCTCAATGTTTTCGAGGGTTCCAATGGCTCCTTCAAGCGGTATAACCGCTTTTTGCTCCATATAATTTGGATCGCCTTCGAGCGGGGAACCAACCTGAACAATTAGGAAAGGTAACTCAGCGTTTGGCAGCATCTCAACAGCTAGTTTTTTGTAGGAGACATAACCCAGCAGGGTTATTCCTACAAACAGCATGCTGATTAGTACTTTTCGTTTTATTATGAATTCCATACTCTTTCCTCTTTATTCAGTTTTTTTCCTTGAAAATCGTGCTCCGATTAAATCGAAGGTATAGTAGAAGCATGGAATTACAATAAGAGTAAGCAGTGTAGAGGTGAACAACCCGCTTATTACGGCAACAGCCATTGGCTGTCGGAGGCTTGCTCCCTCGCCAAAACCAATTAGCATTGGCACTAAACCTAGTATTGCTGTTAAAGTGGTCATTAATATTGGGCGAATGCGCTGCCTTCCGGCATTAATAATTGCACTTCGCCTATCCAAACCTTCCTCTTTTAGCTGGTTAATCCTGTCAACTAGAATAATTGAGTTGTTAACCGCAATTCCCCCAAGCATAATTATCCCGATTATTGAAATGATATTCAATGGAGTACCTAGGATGAAGAAGGTCAGAATTGAACCTACCAATGCTAATGGAATGGTTAAAAGGATTGTGAATGGATGAATTAGCGATTCAAATTGCGATGCCATTACCATGTAAATGAGAACTATAGATAGTAAAAATGCCATTGTTAGACTCTTTACTGCATCTTTTCGTTTCTCCTCTTCCCCAGTGATGGAAATTTTATAATCGGAAGGAAGACTTATTGAGGCTGTTTTAGAGGAGATCTCCTTAGCAATTTTATCTAGTGGCGCGTTTCCCGTTTTCATAGCATAAATCTTCACCATACGAGTTTGGTTCCTGTGATGTATTTCCTGAGGCGAGCGTGATATTCTGATTGTTGAAATTTCGCTCAGCCTAAAGGTTTGATTTCCGCTGTTTATAGTCAGCTCATCGAGCTGCGAAAGCCCTTTCTCGGGAATTCTAAGGTTGATTGGACGAAGTTCGCCTCCTTGCTCGAGTTGCCCTGCACTTAGCCCATCCAACTGGTTTTTAAGCTGGTCGACAATGGTTTGAATAGAGATGTTATACATCCCCGCTTTAACTCGGTCGATATTAAGTTCAACCTCTGGAGCACCTTTCTCTATTGATGAACGAACATTGTAGATGCTCGAAATGCCAAGCATGTCATCCTTTACACTATCTGAAATTTCGGAAAGCATATCAAGATCTTGCCCTTTTATCTCAACAACCACAGGTGCCTCGTTCGTTCCAAGGATCTGTTTTAATGTAGATTCTTCGCGGTTGAATTTGATCTCAAGACCATTTACTCCGTTAGTTGCTTGGCTAATAAGGTTCATCACCTGATCGGGTGTATATTTCGAATCTTTTTTAAGTATAACCCTTATGGTTGCAGTGTTATCGCCTGTGTAAACTGAACTGGAATTATCGGATAAACCAGTTGTTGGACCGCTATGACTATAAACCAAATCAAGATTTTCTTTTAAACTCTCTTTTACTATGTATTCGATATTTTCTACTACAGCATCGGTTCTTTGAAGGGTTGTACCCTCTTCCATTTTGATATCGAAGGTAAACTCGCGACCATCAGCCTTGGGCATAAACTCTGTGCCGATATAAGGAACGAGCATCAGCGAACCTCCAATAACCAGAATGGTTAGGAAAACGACAGTCAAATTTTTATTCAATACTTTATCGAGAATTCGGCCATACCACTCAAATTTTAACGATGAGGTTTTAATGGGAGCCGTCTTTTTCTTGAAAAAGAAATTGTAGAACATCGGCAAGAACAAAATTGCCGCAAAAAGAGAGGTGATTTGAGAATATGTTACTGTTAACGCCTGATCGCGGAATAACTCGCCAGATGCGCCGTGCATATAAACGATTGGTAGAAAAACTACAATTGAGGCAAACGTTGATGCAACAATGGCCATCCCCACTTCGGCTGTTCCGTTTATTGATGCCTCGCGAACGGTCTCACCCTCCTCGTGATGCCTAAACGTATTTTCGATGATAACAATAGCGTTATCGAGCAGCATACCTACACCAAGTGCCAAACCCCCAAGAGTCATAATGTTGAGGTTTAGGCCAGTGAAGTACATCACTGTAAACGTCGCTATTATTGAGATTGGAATAATAAATCCAACAATAAGCGTTGTCCCAATGCGACGAAGGAAGAGGAACAGAACAAAAATTGCAAGAATCATCCCCATCCATGCGCTATCCTTAACCTCACCAACAGCTTGGCTTATGAACGCGCCTTGGTTCGTAACGATCTCTAGTTTATAATCGGGAAGCGCTTTTCTGATGCCCTCTAGAGCAGCGTTTATCTGATCAACAGCCTTTACAGTATTGAATCGAGTTTCTTTATAGATTGATAAACCTAAACAGCGTTCACCATTTAGCCTTACAATATTTTTGGGAATCTGATTGGTTATGCTAACATCGGCAACCTCACGCAGATAGATTGGCGCTTTTAGCCCAGCAGGATCACCTGTAATTGTTGATTTATAACCAACGATTAGGTTATTAAAATCATCAACATTCTTAAGCAATCCAACTCCTTTTACGATGTACTGCATGCCCGACTCAACAATAGTTCCACCAGAAATTTGCTGGTTTTGCGACATTATCCTATTGCTCAAATCGCTGAGCGAAATGCCATACGCGTTTAACCTATTGGGATTGGTGCTAATGCGAAGCTCGCTCTCCTCCTGACCAGTTACCTCTACTTCGGCCACTCCCTCGAGTCGGATTAGCTCATTTTTTAGATAGTGTTCGGCTATTTTTCGCAGCTGATTCAAGTCGTTCTTACCAGGCTGGCTAAAGCCAATAATCATAACCGGCGAGCTGTTTGGGTCGTGTTGAGTAATCTTTATCTCGTCGGCCTTGTTATTCTGATTGAATGTATTGAGGGCCTTTTGAAGATCAAGAAAAGCTTCATCCATGTCGGTGTTCCAGCTGTACTCAACGGTTACCTGTGCAGCACCGGCTCTAATAACCGAAGATACCTCAGAAACGTTCGATTGGCGAATTGCCATCGATTCTAGCTGATCGACATATTGCTTCTCCATCTCTTCGGGTGGTCGTTGGCCTGAACGAACCTCAATGAATAGGCGCGGATTATTTAAATCGGGGAATAGATCGACGCTGAGCTTATCGTACGAGAACCAGCCAAGCACTCCAACCCCAAGTATTATCATTAGGATCGATACCGGATAATCTACAGCGAATTGTGCTATTTTTTTCATAATAATTTTCTATTGATTTAAGATCAAGAGTTAAACACAGAGTGACACAGAGTTTTTCACAGAGTTACACGGAGATATTTCTCTGCGCACTCTACGTCTCTGGGGTTAAAACCTATTTAATAACTCTTACCTTGCTATTATCCTTTAACGTTTCGAAACCTTTTACAACAAGCCTATCGTCTTTACTTAGACCTGATAGGATTTCGATATTATTACCATTCTCAATTCCGGTTGTAACCTCGCGTTGCTTTGCAATACTTTTATCAATTACAAAAACGTACTGAGAATCGTTGTTGCGAAGCACAAGTTCTTTGGGAACTACAATTGTATTTTCTTTTTTGGTGATAATAATATCTGCATTTACAAACATTCCAGGTTTGAGTTTTAGACTTGGATTATCGATATCAATTCTTCCTTTAAAAGTTCTAGTTTCTGCGCTGATAGCAGGGGAGAGGTCAGTTACTGTTCCCCAAATTGTATCTTTTTGAAGATTGTAGCTTGTTAAACGAACCTTCATGTTTGATTGTAAATCGCTAACATATTTTTCTGGAAGACTAATTTCCATATACATTTTGGCATAATCCATAACTGTGAATAGTGGCTGTGCAGTCGAAACTCTAACATTTTGGGTATAATAGGGGAGGTCAACAATAACACCGCTAAAAGGTGATGCAACCTTCATTTTAGAGAGTTTGATTTTAGAGTTTTCGTAGTCGTACTTAGCATTAGTGAAGCTAACCTCTGCATTGCGCATCTCTCGTTGGGTTACTCCACCCTTTTCGAAAAGCGATTGCTGCTTGGTATACTCTTGCTGAGCAATATCAAGATTTAACTTTTTCGATTCGATGGCAATAGAATTCTCATACTCTGGATCTTCAAGTGAAACAATCACCTCATCAGTTTTAACCAAATCGCCAAGGCGATAGTTTTTCCCAGATTTTGGGTTGGGCATCAGCCTATAAATTCCTGAAATCTCCGATTTAAACTCGGCTTTCTGCATTGGGTAAACTGTCCCATTCGTATTTATTACCTTTTCGATTGATGTCAGCAAGACATTACTCACCGAAACAGGAACTTCAGGTTCGTTGGTTTTATTCTCTTCTGTTGAGGTACATGATACAGCGATAAGGGCTGTAAATAGGTATATTATAGCTCTTGTTTTCATATTATATAGTTATTTCTGATTACTAAATAGGGTTGTTGGTACAAGCGGTTCTTTCTTTTCAAAATCGTATAGCGATTGTATTTTTAAGTTGAGTAGCTCCAGCTTATAGTTTATTTGCGCTTGAACGAGAGATGTTTTTTTCTCAGAAAGCTGATTTTGATAAAGTTTTAAATCCATACTAGTTAAATCGCCGTTTTTGTAACGTTCAAGATTTATTTCATAGGTAAGTTGGGCATTCTTTTCGTTTTGTTTTGCAATTTCTATCTGATTTAGCAAGTTTTGGATATTGCGATAAACCTTTCGAATATTCAGTTCAATTTGATTCTTTTGATTCTCCAAATTGAGTTGTGATGTTTTAATAATGGCAAGTTGTGCTTTAACTTGAGCTTTGTTCGCTCCCCAATCGAATATTGGAATTTTGAATGTTACTGAAACCAAAGGGCTTCGGGTTGGATTATCAAAGATATTTTCAATTTTTTCATTTTGTCCTGTAATCCCTATTGAAAGATTTAGATCTCCTTTAAATTCGTTCTGTGCTTTGGTTTTAATCAAATCAAATTGAGCATTTTCAATTTCAATTTGTTTTTGGCGAAGTTCCATCCTCGATTCAAGCGCATGTTGAACAGCAATGGCTAAATCTACGCTTGTAGGTGTGACATTTATGTCAGCAAGAGTAATAATCTCATCTTTAATTGGTAGCCCAATGTTATTCTTAAATATATCCTTTACGTTCTCAAGTTCAACTTCACGATTTTGAAGGGTCGATTTCGCATTCATTAAGTTAAGTTCTGCTTGATAAAGTTGCTCTTTTGCTGTTAGCCCTGCATTAACCTTGTTTAATATAATCTCGTAACTTTGTTGTGTCTTTTCAAGTTCATCCTTTGCGATATTCAAACTCATCTGAGCCATGTATACCTCATAAAAGTATTGACTAACTGCTCTTTCAAGGTTGAGCATTTGCATGGTATAGTTAAGGTTTGCATTCTCATATTCAAGTTCAAGCGTTTTTAAGTCGAGTTTGCGCTTATTATATGTAAAAAGAGGTTGAGTTATTCCTAATGAAATACTATTTTCAAAAGACTCATTATTTACTCCAACAATTTTCCCTGTTTTATCAAATTCTTCTTTATAATTTTTTCTCCATTCAAAACCATTACTAAAAGTTAATGTTGCATCAGTTAGGAGAATAGGTTGTGAGATAGAGAAAGTCCCATTTGAGCGGGTTTGCTCGCTGGTAAACCATTTTGGTATCGACTCTTCGAACAACCTTCTATTATAATATTCAATTGGCATAACCTCAAATTGAAATTTTGATTTTTGTGATGCCTGTTGCGCATTTAATGATTCCTTATACCTTTCAAGATTTAATAACGATTGCTGTATATCTGGACTATTCTGCCCAGCAATTTCCAGCGCTTTTTCTAAGGTTATGTTTGTTTGTCCCATTATCGGGGTAAAAAATATTCCCAATGATGAAACTGCTAATAGATGGGTAATCAATTTTTTATACATGGCATTATATATTGTTTAATGTTCGCTTTTTAAAATTTTACTGCTTTTACAGCATCTGCAACTACTACCCGGGCTGTCGACTCGTTGTTAAGAACAACTTTTGTGTTGTTAGGTGAGCAGTAGTAGGTTCCTAATAGCACCCAGCCATCTACCTCCTTGCTGTTGATCTTAACTTTACTCTCACCATCATCGTGGGAAATGGTATAGTGATACACCCCAAGATGTTGCTCATCGTCATTAGTTTTATCCTTAGGGATATATGTGTATATATCGTATTGCCCTTTCGATTTTATTGGAATATTCCAAATGGCTTTAGCGTTTCCAACACCTGAACGAATTGCAACAGCAGAGTGTAGATATTTTCCATTGAAGCTATTGCTTATAAATTTCCTCCATTTGCCCGAAACCATCCACCAGGTATAACCTTGGTACTCATCATCGTGTTTCCTAAAACGATTGGCAAACTTTATCAGCAAACCCTGTTTCGATACATTTTCGACGCTAAAGAGCGAATCCTCATTATCTACAATAATTTCATTAGCTTCGTCCCATGCAAAGGTGGGCAGAGTTCTTTCTTCCACTTGAATTTTCATGCTGCCATCACCCTCAACTTTGTCAATTGGTATCTCATGTTTAATGGGAACATTCATGGAAGCATTAGTATTGATAATAATTTTTGAGGGCTGCTTGTCAGAAACTATGCTAAATGCCTTTGTTTGATTTACTTCAATTTCGAAGGTTTTGTAGTTAAGATCCTTTTCGTCGTTGGTTTTATCATCACTCTCCTCCTTTACTGCAATTTTTATAATACCTTCAATAGTTCCATCGTTACTGATGGTAATATTTGTTTGATATCGTTGGCGCTCGCCATCGGTTACTTTATATGCATCAACTTTCCCAATTCTATAACCTGGTAATTTGTTTGAGTTCAGCCACAAATTCAGCTGGTAAGCCAAGTCCTGACCGAATTTTTCTTTAAACCTGGAGTTAATTACATCAAAAGGAATTATTTGACCTTGATATTTCGAAAAGATTTCTTTTATCTCCCCATCGAGGCTGTTTTTGCCAATTCGTTTTTCGAGAAGCGATAGAAATACTTCACCTTTCATCTTGATGATATTATCGGCAAGACTATAATAGTCTGGGTTTAGCATTATATCGGATAGTTGCTCTTTCTGAAGTAGAATAACTGCTCTCTCATTTTCAGAAAACCCAGTGGAAAACCATCGCTGTTTAACAGTATTAGTTTGATTTGTAATGTGCGAACTTAAAATTGTATTAATAATTGGGTAATCTTTTGACTCAACGGGATGGTTATACCCATAAAATGCATCGAAAACGAAGTATGGATTTGGCTTCTCCTCTTCAATCATTTGGTTTTTCTTGAATGTAACAGAGGTTGAGGCCTGCTTGGTAAAACTGTTAAGAAAGTTTTTCAGCTCTTCAATCTGAAGATCCTTTTCGCTTTGCCCTTTTCCCGGCCCCCACTTTTTATTTCGTTCCATATTTCGATCAAAGGTAAAATGCTCGTTTTGACCACCCCTTTCTTGTACAAAAAGAAGTTCAGGCTGCATCTGATCCAAATGGTACGACCAAAAACGCTGATGCGATTGAACTTGCATAGGAACTTCCACCAGGAATAGCCTTTTATAGGGATAAACCATATTAATTCGTGAGCTGTAGTCCTGCAGTGCATCGTAAATTACACGCTGTGCAGTATCTTTTACTTGGGAAAACATTTTGTAAAAAAAGTCGTGGCTTGGCTTAATATATAAACCGATTTCGGGTAGCATGCCTTCGAACGATATCTTTTTATACTTACCAACCACAAATGAGATACCAGGCAAAGGCTGCTGGTTTGTAAAGGTTATTGCATTATTATTCTGGGTTGATTCGCCTTGCGAAATTACGTCCATCCCTCTTTTTGTTGTAACTGTAAGGCTAAACTTGCATAAGGAGGGGAGCATCCAAAGCGCGTTATTCCTATTAAACCCTACTTCTGCTTTTGGATACCAGTTACTTTCGGGCGTTAGCAAAACAAAGTTGGTAGAAATATAGTTATAAATCTTACCGATGTTAACCATATCGCTATTTTCAGTTTTCGCTCTTGTTTTTTCATCGATATCTATATAGCAGGCTTCATCGTCAACCCATCCGCTATAAGAAATATTTAGCAAAACAGGATCGTTAGGCTTGATTCCATCATTCGATTTTATTAAGAGCAAATGCTCTTTTCGAGTAAAATTAGCTGGCACACCACCTTGTAAAACTTTTAAAACATTAAGCGATGGGTTGAGCGAAAGAATCAAGGTGTCTATTTTTGTTGAGGTTTTATTTACCCCATTAATAGCCGACTCAGCCTCAATGGAGTTTCCTTTGTGTACTATTTTTAAATCCTGCGAGTTTATGGTAATCCGGGCATTGTTTGCATATTGGTTGTTAACGTCAACCATTTTTGCTCTTAGCATCTCTCCTCGATTTGCGTTTGATATATGTAATGCTCCTAGGAATACTGAAATAGCTAGGAATATAAAGGTGAATGCTATTGGAAAAATATTCGCGAAAGGTTTGTTAGGCAACCTCCACAAACGATAAACGCTTAAGGAGATAAAGGATAAGCCAAGGAAGAAGTACATCAGCCTGTGAATCAAAAGAACCTTTAAATCTGCAAAGCCAATTATATCAGAATAAAGCACAGGTATGCTATAAACCATGTAGTCGAAAAGGTAGTAATACTGGTTCTTAAGGTAAAACATGGTTATAAAAATGTATCCAATGAGTACTGCAAATGTTACAGCCTGATTCTTAATAATATTCATCAGGATAAACGATAATCCTATTATAAATACTAAAGTTGGGATTGATATAAGAAAGAAGTAGCCCAGGTATGCCAACCAGTTTACAGTATTGAATCCTAGTATCAGGTTAAATATTAATGAAACCCCAAGGACAGCAATGTTTAAAGTGGTAAATACAAAGATATTCCCAAGCAGCTTCCCAATAATATAGTCTCCGTTCGACATTGAGCGGGTGTATATTACTTCCGTAGTATCAAGTTTCTTGTCGCGTTTTAGAAAATCGGATGCTAAGAAGACCGCAATTATTGCTTGAACCACGTTTAAGTACATCAAGCTTGAGTAGGGGATGGTAGAAGGAACAGCAAACTGAATCTCTCCCTCACCAAAAACGATCATTGCAAGGTTGTAAAAGAATATTATGGTTAGCATCAATATCCCTAGAATCCTGAAAAACCAGCTTCTAAAAAGGGTTTTCGCTTCGAATAGCGCAATATTTTTTATTTGGAATGTTGAAAGCATAGCAATTATTCTCCTTCAATGTCAGTAATTCTTTTGTTCGTTTGCTTATCCATAAAGTAGACGTAAGCATGTTCGAGATTAGGCTCAATCTGAACGCCCTTATATGGCGATGGATCATCTGCTACAACCTCAATCTCCCATCCTTCATCATTGGGAATTGTTGTTGTTACAGGGAATAAATTACTTATCCTATCCATTTCGGCAGTATTAACCTGCATTTGCCAAATCTTTCCTCTCGAAAAATCTATCAAATTCTCTGGAGATCCATTATATGCTAACTTTCCATTCGAAAGTAAAGCCATGCTTTTGCAAGTACTCGATATATCGGCAACGATATGGGTTGAAAGGATTATAATAACATCGCGTGAGCTGATGGTTGAAAGAAGATTGCGGAATCGGATACGCTCTTCGGGATCGAGACCAGTGGTTGGTTCATCAACAATAATGATCTTTGGATCGTTGATTAAAGCCTGAGCAATACCGAGCCTACGTTTCATACCGCCCGATAGTTTATTGGCTTTGCGATCGCGCGCCTCGTATAGACCTACCGTCTCGAGCATTTGAGATACAGCGCTCTTTCGAACTTTACTATCCTTCATCCCCGAAAGGCGTGCTCCATAATCGAGAAACTCATAGGTTGTGAGGTTCGAAAAAAATCGAAAATCTTGAGGTAGGTAACCAAGCATCCTCCTTACTTCCTCTCGATGCTTGGAGAGGTCAAGTCCATCCACAAAAACTTTTCCGCTCGATGGCTCTAAAAGGGTAACGAGAATCCTCATTAGTGTTGATTTACCAGCCCCGTTGGGGCCAAGTAAGCCAAACATTCCGCTTTCGATAGTTAGACTTACATCATCTAAAGCCTTGTTACCGTTTGGGTAAACCTTTGAAAGATTTTGAATTTCTAATTTCACTATTATCTAATTTTGTATTCAAATATATTATAATTAATTGATATTGAGGTGATTAATATTTAATAAATAATTATATTGTAGTATTTTAATGAAACAAATATAATGTATGGTATGGTATTATGCAATACATGGTACATGAAAAAATTACAATTAACGCTTTTTAAGATTCTGATTTATTCTTTAAGACACCAAATTCTTTGATTCGTTACATTATTAAAATAAAAAAAGGCGATTTATATCGCCCTTTTTAAAGTTTGTTATCTTTTACTCCTTTAATTTGGCAACAAAGAATTCTCTGTTCAACTTTGCAATGTTAGAAATGGAGATGCCTTTAGGTACTATACCTAACTGCAACTACACTAGAAGAACTAGTGAAATACATCTTTTGTGAAAATTAAATTATAAATATTATTTTTAAGCACTGAATTAGTCATAACCCAAATATTCTTCTGATATGTATTGTTAAAAGTAGAGTAATTTCGAATTATATTTTACAAAGTAAATTTAGAAATAGCTTATTATCTTTTTATAATAGTACTAACTTAAAATTCTTTTCGGTATGAAACAAGCTTTTTTTTTAATCATTTTTTTTGCAAGCATAAACTGCTTGGGACAAAATTTAACAGATACAACAAAACATAATCTTTCTGCAGTTGAAGGTGTATGGAGCCCTAATGGGAACCAAAAATTTGAAATTTATTTAACGGAACAAGGTATCAAATACAGAAATACTATGGTAGAAAACTCATGGGCTTATTTCAAAGTAACAGTTTTTCCCGAATTTGTTTGTTATGAAGTTTCAGGAAGTCTATTTAAATCAAATTTTCTTGGTTCAAAGATTACTTTTAATGGTGAAAGCTTAACAATACTTAACAATATTGATAAGAAGAATTATACGATGAAGAAAGTGGGTCCTCTCACTATAACAGCAGAATCAACTCAAAATATTTCGATTGGAGCTAAAGGAAATGAAATAAACTATTCTTCATATCAGTCAAATGAAACAGATAAGAAAAGAGATGAATGGAGCAAGAATGGTGGTATTATTAAAAGTAGTTCGGTTGTAGCTGGTATGAACTTTACATCATTTCAAAAAGATGGAATGAGCTATAATGGAACTGGTGCAAGTGTAAGTGCGCAATTAAATCAATTTAAATTGAATATTCCTGAATTTACCGAGGGACAATCTAAATGGAACACTTTTGTTTTAGGTTTTGGGGCGTCTTTAGGTTATACTTCAAATAAAATTGAAATTGAAGGGATGGAGCCAATCACATCAAAATTAACCACTGCCGCTTTCAATGCTAACCTAGGTTACACTTTAGGTATAGGTCGCTTTTTAAACAAGTCTAATTGGAAAGGAGCAGTGATTGACTTTACCTATAAACCCTCTTATATGATGTTGCATCCAAGTGAAGGGAAAGCTACTAATCAATTTAATTTTGTGGGTTTTGGTGTTGACATTAACTTTTCCGACTTTAATTCCTCTTTGGAAAAAATAGCTCCCAAAGCCGGGAAGAAAATATCTTTTATGATTTTGCCTCAAACTGATAAAACCCCATTGTTTATCAGCATTACTTTGGGACTTGTTTGGTACGAATAGCGCATCTCCATATACAGTAAGAAAGAGGGTTTTAGCCCTCTTTCTTTTTTATGAATTCTTACTCCTTTATCTTAGCAACAAAAAATTCCCTGTTCAACTTTGCAATGTTAGAAATGGAGATGCCTTTAGGACATTCTGCCTCGCAGGCACGTGTATTAGTGCAACCCCCAAAGCCAAGCTCATCCATTTTTGCAACCATCGATTTTACTCGCTGCTCTGCTTCAATTCTCCCTTGGGGGTAAAGCGATAAGTGAGTAACCTTTGCTGCTATGAATAGCATCGCCGATGTGTTTTTACAAGCGGCAACGCAGGCTCCACAGCCTACACAAGTTGCTGAGTCAAAAGCATCATCAGCGTCTTTTTTGGGAACAAGAATGGCGTTTGCATCTTGTGCTGCACCAGCATTAATACTGATAAAGCCGCCAGCCTGCATAATCTTATCGAAAGGACTTCTATCAACAATTAAATCTTTGATAACTGGGAATGCGGCAGCTCTCCAAGGCTCAACCGTAATTGTATCACCATCCTTGAACTCGCGCATGTGCAATTCGCAAGTTGTTGTTTTATGCTGTGGGCCATGTGGCCTACCGCTGATGTACATCCCGCAAGAGCCGCAAATACCTTCACGGCAATCGTGCTCGAAAGCAACAGGCTCTTTCCCATCTTTTATAAGATTGTTGTTTAGGTAGTCGAGCATCTCAAGGAACGACATGTCGGGCGAAACATCATTAAGAGGGTATATCTCGAAGCGTCCTTTGCTCTTAGCATTTGGTTGACGCCATATTTTGAGTTTTATATTCATTGTCAAATAGTATTATTTATAGCTACGTTCTGCAAGTTTTACGAATTCGAATTTTAGTTCCTCTTTATGAAGCTCGGGCTCTTGTCCTTCGCCTTTGTACTCCCATGCAGCAACATATGAATAGTGATCATCATCGCGTTTTGCTTCGCCAGTATCGGTTTGGCTCTCCTCGCGGAAGTGAGCGCCACAACTTTCCTTGCGATTTAGGGCATCCATACAAAGGAGTTTTCCAAGTTCGAAGAAATCGGCAACACGACCAGCTTTCTCAAGTTCTTGGTTTAATTCCTCGTTGGTACCTGTAACTTTAAGGTTTTTCCAGAATTCATCCTCAAGTTCTTTTATTAGAACAAGCGCTTTCTTCAAACCCTCCTCGTTACGAACCATTCCGCAGTAGTCCCACATAATTTTGCCCAACCTTTTATGGAAAGATGTTGCTGTTTCCTTACCATTTATTTTGAGCAGTTTATCGATTCTTTCCTTTGCCTCTTTTTCGGCTTTCTCGAACTCTGGTAGGTTGGTTTGAATTCTTGGGGTTCTAATATCATCCGCAAGATAATCGGTAATGGTATATGGAAGAATGAAGTAACCATCGCCAGAACACTGCATCAACGAACTTGCACCCAAGCGGTTTGCTCCATGGTCGGAGAAGTTCGATTCGCCTACGGCGTAAAGACCAGGAATTGTAGTCATCAGATTATAGTCAACCCAAAGACCACCCATGGTATAGTGCCCTGCAGGGTAAATACGCATTGGGGTTTCGTATGGCGATTCGCCTGATATCTTTTCGTACATATCGAAAAGGTTTCCGTAGCTATTCTCAATGGCTTTCTTGCCTTTTTTCTTGATAGCATCACGAAAATCGAGGTAAACCGATAGTCCTGTTGAGCCAACACCGAATCCAGCATCGCAACGCTCTTTCGCAGCGCGCGAAGCAACATCGCGAGGAACAAGGTTTCCGAATGCAGGATAACGACGCTCTAGGTAATAATCGCGTTCTTCCTCTGGAATATCGTTAGGTTTACGTGGATCTTTTGCTTGCTTTGGAACCCAAACTCTACCATCGTTACGTAACGATTCCGACATCAATGTTAGCTTTGATTGGTAGCTATTTAAAACAGGAATTGAGGTTGGGTGAATTTGAACAAAGCTAGGATTTGCGAATAGTGCACCTTTTCTATGCGCTTTCCAAGCAGCAGATGCGTTTGAGTTCAGCGCAAGGGTTGATAGGTAGTAGATTGTGCCATAGCCACCAGTTGCTAAAACTACAGCGTGAGCCGAGTGACGCTCAATCTCGCCAGTTAGCATATTTCGAGTAATGATTCCACGAGCTTTACCATCAATAACCACAATATCCATAAGTTCACGTCGTGGATACATGGTAACCGTCCCGGCTTTAATCTGACGGGTTAATGCCGAGTATGCACCAACAAGACATTGCTGTCCTGTTTGTCCCTTTGCATAGAACGTACGAGAAACTTGAACTCCCCCAAATGATCGATTATCAATAGTTCCACCATAATCACGAGCAAAAGGAACTCCAAGCGCAGTATAATGGTCAATTACCAAGTTGCTAACTTCTGCTGCACGGTAAACATTGGCTTCGCGAGCACGGAAGTCGCCACCTTTAATCATATCGTAAAATAAACGATAGATGCTATCGTTATCGTTTTTATAGTTCTTTGCAGCATTGATACCACCTTGCGCAGCAACAGAGTGTGCACGACGTGGGCTATCTTGATAGCTGAACACTTTTACATTGTACCCAAGTTCACCAAGGGTTGATGCCGATGATGAACCGCCAAGCCCAGTTCCAATAACAATAATATCGAGTTTGGCTTTATTTGCTGGGTTAACCAGTTTTAACGATGCTTTGTGCTTTGTCCATTTATCGGCCAAAGGACCATCGGGTATCTTTGAATTTAGTTTGCTCATATTATGGTTATTTCAGAATTAGAAAGTAAAGAGGTATAATTGAAAAGCCAACGGCTATAACTGTTGCAAATATGTAAGCAACTATCTCGAGTCGTTGAATCCAAGCCTTATTATTCCATCCTAGGGTTTGGAAAGCGGCCCAAAAACCATGACTAAGGTGGAATCCAAGAAGTAAGGCTCCAGCAACATAGATTAGATCGTACCACCAGTATGAAACGAATAGGCCTGATACTAAAGAATAGGTATCCTCCATTTGGGTTAACCCATTATCATAGGATAGTGAAGGAACTTCACCAAATTTCAGTTTCCAATAAAAGTTAGCAATGTGGATTACTAAAAATAAAAGAACAGTTCCACCTAGGATATACATATTTTTCGAAGCCCATGAAGTTACACCGTTTGATGAGGTTTTTAAGTAGCCAATTGGTCTAGTCTTTCGGTTTTGAAGTGTTATAATACTTGCGTACAGGATATGAATGATAAACCCAATCGCAAGTATTGGTTCTACAATTTTTATAACTGGATTGGTTGCCATAAAGTGTGCCGCTCGGTTAAACGCTTCGCCATTGCCTACAAGAAGCATAAGGTTTACGGTAAGATGCACTAAAAGAAATATCATCAGGAATAGTCCTGATATACTCATAATTAGCTTTTTACCAATAGAGGAGTTGAATATCCCATTCATAGGTTTTTGATTTTGTTTTAGATGAAACAAGTTAAAGCTTTTATTGGCTTTGCGTAAATTTTCAGAAAAAAATTCAATATCAACCTATGAAATTAAATTTTTATTGCAGTTATAGGGTTGATACATATCAATAAAGTTACATAATATCAATTATTCTTACTTACAAGGTTTTCTATTGTCATGAAGGCCTAAATATTTATAAATCAATGGAAAATATAGATTGGACTTATAATTTGAATAGTCTAAACATCATTTTTGTCACACGGTCAAAATAGGAGAATAAAATATTGAATCAGAGTTGTTTTGGTGTAAATTTCAATAAACTCCTAAAAAAACCAAACCCATGAAAAGATTATTATTTTTTTGCTTTCTGTTACTGTTTGTGACAGCAGCAGCACAGGAATCATTATTTAAAAGTCATCAAGACCTATCAATAAATAATGGGCTTTATCCAAATTTTGGAGAAAGTATTCAAAGTTCTGACACAGTTGTCAAGAAAAGCAAATTAAACCCGTTTGCAAAAAGAAAAACTGTTTTACCACCACAAGAGCAGCAACTTCAGCAAAGTAATGATATTAGGGATGAGTGGCTTAAGAAAGGTGGAAGGGTTTACTACGTATCTGTTATGCTAACAGGAACATATATAGGCATGGACATTGAAGGGGTCGGAAAAATGAATGGTTATGGAGGTGGTTACTCGTTTTTTATGAATATGATCAATTTAAAAATGCCCGAATATAAAGTAGGTCCAAGTAATTGGAAGTCTTTTAACTGGGGATTTGGATACGATTTGGTTGTATATAACTTTAAATTTAAAATGCCAGAAACCGCTGGCGTAAAGATTGATATGAACTCTACCTATTTGAATGTCATGATTACAGGAAACTTTGGATATACATGGGGGTTTGGAAAATATATTGATGAGGCTACCTGGAAAGGGGTCGCAATTACTTTAAAGTATAAACCTTCTTATAACTTATCGATTGTAACTTCTACCATAACTACTACAATGCCACCAATGCCACCAATTTATCCTAGTGGTTATACAACATCTACTTCAAATTCTGAATCATCTGGAAGTTTTAACGCTGGTGGTTTTGGATTCGATATTGATTTTAACAAGTTTAGCGCTACTGCAGAAAAATTGGCCCCAAGGCCAAGAACAAAATTCTCATTCTTTATGCTTCCTCCAATAGGCGATAATCCATTGTTTGTGTCGGCAAGTATTGGAGTGCTATTTTATCCTAGGCAAGGAGGATTATTTAAAAGATACAGGTAAGAAACAGAAAAGCCCCGAAAGGGGCTTTTGCTTTATTATACGATTTGTGAAATCAAATCTCGTTGAGTCGTTGTTTTAAATTGCGCTCTAATCCACTTATTAACATCAAGCCTCAGAGATAAAGAAGAAACCTTTCCATCGTTAACGCTATTATTATTGAAATACTCAATTGCTTTTAATAAGGTTTCATCAATCTCGAGGATGTAGGGGTAAAAACCATCCTCATCAATTATGTTACGAGCAATGACTGCCTTGACTTGAGTTTCAATTATCTTTTTTGAATGACTTATCTGTTTTTGATTTGGAGCAACCCCATTCCTTTCGGCATAAGCTATGAATTCATTAAGTACATTGAATCCATTTAAATACTTTTTAACCGATTCGAAATCCTTAATACCTCTAACCTCATTTCTATGTTTATCGGTAAACTCAAAGGCGAATCGATATATTAGGTTTCGGTTAGCAACCTTTGTAAGGTATGGGCTAATTCCATTTGTGTCCAAAGGAATAAATATATCAGGCATAATACCTCCACCTCCATAAACTACTCTTCCCTTTGAAGTATAATATTTTAGAGAGTCGGTAAATTTGATACTATCAACTTCTTGAAATTCTCCATGCTGAAAACGAGTGCTGATATCATTAAAGTAATCATCGTCGCTTCCTGAGTTGTAAGGTTTTTGAATGCTTCGACCTGATGGGGTATAGTATCGCGCAGTTGTTAGCCTTAAGGCTGAACCATCTTTGAAAAAGACTTGTTCCTGAACGAGCCCTTTCCCAAAAGAACGGCGACCAATGATGGTGCCTCTATCGTTATCTTGGATTGCACCAGCTAAAATTTCGCTTGCCGAGGCCGAAAACTCATTGATAAGAATGATTAACTTATCATCTACACATTCGCCTCCTGGATTTGAAAGAATATTCTGGCGCGAACGTGATTTTCCTTGAGTATATACTATAAGTTTTGTTGAATCGAGAAATTCATCGGCAATGCTTGTGGCAGCATCCATATAGCCACCCGTATTATCACGAAGATCAACGATTAGTTTTTTCATACCTAGCTCCTTAAGTTTGTTAACTCCTTTAAGGAATTCATGATATGTTGTTTTTGCAAAGGTGTTTATTTTGATATAGCCAATTTCTTTTGTAGGCATGTAGCTAACATCAACGCTGTAAATTGGAATTTTATCACGAGTAATTTCGAAATCTATCAGTTCTATTACACCTTTTCTTTTAACGCCAATAGTGACTTTTGTTCCTGTAGGACCTTTCAATAGTTTAGGTACGCTGTCGGCAGGGAACTTAACCCCAGCAACAGTTTTACCATTTATTTTGATAATTCTATCACCAGCGAGTACGCCTAATCGTTCCGATGGACCACCCTTTATAGGGCTTATAACAATAACAGTATCGTTGGGCATATTGTACTGAACACCAATCCCATCAAATCCTCCTTCAAGGGGTTCATTCATGCGTTGAAACTCTTTTGCCGGGATGTAAATAGAATGGGGATCAAGGTTTTTGAGAACTGCTGGCAGCGTTTGTTCTACGATGCTTGCCATTCCAACAGTATCAACATAATCGTCCTCGATGTATTGTAGAACATTGGTAAGTTTTTCGGTTTTAGGATTAACCAAAAGGCTGATTTTACCTGAACCTTTATTTAACTTAAACCCAATGATTACGCCAATTATGAGCATTACGCCCAGAAATATTGGGTATATGATATCCTTTTTTCTATTCTCGTAAATCATAATATTTTATATATCAATTTTAATAACCTCAATTTTTGCTCGTTGGAGTAATTCAATCCCATCCACTTTATGATACTCGTCGTTATAAACTACCCTACGAATTCCTGCTTGGATAATTAGCTTTGCACATTCAACGCATGGCGATGATGTTACGTATAACGTTGCCCCTTCGCTGCTATTGTTCGATTTGGCAACTTTAGTAATGGCATTTGCCTCGGCGTGCAAAACGTAGGGCTTAGTTTTTCCATCCTCATCCTCGCAAACATTCTCGAAGCCCGAAGGGGTTCCATTAAAGCCATCGGAGATAATCATCCGACCCTTTACGATAAGCGCACCAACTTGCCTGCGTGTACAATAGGAATTTTTAGCCCAAATCTGGGCCATTTCGATATAACGGCGATCGAACTGCTCTTGCCTTTCGCCATATGGATACAGCTCCTCTTTCATGATTGGCTGTTTATAAAAAAACCCTCAAAATGAGGGTTTTTGGTTTGTACCCGGGGCCGGGATCGAACCGGCACGGTATCGCTACCACTGGTGTTTGAGACCAGCGCGTCTACCAATTCCGCCACCCGGGCAGTAAATTTAAGAACTTTGGGATGCGAATATAGAAAGTAATTTTGGTTTAGACAACATCGAATTGGTTTGTTAGCTCAAAATAACTTTAAAAACTACTCTTTGATACCGAAGGTATCAAAACCTGCTTTGTTGTAATGTAAATACTTTCAACATCAAACCCACACTCTTTATATAGCTGTTGCTGTGTGCCGTGTTCAACAAATCGATCGGGAATACCAAGCCTAATCACAGTGGTTTTATATCCATTATCGTTAAACCATTCAATAACAGCACTACCAAAACCGCCAGGTAAACATCCATCTTCAACGGTTATTATGGTTGTAAACTTTTGTCCAATCTCTTTAAGCAGTTCTTCATCCAAAGGTTTTGCAAAACGCATATCATAATGGGCAATGCTATTTCCTTCGGATTCAAGTTTGCTTATAGCAGTAGTAGCAAGATTACCTACGTGACCAATGGTTACAATTGCTAAATCCTTGCCTTCTTTAACTTTTCGACCCTTACCTATCTCAATTTTGGTTAATGGTTTGATCCAATCAACCATTACCCCATTTCCACGTGGGTATCGAATAGAAAATGGTCCTCCACCATCAAGTTGGGCTGTGTACATCATGTTTCTTAACTCCTCCTCGTTCATGGGAGCGGCAACTACCATGTTTGGAACGCTTCGAAGGTATGCAATGTCGTAAGCACCATGGTGCGTAGCACCATCATCACCAACTAAGCCACCACGGTCGAGGCAGAATATTACTTGTAGATTTTGTAGTGCAACATCATGTATAATCTGGTCGTAAGCCCTTTGCATAAACGATGAGTATATATTGCAGAACGGTACATAGCCTTCGGCAGCCAGGCCTGCCGAAAAGGTTACAGCGTGTTGCTCGGCAATGCCAACATCAAAAGTTCTATCGGGCATTAGCTCCATCATGATATTCATGGAGCAACCACTGCCCATTGCTGGGGTAACACCAATAATTTTATCTTTCATTGATGCAAGTTCAACCAGTGTTCGGCCAAATACATCCTGATATTTTGGAGGAGTTGGTTTATCAGGTGTTACGACGATCCTCTCTCCAGTATCTTTATTGAATGCTCCTGGAGCATGGTAAAGCGTTTGATTTTCCTCGGCAGCAGTGAAGCCTTTGCCCTTAACTGTAATGCAATGAAGGATCTTTGGTCCCGGAATATCTTTTAAATCGTTCAAAAGTTTAGACAGATAAACCACATCATGCCCATCAACAGGTCCAAAATACCTGAATCCTAACGATTCAAATAGATTACTCTGTTTTAGTAGCGATGATTTAATAGCATTTTCAACTTTCTGAACAGCTGAACGGGTTTTAGGACCAAGTTTGCCCAAGAAATTCCATATTCCAGTTCTAAAGCGGTTATATGCTTTAGACGTTGTGATGTCAAGCAGATATTCCTTCATTGCCCCAACATTGGGATCGATGGCAATATTGTTATCGTTAAGAATAACCAGTAAGTTGGATCGTTGAATGCCAGCATTGTTCAGACCTTCAAATGCGAGTCCTCCGGTAAGTGAACCATCACCAATTATTGCAACAACCTGACGGTTTTTTCCCTCTTTTTGTGAAGCCACTGCCATTCCAAGTGCTGCAGATATTGAGGTTGATGAGTGCCCTACTCCAAACGGGTCGTACTCGCTCTCGCTTCGTTTTGGAAATCCGCTTAGGCCTTTGTATTTCCGGTTGGTATGGAAAATATCTTTACGCCCAGTCAATATTTTGTGTCCGTAGGCTTGATGGCCAACATCCCAAACAATTCTATCCTCAGGAGTATTAAAGGCATAATGAAGTGCAACTGTAAGCTCTACAACGCCTAAACTTGCTCCTAAATGCCCGGGGTTTTGGCATACAACATCGATAATAAACTGCCTAAGCTCGCTGCTTAGCTGCACGAGCTGGTCGGGTTTAAGTTTCTTTAAATCACTAGGATAGCTGATATTATCTAGTAATGGGTAGTTAACGCTCATAATCATCCTCGGATGTTAACACAATGCAAAGTTAAATAATTAACCTGTAAAAACTCCTTTTGTTTAACGATGGGTAAAAGGTATTATTTTATCTTTGCTATAATTGAAAAATTAATATTTGTTAAAACAGCCTCTATGCTACGAACTAAGAACACCCTTTACGTAAGCTTACTTTTAGCTTCTATTCTATTCGGATGTGTACCCGCTAAAGAATTCCAAGCGTTGCAGGATAAAAATATGAAGTGCGAAGAGGAGCGTGAAAAATTCTCGGTCGAGAATGAATCGCTCAGCGTTAGGGTTTCTGAGTGCGATACCAAATTAAAAGTGCTTCAGAAAGAGGTTGAAACATTGATGGCCGATAGTGCAAGTCGCTCAGTTGAACTCATTGCATTAAAGCAGGACTTGGAAAGAGTAACGGAGAAATATAACGAGCTTCAGCTGCTGCAAACCAACTTGATGCAGGGTAATCAGAAGGAGACTCGTAAAGTGCTTACTCAACTTCAGATAACCCAAAAAGAATTACAGGATAAGGAAGATGCGCTAAAGGAGTTGGAGCGAAAACTTTTACTTCGCAAGAATAATCTGGATAAGATGCAAACCAATTTAGATAATCTTAATAAGGAACTTGAATTGCGCAATGCTCGATTGATAGAGCTTGAGAAGATATTAAGGAGTAAAGACTCGCTGGTTTTAGCCCTTAAGAAAAAGGTAACCGATGCTCTTTATGGATTTGAAGGTAAGGGTTTAACTATTAAGATGCAAAATGGTAAGGTTTACGTTTCGTTAGAGGAAAATTTAATGTTTAAATCTGGCAAATACGATGTTGACCCTAAAGGTGCTGCAGCATTAAAGCAGCTTATTCCTGTGCTTGAGCAAAACCCTGATATCAATATTATGGTTGAGGGGCATACCGATGATGTACCTTACAAAGGCAAGGGAGAACTACTCGATAACTGGGATTTAAGTTCAAAGCGAGCAACAACAATCCTTCGGATTTTAGTTAATGGAACTAAAATAAACCCTATTCGTGTTACCGCTGCTGGTCGTAGCCAATATGTTCCGTTAGATAAAGGTAAAACCTCTGAGGCTCGGCAGAAGAATCGGAGAACAGAGATTATTCTTACTCCTAAGTTAGATGAGCTGTTTAAGATTTTGGAAGCGAACTAAACTGCATGAATTGCAGTTTGATAAAGTTTATTCTCAAAAATATACTCTTGTATTTGGTCATTAACCTCAAGCGGTTTATTTTCTGATATCAATGTTCGAATATTTGTTGAGGATAATGCGTTAAATGGGGTATCGAAAAAAATAGTTTTACCCATAATCATCGATTTGATGTACTCATGATTATATTCCATTTTTCGTGTTCCAATAAAATGGTCAAACTGACAAAGTTCAGAGTAATAGGGACGCATTAAACTATCAGATCCACAAACAATTCCAGTGTAAATATTTATGCTATTTAAATCATAGCATAGATCAATAAATTTTTTATAGTGCGTACCATGTATTAATGAAGGGTCGATAATTAACATTCTTTCGGCATGGCGCGATAGTCCCTTCGCAATGCCAATCATACCAATCCGATGATCAATAGGCTCAAGAATATCCTGTTTATCGGGATGATGCGAGTGAGGGCAAAATACGATATAGTCAAAAAAAACATCAAGGGCATACTCCGCCAAAGCGATATGCCCATTATGTATTGGGTTGAACGACCCTCCTATAAAACCAATTCTACATGGAGATAAGGCTTCAAGTTCCTTTTGGATTTTTATAGTGCGTCTAAATTCCATTCTAAAATTTAAATAATTATATTGTTTTATTAATTCAAAGGATTGTCTTATAAAGATACAATAAGAAGTGTATTTCTATGTTAAATTTAAAAATATTTTGATATAATTATATTTCCAGTTTTATGGGCTATATTGCATTAATAACTAAAACCTACTATTTATGAAGAAGGTTCTTAAAATTTCGTCGGCTATTATTGTGCTTGCTTTAGCCATCTTTTTAGCAATTCCAAGTAATCACTACATTATTAGAGCGCTTATTTATCAGTTGCCAAACATCGATGATTATAAGATATTTGAGAATCGAACCATTGCTAAAGGCGATGCTCAATCCTGGAAATTATCCGAGAATTATAATAAGAATAACTTTTCCTCCGAGCAGCTTGATTACTTTACTAAATATCAAGCGGTGGCCTATCTCGTAATTAAAGATACATCTATACTATCTGAGACCTATTGGGGTGATTATAACAAGGATTCCTATTCAAACTCTTTTTCCATGTCGAAGAGCGTCATAAGTTTATTGATTGGCTGCGCAATTCAGGATGGGCTAATTAAAGATATCAACGAGCCAGTTTCAAATTTTATTGAGAAGTATAAAGAAGGGGAAAGGTCGAAAATTACATTGAAGAATCTGCTAATGATGAGTTCTAACTTAAGTTGGGATGAGTCTTACAGCAGCCTGTTTTCAATTACAACTCAGGCTTACTATGGCAATGATGTTAAAAGGATTGTTTTAAATCTTAACTCGCTCGGAGAGCCTGGGAAATATTTCGATTATCGAGGTAGCGATCCGCAACTACTCGCGCTTGTAATCGAAAAGGTAACAGGAAAAACTTTGTCAGAATATGCTTCGGAAAAGTTATGGAAGCCTCTAGGTGCTGAGTATGATGCGCTATGGAATCTCGACCATAAGGGCGGAACCGAAAAGGCATCGTGTTGTTTCAACTCAAACGCTCGTGATTTTGCTCGATTTGGTCAGCTTGTGCTAAATAATGGAACTTGGAATGGGGTTCAGCTTATTCCAAAATGGTATCTAGATGACGCTACAACTCCAAAGTCGGAATTAATCGATAAAGAGCTCAACAAACCAAACGATAGATATGGTTATCAGTGGTGGTGCTTGAAATATAAAAATTATACCATCAAATATGCTCGAGGAATCCTCGG
Source organism: uncultured Rikenellaceae bacterium (assembly GCA_964390565.1). Classification (GTDB taxonomy): domain Bacteria; phylum Bacteroidota; class Bacteroidia; order Bacteroidales; family Tenuifilaceae; genus UBA8529. Next base: position 34,077 of record CAYMII010000034.1, read on the forward strand.
ACAGTATATATTTGTCGTCCCAGAACTTAATGCGGTTATTGTTCGATTAGGCCATAAACGCAATGATGTTAAGATAGATGGGCATCCTGAGGATGTTTATAGATATCTTGATTTTGGGTTCGATATAATTGAAAAAACTAAGTAGAACACATCAAATTTCATTATGCACGAAGAAAATTACTCGTTAATGGAAAAATTAAGGGTTAAGCTTTTGGCTTTCCCGGCTGCCGAACTTTCTGTTTTTGATAAGGGTAAGAAAAAACTACTCAACATATTTAGTCAAGATAAAGTCGAGTACGTTAACGATAAACCTGATATTTTAATGTTCTTGACCGGTGGGTCGGAGCGTATTGCTATAAACTCAGTTCAGGAGTATAAATTTTATCTTATTCTCGCTTCGCGCGAGAATAACTCGTGGGCATCTGCAACTGAGGTTGTAGCCTGGATGAGTCAGCACAATATATCCTCGATGCTTATTAATTATGAGGATGAAAACGCACTTGAGCTTATTAACGATTTTTATAGTGCAAGAAATGGTGTTCGCCGCCTACATGGGCAACGCTTGGGTTTAGTTGGTAATCCTTCTGATTGGCTTGTGGCTTCGGTTGTAAGCCCATTTTTAATGCAAACCCGTTTAGGTGTTGAGCAGGTTGATATTAGCTGGAACGATATAATTCTCGACGAGGTAAATCAGGTTGCCCCCGATTTTACATCGCTTTTCAATGCCGAAAACACTAGTGAACTATTTGAGAGCGGAAAGATATATGAAGGTTTAGCATCCTTAGTTCCTTTTTACAAGCTGAATGCGCTATCAGTTGAATGCTTTTCACTTGTTAATCAATCTGGACATACAGCATGCCTTGCTTTATCAAAGTTAAATCTCGATGGGCTTCCTGCCGGATGCGAAGGCGATACCTGTAGCGCTTTAGGCTTGATGTTTGGCTTTGAGGTTTGTGGCGTTATCCCTTGGATGGCTAACACTGCATTTATTAATGGTGATAAAGCGCTTTTTGCGCACTGTACCGCGCCAGCAAACCTCTATAAAAAGTTTAAGACCCAAACTCATTATGAAACTGACAAGGGTTTGGCTCTTGCGGGAGAGTTAAAAGGTGAAGAGGTTACAATATTCAGATTTGAGAGCACCTTAAATAAGGTTTTTATTACACTTGCAAAGGTTACCGATCATCCAAAATGTAAAACTGCTTGTCGAACCCAATTAGAGGTTCAGCTGAGCGAATCAGCTAGTGATTATTTTATGAATAATCCTTTTGGAAATCATCATCTGATATTACCCGGCAACTGGATTCAGCGACTAAAACTAGCAGCAAGGCTAACAAAAATGGAAATTGTAGAATAGAAAATGAAAAGGAGCAGATTTCTGCTCCTTTTTTCATCTGTTTAATTTATTAACACTATTCCAGTGATATACATTTTCAAATTAAGACTCCTTTACTTAAGGGCTCAGATGGAATGTCCATTTTATAATCATTCCTTTTGGTATAATTTATTACATGGACATTTCATACTGTTAATATCTCTTTTTCTTTTTTCTCTAAGTGTTCATCAACCTTTTTGTTGAAACTATCGGTTATCTTCTGAATTTTTGTTTCCGAATCCTTGGCAAGGTCTTCTGCTAATCCATTTTTTTGCAATTTTTTAACCTCTTCAATAGCATCTCTACGGGCGTTGCGAATGCTTACGCGAGCATTCTCACCTTCATGTTTCACCTGCTTAACCAAGTCTTTACGACGCTCTTCGGTTAGAGGAGGAACAACGATACGAACGGTTTCACCATTGTTCTGAGGATTAAACCCTAAGTTTGCAGCCATTATGGCTTTCTCAATGGGTTCAATCATCTTCTTTTCCCAAGGCTGAATTTGAATTGATCTAGCATCGGGGCTACCAATACTTGCAACTTGAGCTAATGGGGTCATGGTGCCATAGTAATCAACCATAACTCCCGAAAGCATGTTAGGATTTGCGCGTCCAGCACGTAACACCTTTAGCTCATTTTCAAGATGTTCGATTGCCTTTTGCATTTTATCATTGGCTATATCGATACACAGAATTGCATCTTCTTCTTTCATAATCGTATACTTAAAATTCGGGACTAAAATTATTTAATTTTTAACTAAAGTACCAATTTTTTCTCCCAAAATCAGCTTTTTAAGATTTCCAGGAGTATTCATATCAAACACCACGATAGGTAAATTATTCTCGCTACACATAGTAAATGCAGTAAGATCCATAATTTTTAATCGTTTTTCGTAAGCCTCTTTAAAGGTTATAGTATCAAATTTGGTTGCTGTTTTATCTTTCTCGGGATCAGCGGTATAAACGCCATCAACTCTTGTCCCTTTAAGCAGTACATCTGCTTCAATCTCAACACCACGTAATGCCGATGCGGTATCGGTTGTGAAGAATGGGTTTCCAGTACCACCTGCTATAATTACGACATTACCTTGTTTAAAGGCATCAAGTACTTTTGCTTTGGAATAAAGTTCCCCAACGGGTTCCATTTTGGTTGCTGTAAAAACCTTTGCTTTTCCTCCTTGCACCTCAATTGCGCTTTGAAGCGCAATGCTATTGATAACGGTTGCTAGCATTCCCATTTGATCGCCCTTGACACGGTCAAAGCCTTTTGAAACGCCACTCAGGCCTCTAAAAATATTGCCGCCACCAATTACAATTCCAATCTCAACCCCATGCTCGGCTGTTTCATTAATTTGCTTTGCGTAGCTATTTATAATTTGGGTATTAATTCCATAGCTATCGTCGCCCATAAGCGCTTCGCCGCTAAGTTTTAGTAAAACTCTTTTATACTTTGACATAATTTGATCTTTATGGCATAAAGATAAAAAAAAAGCCTCGGGGATACCGAGGCTTTTTATGATTTATTCTGTTAATTATCCGTTTAAAGAAACTCTCTTGAATGAGGTAACGGTTAACTCTTTGTTTATTGATTGTAGATATTGACGAACGGTCATTTTGCCATCCTTCACGAAATCTTGGTTAAGAAGTGTGCTCTCTTTGTAAAACTTCTGAACTTTACCTTCAGCAATTTTATCAAGCATGTTCTCTGGCTTGCCTTCTAAACGAGCTTGTTCACGACCAATTTCGAATTCTTTCTTGCGAAGTTCTTCCGAAACATTCTCTTTATCAACTGCAACTGGGCTCATAGCAGCAATTTGCATTGCTACGTCTTTACCAACTTGAGTGTCAACATCAGCCTTGTTTAAACCTACTAATGTAGCAAGTTTATTACCTGGGTGGATGTAAGCAACAACTTTAGCTGCTTCAACTTTATCGTAGTACGAAAGTTCGAATTTCTCACCAGTAACACCTGATTGATCCATTACTAGGTCGCCAATCTTTCTGCCGTTAATCTCAAGAGCCTTTAAAGCCTCAAGATCTGCTGGTTTTTTCTCAATAGCAACATCAAGAATACTCATTGCTAAGCCTACAAAGTCGTTGTTTTTTGCTACGAAATCAGTTTCGCAGTTTAGAACAACCATTGCTCCGTGATTTCCTGCAGCGTTAACTTTTGCAAGAGCAGCGCCCTCACCAGCTTCACGATCAGCACGTTTGTTAGCAATAGCTTTTCCGCGTTCGCGGATAAGTTCAATCGCTTTTTCGAAATCGCCATTTGATTCAACAAGGGCATTTTTGCAGTCCATCATGCCTGCACCGGTTGCTTTTCTTAGTTTCGCAACATCAGCTGCTGTTACTTCGGCCATTGTATTATGAGTTTAAATAAAAATCAATTGTTGTTATTCTTCTTTTGCATCGTCATCAGCAGCCTCTTCTTTTGCTTCAGCTTCTGGTGATTTTTTAGCTTTGCGAGCACGTGTGTGGTGATGCTGACCACCTTCATCGCTCTTCTCTTTCACTGCTGGTTCTTTTTCTTTCTCCGCTTTGCGCTCATCTAAACCTTCAGCAATAGCCTTTGACATAATGCCAACGATTAAAGAGATAGATTTTGAAGCATCGTCGTTTGCTGGGATTACAAAGTCAATTAACGATGGGTCGCAGCAAGTATCAACCATTGCAAATACTGGGATGCTTAATCTTTTAGCTTCACGAACAGCGATATACTCTTTTTGAACGTCAACTACGAATAGAGCAGCAGGAAGTCTGTTAAGATCTGCAATAGAACCTAAGTTCTTCTCTAGTTTAGCACGCTGACGGGTAATTTGAAGTTTTTCACGTTTCGAAAGGTTCTCGAAAGTACCATCGGTAGCCATTTTGTCGATTGATGACATCTTTTTAACCGCCTTACGAATAGTAGGGAAGTTAGTTAGCATACCACCAGGCCAGCGCTCGGTAACATAAGGCATGTTTACCTGCTTTACTGTTTCGGCAACAATCTCTTTTGCTTGTTTTTTGGTTGCAACGAAAAGAACTTTACGTCCTGATTTTGCAATTTGTTTTAGAGCAGCAGCAGCCTCATCAATTTTTACAGCTGTTTTCTGTAAGTCGATAATGTGGATGCCATTGCGCTCCATAAAGATGTATGGAGCCATTTTTGGGTTCCATTTGCGCTTTAAGTGACCAAAGTGTACTCCAGCGTCGAGTAACTCGTTGAAATTTGTTCTAGACATTTTGTTTTAGTTTAGAATTATGGCAATCGCTCAGTAGCCCCGTTACCGGGAGTCTGGGCAATTTAGTACCTAAACTGCCTGCCAATAATTATAATTAATAATCGTTTAACGTTTGCTAAACTGGAATCTCTTCCTTGCTTTTGGTTGACCAGGTTTCTTACGCTCAACTTCACGTGGATCGCGGGTCATAAAACCTTCTGCTTTAAGGGCTGGTTTATACTCAGCATTGTGCAATACTAATGCACGAGCAATACCTAAGCGTAACGCTTCAGCTTGACCTTTAACTCCACCACCATCAAGGTTTACTGTGATGTCGAAATTACCGGTTAGGTTTAATACCTGAAGAGGTTGGGTAACTACATATTGCATCAACTCTGAAGGAAAATACACTTTTAAATCTTTTCCATTGATGGTAATGTTGCCTTTTCCTTCGTTAAGGTATACACGAGCTACAGCAGATTTTCTTCTACCTATTGTGTTAAGTACTTGCATACTCTACTATTTTATTGAACTTAAGTTAAGTGATTTTGGTTGTTGAGCCTCATGTGGGTGCTCATTACCAGCATAAACGTATAGGTTACCGTATTGAACAGAAGCTAATCTGTTTTTAGGTAGCATACCTTTTACTGCATGTTCGATAACCGCGATAGGACGCTTATGAAGCATCTCTTTTGGGGTCGAAAATCTTTGGCCTCCAGGAAAACCTGTATGGCGAACATATACCTTATCGGTTAACTTTTTACCAGTTAAGCGAATTTTCTCAGCATTGATGATAATTACATTATCTCCGCAGTCAACATGAGGGGTATAGCTTGCTTTATACTTTCCACGAAGAATATTTGCAACTTTCGATGAAAGTCTACCTAATACTTCGTTTGAGGCATCAATAACTACCCATTCCTTGTTAACAGTGGCTTTGTTTGCCGAAACTGTTTTGTAACTCAAAGTGTCCACGTTTAAACTCCTTTGTTTTTAATTAATAACTTGTTCTTTCCTATGATACAAGTGGTTATAATAAGCGGGATGCAAAAATACAACTTATTATTTAAACCGCAACAGTTATCAACAATTATTTTATTTTTTTAACAGCTTTGTTCTAAAAGATTATGTTGGGTGATGTAAAACCCTTGAGCGTGCAATAATAAAAACATTTTTTTTTAGTTTTGAGGTTGTGTAAACTATTTCAAATGCTATTCTCAGAAAAAACACATCACTTTATATATATATCAGCATTTTTGGTAATGGCTTGTGCTTTGCCATATTCTCTTTTTACTGTTAATGTATGCTTGATTACCCTTCTATCAAATTGGGTTTTAGATTTTAGGTGGAAAGAGAAGATTAAACGATTTCAAAATACTCCAACCTTATGGGCATTTTTGCTTATCTACCTTTCGGTAGTAATAAGTTTTTTTTACTCTGAGAATCTCATTAGGGCTAATAGAGAGATTAGAATGTGGCTCCCAATGTTGATAATCCCAATTGTAGTCGCAACGAGCCAACCATTGCAAAAAAAGGAGTTTAAAGGAATTTTGCTGTTGTTCAGCCTTTCTCTTTCTTATACAACTTTTGAAGGGTTATACACTTTTATTAGATATTTTGATCAGATAGGGCAGAATGTGAGATTTTTATCTCCCTACCTGTTACATATCCGATTATCTATTCTCATTAACATTGCCATTTTTTCTTTATGGTATTTGTCTATCAATAAATCCTTTTACAATAGTATTTTGATAAGGATTTTGTTATTTGCACTTTCAATTTGGTTTGTTGTTTTCCTTCTCATCCTCCAATCTGTTACAGGTATTGTCATTTTTGTTATCGTATCTATATTATTGTTACTATGGTTTGCCTTTAGATCAAAAAACACTATAGTTAAATACAGTTTAGCTGTATGCTTTTTATCAGTATTTCTACTAATAGTTTCTTATTTAACCCATGAGATTGATAGCTATTTTACAAGATCACCGATTAACCTAGAGAATCTTCCTCAAAAAACAATAAATGGGAATCTTTATAGGCACGATACGCTAAGTCGACAATATGAAAATAGCCATCTTGTTTGGATCAATATATGTGATATTGAACTTGAGCGAGGTTGGCAAAGAGTAAGTAAACTTCCATTTAATGGAAAAGATAATGCAGGCAATAATATTGCTATGACCACAATTCGTTACCTCGCATCAAAAGGGTTGACTAAAGATTCAATAGGGCTTTCTAAACTTGATTCAATTGATGTTCGGAAAATTGAAAACGGCGTTTCAAGTGTAATCTATAGAGATCATAAAATTGGATTCTATCCTAGGTTCTACCAATTGCTTTGGGAGATTGATATGTATAGAACATTTGGTACAATCAGCGGAAGTTCTGTTGTTCAGCGCTTCATTTTCTTGAAGTCAACTTGGGGAATAATTAAATCAAACTTTTTCTTTGGAGTTGGCGTCGGCGATGCTAAGGATGAACTATTTAAATATTATAAAGAAAACGTTCCAAACCTTTTGCAAAAGTCTTGGAAATCGACACATAATCAGTATTTATACATTTGGCTTACTTCAGGTATTGTTGGCTTGACTATGTTCCTTTTTGGATTCTTGTTCCCTTTTTTTTACAAAAAGATGTATCGTCATCTATTACCGTTCACTTTTATAATGATATTAGTGATTTCAATGTTTAGCATCGAAACCTTTGAGCGGTTCCTTGGAACGTCATTTATTGCATTGTTTTACTCAATATTTATCTTTGGATATAATTTCGAGCAGGATGCAAGCTAATGGACATAGGTTTAATTCTAACTTCTTTTCTCGCGATGTTCTTGCCGTTGCCCCAGACCTTATCGGGAAAATACTTGTTCGTTCCTTTGAAAATGGAATCGCTGAGCGATTCATAATAACCGAGGTTGAGGCCTATCGTGGTGCTGAGGATATGGCCTGCCATGCAAGTAAAGGTAGAACAGCAAGAACCGATGTGATGTACCATCAGGGTGGCTTGGTTTATGTTTACCTTATATATGGAATGTATTGGATGCTGAATTTTGTTACAGGCGAGCCTGACAACCCGCAAGCGGTTTTAATTCGAGGACTGGAAGGCTGTTATGGACCAGGGCGACTCACTAAAAGATTATCCATTGGGAAAGATTTTTATGGAGAAGACCTTACTTCATCCTCAAGGTTATGGGTTGAAGATTGTGATGTAAAGTATAAGATTGAAACTGCAACTAGAATAGGTGTCGATTATGCAGGCGAAGAATGGGCCTCAAAACCTTGGAGGTTTTTTATCAACGATAAAATAAAGAAGAAATGAATATTGTATTTGCAGAACCAATTGGGCTAGATGAGCTAGCTAAAGGTAATTTTTCTGATGAAATGAATCGGTTAGGTCATAACGTTCAATACTTTAATCAGATACCTTCGAATCAGAATGAACTCCTTGAACGATCGGCTAATGCTGATATTATGGTTGTTAGCAACTATTTGGTTTCAAAAGATGTTGTTGCCAAGTTGAGTAACCTTAAAATGATTGCTGTTGCTTTTACTGGGGTTGATCATATTCCCCTAGATTATGCGAGATCAAGAGAGATTTTAGTATGTAATGCCGCAGGTTATAGTACTCATGCAGTTGCAGAACTTACGATTGCCATGGCAATTGATTTGTTCCGAAAGATTACACCTTTAGATAAAATTACAAGAGAGGCAAAAACGCGAAATGGGTTTTTGGGAAATGAACTGCGAGGGAAAACCTTTGGGATTATTGGTTTTGGCGCTATTGGAGCACTTGTAGCAAAATTTGCAAATGTATTTGGGTGTAAAGTTATTGCTTGGTCGAGGAGCGAAAAGAGGATTGATGGTGTTGAATTTGTCTCTTTTGAGAAATTACTTGCCCATTCCGATATTGTTTCATTACATCTTCCACTAACCAAATCGACAAAAGGGTTGATTAATGCAAAAACTTTAGCGATGATGAAACCTAATGCTATTCTAATTAATACAGCACGAGGCCCAATTGTAAACTCCGAATCCCTTAAAGATGCTTTAGTAAGAGGAATTATTTCTGGTGCAGCAATCGACGTTTACGAACACGAACCACCTATCGAAACGAATCATCCATTATTTGATGCCCCCAATACCTTATTATTGCCACACATTGGCTTTGCAACGCGCGAAGCAATTGTTGAACGGAGTGAAATTGTTCTTAGCAATATTAAAAATTGGCTCGATGGACACCCACGTAATGTTGTGTAAAAACACTTTTGATAAAAAAAATTAAGAAATTTTTTATCAAGGTTATATTTGGAATAAAAAAAATATTACATTTGCACCGCTAAACCCGAAAGGGAGATTAGAAAAACACTCCTCATTAGCTCAGTTGGTTAGAGCACCTGACTGTTAATCAGGGGGTCCTAGGTTCAAGTCCTAGATGAGGAGCAAGCCCCGA
>CAYMII010000035.1:0-41243 GCA_964390565.1 uncultured Rikenellaceae bacterium
GATATGCTTAACGTATCGTTCAACAACATTCATGTTAACGACGAGAATGTTTATAATGATATCAAAGAATATATCGATACTATTGCTCCTGAAAAGGAGAAAATAGTGAAACTGTACGAGGGTAATGTTCCAATTTTCGAACAGTTTGGCGTAGAAAAGCAGATTAAAAGCCTTTTTGGTAAAACTGTTTCATTCAAAAGTGGCGCATATCTTATCGTAGAACATACTGAGGCGCTACACGTATTTGATGTTAACAGCGGGAACCGCTCAAAAGCAACCAACGATCAGGAGACTAACGCCCTAGATGTAAACCTATCTGCTGCCGATGAAATTGCACGTCAGCTTAGGTTGCGCGATATGGGCGGAATTATCGTTGTCGATTTTATTGATATGCACTCGCAGGAGAACAGGCAAGTTTTATTTGATAGGATGAGGGATAATATGGCCAAGGATCGTGCAAAGCACAATATTCTCCCCCTAAGCAAATTTGGTTTGATGCAAATAACCCGTCAAAGGGTTAGACCTGAAATGCAGATTGATACTATCGAGAAATGCCCAACCTGTAAGGGTTCAGGAGAGGTTTCTCCGACAATCATTTTCGATGAGCAAATCGAGAATCAGCTATCATTCCTTGCAGGTGAAAGAGGCATGAAAAACATTACATTAAAGCTGCACCCCTACATTGCAGCGTTTATTTTAAAAGGATTTATATCCAAGCGAATTCGGTGGATGCTTAAATATGGTTGCAGAATCAAGGTTTTGCCCATTTCATCTTACCACCTATTAGAGTTCCATTTTTTTGATCGGAACGATATCGAGATAGAGTTATAGCCAACTAACCCCCGAAAAGTTTCGGGGGTTTTGTTTTTAAAAAACCTCCATAAAACATTCTCCTTTGATTTCAATTTAATAATTTCGCATTATTAAATTTCTTGGCGATGAGAAGGTTGTTATTTATACTATATCAACCCTATAAGTGGTTGTTTTTTCTTCCATTTCTTTTTGTTAACACTATTATCTTTGGAATTTTAGCATTTATAGTATCTACGCTATTTAATCAAAGGGTTGGCAGCTATATTGGTGGTGTTATCTGGTCGCGGCTAAACTCGTTCCTTACCCCAATGTTTGCAAAAGTTGAAGGACGTAGTAATATCGATCCAAAGCAATCGTATGTTGTTGTTTCGAATCACCAGAGTGTTTACGATATCTTTCTCATTTACGGCTGGCTAGGCATTGATATAAAGTGGATAATGAAGAAGGAACTTCGCAAAATTCCTGGGGTAGGATTTGGAAGCGAGAAGGTTGGGCATATCTTTATTGATAGATCGAACAGTAAGAAAGCCCTCGAAAGCATTAACGAGGCAAAGCGAAAACTTGTAAACGGAACTTCTGTAGTTATTTTCCCCGAAGGAACTCGCAGCGAAACAGGAGAATTAGGACAGTTTAAACGCGGTGCGTTTAAAATAGCATTTGATTTAAACCTGCCGATACTTCCCATTACCGTTGTTAATACAAAGAATATTCTTCCTACAAATACAATCAATATCATGCCCGGAAGGGTAAAGATGGTTATACATGAGCCTATTGATATGAAAGGTCATGTCGAAAAGGATGATGTTGTGCTGATAGAAGAGGTGAAACGAAGAATTGCTAGCGCACTACCAAAAGACTAGTTGTAAGAGACTTACATTTGTTCTAGTTCCTTTTTTAGCGCTTTGATTATTGGGTCTATCTGAATATTTATCTCCTCGATTAAGGACAGAACACTGTTCATGTTATCTATATCATCTTCAATCCCCTCAATTTCTTGAAGCAAACTAGCAATTTCAAGTATTTTAAATTGTTTGAAAGTAGGCTTCATTTTATGAGCAATTGCCGATGCACCCTTTATATTTTTATTATCAATCAGATGATTTAATTCCTTTAGGTTTATATCTGTGTTTTCGATAAATGTGCCCAAAATCAGCTTTGCTGATTCTTTATCACCACCTGCAAAACGGTAGATATCGGATAGGTCGTAACCCTGTTCTATTATTTCTTTTTGCTCGGTTTGGCTTGTTTCAATCTCAGTAAACTCTGCAAAGGGTTTAATTATTTTTATCAGTTCTGCCTCTTCAAAAGGTTTTATTAGATGTCCTGCAAACCCGCTCTGGGTAAAGTGATTTGGGTTGTCGATCATGCTATTTGCCGTCATGGCAATAACAGGAGTGGTGTATCCTAGTTTTGTTATTGATTGAACTACATCATACCCACTAATCTCAGGCATTTGAATATCAGTAAAGATTAAGTCAAGTGAGTTATTTGTAATCAAATCAAGTGCTTCTGCTGGATTTCCTGTAGAATTAACTTTTGCTCCGATAGTTTTTAATAGTTCTTCGGTTATTAAACGGTTAACATCATCGTCGTCAATGACTAATACATTGAAAGGTTTTTCAAATTTCAAATGCTTAGACAATCCAACTCTTTTCTCAATATATTCACCTTTGGTTTTATAAGGTATTGATATTGTTATTGATGTGCCGATATTTGGTTTGCTTTCAATACTTAGTTCTCCTCTCTGAATTTCGGTTAAACGTTTAACTATGGTTAACCCAAGTCCAGTTCCACCATATTTTCTAGTTACACTTGGGTCGGCTTGCGAAAACTCTTCGAAGATTTGACTTTGTAGGTCATCTGATATGCCAATGCCTGTATCCTTTACTGTTAATGCGAAACGCGCAGAATCATTTGGTAACTCGTTGTAATCGGATATTATAGAGATTGAACCCTTGTCGGTAAATTTAATGGCATTACTTAGTAGGTTGAGGGTTATCTGCTTTAACCTGAAAGGATCGCCCCAAAGACAATTTGGGAGGCTTCTTAACTCGATCTTTTCGATTATCAATCCTTTTTCCTCGGCTTTATGGTTAAGAGTGTCAATTGTTTCATGAATCACCTCGGATGGGTTGAATGGCAGCAATTCGATACGCATTCGACCAGCCTCGATTTTGGAAAAATCGAGAATGTCGTTGATTACATTCAGCAGATGCTCTGATGAAGACGCAAGTAATTCAACTTGAGCATCCTGTTTTGAGGTTAATTCAGTTTTTTTAAGTTGACGAGTTAGCCCAATGATTGAGCTTAGCGGAGTTCTAATCTCATGGCTCATATTGGCAAGGAATCGCTCCTTTACTTTGAGAAGCATTTCGGCGTATTTCTTAGCCTCAAACAGTTCGTTACGATAGAAGTTGCTTTTGCTGATATCACGGAAAATAGCAATAATGAAAAGCAAAATCATAATAAAGGCAGCACCACCCAGAGCTAAAACAATCAAAGTTGATTTACGAACAACCTCCTCGGCATTTCCTGAGCGTTTGTAAGCGAGAGCAAGTTCTTCCCTTTCTAAAAGCGATACTATTACCCGGATTTGGTCCATTAATGCCTTGTCGCTTTTTAGCAACTCCAGTTCTTTCATTCGTGTTAAATCCCGAACAGTTTGTTGTTCGGTACGAATTTGGTTCAATAAACCCATTACTTTTACAACTAGGCTATCAGGGATATATCCTGCTCGGGCAATTGTATCGAAATGGGTTTCGACCTTTACTTTGGTTAGCGTGGTATCGTACTTCTCTTTACCCGCAATCCATTTTTTAATTCGTCCAAAAAAACCACTTTTTTTTGCTGCTCGTTCAAGAACGGTATCGCGTTTAGTTGTAATTGTGGTAACCGAGCGCGAAACAAGGGGCGGATTTGTACTTGTAACGGCCTGTACTTTTGCAATTTCTTCAAGTGCGCGATCGTAAAAAACCGAGGTTTTATCTGTTTTTTTAAGTTCGATAAACTCATCAAGAACAGCACCTTTTCTCTCAAGAAGCTGCTTAATTGTCTCAATCTTTAAGTTCTGATTTGGATTGTCTTTTGTAAGTATTAGTAGCGTGTCGACTCTGTCGCTAATCTTCAAAAGGAATTTAAAGTAGGTATTTAAGTAATTCTCATTGTGGGTAAGGTTGTATGCTCGAATATTGCTCTCGGCTTCATAAATATCAGTAAGCGCTGTGTTAAGTAAGATTAGTTTTTGTCTAGGTTGCGAAAGTTCTTGTTTTGTTTTCGAAAGTTGAATAAACCCCTTGTAAGTAATTGAAATGGCTGTGATAGCAAAGACAATAATGACAATGAAACCAAATAAAACTTTTGGTTTAAGCCAAACTTTTTTAGGGCCATCAATCATTTCCATTTAACAAATATTGGTTGATGCTAATTTATATAGTTTTTGATTACAATAAACCTAAACGGTTGATATTACCTAAAATAAAAGGGGAAGCATTTTGCTTCCCCTTTTATTTATATCGGTCAGAATATATTTATTCAACTATAATAACCAGATATTTTGATGCGCTCCAAAATTTGTCTGCATCAAGAATATCTATTTTCTCTACAATACTATTTTCATTAGTGATTAGTTTATAAGAATCTGTTGGGTGAACAGTAATTACTTTTACCTTTTTGCCTGATAATGGAAGCGATGTAAGTTTTGAAATGTCTGCTTTTGTGAAATAATCAATATTGAAATCGTTTTTCAACTTGCTTGTTTTACCAAGACCCAAGAAACCTCCGGTTTTATCAATGATTCTGTTGTCTATTAGTTCTTTTTGAGTGCCAAATGCATAATAAGCTGTATTGATGGTTTCAACTTGTTTATTTACTGTTTCAGTAAGTTGTGCCTTTTCAGTGTTAAGTGTATCAACCTTTGCATTAAGAATTGCAACCGAGAAATCCATTTGGGTTAATTTATCTTTAAGAACCGAGATCTCAGCATCGCGTTCTTGGATGGTTTGATTTGTCTGAGCAATCAGCTTTTCAAACTCGGCAACCTTTAAGTTTGACTCCTTCAACTTATTGCTTAAGTAGATAATCGAGCGCTTATTTTTAGCCATCAACTCGTTAATTATCTTGATGTCCTCGTTAATTTGCTCACGAGTATCCTGATTGAGTTCTGTTTCGCTTGTGGTATTTTTTGAGATGTAATTCTCTTTTATTTTAATTTGTGCTAGGTTCGACTCTATCTCATTTAGCATTTGGAAAAAGCCATTGATTGTTGAGTCCTTGGATTGCGACTCAGCACGCAAAGCATTATTCTCTTTAGTAAGAAGTTCAATCTGCTTCTTCTCTTTTTCCTTGCAGCCCGATGTTGCAATTACTAGCGCCAACGAGGCAATTATAAAAAATTTGTTCATAGTCAATTATATTATTTTGAATAGCTTAGTGCTAAATGTATTCCAAGATTGATCAAAAGATTATAAATTAATCTATATGTCATATAATCAGACTTATATGAGTGGTATTGCCTTTGATGTGAAGGTTAGGCAATCTTATATTTGTGTATGAAAATCAACAAAATGGGAAATGATCGAGATGGCTTTAATGACTATTGGTTAAGAACTTATTGAAAATGGTGTAAAGTTCATCGGTATCAATTGGTTTTGATATGTAACCATTGCAACCTGCTTTAATGGCTTTTTTCTTTTCGTCGTTTAGAAAATGGGCAGTTTGGGCAATAATAGGAAGGCTTTTATTGAAAGATCTGATTTTTTTTGTAGCCTCGTAACCCGATATTAACGGAAGTTGGACATCCATCAATACTAGATCAATCTTGTTGTTGTTTTGACAAATCTCAATAGCTTCTTCGCCCGATTTGGCGTTAATAAGTGTTAGCCCACTGTTACTTAACAACTCACTTAAATAATAAAAATTAATGGGTTCATCCTCAACCACCATTACCACTTTATTCTCCCACGTAGAAACCATTTCTTGTAATTTTAAAACCTTTGAAAAATAGGACAATAGAACAATTCGTCAAGCATTAGGTTTGCTCCTGTTAAAGGCTGCTAATATAGTTTCCTTTTTGAATTAAAAAAATTTCATTTGATGTAGATACTTTAACTGTTGACTTATTGTTTATTTGTTATTATTATATTTGTTCACGATTCTTAAAAAATGGCCAAAACAAAAAGCGTTAATAAGGGATTCAATTATTGGATTGAGAGTTTTTCCAATCGGATATTCAACTTTGCCGATAAGCACATGGTTGGAATAATGGGAACCATCTCAATCCACTTAGTATTGGCTATAGTTTTGCTTCTTTTTAAAATGAATTACACGCCTACGCCTCGTAGCGTTGAGATTGATATCAATTTTAGAGATGAACTTCTTCCAATTACGGAGGAGCAGAGGGTTCAGATGGATAAAATCGATATTGCTATTGAGCAGTTGATAAACCATGGGCTAGAGGCAGATGCTGTTAAGAATGTTATAGGAGATGAAAACGCCCCTGATAAACCCACTAATGAGTTAAACCCAACTTTGCAAGACGATAAAGGAACTAATGCTTCAGATATTTATAGTCAGAGAGATATTTTGAAGCAGCGTATGCTCGCTGATAAAGAAAAAAACGAAAAAAATAATACGCTGGAAGGACAAGAAGAAATCCCTAATACGCCTGAGAAAAATACTGTTACAAAGGAAAAAACAAAGATAAAAGGCCCCAAAGTTATTTCATTCTCGCTTGAGGGGAGGGATTATATAAAACTTCCTGTGCCATCTTATAAATGTCAATATGGAGGGCAAGTAGTTGTTGATATTGAGGTTGATGGCAATGGTAAGGTTACGAATGCTAAAATCGATTCCAAGAATTCAGTTAGCGACGAATGTATAACCGAAGCAGCAATTGCAGCAGCATACAGTAGCGAGTTTACTGACTCATCAAGCGGACAGGCAAAGCAAAAAGGAAGTATAACCTATCTATTTGTTCCGCAATAGTTAAAAGGCAGCCATTAGAAGGTTGATGTCTCGTGATGGAATATTATAAAGCCTACCAAGATAATCGTTTGTAAGAATTCCATTAAAGATATAAACTCCATGCCTTATTCCTGGATTGTCCTTTAAAAGCGATTTCATGCCACCAGCTTCACCAATTTCAGTAATTATTGGCGAGAAAACATTGCTCATGGCAATTGATGCTGTGCGAGCAACCCTCGAGGTGATGTTAGGAACACAGAAATGGATTACGTCGTGCTTAATGAATGCAGGATTGTTGCTGTCGCGAATCTCCGATGTCTCGAAACACCCACCTTTATCAATACCCAGATCAATTATTACCGATCCTTTTTTCATCAATTTTACAAGTTCCTCTGAAACAATAAACCCTCCTTTTATATCCTCAGGAGAAAGGGTTCCAATAACAACATCGGCGGTTTTGAGAACTTTTTCTAATACTTGAGGATGGAATATTGAGGTGTAAAGTCTTTGTCCTAGAATGTTTTGAAGATCATTAAGGCGTTTGATGGAGTCATCAAATACTTTTACTGTTGCACCAAGACCCAATGCCGCCCTAGCGGCAAATTCAGCAGCAGTGCCAGCACCGAGAATAACAACCTCGGTTGGTGTTATGCCAGTTACACCGCCAAGCATTACGCCTTTACCCTTGTTTACATTACTTAGGTATTCAGCAGCAACAAGAATTGATGTGCTGCCTGCAATAGAGCTCATGGCTTGAACCAGTGGAAATGCTCCATCCTGATCGAGTATACTTTCAAATGCAATTGCAGTAACACGCTTTTGCATTACATTTCGCAAGTACTGTCCAGCAGAGCTGCTTAGGTGTAAGGATGAAATGATTACTTGATTTTCTTTTAGAAACTCAGTTTCGCTTAGCTGTAAAGGGGCAACTTTGAGTATTATTTCGCTTTTATAAACCTCTTGAACATTGTCAACTATTTGTCCTCCTCTCTCGCTATAATCACTATCAGTGTAATGAGCTAGGTTACCTGCACCTTTTTCTATTATAATTTCGTGACCCTCCTCAACCAGCATCTCCACAGCTTCTGGTGTTAGCGGAATTCTACATTCCGATGTATCTGATTCCTTGGGGATTCCAATGGTAATTCGCTTGTTCTTTTTACCCGTCTCCAACATTTCCTCTTGCGGCATAAGCCCTTTTGAGAAGGGGAATTGAGGTGTTGGTTTAGTTACTCTTCCCATCGTAAAAACTTTTAGCCTTAGGTAATAAAAGATATTTATTGCTTCGTAAAGGTTAGCCTTTTTGAAGTTGTCATAAATATAAAATAAAGTTTACCCTTTATCAACTAAAAAAGGAATATTTACTAGTTCTTATTGTTTGATTACAGTTCTTAACCCGTCTGGTTTTGCTGTGATAGAGATTTTACAAACATCATCGGATGGGAGGATATCTTCAATTAGTTCAGGCCATTCGATAAGGCAAATTCCCTCTGATTTATAGAAATACTCCTCGTATCCAAAGTCATAAACCTCTTCGATTTTATTGATCCGATAAAAATCGAAATGGTAAATGGGTTGTGAGTTTCTATCTCTATATTCATTAATTAATGCAAAAGTAGGGCTAGCAACGTTATCGGTTACCCCCAGTTCATTGCAGATGGCTTTGATTAATGTGGTTTTTCCGGCACCCATACTTCCATAAAAGCAGATAATTCGGCTTTTGCCAATCATCTGTAGAACTTCCTTTGCTGCCTTGTTAATCTCCGAAAGAGATTTTATCGTTATCTGTTCCATTAATTTATGATAGCATTAATTGATTTAATTAACCTTCAATTGGTTTTAGTTCAATGAATGGGATGAGCATCTCCTCAAGTGAGATTCCACCATGTTGGAATGTGTTTTTGTAATACTTTACGTAATGGTTAAAATTGTTTGGGTATGCTAAAAAGTCATTGTTATATGCAAATATATACGATGAACTAACATTTTGTTTAGGCAGGTGAGCTTCCTCTGGTTTTCTAATCTCGAAAACCTCTTTCGGGTTGTAGTTTAGATTACGTCCAAGTTTATACCTTAAATTGGTTGATGTTGCCTTATCACCTACAACTTTAACCGCATTTTGAACTCTAACAGTTCCGTGATCGGTGGTAATGATTAGCTTTACATTTTGGCTTGCTGCCTCCTTTAGCAATGCCCAAAAATCGGAATGATTAAACCACGATTTGGTTATGGAGATGTAAGCCGCCTCGTCCGAGGCTAGTTCGCGCATCATCTCCATTTCGGTTCGAGCGTGCGAAAGAATATCAACAAAGTTGAAAACCAGAACGGTAAGGTCATTCTTAAGTACCTCCTTTAGGTTGTCTACTATCTTTTGTCCTGATTTAAGGGTGTTGCTTTTTTCGTAGTGTAGCTTGTATTTTTTGCCCAATCGTTGGATTTGCTTGCTGAGCAATTCTTCCTCGTTAAGATTTTTCCCTTCATCTTCTTCGTCAAATACCCAAAGATCAGGGTAATGCTTTTGTATCTCAAGAGGCATCAAACCGGAGAATATGGCATTGCGCGCATATTGGGTTGCCGTAGGCAGGATGCTGCAATATATGCTTTCGCTCTCAACCCTCCAGTGCGATGAGATAATTGGTTCAATTGCCTTCCATTGATCGTATCTAAAGTTATCGATTAGGATGAAAAGCACTTTTTGACCAGAATCAATAACAGGAAACACCTTGTTACGCATTAAGTTGGGCGACATCAAAGGTCTTTCGGACTCCCGATTCCCATACCAACCTAAGTAGTTGTTTTTTATAAACTTGGCGAACTCGCTATTGGCCTCATTTTTTTGATATTCAAGAATTTGTGATAAACTTTGATCGTTTAGGTCAGCAAGCTCCATATTCCAAAGCACAAGCTTACGAAGGATTTCAACCCAGTCGGCAAATGTTTTTGCCGAGCTGATGGTTTGGGTGATATTTCCAAATTCAGACCTGTAATCTGCAGATGTTTTCTCGGTTACAAGCTGTCGGTTATGAACATTCTTTTTAATTGAGAGCAAAACTTGTTTAGGGCTTACAGGTTTGATAAGGTAGTCGGCTATTTTTGAACCAATAGCCTGATCCATGATGTTTTCCTCTTCGCTCTTGGTTATCATCACAACAGGAAGAGAAGGTTTTATCTCTTTAATTCTAGTAAGCGTTTCGAGACCGCTGAGCCCGGGCATGTTTTCATCGAGGAAAACCAAATCTAAATCGTTGGATTTAACTGTGTCGAGCGAGTCTTGTCCGTTATTTGAGGTTAAAATGGTATAACCCTTCTGCTCAAGAAAAATGATATGAGGTTTTAGAAACTCTATTTCATCGTCAACCCAAAGTATAGTAACTTTCATAATACCAGCATTAGATTACTTATAGTTTGAGTTGAAGAATTTAATATAATCGGCTAACGATTTATCTTCAACAAAAAGGGCTAAGTTTTCCTGACTAATTACAAACGATGAGTAATCTTCAGGGCTAAGAGGATTAAATAAGCCCTCCTTATGATTTACCGCATCGAAATACTCCATGGCTTGTTGCGAATCTTTAAGCCCGCTAATTTTTATGAGTTCAAAAAAATCATTGAACGGTTGACTGCTAACATCTAGATCTAAACTAATGAATACATCAACATTGAATGAAACGATATTGAATTTCAGCTGATTCATGTTTGTCTTCTTGGGAACAAGAATTATTACTAGATGTTCGCCTTGTGGTTTCTTATATTCAACTAGCTGTTTTACGGCAATATTTGCTGAATCAACGGTGGTATTTGCAACATCAGTAGTTGTAAGTTGAAGTTCTTGTCGACGAATGTACTCTAGAATACCTAAGGCCCTCTCTGAAACTTCCGTTTTAGGATACTTTTCAGATACTTCAGTTAAAGAATTTCTAAATGAACGTAAATCGGATGTCTTTCCAATGCACATTGCTTTTAAAAGATGATATTGAGATTCAAGTTTTGAGTTAGGAAACTTTACTAACGCTTCGTCAATTTTTCTAATTGATTCGGTGTAATTGCCTTGTTCGTATAACTTATATGCGCCCTCATAGGAGCTATTCTCTTCAGCCAATTTCTGACTCAAATCCTTTAAGTAATTAGGATTTGTTAGCATAACTGCATAGCTGCTTTTAGGGAATCGTGAAACGATAATGTTTTTATACCTTTCTGCTTCTGACGATTTATTTGTAAATAAACTTACTTGATATAGATTGTAGTAAGCACGTGCCGTGTTTGAACTATTAGAAAAACGTTGAACATATCTTTCGTAAGCTAAAACTGTTTCATTATAATCTTTTAAATCGTTTTGATATACTTCTCCTACATTAAACAACGCTTCTTCAATTCTTTTATTCGAAAGTTCTATAAGAGAATCATTTAATGGAAGATCAAGTAAGTAAAATTCAGTGGATTTATTTGATAACACCTTCTGAGGGTTTTTACTTGTATCGGATGCTGAGCCTTGAATGTTGGTTGTGGCCATTTCAATGGTCGAAATACGTCTGTTTTTTCTTCGCCAGTTGTCCTCAAGTTTTCTTTTACCCCATTTCATTTGAAACTCCGATTGCCCAAAACTTAATTGTGCTTGGTTGTAGAAATACCATTTCCCGGCTTGCTGTTCATTTGGTTGAACTCTTTGATTTTGCTGATATAGGATAGCTCGTTGCCGATCGTCATTTTCCTCTTCGATCTTCTTTTGTTCCTCTTGTCTTAACTTGTTGATTATACCAGCAATTAGATTATTTCTTTCAGTCTCGGGCATTTTTGCTACCTTTTGTAAACTATCCTCCCGTGTTACAAGGTTCAGATTATCAACTAGTTTTGTAAGGTTGCGTGTTTTTACATCAAGTTTTTGGTAATCGGGGAAAGTGTTATCTAGTGATGTCAATGCGCTATCATAGTACGCTTGAGACTGCTTATAGTCAGGCTTGGCAAAATAGTATTCTGCTAAAGTATAGTACGATAAACCCTTTTGATAATTATTGCCAGTGCTTTTGGTTGCCGATAGCTTAAAGTAATCTATCGCTTTTTCAATATTCCCCTCGGCCTTTTCGATGTTTCCTAAGGTGTAATAGATTAAATCAAGATAGTCCTTATTCTTTTCGTCTTTGGAAAGTTTAACAAGGAGTTTACGCATTTCCTTCTGGTTCTCAAGGTTTCCGGTAATTGACGCCAGTCCAATTTTAGCATTAAATTCCATATCGTATTGAGGACTCATTTTCAGAACTTTAGAATAGAAGCGAATCCCATCTTCTTTATTGTTAGTCAATACCGATAGCTGTGCTAAAAGATATGTTAACCTTGCCCTTTCATTTTTTGAGTTTGATTTCTCGATAGTTCTCTTAATATATGGGATTGCTTCAGCATATCTTCCTTGTTTGTTAAAAAAGAAAGCCCAAGTTGAGGTGAGAAGGTGCTTAAAGCGCTTCGACTCTGGTTTGTTTTTAACGGCATCAATCGTTCTAAGTTTATCCTCTGCATTAACAAAATCGCCGTTTATTATGCTAAGTCGTGCAAGCCATAGTTGTGCTTCATAAGCGTATGGTGTATTAGGGAATTGCAGTTGGACATATTCAAATGTTTGTGAGGCTTCGTCTAGTGCCCCTTTCCAAACCCTTGCTTCACCAATTAGCAACCACGATTCTCTTGCCCATTTTACATACTCAGTTTGGTTTAAAAATTCTTTTTCTTTTGGAGTTAGCGCACCTTTACTCCTTTCTGGCTTAACGGTAATAGAGTGCTTTCTTATAAGATCTGTACATTTTTTTATCGACCTATCCATATCGCCGGTAACCATTCCTGCAACTTGATTATCGCCTGCAAGTATAACAGGAAGAGGTGCCGTGTAATTATATTTAAATGATTCATTAACCTTACGAATGCTTAATTTGTAGCAATCGTAAGCATTATAGTAATAATTATAGTATGCAGTTACATAATGAAAACTGCGACTAACCACAGTATTCTTCTTCGATGAGCACGAAGCAATGGCAAGTAAAGCAACTAAAGCTATAAGTAGACTATATTTTTTTTGTTTCAATCCTAATCTATTTTGATAATTAAACTGCAAAACGGGCACATTATTTTGCAGGAAATGATAAAAACCTAAAATTCTGCAATAGCCTACAATATTACAAAATATAGTTGAAAGTAGTTTGATGATTTCTTGTATGAGAGGGCAATTGTTAGAAATCAAAAAAGGGAATGGTTTTCCATTCCCTAATACTTTACATTGATTTCGTTTAGGCCATGTTTACTGCAACAACCTCTTTGATCTCAGGCACATCGCGGCGAATGGTTTGCTCCACTCCATTTTTTAAGGTCATTAAACTGTAAGGGCAGCTTCCGCAAGCGCCTAATAGTTTTACTTTAACAGTAAAATCATCAGTTATCTCAACAAGCGAAATATCTCCGCCATCGTTTTGAAGGTAAGGACGAATAATCTCTATTGATGCGTTAACCTTTTTTGTTATCTCTTCTTTATTAGCCATGATAGATTTATTAATAATTTATGCTTTAGTTTTTACGTCAACTTTCTGAGTTGGGGGCAACATCTGGTTGCGTTTTTCAACTTGCAAAATTAAATTATTTGCAAGTAAGTCAAAGGCTTTTGCCAAAATTCCATTGCCTAACGCAGCTGGCTCACCATTATCGCCACCTTCGCGAATGCTTTGAACTATTGGTATTTGTCCAAGCAAAGGGAGTTTCATACGCTCTGCAAGTTTTTTACATCCATCTTTCCCAAATAAATAGTATTTGTTATCGGGAAGTTCCTCAGGAGTGAACCACGACATGTTTTCAACAAACCCAAGAATTGGAATGTTGATATTCTCCGATGTAAACATGCTAACACCCCGTATTGCTGCCGATAGCGCAACATCTTGAGGAGTACTAACAATAACGGCACCTGTTACCTTTATTTCTTGAACCATGGTAAGGTGAATATCGCTTGTGCCTGGTGGTAAATCGATAAATAGGTAATCGAGTTCGCCCCATGCACCCTGATGAATTAGCTGCTTCAATGCGCTTGTTG
Organism: uncultured Rikenellaceae bacterium; assembly: GCA_964390565.1. GTDB lineage: Bacteria > Bacteroidota > Bacteroidia > Bacteroidales > Tenuifilaceae > UBA8529. Next base: position 13,835 of record CAYMII010000035.1, read on the forward strand.
CCATTGGCCCTCGCCATATCAGGGCGTTATCAGGTTGAACAAAAAAGCCTATGGAAAGTAGTTTAACGCCAAAGTTTTCTACAGGCTCAATCAAATCCATTTCATCCTCTTTAATCATGATGGGTTTTGCCTGCTCCATGTTGAACATCTTCGGAATGGTAGGTCCAAAGATATCGGCATCGATAAGTCCAACCTTGGCACCCGTTTTTGCTACTGCAACGGCAAGGTTTGCCGAAATGGTTGATTTACCTACTCCTCCTTTGCCCGATGAAATGGCAATTATATTTTTTACTCTGCTTACAGATGCCTTAGTTTTGTAAGGCGATTCAGTTTTTGCAGCAACATTAGCTTTAACCTTAATATCGATCAAAACCTCTTTGCCATATTTCTCTTCAAGAATACGAGTGCAAGCCTTTTTTAATGAGCTGGCAAAAGGATCGTTTGGCTTTGCAAGGTTAAGGGTAAATCCAATCTTGTTTGAATCTGTTTCAATATCTTGAATTAGCCCTAAGCCAACAATATCTTTATTATGCTCGGGATGAACAACCTGTTTTAGCAATTCAAGTATTGTACTACTTGTTATTTCCATTTTGGATGAGAATTATAAATTTGTTGATTTCTAATAACAACATAACAAATTAAATGAGCTCCTTGTTCGGGTCCCAGTAAAGTTTTTCGAAATCAACTACTCTGTCATCTTCAACTACGATACCTTCACTTTCGAGCAGCTGCTTCATGGTTTCTGAACCAGGGAAATGATGTTTCCCCGATAAGATGCCGATTCTATTTACCACTCGGTGTGCTGGGATAAAGTTATCTTCTGCAATATGACTGCCATTAAGAGCCCAACCAACCATTCTTGCCGAACGTGCCGTTCCAAGATATCGAGCAATTGCACCATACGAAGTTACTTTTCCATATGGTATCAGCTTCGTAACCTCGTAAACCTGCTCAAAAAAGTTAGGTTCGTTGGTATTTGTGCTCGATAAGAGGTTTTTCATTGGATAGTTCAAAGCAGATATAGGTGATTGTTTTACCTTGATCGAGAAACTGCTGTTCGTAGAATGTCCTTATTGAAAGAATAGAATCGTCCTTCACAGTTGAGTACAAATCGTTAGTGCAGCTGTGAACTTTTAGCTCATTAAGCTCAGCTAATGATTTTGTGTATTGATGCAGTTCTTGGCTATCGGTTTTAAGATGAATAAGCCCTTGAGGCTTAAGGATGGTCTTGTACATCACAAGAAACACGCTAGATGTCAATCTTTTTAAAGCGTTAATCCGTTTCAGTTGGGGATCGGGGAATGTAATCCAAATCTCGCTCACTTCGTCTTTTGCAAAAAATGAGGTTATATTCTCAATTCTTGTTCGAACAAAAGCAACATTCTCCATCGAATTTTCGACTGCTGTTTTGGCTCCACGCCATATCCGTGCGCCTTTAATATCTACGCCAATAAAGTTTTTTTCTGGGTATTGTCTTGATAATCCTATTGTATATTCTCCTTTTCCGCAACCGAGTTCAAGCACAATTGGCTTGTTGTTTTTGAAAAAAAACTCGTTCCACTTACCCTTTATTGGGTGTTCTTTTCTGAATACCTCGTCAAATTTTGGCTGGATAATGTTAGGGAAGGTGTCGTTCTCCGCAAATCTCTTTAGTTTATTTTTGGCCACTTCTGAAAATTTTCTGAATTATACCGATGTTGTTACTTAATACTTCTTTCTACTCTAATGCCAACTGAAGCAACGCCAATAAGGCTATCGGTGCGCATCGCCTGAAGAATCTCGAACTTATATTCACCCTTTTGAGGGAATCGAACATTCCTTTTGAATGGAATTTGGTTATCGCGGATGAAACCAAACCCTTTACCAAGCCATTTCCCTTGGTCATCGGCTAAGAAACACTCAACGGTATCAAGCTGAGTCACTCCTGCAGGGGATGTAATGGCAATAAAAAGAAAAAGGTTGCTGTTTGGGTAATCAGTTGTGTTTCTAATGTTTAAATAGATGTTATGGTACGATAAAGTGTCGTTAATAGGAGCAACAAATTTTGCAATATCACTTGTTGCCCAAATGCTTTTTGAAGTAGTAATATTTTCTTCATATACACCATTTCTATCGCACGAAATCAATGCTATAGCTGCAATAAGAAGAATGATAAGTTTATTGTTGAGCATTGTTGTTTGGCTTTCTATACTTATGTTTTTTGTGTTTTTTCTTATGCTGATTTTGTTGTGTCTCGTCAAAACGGGTTAAACTACCCTCCTCAATAACCCCATGATAGCCCATACTAACGGGTTCCAAGTTTTTATCGAAGTTTTGTTCTGCAAGCTTATCTACCTTTTTACCCTGCTTATTCAGTTGGATTATCTCCAAAACTCTGTCAACGGGAACCGCAGTTACGTTGGCTGGGAAATTTTGATCGGAGCTATACCACATAATCCGATTGAATATATCAGTCTTAAAATGGAAGTATGTTGCATCTTTAGTTTCCAGAGAGATATTCGTATCAGGAAATCCTTTTCGCGCATCAACATAGCAGTCGAGCTCGTAATTCAGGCAGCATTTTAGCTTGCTGCATTGACCCGCAAGTTTCTGCGGATTTAATGAAATTTCCTGTAATCGAGCGGAGTTGGTTGTAACAGATACAAAATTCGTAACCCAAGTTGAACAGCAAAGTTCACGACCGCATGATCCAATTCCACCAATTCGTCCGGCCTCTTGACGAGCACCAATTTGGCGCATTTCAACACGGATTTTGAATTCCTCGGCTAGAATTTTTATCAACTCCCTGAAGTCAACGCGTTCATCAGCTATGTAGTAGAAAATGGCTTTGGTTTTATCTCCTTGATATTCAACATCCCCAATCTTCATGTTTAGCTTAAGGTTTTCGGCAATCATCCTAGCCTTAATCATGGTTGTGTGCTCAAGGTTAATGGCTTCGAGCCATTTCTCTGTATCAACGGGTTTTGCTTTTCGGTAAACTTTCTTAAGTTCTGTGGCAACAGGATCGACACTAAGTTTCTTAAGTTGTCGAAGTACAAGCCATCCAGTTAGAGAAACCACTCCAATATCGTGACCGGGAGATGCTTCAACAGCAATGATATCTCCTTTTTTTAGATGTAAGCCGTTAGCATTACGATAAAACGCTTTGCGAGTATTCTTGAACTGAACCTCAACAATATCATACTCTTGAAGGGTTTTAGGTGTATCCTCAACCCAGTTGTATGCGTTTAGTTTTGAGCAACTCTTGCAGTGATAAACTATAGGTTCTGGAGTATCCCCTTGTTTTATTTTAATACCGCGTGAGTTAGTGCTATTATTGTTTTCCACAAATTATCATTTTTACAAGTCTACAAAGTTAGCAAAATTTCAAAAGGTTAAACGTTTATGTTGATTGTTTAGTTCTATATCAGGCAGGATGTATTGACTAGAATTGCATATTATTTTTATTAAACTATTTTTGTAAGCATTATTTGAGGCAATGACTTTACCTGCAGGAAAATATTCAAATGAAGAATTGTCGTGGTTTAGGTCGATTTTCGATCAGTACTACGAGAGCATTCGGAGTTTTGCTTACTACAAAACAGGTGATGTTGATTTCGCCGATGATATTGTGCAGGAGGTTTTTCTGAAAATATGGACAAATCGTAAAGAGGTTAAAGATGATACCGTAAAGTCTCTTCTATATACTATTGCATCAAACATCATTAAAAATCATTTTAAACATCAAAAGGTTGTTTTTAATTTTCAGAAAAACGATCAATCCAGTGAACTTTCTGACGAAACCGATTCAAATATTAGGCAAGAGGAGTTGAATAAAAAACTTCAAGATGCATTAGCCGAAATACCTGAGAAATCACGAGAGGTTTTTCTGATGAATAGAATTGAAGGATTAACATATGCCGATATAGCCGATAGGCTTGGGCTTAGCGTTAAAGCAATCGAAAAGCGGATGTCGGAGGCGTTAAGCATTATACGATCGCGAATAAGTTACAAGATATGAGCAGCGAACAAGATAAAATATCAAAAGGGAGTCCTGATGAGAACTTCGATGAGATTCTAAATCTCACTGCGGGTTTGAAAGTTCCTGCTTCAAAGCGAGGCAAGGAAGCCATATGGGATAGCCTTGTTCAATCGATAGAAAAATCGAATGAAGAGGAAGTAAAGGTTGTTCCCTTTTTCTCATCAAAAAAGGTTTGGTATAGCATTGCTGCATCACTTCTAGTTCTTGTTACTGTTGCATCATTAACTTATCGTTTATCAACTGTCGAATTTGTGGTTTCAAAAGGCCAAACTGCAAAATTGCTTCTGCCCGATAACTCGGAGGTTATTTTAAACTCTGATTCTAAAATTGAGTATCGAAAATATGGTTGGTTCTCAAATCGAGAATTAACGCTTAATGGTGAGGCTTTTTTTAGCGTTATGCATGGCAGTCAGTTTACTGTTAAAACAGATTTTGATAGAAAGGTGATTGTTACTGGAACTAAGTTTAATGTAATGGCTCGTGGGGAACATCTGGAGGTTAAATGCTTCGCGGGTTCAGTTGTTGTTCAAACATCTAAAGATAAATCAGTTCCATTGTCAAAGGGGTTAGGATTAATTGTTAATAAAACATTGGAGATTTCTGAGCCAATTTTAATTGATTCAGTTGCTGCTCCAACATGGATTAAGGGCGAGTTCTATTTTAACGACACTTCATTGAGACTTGTTATTGATGAGTTCGGCCGTCAATTTAATATTACTGTTAAGGTTGATGGGTTCAATCCAGGTGATAAAAGCTATACTGGATTCTTTAAGCGAGATAATCTTAGTAATGCTCTCGATTTGATTTGTATTCCAATGGGGTTTACCTATGTCATTTCGGCGGATAGCACTTCCGTTACAATCAAAAAATAGTATTGTTTTGTAGGGTTTTTTGATGGCAAGTTGTATTAATCATAAATCGGTATTAGAAAAAGATGTTTCATTGATATGAACATCCATTTTAAGCATATACTTCTTTTTCTTGTTTTCACCTTTTTTGGGTGTAGCATAGCTATTGCACAAGCTCGTATTTCAGAGAAATTTGATAGTAAACCATTAGGCGAAGTGCTTGAATATCTTGCAAAAAGCTATAAGATCAAGTTTGCTTACGATAACTCCTTGGTAAGTTCAGTAAAAATTACTGGTGATTTTCAAAATAAGCCAATAGATGAAGTTTTAAATATTATTTTAAAAGAAACAAATCTTGAAATGCTTTTCATTAATGATGTTTATATTATTAAATCAAAACCAATACAGCAAAAAGAAGAGCCCAAAATTGTACCGATAAAACCTGTAAAATATAAAGTTTTTGGAGTTGTAAAGGAGAAAGGTACCGGTGAAAGCCTTCCTTACGCTACAATTTCAATAGCTGAAACTCCAAATGGGACATCAGCCAATACTGATGGATTTTTCTCTATAACAAGCGAAAAGAAAGATTCAATAATGCTTAATGTTAGCTATTTGGGTTTTCAGCCATTTCAAATCAAAGTTGCACCTCAGGACAAGAACGAAGTAATAACAATTGAATTGAGTAGAAACTCAACGTCTATTTCTGAAGTGGTGGTTGTTAATACTCCGCAGGATATGCTTGCAGTTGAGGGTTCGAGTGTAGGAACAATTCAGTGGAATTCGAAAAAGAATACAGATCCACCATCATTGTCAAATTTAGATGTTGCAGCCCCACTTCAACTTTTACCAGGAATTGATGGCACTACAGAATCGCTTTCAGGACTATTAATCCGTCATTCCCCAGCTGACAAAAATCTATTCGTTTATGATGGTTTCACTATTTACCATATAGATCACTTTTTTGGTGCATTTACAAGTTTTAATGCCAAAGCGATTAAGGATATTAGGGTTTCACGTGGTGGATTCGATAGCCGTTGGGGAGGTAGAGCATCTTCAGTAATTGAAATTACGGGGAAAACAGGGAATAAAAATAGATTAGTTGTTGATTTTGGAGTAGATCAGCTCAGTTCAGATATTGAAATTGAAGGGCCAATTGGAAAGAAAACAACCTTTGTTTTCGCTGCTCGACGCTCCTTTACAGACTTTTATCATAGCGAACTATATGATAACCTTTTCGAAAGCGCTAGTTCAGATATGTCTGCCACAAATAATACTCCAACATCATTAACGGTCGATCCCGATTTACCAGTTTACTACTTCTATGACATGAATGCTAAAGTCAGCTTTAAGCCAAGTAGCAAAGATATTATTTCTATTAGTGGCTATAAGGGTTATGATGATATGAGTTTGAATGATATTAAAACTTTGACATCGGTACTCGAAAATTCTGAGTGGGGTAATCAAGGTTTGGGAATTCGATGGTCGCGTCAATGGAATAGCAATTATTATAGCACGTTTACTGCAGGCCTGTCGGAATATAATTTAGATTTTGAGCATTCTGATTACCGTGTTAGGCGAATACTTTTAGATACGATTACTCACGACAATTTTACAAAAAACGATATAGATGATATTAGTTTTAACTTTAATAACGAGTTAAAATTAGGTAGTTCTAATACCCTTGAGTTTGGGATAAGTGAAAATATTGTTAGGATTAATTCAAAAGATGGAATTAGTAATTATTATTCAGGGAATAAAATTATTGACACATTAAGGGTTTACGATAATAGAGTCAATGATATTACATTTTGGGCTCAGAATAATATATCTATTGGCAATTTAGAATCTTTCAGATTTGGTGGAAGATTCACATATAATAATCTATTAAAGAGGTACTTTTTTGAGCCACGCGCTCAATTATCAGTTAAACTTTCAAGCAGTTTTACTACAAAATTCTCTGCTGGTATTTATTATCAATTTGTTAATAAGGTGCTTACCTATAGCAATGGCAGCTATAGGAATATTTGGAAAGTATCTGATGGAAAAATGTTTCCTGTTGTAAAGTCAGAGCATCTAATTGGCGGTTTTATATGGAATCTGGGAAGAGGATTTAGCCTTGATGTTGAAGGGTATAAGAAGTATACTGATGGCATCAGCTATGAGCAGCTAATTTTAAGAAAGAATTCAAATAATAAATATGTACAGTCTCGGAAAGTTCTCTTTATGAGCAATAATTCTATTGGGTTAGATGTACTTTTGAAAAAGAACTGGAGCAAAGGGCAGTCTTGGGTTTCATACTCTCTAAGCAAGACGCTTAACAAATCAGATAACGTTAATCAAGGGGATGATTATCCTGCTTTTGACGACCATCTAAATGAATTTAAATTTGTAAATGTTCTAAACCTTAAACACTGGAACTTTACAATTGCCTGGATATATGGAACCGGTAAACCATGGGATTACATTCCTTTTGTGAGTAATACAGTCCAAGTTAGCCCTGATTATGAAAAAAACGCCTATCAGTTAGAGGCTTATCATAGAATGGACCTTGGTGTGAGTTATAATTTTAAGATTGCCAAGGGAGATTTTAAAATAGGTACAAAGGTTTTTAACTTGTACAATCGACAAAACGTAATGTCAAAGCCTTATCAACTTTCTGATCCATTTACAATTACTTCACCATTGGTATATAGCGAAATACCTGGTATGGGGTTTACCGCTTCTTTCTTTTTCAACTGCAGATTTTAAATCAAATTCTTTTATTTCGATTTTGAATTACACGGTATGATTCAAAAACAAAAAGTATTGTGTAACTCTAAGAATTCCATTTATACTGTATAATTCAAATATATATTTTAAAAAGTGTAACGTTTTTTACACTTGTGTGTCTTATATGTAAATGATTAACAAAAAACGAACATCCACTGTTCATATTCGTACGCTTTTAAAACCTGGGCGTGATGTTTAAATGTCAATAATACAGATAATTATGAATTGTGGTATGGGTTATGAAATAAAATATTTACTATAAAATTTACAACCATGACTGTAAAACTTTACGAAAATGAAACTGTGCTTAAGGCTGCAAATACAAGCTATTGCAGTGAGTCAGCACAAGTTGATGGTAAGTTAATTCTTACTAACCAACGGATATACTTCAAAACGATGACCGAGGAGCATAAACATAACGATTTTGAAATTCTGCCTAATCAAATAAAGGAGGTGATGTTTTTTAACACATGGAAAATCTTTCCAAATGGTCTAAATGTTGTAACAAAACAGGGCGAAGAGAAAAAGTTTATTATAAAAAACCGCGATCAGTGGTGCTTGATGATTAATAAAATGTATTAAAAAGAAATCAGATAAGTCATATAACAAGGTTTATTTTAGATACTTAAAAAAGTAATTTAATTTTCTACATAAAATCAAATCACATTAATCGCAAGCAAAAAATAAAAGAGGCTTTAAGCCTCTTTTATTTTAATATTCATCTTCGTTAAAGAAAAAATCTTCCTTGGTTGGATAATCAGGCCAAATATCTTCAATGCTCTCGTAAATTTCAGCCTCCTCCTCAAGCTCTTGAAGGTTTTCAATGACTTCGAGTGGCGCTCCGGAGCGAATTGCAAAATCTATCAACTCTTCTTTAGTTGCTGGCCAAGGGGCATCTTCAAGTTTTGATGCAAGTTCTAGTGTCCAGTACATAATATGATATTAAATTTGTTAAATAGTTGATTTTCAGCATATTGTATATTTGCATGCTATTTGCAAATATAAAAAAATATTAATATCAAATGTTGGGTTGCCAAGGAATTTGATCAACATTATGTTCTTTTGCCATTTTTCTTGATAGTACAAAGAAAAAATCGCTAAGACGATTGATGTAAATAACAACATTCTCAGGAACAGGAGTTTCTTCGGAAAGTTTTATGACAATTCTTTCGCATCTGCGACAAACTGTTCGGCATACGTGGCAAAGCGAAACAACCGGATGTCCGCCTGGTAAGATAAATGATTGCAATGGCTCAAGCATTGAGTCCATTTTATCAATTTCTATCTCAATAACTTGTATGTCTTCAGGAAGAATTGTAGGTATTTTAACTTTGCAGTCGCTACAATCAGCAGCGAGTATTGATGCACAATTCATTAACCTATCCTGTATATTGATAAGGAAATGCTTTGCTTCTTCATCAATGTTCTGATCCCTTAATAGTCCTATGTTTGATATGAGCTCATCAACAGTGCCGTATGCCTCAATTCTAGGATGATATTTTGAAACTCGTTTGCCACCAATAAGAGAAGTGGTTCCTTTATCTCCTGTCTTTGTATAGATTTTCATTTTAAAATTCTATTGTTCAGTCAGCACAACCTGTTGTTTCATGGTCGGATGAGGGTTAATTTCGTCAGATTCAATCATTCCATCGCGTAATCTTACGATTCTTCTTGCATGACGAGCGATATCCTCTTCGTGAGTAACAACAATTATAGTGTTGCCTTGGTTGTAAATATCCTCAAAAAGATTCATAATATCTATTGATGTTTTTGAATCAAGGTTACCAGTTGGTTCATCGGCCAAAATAATTGATGGGTTATTAACTAATGCTCGCGCAACAGCCACCCTTTGGCGCTGACCTCCAGAAAGCTCGTTTGGTCTATGTTCCATTCTATCCTCTAACCCAACGTTTTTCATGGTTTGCACGCCTTTGGCAAGTCGAACTTCTTTTCCAACGCCAGCATATATTAAAGGTAATACAACGTTCTCAAGAGCTGTATAACGAGGAAGAAGGTTGAATGTTTGAAAAACGAAACCAATCTCTTTATTTCTAATTTCAGCCAACTCATCATCTGCAAGTAGGCTAACGTTTGTGCCATTAAGGATGTAATCGCCCTCGGTTGCGGTATCGAGACATCCTATAATATTCATTAGAGTTGATTTGCCCGAGCCCGATGGACCCATGATGGCAACATACTCGTTCTTATTAATTGTTAGGTCAACACCCTTTAGGGCTTTTACCACCACGGTACCTACCTTGTAGTACTTTTTTAGGTTTTTTAGAGAAAATACGCTGCTAGACATTGTGTTATATTATTATTTTATAAAATTATTAAAAAGGTCCATATCTTAAAACGAAATGCTGCTTAACTACTCCTTTGCGTGAAAAAGCTAAGCCGCAGTCGAACATATCTATTGAAATTGAAACGTTTTCATCTGCACAAATATTATTCCATGCATTTTCCATCTCTTTGCTCCATCTAATATCATCAAAAATTATTAATGTATCACCATTTGCTTTTGCTAAAAGTAGTTTAAAATATCTTAAAGTTGCTTCTTCATTGTGATTTCCATCAATATAAGCGATACCTACATTTTGTACCTCTGATAATACTTCGGGCAATTTGGCGTCAAAGTCACCATTGATTTGATTAACATTGGCTAACCCTATTTTGTTGAAATTTTCGATGGCTAGTTTTGATAAAGTTGTATCGCCTTCAATGGAGTAAACTTTTACTTTGTCGAAACCACTTGCAATATACATCGTGCTAATTCCTAGTGAAGTGCCTAACTCAATTGCAGTTTCTGGTTTTAAATAGGCTGTAAGCCTATGAAGAAGTTGTGCTTTGTACTTTGGAGCCGAACTCCTTTTAGCAATATCCGCAACAGTCGTAATTGTATTAGTCTTGGATTTTGTTCCTGAACCTAAATCATTTAATTGAATTGATGATTTGTCTCGAAGAAGTTCTTTCCTAATTGTTTCAATTCTATCAAAGATCGCTTTTTTCGATTTTACATCGATGCACTGGGTGTAAAGATCGTAAACAAAAGGCGAGTGTATACCATGTCCACCCCTTGGTTTTGATTTAAGCCTAAATTGTAAATATTTTTTTAAACCCTGTAATCTTTCAATCAACATTAACAAATCTTTAACAAGCCCAAATTAATTCAGCTAAGATAAGATTTGCGTTTCTTATACTGAGATATGTGATGTTAAAAAACGTTTAAAAGGTTTTGCTATTTTAATTTTTAGCGAAATGATTTGCAAAGCCCATTTTTTCTAAATTTGCTACATGGCAGTAAATCTTTCAACCGATATAATGTACCTAAGCGGAGTTGGGCCCAAACGGGCTGAACTGCTTCGTAAGGAGTTGAATATATCAACATACAAGGATTTGCTCTACTATTACCCATTTAAGTATATTGATAAGTCAAAAGTATACAAGATTTCGGAGATTGTTGATGACTTGCCTTATATACAACTAGTTGGTAAAGTTATTAGGTTTGATGAGGCAGGAGTGGGGCGTAAAAAACGGTTAACAGCCATTTTCTCAGATGGGACAGGAATGGTCGAACTGGTTTGGTTTAAAGGAGTAAAGTGGGTACAACAGAGCCTTAAGCCGAATATACCCTATCTAGTATTTGGGAAAGCAACTCTTTTTAATGGTCGATTTAATATTGCACACCCAGAGGTTGAGGAGTATAAACCCGAAACTGAAAAAGTAAACGCTTCGCTACAAGCAGCATACAATACTACAGAGAAGCTAAAGAATAGTTTCCTGACCTCGAAGGCAATTTATAAACTTCAACAAACTCTACAACAGCAAGTCGCTAAAAGCATTGATGATACGCTACCTCCACATCTTATCGATAGGTATAGGTTGATGACCTTACCCGAAGCGCTTAAACAGATTCATTTTCCTGAAAGTGCTCCTTTACTTCAAAAAGCGCAGAATCGGTTAAAGTTCGAAGAGCTGTTTTATGTTCAGTTGGGTTTGCTCAAGCTGCGTAGCTTGCGAATGAGTAAAAAGAATGGACATGTTTTTAGCGTTGTGGGGGAGATGTTTAATCGCTTTTATAGCGAGAAGTTGCCATTCGAACTTACCGATGCTCAAAAGCGAGTTATTCGTGAGATTCGCAAGGATATAGGTAGTGGCAAGCAGATGAATCGCCTTTTGCAAGGCGATGTGGGTAGTGGCAAAACGTTAGTTTCACTAATGTCGATGTTGATAGCCGTTGATAATGGTTATCAGGCTTGCATAATGGCTCCAACCGAGATTCTTGCTAATCAGCATTACGAAACCATAACCAAACTGCTTGGCGATTTACCGGTTAAGGTCTCGTTGCTCACTGGATCAACTAAGAAATCAGTTAGGAATGGGTTGCATTCCGATTTAATTGAAGGAAATACCAATATTCTAATCGGTACTCATGCATTGCTAGAGGATGTTGTGCAATTCAAAAATTTAGGTTTTGTTACAATCGATGAGCAGCAACGATTTGGTGTGGCGCAACGTGCAAAACTCTGGGAGAAGAATGATAATCCACCTCATGTGCTTGTGATGACTGCAACTCCTATTCCTCGTACGTTGGCAATGACCATTTATGGCGATTTGGATGTGAGTGCAATCGATCAACTTCCTCCCGGACGAAAACCTATTAAAACAATTCACTTTACGGATTCTAAGCGCAACGTACTTTTTGGGATGATGCGAGAGCAGATTAAGGCTGGGAGGCAAGTTTATGTGGTTTACCCATTGATTAAGGAATCTGAAAAGATGGAGAATCTTAAAGATTTACAGGATGGGTACGAGAGCATCGTTCGGGCATTTCCACCGCCAGAGTATGTAACCGTTGTTGTTCATGGCCAGATGAAGGCCGATCAAAAGGATTTCTCCATGAACCTTTTTGCTAGCGGCAAAGCTCATATAATGGTTGCTACAACGGTAATTGAGGTTGGGGTGAATGTTCCGAATGCAACCGTTATGGTTATCGAAAGCGCAGAGCGCTTTGGTCTTTCGCAGTTACATCAACTTAGAGGTAGGGTAGGGCGTGGTGGCGATGAGAGTTTTTGTATTTTGATGTCGTCGGTGAAGCTAACGCACGAATCGCGCAAGCGTTTGTCAACCATGGTTTCAACCAACGATGGTTTTGAAATTGCAGAGGTTGACCTTCAGCTTCGCGGACCCGGTGATATGGAAGGAACTCAGCAAAGCGGTATCCCTTTTGATTTGAAGATTGCAAGTTTAAGCAAGGATAGCCAACTACTGCAATATGTTAGGCAGGCTGCCATGGAGATTCTGGATGAGGATCCGAATTTATCTCTTCCCAAAAATCAGATACTAACAAAACAGTTGGAAGAATCAGCAAAAGAGAAAGTGGCGTTTAGCCAAATTAGCTGATTTGAATAATAATTAAAAACCCGCCTAGATTCTAGGCGGGTTTTTTGTGAAGTCAACTTTATTGTAAAGGTTTAACCACTTCGATTAATTCAGGCAGATCCATTCCGATTGCCTTTAGGTGCTCAATTTTTGGAACACCATTATTAGTCCAGCCACGACGATTGTAAACTGCATCAAGTAGCTGTTCGTATCTGCCTTCGCGATATGTACGCATTGCTGCCATTTTATCTTCAACGCTCATGTTGGTAGGATCGATTCCAACTTGCTCTTTTAGCTGCTTATCGTAACGCTCCTGACGGCTTAGGTACTCCTCTTTTGTAACAGGACCACAAGCACGGTATGGTTGAGCATCATGTTTACGTAAACCGTAACCACGACGAATATTGAAAATTCGTTGGAAGTTATAAACGCGCTCACTTTGTGTAATCATGCTATCCTTATCGATATTACCACCTGTAACAGCATTGTAAATGGTTACATAGTTATCAACGTGCTCAGGAATTTTGTGTGGTTCGCTTGTTTGGGCGTTACCTTTTGGAGTAACATCATTCCAAGGAAGTTTGCATAATCCTTGTAATCCAAACCAAGTACGGAACATTGGGAAGTAGTGTAACGCTTCAGCTTTTGCTTCGAAAGTTGGAATTTGGTTGTTAACCATATCCATGAAGATAAGCCAAGCCTCATCGTGCTGAGGACCTTTATTGGTCATTGCATAGCCACCTTGTTGAGCCAATGATTCTTTTGAAACGTATTGAGAGTACTCCAAACCTTTGTTTTCCATTCCAATATCGTTTAGGAATTTTGGATCAGCGCCAAAGTTTTTAACAAAATACTCTTTCATTTTGCGAACACCTTGACCTACTATCATGCCGAAACCTTCGCCACGAGCAAGTTGGTGTAATACTTCCATTGCATTCTCGAATTGACCGAAGTTTAGGTCAAGACCACCGGTGCGCTCTTTGTTTAGGATGCCATTCTCATAGCACTCCATAACGAATGCCATACAAGTACCCCAAGTAATTGTGCAAACACCATAAGTATCGCAATAGAAGTTATTTTCAATAATTCCTTCAGGATCAAAAACTCCGATGTTAGAGCCAAGACCAGCAACTGTTTCATATTCTGGGCCATCAACTATAACTTTTGTTCCTTTGTAAGGGCCAGTTTTTAATACGAAATCATCAACTCCTTTAGAACAACTCATGGCGCAGCCAATCCAGCAACCATCGGGAATTCCAAGGGTGAAGTACTTATCCCTGAAAATATTACTATGAATTTTTTGACCATCAACAGAGCTACCAAACTTGAAGTTGTGAGTAGGAAGAAGGTCGTAATCGTTCATTACGTTGGCAATGTTTGCAGTACCTTTTTTACGCATTTGACATTGGTGATCGTCAAGCTCGCGAATCTCAGCTTGATACTTGCGACCTCTTTCGGTAATTGCCTCAAGGTTTGCAACATTGTTTAAATTTCCTTTTACACCCTCGATACGAGCAACAATGGCTTTAATCTTCTTGTCGCGCATTACTGTACCAATACCTCCACGACCAGCTTGTTTTAAGCGGATTTTTTTACGCTTTGAATCGTAAAATGTGAAGTTTACCATACCAAGTAGCGAATGTTCAGCAGCAGCTCCTGTTGATACAATACCTATGTTTTTATAATCGCTTGGGTCGGTTGCAAATACTTCGGTTAATTCCTCAGCAAGAATGTGAGAATCTTTAGCGAAACCGGGATCTTCAAAAATTTCAATTTTATGGTTTACACCATCAATAAAAATAATTACATCTTTATCGGCTTTACCTTGAAGTTCAAGGGCATCGTAACCCGAAAACTTTAAGAATGGCCCAAAGAAACCACCCACATTTGAATCCATTACCGAGTTAGTTTGTGGTGATAAGCTAACTAGCAAAGATTTTCCTGTACCTGAGTATTGGGTAATGCCACCAATAGGACCAGAACTGATGATAATCTCGTTTTCAGGATCATTCCATTTTGTAGTTGGAGTAGTAGCATCCCAGAGGAGACGTAATCCATAACCTTTTCCTCCAACGAATTTCTCTTTCATTTGAGCAGGAACGGCTTTTTCTTTAACCTCCTTGCTGCCAACGTTGATGTATAGAATCTTGTCGGTGTACCCTCTATACAGAGGTTTCCACTCATAGTTAAACTGATTCAACAGTTTCATCTTTTTAGCCATCTCCTGAATATTCATAGTGAGTGTATTTAGGTTTTTTATTTTTCTTTTTAGAGAACGCAAATTTACAATGAAAAATATCAATATAAAATGATATTAATCAATATGAAAACAATTGCATGTCGAGATAATTTAGGCGTTTCAGAAGATTGTGACCTCCAAAATGTGATGAAGATATTTGGCTATTTCTTTTTATAGAATTTCATCTCCGAAGGCATAAGCGCCAAAACGATAATTACAACTCCTAGAATGGCATAAATGGATTGTAAAATATATCCTCCACCAATCATCATTACTTGGATGTCAATCCACAACACTAGCATAATACCACAGTATAGTGAGTAAGTCCAAGCCCAATGCCTTTTTTTATAGATATTTATTTTGTTTGCAATTTGAGATTTTTTTCGGGTGATTAATCCAAAAGCCGTGATGGTTGGGAAAAAGCCAAGAAGGATTAAAAGAATGATTCCCGGAACGAGATAGGAGTTGAAAATTGTGCTTTCAAGAAGATTTGTTGATAGCTCGAAGTTGGCACCTGATTTATCAAGTATTAGTGCAACTCCACCGTATATGCCTGTTATGGCAAGTATTGCGATAGCCGCAATTAGTTTGATTCGAATTATTCTTTTTATCATATAGTTATGGTTTAGGTCGAATACAAATTACAAAAAGAATTGCGAAAAGCTGCAATTATCATAAGGATATTAAACTGTTGGGTTTAAGAAATCCCCATCGATGATAAATAGTTTACAGCCATTGGCTGTTTGCGACCTATGCGGATTTATTTCATCATCGGTAACATGATACGACATGCCTTTTTTAAGCAAACTCTTAGTGCCATCTTTAAGTTCGGATATCATTTCTCCTTCGAGGCAATAGATAATATGGCCTTTGGTGCACCAATGATCAGCAAAGTAGCTGGGCGAATACTCAACCATTCGTATTCTAAGTCCATCGAATTGTATGGTTTGCCAATACGCAATGCCTGTTTCGCCTTTGTGCTCTGTTTTTTGGATTGTCGACCAATCAATGGTTTCAAAAGGTATTGTTTTCATAATTTGTGAGATAAGATTTTAGATAAATAATTGTCAAAATTAGATTTTTACATCCGATAATTGTATGGCAAAAGTCATTTATGTAAGGCTACTTTTTAGCTATCTTGTCAACTTGTTTAAAAGTATTCGCTTGGCTACTTTAATTCACTCTTAACGAAATAGATGATGAAGACTTCAGTTAATAAGATTTATGGCATCAGAATAGCAAACCTTATGCTAATTGTAATTAGCATTTTAATTTATCAGTTTTCTGAAGCCCAAGAGGTTAAGTATACAATTTCAAGTGAACAATGGAACGCCGATTCTCTTGGAAATCATAGGGCAGTTGTTCGTTTTGATGGAAATCAAAAGGTTGCGCTTGCAACCATTGAGTGGAGAAGGAGGGATTACAATGTTGAAAAGAAAAACATAATTGTAGAGGATGCTCAAACCCATAAAAGGGTTATGAATGTTGTAAGAGGTTCTATTAATCGCGAGTTTGGAGAGATATTCTTTGAGCCAACCTCCGGGTTAGGTAATTACAATATTTACTTTATGCCCTACAAGGCATCTGGGAGATCAAATTATCCCAAAAATACTTACCCTGATTTTGTTGAAACAGCCGATGCAAATTGGCTTCAACTGATGAAGGATTATTCCAAGGTTGGTGATGCAACGCTTGTTGAAATTCAGTCGATAGACGAATTCAATAGCTTCTACCCAATGGAGGTTATTGCAAAGGTATCGGAGATGCAGGTTTTAAAGGATATGTTTTTCGATAAACCATTTATTGTTTTCCCCGAGGATAGGTTGCATCCCATAAAGATGACAAAGGATTTACCCCAACGATGGGTTATGAATGCTCCCAAAAGCACATTCGAGGGCGAGGCTAGTAAAGGCGAGTACTTTGCTTTTCAGTTTGGTGTTTATGCAAATCAGGATATTCGTGATGTTCAGGTGAAATTCACCGATTTGAAATCGGAATCGGGAAGCGTTATTAAGGCAGTAAGACTTAATTGTATCAATACCAATGGTATTAATTGGGATGGCAAGCCTTTAACCAAACGTGTTGATGTTGCTAAAGGGCTTGTTCAATCCCTCTGGTGCGGTGTAGATGTGCCAAAAGGTATCAAAGAGGGAATCTACAAAGGAACAGCTACCATCTCAATTGATAATACCTATTCAAAGGATATAATTCTTTCAATTGCTATTAATAATCAAATATTAAGCGATGGGGGTGTAAATGAACCTTGGAAGCAAACGCGTCTAAAATGGTTGAACTCAACAATGGCTCAGGAAAATACAGTTATTCCGCCTTATACTCCTTTGGTTGTAAAAGGAAATACCATAAGCCTACTTGGACGTAAAGTTGAGTTAAACAAGGATGGTTTCCCAAAAAAGATTCAGACATTCTTTACTCCAGAAATGACCTCATTCTCAAAGACTCCAAAAGATGTAATTAGTCAACCTATCAAGTTGGTGTGTTTGAGCGAAGCGAATATCGAGGAGGCTTGGAAGGATAGCCGGTTTAAGTTTGTTGAAAAGTCAGCTGGAACTGTGACATGGGAATCTACAAGTACATCTTCTAAGTTACAAATGAAGGTGAACGCATCGCTTGAGTTTGATGGGTTTATCTCATACAAGGTTGAGATTCTTGCTCTCGAAGATATTGCGCTTGCTGATATCAAGATGAATATTCCAATGAACCCTGATGCATCAAAATACATGATGGGGCTTGGACAAAAGGGAGGCTATCGACCCGATAATTTTGAGTGGAAGTGGGATGTGGCTAACAAAAACCAGGATGGTGCTTGGCTTGGCGATGTGAATGCAGGACTACAATTCTCTCTTCGTGCTGAGAATTATGTGCGCCCTTTAAATACAAATTTCTATCTTCAAAAACCGCTGAATATACCTCCATCATGGGGGAATAGTGGAAATGGTGGCATCAATATCTCAAAAACGGATAAATCAGTTGTGGTTAATAGCTATAGCGGGGCACGAAAGATGAAGAAGGGCGAGAAGTTGTACTATAACTTCAATTTGATTATCACCCCGTTCCATCCAATTAATACCGATTTTCAGTGGAGCAATAGGTTCTACCATAAGTATAGCCCAATCGATACGGTAATTAATCGTGGATCGACAATTATCAATATTCATCATGCTAATGAAATTAACCCTTATATCAACTATCCTTTCATTGCCCATAAGCAAATGAAGGAGTATATAGATGAGGCGCACTCAAAGGGCTTAAAGGTGAAGATTTACAATACCGTTCGCGAGTTATCCAATAGAGCCTATGAGACATTCCCGTTGAGAAGTTTGGGTCATGAGGTCTACTCTCCTGGTGCTGGTGGCGGCTTTTCGTGGTTACAGGAGCACATTGGCGACGATTATATTGCCGCTTGGTTTGTACCAGAACTTAAGGATGCGGCAATTATCAATAGCGGCATGAGCCGCTGGCATAATTACTACGTTGAAGGGTTGAATTGGCTTGTTAACAACATAGGTATCGATGGACTTTATCTAGATGATGTTGCGTTTGATCGAACAACTATGAAGCGCGTAAAACGTGTGCTAACTCAAAACAATCACCCCGGAATTCTTGATCTTCACTCAGCAAACCAATATAATAAGCGCGATGGCTTTATCAATAGTGGCATGCTGTACATGGAACTTTTCCCATACCTGAATAGACTTTGGTTTGGAGAGTATTTCGATTACAACGAATCGCCCGACTTCTTTTTAACCGAAGTTAGCGGAATTCCTTTTGGTTTGATGGGTGAGATGCTTGAAGGAGGAGGAAACCCTTGGCGTGGCATGGTTTACGGAATGACCAACCGAATGCCTTGGACCGAGAATAGCGATCCTCGTCCAATTTGGAAGGCTTGGGATAATTTTGGAATAAAGGGTAGCCAGATGATTGGCTATTGGGTTGAGAGTTGTCCTGTTAAAACCAACCGCCCTGATGTTTTGGCAACCGTTTATAAGAAGGATGGTGCAGTGATGATCTCGATTGCCAGCTGGGCAAAAGAGGATGTGACTGTTCAGCTAACTATCGATTGGAAAGCATTAGGTTTAAATCCTGCAAAAACAAGTTTGGTTGCTCCTGAAATTAAAGCTTTTCAGCAATCGTTCAATATTAAACCAACCGATTCGTTTGTAATTCCAAAGGGAAAAGGCTTTTTGTTGGTTTTGAAAGAATAAAACCACAGAGACACGGAGAGCACAGAGTAGAATTTAGAAAGATTTCTTTTTTCTCTCCGTGATCTTCGTGTCTCCGTGGTGAATCATGTTAATGATTATTCAAGTATGATAAACTCTAGAATTCGTATAATATTTATATGGATAACCCTATTCAGCATTGCCATGGCTTTCCTCGAAACGGCAGTTGTTGTTTACATGCGCAAGTTGTATTATCCTGAAGGGTTTAATTTTCCGCTCAAAATCATGGATAAGGATATCATGGTTGTTGAGGTTTTTAGGGAGTTTGCTACGCTTGTAATGCTATTTGGCGCTGGATTCATTGCAGGACGAAACAGAACCGAAAAATTTGGTTTGTTCCTTTACAGCTTTGCCGTTTGGGATATCTTTTATTATGTTTTTTTGAAGGTCACGCTCGATTGGCCATCAAGCCTGATGACTTGGGATATCCTTTTCCTAATACCCACAACGTGGGTAGGACCTGTGATTGCCCCAGTTATTGTATCGATTGTGATGATTGCCTTTGCGATTCTAATTTCAAAATCCACAAGTAAAAACATTCAAACTAAAATCAACCTAACCGAATGGATGCTTTTGATTGTAGGCTCAATAGTTCTGATTATTGGCTTTACTTACGATTACATTCGGTTTATGCTGGAATACTTTAGCTTTGCCGAGATATTTGATCCTTCGAAGATTCAGGCTTTGATGGCAAAGGCTATAACTTATGTTCCTCAATCTTTTCCTTGGTTAATATTTATTGCTGGAATGGGGCTGATTCTTTTCGGGATGAATTTGTTTTACCTGAGAAATTTCAAAAAAATAGAGAGGTAAATCCTTGGTAGTTTTATCGTTTAATGAATAAATTTGATTCAAGAGAATCAAAGAATCACCTGAAGATAAAATGTCATGTTAAAGCAAATCCTTAGGTTATTCATAATATTTGGGTTTATAAATCCAATAAGTTCTTGTAGAAGTCAAGATTCAGATAAAACAAAGACTATGGTTGACCGTAATCCAGCTGTGGCAGGGGCATTTTACCCATCAGATCGAAAGGAACTTTTAAATTCGCTCGAGGGCTCTTTCAATCGAGCCAAAGTGATATTTGATCAACAGCCGTTGGCAGTTGTGGTTCCCCATGCTGGCTATGTCTTTTCTGGCGATGTTGCAGCGGCTGGCTACAAACAAATCGATAGGGAAAGAAAGTTTAAACATGTTTTTATCATTGCTTCGAGCCATACCATGTATTTCGAGGGAGTTTCAATCTACACGCAGGGTGATTTTATTACTCCTCTTGGGAAAGTCAAGGTTGATGAGTTTGCCAAGGATTTGGACCAAAAATATGCTTTTATTAATAGCAACCCTGAGCCTCATGAAAAGGAGCATAGCATAGAGGTTCAACTTCCTTTTTTGCAATACTGGCTTAAAAATCCTTTTACAATTGTTCCAATTGTTATTGGTGGGCAATCGCAAAGTACTTGCAAGAATTTAGCGGATGCGCTTGCACCTTATTTCTCCGAAGAGAACCTTTTTATTGTTAGCTCAGACTTTTCGCACTATCCCAATAGTTCTGATGCCACTGAGTCCGACAAATTAATGGCTGATGCCATTCTCAAAAACTCTTCATCATCATTTGTTACAACTAAAGTTATCGACGAAAGCAAAGGAATTCCAGGTTTAGTTACAGCTATGTGCGGCTGGACATCGATGCTTACTTTGCTTGATATAACAGAGAATAGGACTGATATAGCTTACAAGAAGATTTTATATCAAAACTCAGGCGATTCACCGCTTTACGGCGATAAGAGTCGAGTTGTTGGTTACTATGCCATTTGTGCTATAAAAACAGAAAGTAAAGTTGATAAAAACCAATTCTCTCTGAGTGAGCAGGATAAAGTTGAACTCCTTAAGATTGCTCGAAGAACAATTGTCCGATACATCAATGATGGTAAGATAGATGAGATTGATAAATCTAAATTACCTGCAAATCTTTTGGTTGAGGCAGGTGCGTTTGTTACCTTGAAAAAAAACGGTCAATTAAAGGGGTGTATTGGTAACTTTAACCCCGAAAAGCCTCTTTTCGAGGTCGTTCAGTTCATGGCAATTGCCTCGGCAACGCAGGATTATCGGTTTACGCCAGTGGTTTCCGATGAAATATCAAGCCTTGAAGTCGAGATCTCTGTATTAACTCCTTTGAAAAAGATTAAGTCCATTGATGAGATAGTTTTAAGTAAACACGGAATATATATCAAGAAAGGTTCACGTTCGGGTACATTTTTGCCACAAGTGGCAAATACACCTGGCTGGACTTTAGATGATTTTCTTGGCCATTGTGCACAGGATAAGGCTGGCATCGGATGGTATGGTTGGAAAGATGCAGAGCTTTATACCTACGAAGCAATAGTTTTTGAAGAGCACGAGTTTAAAGGAAAACTATAGATTAATCAGATTTTTATTTTTAGGATTTCGTCCCATCGAGTGGTGTATCGGGGCGATAATTTCTCGTGTTTAAGATGCCAATCTTTGCTTCCCCCTTGCACAGCAAGTTTAACTTTATCCTTTCCATACCGGTTGTTGAGCATATCGGCAATTTTCGAAATTGCCTTATAATTCTCGCTATTTCCGGTCTCAAAAAGGTTGCCTTGCACGTAGTTCTCCGATGAAATTCCGCTTACAATTACGCCTGTTTTTTTATACAAAAGGTTAGGTTGAAAGATCTGCTTCAATCCTAGAAGCGCGGCTTTTGCAATCTCGTGGTTTGTATTGCAGGCTTGTGATAGCGTAACGGTTGTGCTTTTATAGATATATCGCTCACTTTGCGAAAAAGGGTCGGTGTGGATAAAAATGGTAACGTAGCTGGCTATGGATTTTTGCCTGCGCAACTTCTCTGCGCATCGAACGGCATGGGTCGACAAAGCTTCGGCAATGATGTTGATATCCGAAAGTTTCTTGCCAAAACCTCGTGTTGTGGCAATGTTTTTCTTGGCTTTAACAATCGTGTCTAAAGCAATGCAAGGGATTCCGTGAAGTTCGTCGCGTGTACGTTCCCCTGTTACGCTCATTTTCCCTCGAACCCAGCTGGCATCTAGCTGCGAGAAGTCGTATGCTGAATTGATGCCATGCTTCATAAGCATTTTGGAGTACTGTCTGCCAATTCCCCATACATCCTCAATTGGAGTGTTTTTAAGCGCCCACTCGCGCTTGGCTTCTGAATCAATAACAAAAACGCCTTTGTTCTTTTTCGAGAGTTTGTTGGCAACCTTCGCTAATGTTTTGGTGCTTGCAATGCCTACTCCAACAGGAATTCCTATATTTTTCAGGATAGTTGACCTTATCTGTTTCCCGTAATCGTCCAAGTTAACTTGAATACCGCTTAGGTTCACAAATGCCTCATCGATAGAATAAACCTCGATATCGGGCGAAAATTGATTTAGTATTTTCATCATTCGGTTCGACATATCGCCGTAAAGCGTATAGTTCGATGAGAAAACCACAACCTTATTCTTTTCAATAAAATCCTTGCGCTTATGAACTGGCTCCGCCATTTTAAACCCAAGGGCTTTTGCCTCGTTGGAACGCGAGATGATGCAGCCATCGTTGTTGGAGAGAACAACAACAGGCTTCCCATCGAGCGATGGGTTAAAAACTCGCTCGCACGAAACGTAAAAGTTGTTGCCATCTACCAGCGCGTACATGCTATCGGAGTTTATGGATTACAAAGGTTACAACACCCCAAAGCCGAAAGTCGGACGACTTCTCAATTTTAATAGGTTTAAATTCTGGGTTGGCAGGGATTAGGAAAAAGTCTTTGCCAACCTTGCTCACCCTTTTAACAGTGAACTCCCCATCGATAAAGCAAACTAGAATAGATTTATCGCAAGGGCTGAGCGATTTATCAACCACCAAAACATCACCATCGTAAATATTGGCATCAATCATTGAGTTGCCAACAACCTGAACAAAGAAGGTGGAGCTCTCGTTGCGAACTAGCAATTCTTTTAGGTTGAGCGAGTTGTCTATATAATCGCCTGCAGGCGATGGAAATCCTGCAGCAACATGCCCATCAATAATAGGTTGAAAATCTTCGCTATCAGCCTGATTAAGTATTTTGAGTTTAACCTTTCCCTGCTTTGTCGTCATCGAAAATATCTTTTTGCAAAGATAAGCGATATTGAGAAAGGAATGCTAATTACAGTATTTATAAGAAACAGTTACATTCAGTGTAGTATTGATGAAAAGGAGTGTTTTACTATTTGAAATTATACTTTACTTTTGAAAATAAAAGAAACAAAGATTTACTATGCCACTAGTACGAATCGAAATTGAAAAGGGCTTTAGCCCCGAATATAAGATAGCGCTGCTAGATAGCGTTCATCAGGCTTTGGTTGAGGTAATTAAAATACCCGATCATGATAGGCGTCAAAGGCTTTACGAGTTAGATGCCGACCATTTTGAGCATACAGGTCGTGGTGAAGGGTACACAATTATTGAAATAACCATGTTTAAAGGTCGATCAAATGAAGCAAAGAAGGCTCTTTATCGCCGAATGGTTGACCTGCTTGAGCAAAACCCAGGGATTAACGGCAATGATGTTACAATCATAATTCATGAGCCCGCTTTGGAGAATTGGGGTATTCGTGGCGGTCTACCTGCCTCGGAGGTTGGTTTAGGATTTAATATTAATGTTTAAATAAGATTCTAGACGCCAGATTTCAGACTCTAGACTTTTTTAAGATTGAGGGAAATACTTTGATACACAACACATTTTGCCTTTGTGTTGGTAAACTTAGATTTTCTTAATAACCAATAGCAAGATATTTTACTGCAACACAGCAACACATTACACAGCAACACAAATAACGTTACTATTTCTTCTTCGCTAAATTGTAGTAATAATCAGCTTTTTCCTTGTTCTCGTATCGAGTAAAGATGTTCCCAAGGAACGTTGCGTAGCGTGGTTTTGGGCTTAGCTGGTAAAGCTTTAGGAAGTAATCTTTTGCAATACGGTAATTTTCGAAGTAGATTTTGTAAGCGGCCAGTAGTTGTTGATACTGCTTGTCGGTTTTGTTTGCCTGATAGGCTTTCATCTCTTTAACGTAAGAGTTTTCGGCTAAGTAGTAATACTTCTCGGCAAAGTGCTCTAAAGCTTCAATGTTATTGCCATCTGCTTTGAGTATTTGCTGAGCAATTTTATCGAGTTGATTCTTGTGTCCGAGTTTATCACAAACCTTAAAATATCCTGTTAAAGACTTTATCTCTCCTTGAGTTGGTGCATCCAATGAAGGCCATATTTTGTAGGCTAAATCCCAGTTCTCGCTATTGATATAAGCAAAAAAGAGTTGTTTTTGTACTTCTTTGATTTCTGCACCTTGTGGGTATTTATTGATATAGGCATCGAGGTTTGTTATCTCTTTTGATAGATTATCTTTTTCTAAAAATGCTTTTGCAAGAATTGAATAGGTTTTATCGGTTGCTATAGGGTAGCGTTTAGCAATTTCAAGATATTGAATGGTTTTGTCGGTTTGCTTTAGCTCCCAAGCCGCTAAACCTGCATTTTGGTAAATGGTGCTATCAACCCTTTTATTCTGAGATGTTTTGGCTGCAATAATTTCCTCATAAATAGTAAATGCTTTTTGATAATCGCCAGCGCTAAAAGCGCCGTTTGCTTCTTGCTGTTTTTGGATTGAACTATCGATTTTAGGTGCAGCAATCTTTTTGGTAGTAGAGCAGCCAATTGTAAAAACTGCTAAAGATATTGCTATAAGTATTGTTTTGCTTGATTTTGTCATGGTTGAAAATTGATTTTGAAGGGGGCAAAGGTAAAATAAAAAACAAATAGTTTCGGAGATTCACATAAACGAAACTATTTGTTTTTGTCAATTAGATAGTTAAACTCTAACTCCCATTACAAGGATATCATCAACTTGCTCGTGATGACCTTTCCAGTCGAGATGTGCCTTTAGGATTATTGATTTTTGCTCCTCCATTGGCTTATCGTTTATTTGGAGTAGCATCTCTTTGTATTTCTTCGACATAAATTTGCGTCCTTCAGCACCACCGAACTGATCGGCATAACCATCGGATGAGATATAGAATGTGTCACCTTTTTGCAGTTCAATTTCATGGTTTGTAAACGACATATGGTCGTTCATGTGAATTGCAATTGGCATCTTATCGGCTTTGTATTCAATTATCTCACTATTTCTAATTAGATAAAGAGGGTTGTACGCACCAGCCCATTCCAGTTTCATGGCTTTAGGGTCAAAAACGCATAGCGAGATATCCATACCATCCTTTGCTTCATCTTTTTTACCTGTTTGCGAAAGGGTGTGTTTAACATGATCGCGTAAGAAGTTGAGGATACTTGCAGGTTGCATAATTCCTTCTTTGTTAACAATCTCATAAAGGAACGAAACGCCAAGCATACTCATAAATGCTCCCGGAACGCCATGACCAGTACAGTCGGCAGCAACTATAACAATCTTACCTCCATTTTGGCTAAGCCAGAAGAAGTCTCCGCTTACGATATCTCGAGGTAAAAAGACAACAAAGTGTTGAGGTAGCGTTTGAAGCAGTATCTCATCCGAAGGTAGAATAGCCCTCTGAATACGACTAGCATAGCGAATACTGTCGGTAATCTCTTTCTTTTGAAGAGTGATAAGCTCGTTCTTCTCCTCTAGTATTCGGTTTGCTTTCTGCTTCTCTTTAATCATCTTCAAAAGTAGAAGAGCAACAAGAAGAACCAATACAACGCCAATTACAGCACCAATAATTTGAAGTTTTTGCCTTTTTATAACTGATTCTTGAAGTTTAAAAGCAGCATCTTTCTTTTCGGTTTCATACTTGGTTTGCATTTCGGTAATAGCCTTTTGGCTTTTCTCGGTGAAGATTTCATCTTTGATCTTTACCGATAGTTTGTGATAGGTAAGCGCTTTCTGTGTTTCGCCAATATCTTCGTATAGAGTTGATAAACGCTCGTAGCAATAGCGCTCATCATCCTTCATTTTAAGTTCCTTCGATAGCTTAACGCATTCAATAAAATTTGCTTCAGCTTGGGGCATATTCTTTTGACGCATATTACTTTCACCTAGAGCAAAAAGCGCTTTGGCTTTTTCGTAAGGCAAGTCAAGTTTTCTCGCCAAGTATAATGCGTCATTCAAAAATTTATTTGCACGATTCCAATCCCTTATGGTGCTGTATGCAGTCCCAATATTCATGCTTACTATTGAGATTTGATCCTCTTCTTTGGTTTCTTTGAATATTTCAAGCGACTTGTTGTAGTATTCAATCGATTTTTCAAATGAGGTAAGAATTTTTTTGCTTGAAAGTTTTACAAGTGAATCTTCCCATTCCTCCCCATATTGAGCAACAAAGTGGTTCGTTGCCAGTCTGGCATATAGGTTTGCGATATTTTGCATTGTACGCCCCTCCTGTTGAGGATAGTCCATCTTTTGAAATATCTCAAGAGAGCGTAAGTAGTATTCAAGCCCTTTTTGGTAATTCGCCTCATTATCCTTTACCGCAAGGGTGCTTTGCGAAAGATTTTCATAAACCATTCCAATGCCATTGCAAGAGTTGGCGATACCATCGTCGTTTTTTGTTTTTTCAAAGGTTTGTAATGCTTTCTGGAATTGTTCAAGTGCCGGTTGGTAGTTGCCAATATTTGTAAGTGTTCTTCCAAAGTTATAGTAGGCAACAGCAAGTCCTTCGGGGTCGTTTAATGTTTCTCTAATTGAAATTGCTTTTGTGTAACACTCAATTGATTTTTGGTAATCAGCAAGATCGTAATACATTCTTCCAATCCTATTGTAAGTAACGGCAATGTCTTCCTGCTCTCCTACATTAGTCCTCAATTCAAGCGTCTTGTTCATTAGAATTAAGGCTGAGTCTGGATGCCCCATTTTATCACAAAGGTCGCCTAAAATGAAAT
>CAYMII010000036.1:0-40479 GCA_964390565.1 uncultured Rikenellaceae bacterium
TAGCCACAAAGTTAAAATCAGCCTCCATGAACGATTTTAGGTTACCATCAGGCTCAAAAAGATATTTAAACTTCTTGGGGCGCGGCACCACACTTGCTAAATATATAGCCTCATCAAGAGTAACCTCGCTAGGGCTTTTCTTAAAATAGTAATGACAAGCCTCATTAACCCCATATATATTAGGACCCCACTCAATTATATTGAGATAAATCTCAAGCATCCGCTCCTTGGAAACTATACCCTGACTTCCCAAAAGCCAAACAATCATATACTCCTCAGCTTTCCTAAACAGGTTCTTGTTTTTATTTAGATATAGGTTCTTAATTAGCTGCATGGTGATTGTGCTTCCGCCCCGAACAAACCTTTTTTGCTTTAAGTTCTCGGAAATGGCGTATTTAAAAGCATCAATATCAAAACCGCTATTGTAGAAAAATCCTCCATCTTCGGATGTTACAATGGCATTAATTATAAAAGGTGATATCTGGTTAAGCGTTTTATAATCCTTGTTCCTTGAACCAAGGAAAATGGTTTGGATATAATACCCTTCATTGTAAACATCATGACTAAAAGTATCGTTTATTGCGCCAAAATTTCGATAACCATACTGAGCAATGCTAAATCCTTTTGTAATAAACTTAGGTGATAAATAAATGCTATCGGGTTTGCTAATTTTTACGCGAAAATCGAGTCCAAAATCGATTGTTCCATTGGTCTTTATTCCCTTAAGATTGGTGAAGAGTCCTTCGGGAAGAGCATCAAACAGCTGCTGCGAAGGAAAAACTCCAGTATTTATCTTAAAAGAAAGCAACCTATCGTCGTTGGGCTGATATTTAACGAATAAACTCGACTTTAATCCATTTAGTTCAACTGTTGACGAGGAATCAATTTGATAGAAATCTGGGTTTACCATTAAATCGAGCTTTACCCCTCCTTTTCTTATTTTAACAGGTTGATCGGAAAGTCGCTTTGTATAAACATCAAGGTTTACAACCGATGATTTTAACTGTAATTCAATATCATTACTGATAAGCTGCTTTGAAATAACCTTAAAATCTAACGTATCGAACGAAAGGTTGATTCCAAGTTTATGGTTAAGAATAGGAAGCGGCATCCTATCGCCACTCATTGAGGCATTAATTGTAATGCTTGATTTTCTTTTACTCGTTAACCCTTTTAAATTGATAAATTGAACTCTCCCTCCCTCATTCAATTCGACATTAGTATCGAATCCTTTCCTGTTCGATATAAATTTAGGAACGATAATTCTTGCATTGTAAGTAGAATCGGAATACGATAGTACAAAATTATCAATCTCATAGCTAGCTGTTGTCAAACCAAATACAGCCTTAAGAACTCTGTAAATAGCATTCTGCTTACTAAGCTGCTGATATTCCTGTAGACTAGCTATTTCCTGTACACTTGTATCTTTTGGGTTACTAAATAAAAAACGATAGTTTGAGCTAATCTTATGACCAATTAGGTTAAGTTTAGGGTTAACCAAACGAATTTCTAAAGGGTTTACCTTAAATTGGAGTAAATCCAAAATACCCAAACTAACCTCTCCTTTACTAAGTTTAAATATTGTATCACGCTCAACAGGAACAATTGAGAGATTACTAACATAAAGTGTTCTTAGGCCAGAGAAACCAACCTTTTCAGCGCAAACCTTCAAACCATATTTCTTTTCAATGGCTGAACATTTGCTATCGAAAACTGCACGAACGATGCTATTTCGGGTGAGAAAAAACAGCAACAATAGGATAATAAAAGCGAGCAAAAGATATCTTGTAAAAGTCTTTCGAATAATTGTTTGATAAAATGACCTAAAGTTCATATTCAGATTTGAAGTTACGAAGGTACTTAACTAATAAGGAGAATAAAAAAGTCGTTCAGAAAAACAGTCTCCTGAACGACTTAAAAATTATTAAAAATTATTTTAGAAAGAGTAAGCTACTCTTAATAAGAATCTGTTGTTACTAACTGGATCCATTGTTTCTTTTACTTTATTTTTTTCGTCCCACGCTGAACCATAAACCGCTTTAGTAAGGATATACTCCATCCCAAAACTTAAAGCATCAGCTTTATATATAACTCGAGGTGAAACACGAATAATGTTGCTCAACTTATCGTCGCGACTATAATCCTTAATTGAGGTATACTTATCATCAGCTCCGAGTAGTTTTTGATAACCAGCAAAAACTCCAATTGTCCAACTATCAATGTCTTGCTGAATATCACACCAAACGCTAACGGTTTTCAGGTTTGTATAATCAAAATCACCCTGTGCGTTATTCGAACCAGTTTTCATCCCGTATCCACCAACCATTGAAAGGTAAGAGAGGTTTTGACCATAAATCACTTCTGCCTTTATGCTTGTTGATGCAGGTTTAAACATTAGAAAAGCGTTTACATCATATGAACCAATTGTTTTTGAAGTAACGTATGATGAATCGGTTTTTAAGCGTGGAGTCAACCACTTATAACCACCAGAGAAACCAGCCAAAAACTCCTTACGATTACCTACAGATAGCTGAAAATGAATATCAGGTTTACCTGAGAATCTCTGTGCATCAGCAGGACCAGTTGACTTATGACCACCATAAAATACAGTTGCAGCAGTTAATCTGAAAAGAGGAGAAACATGATATGTATATCTCACTTGTGCCGATCGGTTCAACGGATGAAATGGCATACCTGCACCAAAAGAAACGGTATTGGGAATTACCTCATTGACTATAATCGGATGCCATGTTTGTCCAATAATAAGATCAGCCTTCTCCCACTTTAAATTCATAAATGCATGTCTTAACGAAAACAGCTGAATATAATCTTGCTTTGTACCCATTAGATCCATCTCAAATTGACCGCTAGTTTTAGCACCCAAAGCATCTGGCCCAGCAATCTTAAGACCTAAACGAGATGTAAAGTTTGTCATTTCGAGCATCGTTCTTTTATTGTAATCTTTCCCATTTTTATCAAAATCAGGCATTAATGGATACATGTACGACTCACCATCGCGTGAATCTAAAGATTTGTAAGTATCAACAAATAGGTCGTAGGCAATAAAACCGTATGGTTTGAACTCAAACTTAGGTTTAGGTTGCTCTTGAGCAATTGTTTTTACTGAAATGGAGGCTACTATTACTATCAGAATAAGTCTTGTAATGTTTTTCATGATATGTTTTTTGTAATTATCTGATTGATAAATATAAGCGTAAATATTCGTTTTTAAAAAGTCCTGCAAAAGTGTGAATTGTTTATCTAATTTAAAAATGGTTAATTTTGTTTGGTAAAAATGAATCCAAATCGATTATGAGATTAATTCTTTCATCTATCTTATTTATAGTCTTTTATACCAACTCTTATGGTATCAATAAAGATTCATTACGTGTAATTTCATTTCCAAAGGATATTCATTTATATACTAAACTCGGACCAAGTTATTCTCAGATTGAAATAAGTAATCCGGATATTTCGGAAAACATGCTTTTTAAACCAAACCCACAATCGCTAATTGGCTTTGGTTTCTCATATTCCTGGATAGGATTAGGAGTTAGTTTTACACTTCCTTCAACATCTGAAGATGAACGAAAGTATGGCAAAACGCAAAAATTTGATTTTGAGGCACACTATACGCTTCGCAGGATAATGCTCGATTTTACGCTTAAAAGCTATAAAGGGTTCTATCTTAATAATCCAAAGGATTATACAAATACATGGAGTAAAAGCGATCCATACCCACAGGCGCCAAACCTACAAACCGTTTCTATTGCAGCATCTTTTGCTTATATTTTTAGACCCGATAGATACTCACCAAATGCGGCATATTCTTTTACAAAAGCCATGAGACGAAGCGGAGGCAGCTGGATGCTTGGTGGTTTTATATCTGTTAATGGAGTAGCCTCAGACACTTCAATTATACCCGCAGTTGTTAAGCAGTATGTTGATCCTAAGCTCGATTTAAACGGGGTTATATTCTCAAATATTGGTTTTTCCTTTGGATATTCACACCTATTCACTATTTACAAAAAGAATTTTATCGCTTTTACTATATACCCTGGATTATCGCTTCAAAATGTTGCCCAATACTCATCCATTGATGGTTCAAAAAAAGAGTTTAATACTCTTGCTATGCGAAATATTGTTCGAGCATCAATTGGCAGAAATGGCGATAAATTTTATTGGGGTTTAGCCTCTTACGTTGAATCATCAACAGTTAAACATAAAAAATCACAACTTTTTCTCAATTCAGGTCATGTTGAATTCTTTTTAGGATATCGTCTCAATACTACAAATTGGAGATTCATGAAAGGTATTGATAGATTCTTACATCCTCGATTCTTAAGATTTGCTACTGGAAATCCACCACAAAGGGACTAGTAGTGTTTTAGGCTTAACGATTTATCCATCAAATTTTCAAATTTGTTAATTATCAAATTCTCAAATTAACTACTTTTGAGTCCTTAAAAAAAACTACTAACCTATATGAATAAACGATTTACAATTGTACTATCTGCATCGATTTTAGGTTTGATGCTATTTTCATGTACACCAAAACAGGAAAAAATGGAAAATAAACTACGTGAGTTTATTGCAAAAGTTGAAGCACAAGTTAAGCCTTTATCCGAAGAGGCTGCAGTTGCCAGCTGGGATGCTTCAATTACAGGGAAAGATGAGGATTACAAACGCTCAGAAGATGCTCAAATAAAACTTGTAAAACTTTTTTCTGACTCAACCCTTTTTGCTGAAATAAAAGGTATTAAAGAATCTGGATTAGTAAAAGACTCTATCCTTTTCCGTCAAATGGAGGTTTTATACCCTGCATTCCTTCGTAATCAGGTAAGCAAAGAGCTACTTGAAAAGAAAATTAAGATGGAAGCTGAACTTGAGAAAAAGTACTCAAACTTCAGAGCTGATTTGAATGGTAAAAAGGTTTCTGATAATGAGATCGAGGAAATCCTTTCAACATCAAAAAATTCAAAAGAGCTTGAGGCTGCTTGGAATGCTCACAAAGCAATTGGTAAAGTAGTTGCCGATGATGTTGTTGCTATCGTAAAGGTTAGAAACGAGATTGCAAAATCGTTAGGCTACGAGAACTACCACACAATGAACATGACCCTTTCGGAACAAAACCCTGCTGAGATACTTGCTTTATTTGATGAGCTAGATAGCCTTACAAAAGGTGCTTTTGCTGAGCTAAAGGGTGACATTGATAACTATTTTGCAAAAAGGTATGGCATTGCAAAAGAAAAACTTATGCCTTGGCATTATCAAAACAGATATTTCCAAGAGGCACCAAAAATCTACGAAGTTGACCTTGATCAATTCTATAAAGACAAAGATTTAGTTGATCTAACTGCAAAATTCTTTAACGGAATTAACCTTAACGTTGATGATCTTATTAAAAAATCTGACCTTTTCGAGAAACCAGGTAAAAATCAACATGCATACTGCACCGATATCGACCGTAACGGCGATGTTCGCGTTCTTTGCAACGTAAAACCGACCATGAGCTGGATGAACACCATGCTTCATGAGTATGGCCATGCAGTTTATTCAAAGTACTACGATTCACAAAAACCATATTTGCTTCGCGACGCTGCTCATACCTTTACAACTGAGGCAATTGCAATGATAAGTGGTCGTTTTGCTACAAACCCACAATGGATGCTTGATATGGGCGTTATCAACGCTGAGCAAAAAGAGAAAATTGCTGAAACTTGTACAAAATCACTTCGCCTTGAACAGTTAACTTTTAGCCGTTGGGCGCAGGTTATGTACCGTTTCGAGAAAGAGATGTATGCTAACCCAGATCAAGATCTTAACGCACTTTGGTGGACTTTAGTTGAAAAGTATCAAATGCTTAAAAAACCGGAAGGTCGTAACGAGCCCGATTGGTCAACCAAAATTCACGTTGCGCTTTACCCATGCTACTATCATAACTACCTAATGGGTGAATTGCTTGCATCGCAGCTATTCTACTACATCTCTGACAATGTATTGAAGAATACCGATTACAAGAATGTTAGCTTTGTTAACCGTCCTGAGGTTGGTAACTACCTAAAGGAAAAAGTTTTCATGCCTGGTTGCCTATACCAATGGAACGATATGATTAAAGGTGCTACTGGTGAAAAACTTACTGCTAAGTATTATGCAAAGCAGTTTGTTGAGAAATAGAACTAAACAAACTAAATATAAAACCGTTCTGTATTTCTACAGAGCGGTTTTTTTTGTCATATATTTACAACCCAGAAATAAAATCAATACTATAAATCAATATAATTATGAGAAAATTACTAGCAATCATCTGCTTTACATTGATTGGAGGCTACTCGTTTGCACAAGGCGACGAAGGATTACTCACCATCGATAGAATATTTAACTCACCTGAGTTCAGAGGCCAACGTAGTGGCTCACTCCAGTGGCTCCCCGATGGCAATGGTTACACTTCTCTTGAACCATCAACTGTAATTAAAAGGGGATTTGATATTGTTAAGATTGATCCTAAAACAGGGAACAAAGTTGTGCTTGCTATGGCGCAAGATTTAATCCCCAAAGGGCTAAATGAGCCAATTGATATTGAGGAGTATTCTTGGTCGCCTGATGGAACAAAACTTATGATTTTTACCAATGGTCGTCAGGTTTGGCGTTACAATACCCGAGGCGATTATTGGGTGCTTGATTTAGCAACAAAATCTCTAAATCAGCTGGGTAAATCGCTCCCAGAATCAAGCCTAATGTTTGCAAAAATTTCACCCGATGGAACACGTGCGGCTTACGTTTCGAAGCACAATATTTATGTTGAGAATTTATCGAACAACGAGATAAAATCATTAACTACTGATGGCTCTAACACAACGATTAATGGGACTTTCGATTGGGTTTATGAGGAGGAGTTTGATTGCCGCGATGGTTTCCGCTGGAGTCCAGATAGCAAGCGAATAGCTTACTGGCAGCTTGATGCATCGGGTGTTCGCGACTTTTATATGATTAACAATACCGATTCGCTATATTCATTCATTATTCCTGTTCAATACCCTAAAGCTGGTCAAACTTTATCGGCCTGCAAAGTTGGCGTTATCAGCGCCGATGGAGGTAATACTACCTGGATGAAGCTACAAGGCGATCCTCGTAATAACTATGTTCCTCGCATGGAATGGGCTGCTTCATCGGAAGAGATTATAATGCAGTACCTAAATCGCGATCAGAATACAAACCAACTACTTTACGGAAGCGCTTCAACAGGTGATTTAACCCCAATAATTACTGAGACCGATGCCGCTTGGCTCGATGTTGTAGATGACCTAAAATGGCTCGAAAATGGCAAATCGTTTACATGGATTAGCGAGCGTTCAGGTTGGAAACAGATGTACAAAGTATCGCGCGATGGTAAAGTAATCAAACCAATTACTTCGGGCAATTTTGATATCATCGAAATTAAACTAATCGACGATAAAAAGGGTTATATCTACTACATTGCATCACCCGATAATGCTGCTCAAAGATATCTTTGGCGAGTGAAGATGGATGGAAAAGGCAAGCCCGAAAAGCTGACACCAGCTCAGTTTAATGGTACAAGTACCTACGATTTATCGCCAAATGCAACTTGGGCTATACACACCTTCTCTAACTTTAACAATCCTTCAGATATTTACTTAATATCACTTCCAGATCATAAAGTTTCAAAGCATCTTGTTGATAATGCAAAGTTAAAAGCTAATCACGATAAGATTAAAAAATTGCCAGTTGAGCAGATAAAGGTTACAATTGATGGTAATGTTGATATTGATGGTTTTATGATTAAGCCTTACGACTTCGACCCAAACAAAAAATATCCTGTTCTATTCTATGTTTATAGCGAACCGTTTGGGACAACAGTTAACGACCGTTGGGGTGGAAGTCAATACTTATGGCATTTAATGCTAGCCCAAAAAGGGTATATCGTGATGTCGTTCGATAATAGAGGAACTCCAGCTCCAAAAGGTCGCGAATGGCGCAAATCAATGTATTTAAAAATTGGCGTTCTGAACTCTTCCGATCAGGCAAAGGTTGCCCAAGAGGTTGCTAAGACATATAATTTTGTTGATCCAAATCGTTACGCAATTTGGGGATGGAGCGGCGGTGGTTCTGCCACTTTAAACGCCATGTTCCGTTACCCTGATATCTACAAAACAGGAATGTCGGTTGCTCCTGTTGCCGATATACGTTTGTACGATGCAATCTACCAAGAGCGATTTACAAGCACACCACAAAAACATCCCGAAGTATATGAGCAAGGCTCACCAATTACATTTGCTCAAAATCTAAAGGGTAATTTACTTATTGTTCATGGTACTGGCGATGATAATGTTCACTACCAAGGAACTGAGAAACTTTTCAATAAGCTGATTGAGCATAATAAGCACTTTAATATGCTTGTTTACCCAAATCGCTCACACAGCATTCGCGAAGGAAAAGGCACAACAGTTCACCTTTACAACGAGCTAACAAGGTATTTACTTGAAAATCTTGAGGCTGGTGGCAGGTAATATTATGATTGAAATCGTCATTACGAGCAAAGCGAAGTAATCTGTTTATTTAAACGCATAGGATTGCTTCGTCGTTCCTCCTCGCAATGACGACCAAAAGATAAAAATCCCCCATTTCTAATTGAGATGGGGGATTTTTACATTATAAAGGTTCTTCTAATTCAACTTATCTTGTATCTCTTCAACTTTATCCTTCGCACTTTTCATATTTGGATTAAGCTGTAATGCTAATTTATACTCAGCAAGCGATTCTTTTAACAAACCCTTTTTTAGCAAAGCCTCGCCCAAACTATCGTGCGCATTTGCCGACTTTGGAGCTAAAGCCACCTGCTTTCTTAACTTTTCGATTGCATCATCAACGCGATTTTGTCCTAGAAGGAAATAACCATAATCGTTGAAGAAAGCAAAGTAATCGGGGTTATTACCATATTTGGCTTCAATCAGCTTATACTGCTCCTCAACTTTAGCTGATTCTCCTTTCTTCTTCAAGCCTTGAATCATCAATATTCGACCGATATACTCATCAATCTTAATAACATTATTAACCTCCTCAAGAGCCTTTTTATCATTATTCAAACCAATGTAAATTTGTACAAGAAATATCCGAGCCTGCTTTTCATCTAACTTCATTAATCGATTTGCTAATTCCAGCGCTTTGTTTAGGTCACCACCAGCAACACTAGGTGCTTGCGTATAATACCCTGTAAGGTTTGCTAACGCAAGTCGATGGTTAGGATCAATCTTTAGGGCTGCTATAAGCTCATCCCTAAAGTCCCCTGCTAACGACATCTTAGTAAACATGCTACCATTATTCATTTGAACCATATAAGCTCTTGCTAAACCATAATGGTACTCAGCATTATTAGAATTCAACTTAATGGCTTCCTCAAACTCATCCTCTGCATCATCAGCCTTATTTAATTTTATTAGAACGATGCCTAATGCATAGTGCGCATCGGCATTTTTATCGTTTTTTGAGATAATAGCATCTAACGAAGCTTTTGCCTTCTGATAATCATCCTTATCATAAAGCGCGACTGCGCTAAGTACCTCCTTATCATTAACTTTAATAGCCTCTTTACCTTGTGCATATAAATGCACAGGTCTAAAAATCGTAATAGCAACCAAAACGAATAGGATCAAGCCATTTCTTTTGAATTTTGATGTTTTCATAAAATTTGATATGTTTTGTTTTAAATTAATAGTTTGATTTTGCCTATCAACTTTTAATCCAAACTAATCACTTTTTTAGAAATTATTAGGAATTAACAAAACATCTTCAATTTATTCACATCTCAGCGCATCAACAGGTTTAATTCTTGCCATTTTTAATGCTTGGTAAAAAACGGTAATCGCAGCAATTATTAGAGCTGAAACTAAAGCACCTGCAAATATTAACCACGAAACTTCTGTATGATATGCATAATTCCTAAATATTGATGTAATGGCTATGTAAGCCAATGGTATGGCAATTAAACCAGATATCAGAACCCACTTCGTAAAGCTGATTAGCAGAATCGAAAGTAATTTCATCACAGATGCACCATGTATTTTTCTTAGCACTAACGATTTTCGCTGTTGCTCAGCGATAAAGGCAGCAAGACTCAATAGTCCAACGCATGAAATTAGTATAGCAAATAGCGTAAACTGGCTCATTATTTCCTTTATTTGTATATCAGTTGAGTACATCCTATGATAATCGTCCTCAAGCATGGTTGACTCGAATGGAGAATCAGGGAAGAATTCGGAGAAAACCTTTTTAATTTGATTCATGGTTTGTACATCAAACTCATTATTGGCCTTTATTATGATATTATAAACTTCCTCACCATCGGGAGAATAGTAAATAAATAAAGGTTGAATCTTTCCTGAAAAATGAGTGAAGTGAAAATCCTTCATAACCCCAATGACCTTTTTCTTATAACCCCAAAATCTAACTTCCTGCCCAAGAATCTCCTTTTTATTGATAATCTTGGCAGCAGTTTCGTTTATAACAATGCTTGCTGTATCTGTTTTAAAATCTGAGGAGTAGAATCTTCCCTCTGCCATCTTTATCTCCATAGCATCTGTTAAATGCTCATCGGCATAAGTAAATGAGAATAGGTAGCTTTGAGTTGTATCCCTTCCATCCCAAGTAAAATTACTTGTAGATGAGTGTATTCTAAAAGGCAGATGCAAAACGCTCGTAACATATTTTACACCGGGTATTTTTTTCAACTCAGCCTTAAAACTTTTATATTTTGGCTGCATTTCACCTCTAAATGGAATTGATATAACATTCTTCCTCGACATACCCGCATCGGCATTATTAATATAATTGAGCTGCTTGAACATAAAGAACGATACGATAACAAGAAAAACCGTGATTGTATACTGAATAATTACCATGGTCTTTCTAAATCCAGCACCCCTTGCTCCCATTCTAAGTACTCCTTTTAGCACACTTGCAGGTTGGAACGACGACAGTACAAACGCAGGATAAATTCCAGAAACTAGCCCGACAACAGCTGTAACGCCTAAAATTTTAAGCCAAAATCCAATATTAGAGAAGTTTAAAGTTAACTCTGTCTTTAGGGTTAGATTAAAAGTAGGCAAAGCCAAATCAACTAGAAGAATTGCAACCAAAAGAGCCAAAATTGTACTTAAAAACGACTCCATAAAGTATTGTGTGATAAGTTGCGTTCTAGATGAACCAATAACTTTACGAATTCCAACTTCTTTCGCTCTATTAGCAGCACGTGCAGTAATTAAGTTTATAAAGTTTATTGATGCTAGAATCAGGACAAAACCAGCAACAGATAAAAGGATCGTTATAAAGGTCATCATCCCAAACCCATCGGGGTCAATATCATAAAGACGAACTTTTTCCAGCGGAAAAAGATGAAAGGTTGTTGATTCAGAGGTACCCATCTTCACCACCTCTGCTTGGATATTCTTTTCTAAAACGCTTATATCATTAGTATTATTAAGCCTTACAAAAGTGCTAAATGAGTTATTGCCCCAATGGTCGAAATTACGGAAACCAAAATCAAGAATCTTCTCGAATGGAATCAAACAGGCAAACTCGATGTTAGAATTTTTAGAGTAATCCTTGACAATAGCAGTTACCATTAGCTCTACCTTACTGTTCAATCTTACGCTTTTGCCAATACAATCGTTATTTCCAAATATTTTCTTAGCTGTAGTCTCAGTTAGCACAATGGAGTTTTGATCCTTCAGACATTCGTTTGGGCTACCTGCAATAAAATTAGCACTAAAGATACCAAAGAAGGTACTATCGGTAAAAGCTAAGTCATTCTCCCGAAATGCCCTATCGCCCATTCCTATTACGGCAGAACCACCCGTAAACCGAGCGCTAACGCTAATCTCAGGGAATTTGCTATTTAAGAATGCCGATAATGGTCCTGGAGTTGAATATGTATAGAGGGTATAGCCATTTGCATACGATTGTTTTTCATAAACCTGATATATATTCTGATAATCGGACTGAAACTTGTCGTAACTTTTCTGATAATCGGCCCAAAGCATAATTATGATTGTACACATCAACCCAACGGCTAAACCAAGAATATTTACTACTGTGTAAAATCTCCCTTTAACCGATACTCTTATAAATTGTTTAATCCAACTTATTAGCATAATAGTATTTTTAATATTTAATTATCACTTTATCGGATTCTGCTATCCCAACCATCATACCACCTCCAATATAATGCTGATAATGTGAATATTAATAATATTGCCTTTAAAATTTCCCCTTCTTAGTTCAAAATATCTGTCCACGGACAAACACATACTGTCCATTCATGGACAATTTTAAACCTTACTGAATAATTCATACCTTAGCCTTCGATATAATATATTCTATGATTCAGAAAGATAGAAAACTGCTGATTGTTGATGATGACGAGTACATTAGGCTTAGCCTAAAGGTTTTGCTCGATGAGCACTTTGCTCAAATCGATAGCCTCGATAATCCCGATAGCATTCCCAGCATGCTTTCATCAACAAGCTATGATGTGGTTTTACTAGATATGAATTTCCGTGCTGGCGATATATCTGGCAAAGAGGGACTTAAGTGGCTCAACTGGGTTATTGCAAACCAACCCGATACCTCTGTTGTAATAATTACAGCCTACGCCAATGTTGAACTTGCTGTTGAAGCAGTTCAAATGGGTGCTACCGATTTTGTGGTAAAACCTTGGCATAACGAGAAGATGATTGCAACAATCAGCGCAGCAATTCAGCTTAGTGCAAGCAAAAAAGAACTTAGCGTTATGCATCAGCGCCAAAGCGCATTGGGACGTATTTCGGGGTTACCCTTTGAGGAGATGATAGGCTCTTCGGCTCCAATGCGAAAGGTTTTTGAGGCAATTTCGAAGGTAGCAGGAACAGATGCAAACGTCTTGATTCTTGGCGAGAATGGAACTGGTAAAGAATTGGTTGCGCGTGCTTTACATCGTTTTTCAGAAAGAAAAAATGGCGTTTTTATTACTGTTGATGTTGGAGCGATTCCTGAGACCCTATTCGAGAGTGAATTATTTGGACACCAAAAAGGTGCTTTTACTGATGCTAAGGAGGATCGAGTTGGTAGGTTTGAAGCAGCATCAGGAGGAACTCTTTTCCTTGATGAGATTGGGAATATTCCTCAAAACCTTCAATCGAAGTTACTTTCAGCAATTCAGAATAGAAAGATTAACCGACTTGGGAGCAATCGCTCAATTGATATCGATGTTAGGCTTATTTGTGCTACAAACTGCAACCTGCTTGAGATGACAAACAGCGGGAAGTTTAGGCAAGATTTGCTTTATCGCATTAACACTGTTGAAATCACCCTACCCCCGCTTCGCGATAGGCTCGACGATATTCCAATACTTGTGAACCATTTCGTGAACCTGTTTTGCAGAAAATATAACCATCCAATACTAAAAACTCCCGACCATGTTATCAAGAAACTCCAAAAATACCATTGGCCAGGTAATGTTAGGGAATTGCGACATACCATCGAAAGGGTTATAATTCTATCAGATGGTGATACTTTGCGCTCAACCGATTTCCTTTTCCCCGAATCAGAAAAGCCACAAGGTTTTCCAATAGATTCATATAACCTTGATAGTTTAGAGCTATGGGCTATTAACGAGTGTATGAAAAAGCATCAGGGGAATGTAAGTAAAACCGCTGCAGAACTTGGTTTAACAAGGGGAGCATTGTATCGGAGGTTTGAGAAATATGGATTGTAAAATTGTTTTGCTGTGATGCAGTGTTACTGTGAGTTATAATGATTTTGTTTTTAATCTGATGTCTAGAATCTAGTATCTGAAATCTAAATAGAATGATTTTCAAAAGGTATCAATTTGGTTTTTTGATTAGGGTGATTCTTCTTGCCCTCTCGCTTGCTCTATTGATGTATTTAATCGTTGTTGAAAAACAGTACTTAAGGAGCGCATACGTTTTTGTAGTAATCATTCTGCTAATTTGGAGCATCTATAGGCATATCAACAAGATAACACGCGATTTTTTCACATTTATTACAGCTCTTGCTAATGAGGAGTATTCCATTCAATTCGCCAATGATAAAAGCAATAAGAATCTTCAAAAACTCTATCATCTCTATAACATAACAGCCAAAAGATTTCAGAAAGTAAAGTATGAACGCGATTTACAGCATCTATTTCTACAAGAGATAATTAACCAAATTGAGGTGGGAATCCTTGCTTTTAATTCAAACCATGAAGTTTTGCTTTACAATAAGTCCTATTGCAAGCTATTTGGGGTAACAAGTCCAAAATCGTTGAGCGATTTAAGTCCTGAAATCAGAACATCCATAATTGAACTAGCTCCGGGTGATAAAAAGATAATATATCATACTTTAAATGGCGAAAAGTTTATACTCTCCACCCACTCTACCTCATTCGTTCTAAAAGAACGAAACCTTACCTTGGTTTACTTTCATAATATAAAGGCAGAATTGGATGAGCAAGAGCTCGAGTCGTGGCAAAAGCTATTTAGCGTGCTAACCCACGAAATAATGAACTCCGTTACGCCCATAAGCTCGCTAACGTCGAGCCTTAATGCTAAGCTTAAAAAAGATATAACAAGTACTGGAATAGCCGAGCAAAAAACGCTAGACCTTTTATCAGAAGGGCTTGATGCTGTCTCAATCCGTTCCAATGGATTGCTTGCCTTTACCGATTCATTCCGCAAACTTTCAAAAATTGCCAAACCTAGCAAAACTGAAATTGAGCTAAATAAACTTTTCGAGCGGATTAAAACCCTTTTCTCATCTACTCTTCAGGTTAATGGCATTGAGTTTAGCTACAATGTATCGCCCCAAACGCCATCAATTAATGCTGATCCGCAGCAAATCGAGCAGGTGTTAATTAACCTTTTTCAAAACTCCATTGATGCTGTTGATGGAAAAGTTGGTGGAAAAATCGCAATAAATACCAACCTAATCCCGGATGGCAAAACTTGCATTACATTGACCGATAACGGTATTGGAATTTCAGCAGAAACTATGGATAAGGTATTTATTCCGTTCTTCACCACAAAAACTAAAGGCAGTGGCATAGGACTTAGCCTATCTCGTCAAATAATTAGGATGCATGGTGGGACTATTGAGATACTTTCTGAGCAAAACAATGGCACAACAGTATCTATAACTCTCTAATTACTCAATATTAGTCTTCTCAACTATATAAAGCGGTCGATTGCGAACATTAGTATTTATTCTGCTGATATACTCACCAATTATTCCTACCGATAATAGTTGAATACCACCAATGAACATCGAACTGATAATTAAAGATGTCCAACCTGTTATGGTTTCATGTAGAAAATAGTGAGAGTAAAGCGCATATAATATTACAAAAAAAGCTATAAGCGATATAAATAGCCCTAAGTTTGTTACCAATCGCAAAGGAGCATTTGAGAAACCAGTAATACCATCAAGGGCAAACTTTATCATCTTGCTTAATGGATAGCCTGTTTTACCTGTAGTACGGCTATCACGCTCAAACTCCACAAAGGTTTGGCGGAAACCCAACCAGGCAATTTGCCCACGAAGGAATTTATTCTGCTCGGGCATAAGTTTAAGGTAATCAACAATTTTACGATCAATAAGCCTAAAATCGCCAACATCCATTGGGATATCAACTGAAGTAATTCGTTTGAGAAGACGATAGAAAAGTTTTGCTGTTATAAGTTTAAAAATCGATTCGCCTTTACGTTTGATTCGCTTTGCATAAACAACCTCATTGCCCTCTTTATACTTTCTATATAGTTCTGGAATAAGCTCTGGTGGATCCTGTAAATCGCCATCAATAATAACAACAGCGTTGCCCTTACAATAATCGAGTCCTGCTGTAACAGCAATCTGATGTCCAAAATTTCGGCTAAAGTTGATGAATTTAACACGTTTATCTTTCTCGGTTAGCTCAATTAGCCTAAAAAGAGTTGCATCCTTGCTCCCATCGTTAACAAAAATAAACTCGTAATTGGGTGTAATTGGTTCAACAGCAGCATTAAGCCGACTATAAAGTTGGTGAATAATCTCCTGCTCGTTAAAAACAGGGATAATAACTGATAATTCAATCATTATTGGGGCTTTCAAATATTTAACAAAGCCTAAAATTAGCCAAAGTCCCTGTAAAATAAAAGCAAATACAACAATTTAAAATATAGTGCATTGGGTGAACGAATAAGACTTTTTGTTTTCAATTAGGGAGTCAAATAGATAATTAAAGAATGCATGCATCAAAAAACAAAAACTATCTTTTCCCTTCTAATTCATTTATGATAGTGGTAACAACATTATTAAAAATGACCTTTAGAAACAAAGATAATATTGCAAAAACGCTTGAGTTAATAGGGCATGAATGGTAGAGTTAACGATTTAACCAGAATGGGGCTAAATTGTAGGGTGGAAAATTCATGTGGATTCCAAGATAACTTGTCACCTCAAGTTCTGAAAGGTCATTCAATTGATCTGCATCTTCAATGCTATTAACAGGGATAAAAGAGTAATACTCATTATCATTACCGTCACCAAAGTCAACAATTTCAATATATTCATAAAAGTATAACAACCCGCAAGCTTTGCATTTCTTTAATTCGCGTGTATTATGATAATTGTCTCGATAACTCTTAACGGTCTCAAAATTTGTTAAAAGCATTTCCTTGGTCAATTTTTCAGACCAGAGATGGCATTCTTTAAGTTTGGATATTTCCATATCAATCAAATCTTATTGAGCATATAATATTCCCATGGTTTGGCACGCTGGGGAGTTCGCTGCTGAGTCCATATCACACGTTAAACTTTTACTAATGTACAAAAATCATTCATATATGCATTTCAATCCCAGTGAAATTAACCAAATGA
The DNA here is from genome assembly GCA_964390565.1 of uncultured Rikenellaceae bacterium. Classification (GTDB taxonomy): domain Bacteria; phylum Bacteroidota; class Bacteroidia; order Bacteroidales; family Tenuifilaceae; genus UBA8529. Next base: position 16,909 of record CAYMII010000036.1, read on the forward strand.
TGCCGATAAAATGAAGTAGTACCCCATCAAGTTCTTTTTGCTAATTCACTAAACCTCAAAAGGTGTTTAGCACTGAAATATTTACATCCGAAGTAGAAGTAACGACTTTAAGGTGCAAAGTAACTTGATATTATTAACCTTTTCAGGTTATTAAGCAGATAATACGACCATTAGAGAATCTAATTATCGACCATTTTGTTTTTTTTCATTTAATTACATGTACTTTTGCAACAAAAGCAAGCCGTTGGCCTTATGGAATTTGATAAAACATTATCGGTTGGGAGAATTAGATTTAAACAAATAGGCAATAATCCCGATAGACCTACAATAATTTTTCTACACGATTCGTGGGGCTGTATTGAACTTTGGCGAGATTTTCCCAAGAAATTAGGCGCATTAACAAGCTGTAACGTTCTTATATACGACCGTCAAGGCTACGGCAAATCATGTTCTTTCTCAAAAAATAGAGAAAAGAATTACATGGAGATTGAAGCAGATATCTTAAACGAAATCATTGAAGTTTGCCAAATTAAAAAAACCGTTCTATTTGGTCATAGCGACGGGGGTACGATTGCATTAATTGCCGCTGCAAAATACCCCGAAAAGATATTGGGCATTATTACCGAAGGGGCACATGTTTTTGTTGAGGATATTACTTTAAACGGTATCCGAGAAATTGTAAAGGTATATCATACTACCGATCTAAAAGAAAAACTTGAAAAATATCACGGGAGCAATACAGAGGCGCTTTTTTGGGCTTGGGCTGATACTTGGACAAACGAAAGCTATCGTGATTGGAGCATCGAATCCTTATTACCATTAATCAACTGTCCTACGCTAATTATTCAAGGGGAGTACGATGAATACGGTTCATTGATGCAAGTTGAAAAAATTGCTGAGCAGATTTCAGGCAGTGCAACTAGATTTATTCTACCAAATCTAAAACATACACCTCATAAGGAAAATACCGAATTAGTTATAGATCAAACAGCAAAGTTTATTAATCAAATGATTAAGTAATTCTTAATCCCACAATAATCTTAAACGACAATCGTTAAGGCTTTTTCTCGCAAAAGATTACTAAATTTCCAATCTTTTCTGAACCGAATGAAACGTTTTAACAGACATCAGATTGTATTTGCAACATTCATTGTAATTGTAGCATTATTCATTGCATTCCCGCTATTCTATCAACTCGATAAGCATACCATCAGAATGTGGGACGAGTCGCGTTTGGTTTGCAATGCTGCCGAAATGCTCGATAACCACGATTTTATGGTAACCCACTTCGAGGGTCAACCCGATATGTGGAACTCCAAACCGCCGCTATTTATATGGATTATAGCAGTATTTATTAAACTATTTGGGTATAACGAGCTGGCTGTAAGACTACCATCGGCAATAAGCGCCCTGATAACAATCGGAATAATATTCTATGCCTGCCAAAAGTTAACCAATGGCAAAATATTTGGCTTAATATCGGGATTAGTACTTGCCACATCAGGCGGTTATGTTGTGTTTCATGTTACTCGAACTGCCGATTATGACTCATTCCTTGCTCTCCTTTGCACAGCATGGTTATTACTTGGCTTTTGGTATTTGAGAATCAAACAAAAGCCAATGCTGCTTTATCTTTTATCAATTCTACTGGCACTCTCAGTACTTACCAAAAGCGTTCAAGCGCTTGTTTTGCTTCCCGGGTTATTCTTTTTTGCTCTATACTCAAAAAGTGTGTTAACGTTACTAAAGAGTAAACACACCTATATCTCTGCATTCATTGCAGTTGCAATTATTGGATCGTACTATATAATTCGTGAGGTCTACAATCCGGGTTATCTAGCCGAAGTATACAAGAATGAGATCGGAGGAAGGTTTTTAGAAACCACTGAAGGGCATAAGCAGAGCCTTTGGTTCTACTTTAAACTCCTTCGAACATGGGGATTTGGGTTTTGGATATTATTTATTCCTTTATCAATTTGGGTTTTAATCGCTAATAAAAAAGAGATCAACAAAAACCTTTACGATTTCATTGTTTTCTGTTTAATCGTTTCATTAACCTATCTACTTATCATCTCGTTAGGACAAACCAAATGTCGCCAGTATGTGGCATTAGCACTACCTTTTTTGGCAATTGTAGCAGCATTCCCAATTTGGTATGCTATAGATAAGTACATCGTTAAAACATCCTCAATAATTGATATTAGGGGCACATTAACTATTCTGATTTTGATGATAGTTGTTTTCGATTACCCCTACTCAAATATCATCAATAGTATAAAAGAAGAAGATAAACAGGGCTGGGAAAAGGAGAACTTTGGTAAATTCATGAAGCTATGTAAGCCATATAAACATTATTCGGTTGTGTCTGAAGGCTATAATGCATCGCTCAACTTTTATATTAATTCCTACCAGAAAAAGAAATATAGAATTGAAAAGAAAACCATTACCAGTTTGAATGTTGATGATACGGTAATGATTTGCGAATCGCACTTTAAAAACGGGCTCAACGCATTATACCAATATCAATCGTTAAACGAATGGAATAGCTCTGTTTTAGTAAGAATCACGGGCAAAAAAGAGTATAATATTGATGAGCGAACATCATTCTTTAAAAGCCAGATTATTAGCAATAGCTCAGCATATAATGATTTGATGTATGCAAAGCGTAACGATACAATTAGCGCAGAGCTGATTATACATGAAAAAGCCACCGAGATGGTAAAGAATGAAATGAGTAACCTAAGCATCAAGAATCAATGATTCATCAACGAAAATTCTCGCTAATATTAACAATAGGTATCTTTGGGATTATCTATTGCTCAATATCATTAGTTAACCACTACCTTTTAAGAACCTATGGTTGGGATTTGGGAATTATCAACAACTCAATGTTCGACTATGCCCATTTCCGTTGGAACAACGGAGAAATAATGTATCCAAACAGCAAGTTCGATAACCTTTTAGGCGATCATTTTACCCTTTACCCTTTAATTATTTCGCCGTTATCATGGATTTTTGGCACTTATACTCTTTTGTTATTTCAGGTAGCTGCAATCCTTTGGGGTGGTTATGGTGTTTACAAATTCGTTTATCAGCTAAACTCAAACCACAAGTTGGCGCTTCTTTCAACCATTCAGTTCTATTCAATATTTGGAATCTATTCCGCTTTAGGTTTCGATTATCATGATAATGTAATTGCAGCCATGTTTGTTCCTTGGTTGCTTTACTATTTTCACAAGGAGGATTGGCTTAAAGCCTCAATATACCTAGTACTTATTCTCATTGGTAAAGAGAATATGGCGCTTTGGGCATTCTTTATCAGCATTGGAACCATGATGCTTTACTATAAGGAGCGAAAGAAAGTTATATATTCATGCATCTTTGCTGCTGCATCAATTGTTTATTTTATAGGCATAATGAAACTTATGCCAACACTTTCGCCAGCTCAAACGGAATATGCACATTGGGATTTCTCAGCATTAGGCCCAACGATGGGTGATGCCTTTGAAACTATTTTTACACGTCCAAAATACGTTTTCACACTACTATTAGAGAACCACTTGAATATTCCCGAAGGAATTGGTAGCAAATCGGAACTACACTATGTTGTGCTCCTTTCAGGAGGTATTGCCCTAATCTACCGTCCACAGTTTTTAATAATGCTCCTTCCCATTTACGGTCAAAAGCTGTTTAACGATCAGTTTGCACGATGGGGTATTTGCCATCACTATTCTATCGAATTTGCTCCAATTTTAGCCATTGCCACAGGTTGGATGGTTAACGATTTAACTATAAAGGATAATCGAAAGTTTTGGCTAGCAATTGCTTTTACTTTATTAACAATTGCAACAACTCTATCGATACTCGACAGTAGGGTTTCAAAGTATTTCAACAAGGATAACGAGCGTTTCTATGCTAAGCGTCATTGGACAAGGAAATATGATGTAAAGTTGGTTTATAATAACCTACACTTTATCCCCTCAGATGCTGCGCTTAGCGCGCAGAGTATGCTTTGCCCCCATTTGGCATTCCGCGAAAAAATTTACCACTACCCTTACATCGGCGATGCCGAGTATATTGCATTACTGCCTAAGGATCAAAACGTATACCCATTAACTAAGGAGGAATACCGTAACAGAATGCAGGAATTGCGGAACAATCCTGAATGGGTTGTTGTAGTCGAAAACGAATCCTTGATTGTGTTTAAAAGAGTACTTATAGTTAAAAAAGAAAACTCTACCCAATAGATTTATTGGCTTTTACAATAAACCAAGGGTTCTCTAGCGATTCCTTATTATAAGTAATACGCTGCTTGGTATCAACAGTAATTATCAGACATCCTGACTCTTCGACAATAGACTGCCCTGCTGCAGTATCCCACTCCATTGTTGGAGTAAAGCGGGGATAAATATCAGCATTGCCCTCAGCAATTAGGCATAACTTTAGCGACGAACCCTGGTATTGATGAGTTATTTCGCCATACTTTTTCTGAAGAAGTGCAATAAACTCTTCGGTTTCAGCATTCATATGCGAACGACTACTTAAAACAACAAGTTTATCACGTTTAATTGTTTTTGGGAGTTTATCAGATACTTTAATTAGCTGATCAAACCTGTAACTTGGCTCCATTTCAGGTTCAATTGACGATGCCTTAAATGCACCATCACCTTTAAGTGAAAAATACATCTCCTTAAGAACGGGAACGTAAACAACACCCATAATCGGAAAACCATGAACAATAAGCGCTATATTTACTGTAAACTCTCCGTTGCGCTTGATAAACTCTTTTGTTCCGTCGAGGGGATCGACTAACCAAAAATACTCCCATCCCTTACGCTCTTCGTAAACAATACTTCTTCCCTCCTCGCTCAGAGTTGGAATACGTGTTTTTGTTAAAGAGTTTAAAATTTCGTCATGAGCCTTTCTATCGGCTAGTGTTAACGGGGTTTTATCGGATTTAAGATTTACCTGAAACTCATTGGAGTAATAAACATCTAGTATAAGTTTACCCGCCCTCACAGCAGCGTTGATTGCTATAGAAAGCAGGTTTCTAAGTTCTGTTTGATCGATCATTTAAGATATTTATAATTGGTCGCAAAATTAGATCTCTTTTTCAAATTAACACAATGTATTTATCAGTTACGATAACTTTATTATTTTAAAACATATACCACTAATTATCATGATGTTATTAAATTTTAAGGTTATTTATCAGTTTCAAGCATCAAAAAAAATAAAAAAAACACCCTTCCATTTTCAAATGGGAAAAATAAAATACTAAGTTTACCCCATATAAAATTGATAATACTATGAATCAAATTGAGCAACTTCAACCAGCTGAGATATGGAAGTATTTTCTTGAAATCTGCAAGATTCCACGTCCTTCAAAAAAAGAAGAAAAAATTGCAAAGTACCTTATGGATTTTGCAAAAGAGCATAATCTTGAAGCAAGTCAAGACGCAGCAGGCAGTGTAGTAATAAAGAAACAGGCAACCCCAGGATATGAAAAATTACAATCGGTTGTTCTTCAAAGCCACATTGATATGGTATGTGAAAAGAATAGCGATGTTGCACATGATTTTAATGTTGATCCAATAGTTCCATATATTGATGGTGATTGGATTAAAGCAAAAGGAACAACACTTGGTGCCGATGACGGAATAGGTATTGCTTCGCAATTAGCTATACTTGCTTCAAAAACCATTAAACATGGCCCAATCGAATGCTTATTTACTGTTGATGAGGAAACTGGGTTAACAGGTGCATTTGAAATGAAACCGGGCTTTTTCGATTCAAAAATTCTTTTAAACCTCGATTCGGAGGATGAGGGAGAACTGTTTATTGGCTGTGCTGGGGGCTTAGATACAGTTGCCACATTTGCATACGATCAAGAGAAAATACCAACTGATTTCGTAGCCTATAAGATTTCTGTTAAAGGATTAACCGGTGGCCATTCGGGAGATGATATCCACAAAGGATACGGGAACTCAATTAAGATTCTTGCTCGATTCCTATGGAAAAGCACCAATAAATATGATTTAAGGTTATCATCATTTGATGGAGGAAATCTTCGAAACGCAATTCCTCGCGAAGCATTCTCAATTTTCACAATCCATACTGAGGATAAAGAGCAGCTTGCAAAAGATTTTGACATATTCAAATCCGAGGTATATAACGAAATTAAAGATGTTGAGCCAAATATCGTAATTACTCTCGAAACTCATGCTGCACCTGAGTTTGTAATCGACGAGCCTACCCATTTCGATTTACTTAACTCGCTTTACGCATGTCCACATGGCGTTATTTCGATGAGCCGCCAGCTAAAAGGACTAGTTGAAACATCCACCAATCTCGCTTCAGTTAAGTTTATTCAGGATAACCAAATACTTGTAACAACCAGCCAAAGAAGTTCGGTTGAGTCGTTAAAACATGATATTTCGAACATGGTTGAAAGTGTTTTCAGATTAGCGAATGCAAATGTTCAACACTCCGAAGGTTACCCAGGATGGGCGCCAAATACAAACTCTGAAATATTAAATATCACACATTCATCCTACAAGAAATTATTTGGAGTTGAACCTGTTGTTAGAGCCATTCATGCTGGCTTAGAGTGTGGATTATTCCTTGAAAAATATCCATACCTCGATATGATCTCCTTCGGACCAACCATAAGAGGAGCACACTCTCCTGATGAAAGATTGGATATTAAAACAACACAAAAGTATTGGGATCTTCTACTTGATGTACTCGTAAATATTCCAAAATCGAAATAAGGAAAAGCCGCTTTAAGCGGCTTTTTTTATGATATCTTTTCGAACTGATCCTTTGTAACACTACAAACAGGACATAGCCAATCATCAGGTAAATCCTCAAAAGGGGTATTCGGTTCAATATTCTGAGAAGGATCACCCTCCTCTTCGTTATAAATATATCCACAAATAAGGCAACGATGCATAAAGGCAAAATTTATTTAAACAACCTCAACCAACTTGATAGGCACTTTAAGTAGCGACTGAAAGTCTTTCCCCAAACCCTTAATAGTATCATCATCCTCCTCGTAATACCATGTCACAGCAATATCATTACCCCTGATAAAACTATCATCAAGAAGTTTGAAAATTGCGTAAATGAAACGATTTGATCCGCTATTGATATACTCAATTCTAAAGTTAACCTTAGTAAACTTCTCAGGGTTCTCAATATAAGCACTTACCCAACGAATAAGTGGCTGATAGAATGAAACCGCATCTTCAGGAATTGAACGACCCGATAACTGAATTACTCCACTTGTAAAATCAACCTCTGGGGTTTTTGAAGTCCCTTTAATATATAGCCCATTCATTGTAGACATAAAATCAATTTTTGATGAATAACAAAACTATGTGGGTAAAGTTACGAAAAAAAGGTGTCGATGTTTCTTTTTTGATTTAAAAAAAAAGGAGCCGCCTAATTGGCAGCCCCTTAAATATTTAAAAAGAAATACTTACACTATTTAATTCCCAGTTTTACAGCAATTGGCTTTGGAATCGAGTTTTTATTTACCATTATTGATGTTGTTTTGTAAAGTAAAAACGCTTTTGAAGCATAAAAATAACCATTGTACTTTCCATCTACTCCCCAGCTATTTTTAACCTTAAAGTACAGCTTACCATTTTGATCTTTAGCGGTACCAACTAAAAGCATACCATGATCATCTGTAGTTTGGAAGTTATCAAAAGCTTGTTGTCTTAGCTCTTGAGTAATATTTTTTTCGTAAGCGGGCTTATCGAAAGCATATAGTTGAGATTCTTTATCTTTTGATGATAATGATGTCCACTTCGCTTTATCTGTCTCCGACATATCGTTCATATTCATATCAGGCACAACAGCAACCCCATTCTTATATGAAAAACCTTTATCGCTTACGTCGCTAGCCCAAGCAACAGTATAGCCATTTTCAATTGCATTATCGAATACTTGACCAAACTCATCAATGGGTAAGTTGTAAATCTCTTTTTGAGCCCAGTTGTCAGATACTTCAATTGCGAACTTTTGGTAAAATGGATGATGAGAGAATGAAGTGATATAAACATAATCATCTAGATTCAATCCTAATGATTCTGCAAATGATTTAGGCGTAAACTCTTTACCATTAAAGGTGAATGATTTTGGATTTTCACCTAAATAAGCATTGAAAATACCCTCTAAACCGCGTTTCCATGCAGTTGAAAGTTTGCGGTTAGGATTTTCGATAATAGCATTTAGGTAAGCCTTAGTTGCTTCATCCAATTCACCATGAATATGTCTCTCCTCACCATAATTTAATCCTTTATAAACCTCTTCGGTGGTTATTCCATACTTTTTAATTGCATCAATAACATCCCAAAACGAACCACCAGGTCCATAGTTAATAGTCTTTTGCATCCTAACATACTTATCGGCTTTATCCAAATACGCGTTCTTTGAGATATACATTTCGGACAAATCCATTTCAGGCTTCCCAACTCTAATAATTTCAGCCTCAAGAAAACCTAACCCAGAAAAAATCCAACAGGTACTAGTACTGCTTTGATTTTTAACTGAAGTATGCTTAATATCCTTAATAGGAGTAAAAATATATCCTTCGGTTTTGTTTTCTTGTGACTTAACAGAACCGCTAATCAGAATAGCCATTGTAAACAATGGAAATAAATACTTCTTCATAAGATTTGAATTGATGTTATTTGTTTTTTTTTATTAGTTTTGATTTATCTAGGTTTGATTTTAAAAACGTTAAAAGGTTTATTTATAAAGATCTCAAAAATGTGGATAAAAAAATTATTATGCTTTATTTCAGTCAGTTTTTTCCTCTTTGTTCATGAACAGGGTCACGCACAAATAATAAATTACAGCGAAGCATTAAATTCTAACAAAGATACTTCATTACAATCTAGGACAAGAATTCTGCTAATGATTATCCATTCAAATTTTATGACCTGTGCTGATACGGGTAATTACGAGATGATCGAATACATGCTTAAAAGGGGAGTTAACCCAAACTACTCTATAGAAAACGGAGTTACACCATTAATGCTTGCAGTCGATAATGGCCATTACAAAATATCAGAAATTCTTATCGAATACGGAGCAAATGTCAACTCCAAGCCCTATGATGGTAATACAGCAATATTTGCTGCAGTAAAAAATAATAACGATAGCATAGTGGAGCTATTAGTTAAAAATAATACCCAAATAAATGTAAAAAATGATCAAAACTTAACCCCTCTTCACTATGCAAGCGGTTTTGGATATCCATACTTGACTAGCTTTTTAATTGAAAAAGGGGCAAGTATTAACGAAAAAGATTTAAATGGGAACACCCCGATAATGTGCTCAGTTTATGCAGGGGCAAATGTTTCGACAGATATTTTAATCGAATCTGGTGCAGACGTAAATTTACCCGACAAAGATGGCAATACACCATTGATGGTAGCTGCTCAATTTAATGATACTGTGTTAATTGAAAAATTAATTAATGCTAAAGCAGATGTTAGATTGAAAAATAAAATGCAAAAAGATGCTTTAACAATTGCAATTGAAAACAGTTCGACTGAAGCATTTATTAAGTTATTTCCATTCATTGATAATTCGTTATACAATAATAACCTTCAAAGGGCAAAGGAATTTGGAAGCAATAAAATAGTCAATTATCTTTCATCCAAAGGAATACACTCAGAATTTAAGTTTATTATTAAAGGATTAAACTTTTACAGTGGATTTTCTGTAAGTAAAACCGATTTTATGCTCGATTTTGGAACTGGTATTCAAGAATTTTCAACAAATCTTATAATAAATTTAGGCTATAAATATAAGCCTATAACGAATAGAGTCTTAGTTTTAAGGGACAATGCATATTATCAATTATGGGAAAAAAGATATAGTATTTATTTATCAGTTCAATATCCGATACCTTTTAATCAATTTAACTCGTATGGGCAACTTGGAATAATTCCTGGATACAGCAATGAACTAACATGGAAATATTATAGAGGCTTCGATGCTGGCTCAGGATTAAAATATATTCCTACTCCTAGCCTTGGCATTTATTTCAAAAAAAAGAGTATTACTGCAATTGGTAAATGGGAGTTTGCAAATTATAATAAGGAGTTAGTAAGTGCAAATCGATTTTCGCTACAATTGATACTAACATTATCAAAAAGAAAACTAATTAAACAAATAAACTGGTTAGATTAGATATGCGATACATAATAACACTTTTATTAATTATCGGTGCAATTTTTATTCCTTCATCATGTGAAGATTTAAATCTTTTTATTGATTGTAGTAATTGCTTTCCAGATATAGGAGCCAAATACAATCTTAAAATTAGTGTATCCATAAATGCCGAAAATCAATTGGTCCCAATAACAGTATATAAAGGAACAATTGATAATGGTGAGGTAATTAGTACAGATTACACTTCTGAATCCACTTACTACTCAATACCAGTTAAATTTGGAGAATACTATTCAGCTGAAGCAAGATATAGAGATAAAGGAAGGGTTATATATGCCGTAGATGGTCGAAAACTTATTAAGAGTTATCATAAGAGCGGTTGTGATGAAGCATGCTATGAAATAAATGGAGAAAAACTCGATTTAAGGCTTAAGTAATGGCTTGTTAATAGGTTAATAGGTTAATAGGTTAATAGGTTAATAGGTTAATAACTTATTAACTTTTTTGTTAATTTATCTCATCTTGTATTACGACTTATGCAATCGCTTAATCTAATACATGCGCCCCTTTTGAGATCTCAACCAAATAGAATTTAGGTAGTTTTCCAAATCTAAATTTAAACTTTTCGCCAACCTGCTCAATAAATGTATCAATTTGGTCCTTTGAGACTAGATTGATAGTACATCCACCAAACCCACCTCCCATCATTCTAGAACCATAAACACCGCTAACAGAAGTCGAAGTTTCAACAAGCAAATCGAGCTCTTTACAGCTAACCTCGTAAAGTTTGCTCAAACCATAATGAGTTTCGTACATCCTTTTACCAAATGTGTTGTAATCATCAATCTTTAGGGCATCACAAGCTTGATTGGTACGAATAATTTCCTCAACAACATACTTACACCTATCAAAGACCTTAATATCAACCTTTGATTTTATTGCTTCAATTAAATCGAGATTGGCATCGCGTAAACTAGTAATGCTCGAATCTATTTTTTGAATTTCAAGTAAACCGGCATTACATTGCTGCCTACGAACATTATATTCTGATGATGCTAAATTGTGCTTAACACTTGTGTCGGCAAGAACTATCATTGTATTCTCGGGATGAAATGGAATTCGCTCAAACTCCAATGAACGACAATCGACCTTAAGTAGAGTTTTCTCTTCACCTAATAGACTAGCAAACTGATCCATTATGCCACATTGAACCCCAGCATGAATATTTTCGGCACGCTGACCAATAAGCGCAAGGTTGCGCCTGTCTATTTTAAAATCATAAATATAATTTAATGCTAAGGCAAATGCGCTCTCAAGCGCAGCTGATGATGAAAGACCAGCACCAAGAGGAATATCACCTGTAAAAACAGCATCAAAAGGCTTAACTGGATACCCATCTTTTATTAGCTCAATTACAACCCCAGCAATATACTTTGCCCAATGCGAATACAGATCTGAAATCTCATTCGGGCGAAACTGAACTTCACTATTATAATCAATGGAGTATACTCTACACTTATCAATATTATTAGGTTTAATCTTTACTGCTATATATTTGCCAATTGAGCCAGGGAGAACAAACCCTTGATTATAATCAGTGTGCTCGCCGATAAGGTTAACCCTACCTGGGGCTTTTACAATCACCCCATTTGAGCCAAATCTCTTTGAAAACTCAACGTTTAACTTATTCTCTAATAGTTCCATAATTATCGTATTAAGAATTTAAATACTATGGTTTCGTGATACTTATTATTTTGATCATAAACGATGCTTTCAAAATTTGGATGATTTGGTGCATCTGGAAAGTAAGATGGTTCAATACAAAATGATGAATGTTTACCGTTTATTCCACCATACCCTGTTGGGAAAATGGTATCTAAAAAATTACTTGTATAAAATTGAAAGCCCGGCAAAGTTGAAAATACCTGCAAAACTCTTCCTGATATTGGTTCCTCAACCTCAGCCATAAGGTTTAATTCTTTAGGTTGATAATTATCGAGCACCAAAAACTGATCGTAACCACAAGTATTCACAATGGGTTTTATCTGATCATTAATATTAGCGCCTATCTCTTTAGATTCTCTAAAATCTAGAGGTGTGTTTTCAACATCCAATAGTTTTCCTGTTGGGATAAGGTTGCCATCAGCCTCAAGGAAGCAGTTTGTGTAAAATATAGCCTTATGCTTATAGATATTCTCGCAGTAGATAGGATTTAAGTTGAAGTAGGCATGATTGGTTAAATTGACAAGAGTGGGTTTATCTGCTGTTGCTTCAAAATCAATTCGCACAGAATTATCGTTTTGTAAAGTATACTTAACAACAACGTTAAGATTGCCTGGATATCCTTGATCTCCATCGGGACTAATCAATCGAAACGAAATGCTTGGCTCATTTGAATCATCAGAAACTTCATGAACATCCCACAAAATGGAATCAAAACCAATGTTTCCGCCATGCAGGTGGTTTTCTCCTTGATTTTTTGCAACAATAACTTTTCTTCCGTTAAGATCAAAACTACCATTAGCAATCCGGTTTGTAACCCTTCCAATAGTTGCTCCAAGGTATTTATGCCCAATCAAATAGTGTTCAAAGTTTTTATACCCTAAAACCACATTGTCGCGTTTTCCATCCTTATCGGGAACTTGAATTGAAATAATCTTTGCACCATAGTTTGTAACCTGCAACATTACTCTATTTGAATTTTCAATTGTAAAAATGTAAGCAGGTTTACCATCTGGCATATTGCCAAAGATTCTTTTATCTACAACCATTACTGCTGTTTATTAAAATATGAATTGTTTGGGTTTGTAGTTTTAAGATCATAAGGAAGTATCCTAAAACTGTAATTGTAGTTACGAGGTAAAAGATTATATCGAGCATGACTTTTTGCTCCCCATGTATTATCACCTCCTACACCCATTTGTTTATAATCAACACAAAGGCTAATCTGATCTTCAGGGGTTATTGAACCTCCATGAATCCTTTTGTTTAAACCCGGAATATATGTAATCCTTTCAGGATCGAACTGCTGAGCATTTGCAAAAACGGTTGGTTCGCCAAGTATAAGAATTCCTTTTCCAGAATTATTGTACAAAGCTAGCCATCTTACATCGGTTTTATTTCCTGTTTCCTGAGCCCTTACATAATGGTGATATTGCTCCCAAACGGTTGATTTATAAACACCAACGGCAGCACTCTCGTTCCTATCCCAGTAGTTCTCGTGAGGTCCACGACCATACCATTCGATATTGTGATATTCACTGGGAAGGAAAGCAATCATCCCAAATTTGGGCATTTCAGAAACTTGTTCATCTCCAGCAATAAAGTTGTTATCAACCTTAATCTCCCCATCAGCAAAGAAAGTGTAAGAGGTTATAAGTTTACTTTTACCAGCCCTAATAGCAAATTGAACATCAATATTGACACTGTTTTGATTCTGCTTTACTTTGAAATCAATCAACTTACGCTCATCGCCAGCCTTGTACCATTCACGACAACGGAATGGTTGGTTATTGCCCAAATCATTATCGGTTGATGGGCGCCAAAAGTTGGGTTTAAATCCTTTAGATAAAACGACTTTACCGCTATACTTTAGCTCTTCAATCATTCCTTGTTCTTTAGAGAAAGTGCAATTGAACTTCTCGCTTGATATCTGAACATCAGTTTCTGATTCGCTATAATTTACAATGCCCTTTGGTTGTTGAACATTGAATAGATTGATAGTTGGGTCGGTTAGTTCAATTTGATCCCAAGCAACCTCAAAACCCTTAAGAATTAGGTTATTATCACCCTTAGCAAAAGCAATAAATCGAACAAAAGCCTCACCTTTGGCAGCATTAGGCAATTTTAAGGTAAAAAACATTTTACTTTTTGGTTTCACCATAGGCAAAACCAAATCACCAGATTGTGTAATAACCCCATTTACAATGTATTCGTACCTAAAATTGAAATTATTTAAATTGATAAATTGATACTTATTTTTGACCTCAAATAGCCCACGACTTATATCAACAGCCTTAAAAGTGATATTTTGATAGACCTTTTTTACCTCCAATGCATGAGGGTGGAAACTTCTGTCGGCAGCAATCAATCCATTAGTGCAGAAGTTAGAATCATTGGGGAATACAGCATCTCCCATGTCACCGCCGAATGCCCATATTTTATTTCCGGCGCTATCCTTTCGCGCATAGGCTTGGTCAACCCAATCCCATATAAAACCACCTTGAAGCAAATCGTAATCCTCAATGATTTTCCAATAATCGGCGAAGTTGCCCCCGCTATTGCCCATTGAATGCTCGTATTCACACATTATCAAAGGACGATTCTGAACTACATTGGCATATGCAATCAACTTCTCGAAACGTGGATACATTGGACAAAAGATATCGGTATGCTCTGCTTTATCGCATCCTTCGTACTGAACAGGTCGGCTCGAATCACGTTTCTTCATCCATTTGTACATAGATACAAAGTTGTGGCCATCGCCCGATTCGTTCCCCATTGACCAGATGATAATACTAGGGTGGTTTTTATCGCGCTCAACCATTCGAATGGCCCTATCGAGATAAGTCTTTTCCCAATCAGGATGCTGGCTTAAATAATCGATTCCATATTTTGTTGAAGCCAATCCATGTGTTTCGAGGTTGGCTTCATCAACCACATACAAGCCAAACCTATCGCAAAGCGATAGAAAATATGGATCGTTTGGATAGTGGGATGTACGAACAGCATTGATATTAAGCTTTTTCATCAGTTCAATATCTTTGAGCATCAATTCGTGTGTAACAACTCTCCCAGTTAAAGGATCATGATCGTGACGGTTAACGCCTTTAATCATTATGGGTACTCCATTAACCAAAAGTTGACTACCCTTAATTTCGACCTTTCGAAAACCAACATCAGAGCCCATCCAATAGGTTTCGTTTGTATTTGATGAGGTAACCTTGATTAGTAATCGGTAAAGATTTGGCGTTTCGGCAGTCCACTTATCAACGTTATTAATGGTAGTAACGAAGTTTATTGAGGTTGTATCTTTCGTAAAATCAGATACAGCCTTACTTTCCTCAAAAACAATTGAATTAGTCTTATCGATTAATGATAACTTTACTTGAATATTACTCTGTTTTTCTAGGTTAACTAAGTTCAGATCAATCTTGAACAAACCATTGGTATAAGTGCTATCTATAGTTTGATGTACAAAGAAATCGCTAATGTGAACCTTTGGAAGAGCATATATAAACACATCGCGCTCTAAACCGCTAACACGCCAAAAATCTTGACTTTCGAGATAGCTAGCATCGCTATATCTATATAACTCTAGGGCCATAATATTCTTACCAACTTTAACAAATGGCGTAATATCAAACTCTATTGGTGTTTTGCTTCCCTTTCCAAATCCAACCTTTTCGCCATTAACCCAGCAATATGCTGCAGAATTAACAGACCCAAGGTGAAGTATCAACCTCTTTCCTTCCCATTTTTCATCAATCACAAACTCCTTTAAATATGAGCCTACTGGATTATCGTTCTTATCTACTTTAGGAGGATTCGCCTCAAATGTGTACTCCTCATCTAAGTAGCGAGGAATTCCATAACCTTGCAACTCCATTAAACCAGGAACCTTAATACTATCCCAACCTTGAGCGTTATAACTTAACTTATAAAAATCGGTAGGCCGATCAGATGGCTTTGGCGACCAATGGAAAACCCACTTACCGTTCAATGACAGAACATCGGCATTTAAATCGACATTATTTAAGGCCGATAAGCTATCGGAATATGGTAAAAACCAAGTGTGGGGCTTAACAGCATTAACATTTAACAATTGAGGGTTCTCAATATCGCTTTTGGAACAACTGCTTATAATTGTTACAATGGCTAAAATGAATAGTATTCTTCCTTTAAGCATAAATCAAGTATTATAAAGATGCTCTTACAATTAACGACGATGGATTCTCTATTTGAACGTTACGCTTTTTAAGTACGAGTTCAGCAAGTTTTCTGCCCATCTCCTTGAAATCGGTTGAAATGGTTGTAATCCCCTCGCCTACTACCTCTTTTAATGAAGTATCGTTATAGGAAATTAGTCCAATATCCTCACCTAACCTCAACCCCGCCTTTTTAACATCCTTAACTAGCTTAACAAGGTGCTCGTCGCTGATGGCAATAAAGGCATCGCCTTTAATCAGTTTTCGATTTTGATAATCGTTAACCAATTCATAGGCAATATCATTCTCTTTGCAGAACCTTAAAAACCCCTTGTATTGCCCTTCGGGCTCTTTGCCACCGGGGTAAATCATTATTAACCTATTATACTTTTTAAGGTAGTTTATACCTGACATTAGAGCATTATAAACATCTTGCTCAAAATTCTGATAGATTGATGGGAAATGACCTTTTAACTCATCGCTTATTTGGTCTAGTATTAGCACCCTTCCACTGATTTCTTCAAGCAAAGGTAGCACGTTCTGAAATTTGGCAGGCATGATAACGTATGATGTGTATTTACCATTATTATCCCTAATCAAATCCTCAAAAACCTTTCGATTGAAGTGATGAAAGTAGATTTCAACCACTGCTTTTCCCTGTAGAGCCTTCATGAATGAGTTGTACAAATCCTCCTTAAACCCATTAAACTCATCGAAAAGCAGGAAAACACGGTGGCTCATCTCGATATTTGTACTCTCGATATAATAGCCTTTACCAGGTAATGACGATAAAACACCTTTCGCCTTAAGCTCATTATAGGCCATCATCACTGTATCACGCGAAAGGTTTCGTCGAGTGCAAATTGCATTTATAGATGGAAGATGATCACCTTTGGCAAGTTTCCCATCATCAATACCCTTAATAATAGCATTTACTATCTGCTTATACTTAGGGATGCACTGCTTGTCGTTGATTTGAATAAGATCGATGCCCATAACTTACTACTAGTTGGTACTGGTAGGTAAAATTAGAGCATTTTTAATTTAATTGCAAACAAATCCTACCACTTTTTTAAAAAGAAAAATCTTGGATCCATTTCTGAACCCAAGATCTTACAAACCTTAAAATCAAATATTTACACCAATTAAAAAATTTACTTCACCTTACTTTTGCGAGCCAAAAATAGCATCACTCCTCCGAAAACGAGCATCAATAAGCCCATCCAAAGGTTAATATTAATTGATAGCGATTTTGCATACATCGCAGTATCGGAATTTGTGAATAGCCCAAAGATGGTAATGATCAAACCTATGATTGAAAACATCAACCCAATTGGAATACGAATATCTAGTCCCATAATTTTTCCTCCTACCAAAAGATTATACTTAAAACAATACAAATAGCACCTACAATCGTTGCAAGTACAACAGGTCGGTTGTACCACTCCTTAACGAATACATTGGTTCGTGGAGTCATTGAGTAGACTAAACCTACAAGTTCCTCATCTGATTTTTTCTTTACAGTTAATACAGATAGAATAACAGTAACAACGGTACTTGTAGTAAATGCGAATATTGCTGTCCAGAAATTCTGTGCCATTTCAACGGGATAAGTATGCAAAACACCAATCCAACCGCCTTTTACCAAAGTGGTGGCTCCTTCAGGAACAGTTAATCCATGATGAAGAAGAGCAATCAAGAAACCTGCTAGTAGACCTGTAAATGCAGCATGTCCTGTTGTTCGTTTCCAGAACATTCCTAAGAAGATAACAGCAAATAGAGGCGCATTAATCATGGAGAATATAGTTTGAAGGAAATCCATAATATTTCCAAAGAGTCCAGCAAGATAAGCGGCTGCAATACTCACAACTACGCCAAAAATGGTGGCTAACCTACCAACCTTTAAATAATGCTTCTCGTCTGATTCTTTATCGCCTGTAGCAGGACGAATATAGCTTTGGTAAATATCGTAAGTCCAAACAGTATTAAATGCCGAGACGTTACCAGCCATGCCCGACATAAATGAAGCTAATAGAGCGGTAATACCTAAGCCAAGAACTCCTGTAGGAAGATATTGCTTCAATAGCATAATAATTGTAAGGTCGTAGTTGGCTTTGCCATCAACCATAATTGAAAATCCGGTTGAAGGATCGTTCATAAGCACCAACGCTGCAATACCCGGAACAATGATAAGGAAAGGGATGAACATCTTAGGAATGGCACCAATTAAAGGTGTTTTACGCGCAGCGTTGATTGATTCAGCTGCCATAGCACGTTGAACAATCAAAAAGTTGGTGCACCAGTAACCAAAAGAAAGAACAAAACCTAATCCTGCAGCAATTCCATACCATTCAACTCCAAGCGGGTTTGCCTTAGCATCGCTAGTATACTTCCAAGTTGAAGTAAATGTATCGGCTGCATAACCTTTAGCAGAAACAATTGAACCGAGGCTGTGCTCCAATCCCGACCATCCTCCAACTTGCTTTAAGCTAAGGAATACGATTGGAAGCAAGCCAATTACAATGATAAAGAATTGTAAAACCTCATTGTAGATAGCAGATGAAAGGCCTCCTAAATAAGTATATCCTAAAACTATAACAGCAGATAAAATCAAACTTAAATGGAAGTTCCAACCTAATACTGTTTCCATTAGTAATGCTAATGCATACATTGAGATACCAGAAGCAAGGATTGTCATAACTGCAAATAGTATTGCATTTAATCCACGAGTTTTCTCATCGTACCTTAACTTCAAGTATTCAGGAACCGACCTTGCCTTTGAACCATAATAGAATGGCATCATAAATAGAGCAAGGAAAATCATAGCAGGGATAGCCCCAATCCAGTAAAAATGGGTTGTTAACATTCCATATTTGGCCCCAGAGCCAGTCATCCCCATTACCTCAAGTGCGCCAAGGTTTGTTGAGATAAAGGCTAACCCAGCAACCCAAGCTGGCATCGAACGTCCAGCCTCAAGGAAAGCGCTAGCATTTTTCATATACTTTTTAAGCGCCCAGCCAATGCCAAGCACAAAAACAAAATACACCAGCATTATGGCATAATCAATCCAACCAAGTTCAAATTTAATATCCATATAATTAGTTTTGGTTTTGGTTCAAAATAAATTGAGTTGAAAATTAGGCAAAAAGAAGATTCGAAAAAATAAAACCATAACAGTTTATTTATATCTTCTTTTTCAAATATTTATTTAAGATGATATCCTTCTCTATAAAGCATCAAAAAATGCGCTGCCGACCAGCTGAAATGTGGCGCTTTTAACCTTTCGCCAGTTAATGGATTATAGTTTTCGTGAATTGGTTGGTTTTCCAATAAACCATTGGCATTTTTAAATAGTTTTAGCGTAATCTCCTTGGCTTCGTTGTTGTACTTATAACTCTTTAATGCCATAACAGCAAACCAAGCCTGATCAATCCATACAGGACCTCGCCAATAGCCTTTAACATCGAGTTTTGGGTTATCGATGGCAAGTGTTGGCATTGGCATGAATGTATTAAACTTATTAGGGTTCATTATGATATTCTTAACTCCTTGAGCACTTTTACCAGTTGATATGTTTGCCCAAAGCGGAATAAAAGCCTCTGGTCCTTCGATATCAATCCAATTCTCTGAAATTAACTTAACATCAAAATAATAACCCTTAGCCTTATAGTAGAAATGGCCATCAAAGACTGATTTAAGAGCTTTGTTGTCCTTAAAATACTTTTGACTTAATTGATTATTTCCAACAGTCTTATACAACTCTGCTAAAAACATCTTTTCAGCAACCAAGAATCCATTCAAATCAACCGACTCCTGATCCATCGACCAGGCGGGTCCTTTGGAATGAACCATTTTGACTGAATCGAATCGAGCGGCATTATCCATGCCGCTTTCCCATGCAGCAGCCTCAAGCGTTCCATCCACTGAGCCATATTCACACCAACCATTTTTATTGATATCGCGATATTTATACCACCAATTGTGGTAAGCTTCTAACTTAGGCAGCATATCGCGAACGAATTCAACATCTCCACTATTCTTAAACACTTCAAAAACAGCCCATGCAGCAAGTGGTGGTTTAGTGTCGCGTAAGTTATTCTCCGCTTTATTTAGATAAATGCAATCAGGAACCATCCCCATTTCGTCCTGATAATCGAACATGGCACGAATCTGATCCTTAGCCAATTCAGGTTTGAAAATTGATAGTGCTACCGCATGTTTCCACGAATCCCAAGCCCAAAACCCATCGAAATAGGTTACAGCGTGAGATGGGATTAAACCATCGTGATGCAAGTCGAGTGCAGCCTTTTTCCAGTTACTCATTAAAGTCATTAAAGCCTTTATGGCAATAATGTCATACTCTGATTTCTGTTTAAGTAAAACAGAATATAAGTATCCATCCCATCGCTTCTTGGATTCAGTCAACTGACCATCAGCATTTCCTTTTAAAGAGTTCATTATCTGCCAATTTTTCAACCTTTCATTCTTATCGAATGAAAAGCCCATGGCAATCCAAGTAGTAAATTTATCGTTGGGTTTAAGGGCTATCGATGTTGGCTGAATTTGCCTATATGACTTTCTTACTGTATCAATGTTAAAACCTAAATCTGAATCCTTACTGTAAAGTGTCAAAAATCTACTTTTACTGTATTTGACCGTAACATTCTTATTTTCATCAAGATTCAATGTACTCCAAGAGTTACCCAGCCAACTTAGGGTAAGATTTACATTGGAATTTGAGATATTGGTTAGAGTGGCATATTGAAAAGCGATACCGTTATCGCCATAAATTAGGGTCAAATCGAGTCTTAAACCATTTGCGTCGAAAGAAGATTCGATTGCTCCAGGTTTATAAAGTTGGCTTATCTTCTTAAATTTCAATATATTACTTTCAATCATTACCTCAAGTTGAGCGATACTAACCGAAAGCCATTTTTTCTCGGATAGCGCCCAAGGTCCACCAAAGCCTGTAATATTTGAAGTATCGGGTAGCAAACAAAATCCAAACCAAGCGCCTTGGTCCATGAAAAGACCTGATGTTTTTGATTTTTCTTGAGGGTAGGCTTTAATATCTAGTATATCGCCCGTTTTATTTTGCTCTTGAGCAAATAAGGACGATGAAAAAATACAAGCAAACGCAAATAGGATAGATAATGATTTATACATAACACTCCTTTATCAAAATATAATACAAATGTATTGAAGATAAAGGCAGAAAAGGAGGATTACATACCAGTTATTTTCACCTCGGTTCGTCGATTTTGAGCCCTGCCCTCCTCGCTCTTATTATCGGCAATGGGTTTTAGCCTTCCGTATCCGAACCATTTTAAACGTTTAGGCTCAATTTGATGGGCAATCAGATAATCAACAACTGCTTTAGCCCTTTTCTCAGATAACGATTGATTATAGGTATCAATTCCTTGATTATCGGTATGTCCTCCAATTTCAATAAGAAGCGTTTTATTATATGTAAGGAAATCAACTAGGCGGTTAAGCTCAACAATTGATTCGGGTTTTAAGGTTGACGAATCGGTATCGAAGAATATGTTGCGCATAACCATGGTTTGGTTAACCTTAATCGGATTGAGCAGGATATCCTTTTTGAATGGCTTATCGATTGAATGCTCGCCCTTCATATCGAAATGCTCAGAATAGAATAGATATCCAGCTGCTGATGCATAAAAGGCGTAGCTTTTATCGGATGGAATACAAACTAGATAAGAGCCATCATCGGCAGGTAAAGATTTCATGACCTCATGCTTATCAACCAAGTCAATCAAACTAAAATTTGCCTTTACAGGCAATTTGGTCTCAGCATCTTTTATAGTTCCTGTTAAATATGATGATGGAGTTGGGCGTATTTCGGGGTAAAGATCAAAGGTGAAAATATCGCGCCTATTCTCGGCAATTCTATCCGAAGAGTAGTATGCAGTTGTTCCGCGAGCGTTAATAACCAATCCATCTTCGTCGCGATAAGTATTAATAGGATATCCAAGATTTTTAGGGATGCTCCAATGGCCTTTTTCATCCTGCTTTGACATGAAAAGGTCGAAACCGCCAAACCCAATATGTCCATCGGATGCGAAATAAAGCGTTTTGTTATCGAAATGAATAAAAGGTGATTGCTCGCTACCCTCAGTATTTATTGTATCTCCTAAGTTTACTGGATCCGACCAATTCCCGTTCTCCATTAAAGTAGTTTTCCAAATATCGTAATTACCATGGCCACCGGGACAATTGCTTACATAGTAAAGCGTTCGCCCATCGGGCGAAATGGAGGGCTGCTTATTGGAATATTTAGGGCTATTGATGGTTGAAACTCTAACAGGAGTACTCCATTTGCCATCGGCTCCAAGGTTTGATGTAAAGATATTGCAAACACCCCGACAAACGGTGTAAAACATCTTTTTACCATCGGAAGTAATAGACTGAGCGCCCTCGTTAAATGGAGTGTTTATAGGTTTTCCAACTGGAACCGATGTTTCCCAATTTCCTTCGGCATTTCGATGGCTTATAAAAAAATCCTCCTGCCTGTTATAACGAATCTGCTCAACAGTTGAATCCTTAGGAATATTTGCAGTTAAAACCAAAGTATTCTCATCTGCCGACAATGTAGGCCAGTACTCATCGTACTTAGTGTTGATGGCATTACCCAAGTTAATTGGGTTAAAAGGAACTGGATGTTGCAAAGCTTCCTTTGCAAACTGGCAGCATGCCTTCCGATGCTGTGCTATCTTTATAGCGTATTCCTTTATATTCTTATAGGTTAAATACTTATCGTAATTTTGGATTGCGTTATCGTACTCACCTTTGAATAGATAATAGTTACCAAGGTTAAAATAGATTCCAGAATAGAAATCGGGATTTATAGCTATGGCTTTATTTGCAGTAATAATAGCATTATCAATATCTTTCATCTCCTCAAAAACCTGAGATAAAAGAAGATAGGCTTCTATAAATTTATGTTCCTTATCAACAGCCTCAACCAACCATTTTACAGCATTATCGTAATCATAACGCTCATACGATTCGATGGCTCTATTATAAAGTTCAATGGCTTTTTTATCAGATATAGTTAGTTTTCCGCCCTGAGCTTGTGCCCAGAATCCAAACAAAGTAACGCTAAACACCAATAAAAAAAGCCTCTTCATCATCATTAAGGGATATGCATAAATTTATGCGATTGCAATGAAATTCGCCACTTGGGGTTATTCATTGCATAATCAACTAACCAAGGGATGATTGTATTAAACTTGCTCCATTCGGGTTGAAGGAATAGCTGACAGCTCGATTTAACCAACCTTGCATTCTCCTCGGCCCAAAGAACATCATCGGGATCAGAAATTATCACTTTTAGCTCATCTGCTTTAAGATGAATACCACCAACAGGTGGTTGCTGGCGCTTAGGCGACAGGCAAATCCAATCCCACTGCCCACTTAAATCGTAGGC
>CAYMII010000037.1:0-39091 GCA_964390565.1 uncultured Rikenellaceae bacterium
TGAAAGCAAAGAATGTAAAGAGCACAAGGACACCTATTTACAGGGATATGGGATTTCTCTTAGAGGATATTCCTACTATGAAAAAGGCTTTTACAGATGAAATCAACCATCCGCATAGCCCTGATCTTTACATTTATGCTCGATATCGTAATCCAAACGTTGTTGAAGCGGAAGAGAGGCTTATGCAGCTTGAAGGGTCTAAATGGACTTTGCTTACACAATCGGGACAAGCAGCATTAGATGTTGCATTATCGCTTTTTCAAAGGGCTAATAAGCCCAATAGATGGCTTTTCTTTACAGAGATATATGGAGGTACAAACTCTTATATAGATAAGGTATTAATCCAACGTCGTGGCATTGAGGTTATTCGTTTTGCTCCAAATGGCGATTCTTATTCAATGGAGGCTTTTGATAAATTGATGAGCGAAGCAAAGCCTGATGTTGTTTTCTTTGAGGTGCTCTCTAACCCAATGCTCATTGCACTTGATGGTGATGCAGTTATTAAAATTGCTAAAAGCCATGGTGCTAAAGTTGTTGTTGATAATACCTTTGCCACTCCATTACTATGGAAACCGCTAAATTCCGGAGCCGATTTGGTCTACCAGAGCGTTACAAAGTATTTGGCTGGACATGGAAATCTTTCCGCTGGAGCAGTTTCAGGGAATGATCCTGAACTTTTAAAGGCTGCACTTGAGTATCGCAAATGGGTTGGACATATGCTTTCTCCCGACGATGCTTATCGTTTGGTTGATATGCTTAAGACCTTCGAAATGCGCTTCTTAAAGCATTGTCAGAATGCTTTTACTATTGCTAATTTTCTTGATAATCATCCCCTTATTGAGAAGGTTTTGTATCCTGGACTCGAAAATCACTCTACTCATAAAGAGGCATTTAGATTATTTAAAGGGATTGCTTTTGGAGGGATGGTTACTTTTGATATAAAGGGCTCAAGCAGAGAGGAAAAGGCTCAACGTTGTAATCTTTTCATTCAGCATGTTTCTAATTCAATTCACCTAGTGCCAACTCTCGGTGACGCCGATACAATACTAATGCCTGTTGAACCAGTTTGGGGAGATAGGTACCCATTCCCTGGAATGATAAGACTTTCGGTTGGAATTGAAGATTCTAAGGAGTTGATAAAAGTTATTGGAAAGGCTTTAGAGGATATTAAATAGCCTTGTTACTTACCTCTTCTTTTTGAACTCTTTATTATGATTTCTCTCTTTTGGCTTTTGATTTGAATTCTGATACCAAAAGAAGTAGCTCCTTTGCTTTAGCTTTTGCTCTTGAGTTTTAGCAACATAAACCTTCTTATTAGTGTATGGATCAACTCCAGTATAATAAATAGTTGATGCTAAAGTCATTGGCGTTGGAGTAAAGTCCTGTACCTGCTCAAGTTTAAAGTTTAACTTCTTGGTTTCGTCGGCCAAATGCTTCATATCCTCTTCGGATGAGCCAGGATGACTTGATATGAAATAGGGTATAAGTTGCTGATTTAATGAGTATTTATCATTTATCTCATTAAACTTTTGATTAAATTTTTTAAATGAGTCAAATGAAGGTTTGCGCATGTTTCTTAAAACCTCATCTGATGTGTGTTCAGGCGCTACCTTTAACCTTCCTGATACGTGATGTTTCAATAACTCTGTAATATACTCATCGTTACCATGTAACGATAAATCGTAACGAACACCACTTCCTACGAATGCTTTTTTAACGCCTTCACGCTTTCTAATTGCCTTATAAAGAGATAATAAACTGCTATGATCAGTATTCAAATTATTGCATATGCTAGGATATATACATGATGGACGTTTGCAAGCCTCGCATTTTTTTAGGTCGCGTCCTTGCATCTTATACATATTAGCCGATGGACCACCAACATCGCTTAAATAACCCTTAAATCCTTCCATTTTGGCAACCTTATCAACCTCATTGAGAATCGATTGCTCTGACCTTGATGCTATGAATTTGCCTTGATGCGCCGATATTGTGCAGAAACTACAACCACCAAAGCACCCGCGATGAATATTAACCGAGAATTTAATCATCTCCCAAGCAGGGATAAACTTCGACTTATAACGAGGATGTGGGAGCCTAGTATATGGTAACTCATAGTAACTATCTAGTTCTTCGGTCGTTGGTAATAGGAATGTTGGGTTCACGACTACAAATGTGTCTCCAACCGGCTCTATTATGCGTTTTGGTGTTAACCGGTTCGATTCAATCTCTATCACTTTAAAGTTGTCACCAAACTTCTCTTTTGATGATAAACACTCTTCAAATGAGTTAATGATAATAGTTTCTTTATCAGATTTATAGTCGCTTATATCTGAAGTGACGAATGAAATTTGAGGAATATCAAATAGTTCATATACCGATTGTCCATCAGCCAGCCTTTTGGCAATCTCAACAATGGGCTTTTCGCCCATTCCATAAACTAAAAGATCTGCTCCAGAATCTAAGAGAATGCTTGGTTTAAGGCTATCCGACCAGTAATCGTAATGTGTTAATCTTCGAAGCGATGCTTCGATTCCACCTATAATTAAAGGTGTTTCAGGGAATAGTTTTTTGATGATTTTTGAGTAAACCGTTACAGCATAATCGGGTCGTTGACCAGCCTTATCATCAGGTGTATAGGCATCATCACTACGTAATCGTTTGTTTGCTGTGTAATGGTTTACCATTGAGTCCATTGACCCAGAGGTAACACCAAAGAACAGGCGAGGAGCGCCTAACTTTTTAAAGTCCCTTAAATCGTCGCGCCAGTTAGGCTGTGGAACAATAGCCACACGCAATCCAATACTCTCGAGTACTCGTCCAATAACAGCCGCTCCAAACGATGGGTGATCGATGTATGCATCACCTGTAAACAGAATTACATCCGCCTGATCCCAGCCCAAAGCATCCATCTCTTTCTTTGAAGTGGGTAAGAATTTGCTAATATTTTTATTATCAGGCATTAATATAATTGTTTTCTATTCTAAAATTATTCTTTTCTAATCAACAAAGAACTATCGCCATAGCTCAAAAACCTAAAATTATTCGATAGGGCATATTCGTAAACCTTCTTCCAATCATCACCAATAAAGGCTGCAACAAGGAGTAGAAGAGTTGATTTTGGTTGATGAAAATTAGTAATAAGCATATCTGCCATTTTCACCTTGTATCCAGGTACTATAAGTATCTGTGTAGAAGCAGATAGGAAATCAACACCTTTACTTTTAATATAGTCATAAAGCGCGTTGAAAGCATCATTTATGCTAATATCTTGTGGTAACGAATATGGTTCCCATTGGTTTATAACAAGTTGCTCATTTAGTAAACCATGTTTTGCTTTAACGCCAAGCCAATAAATACTTTCAAGTGTTCTAAGGGAAGTTGTTCCAACAACAACGAGTTTACCATTATGATTTATAACTTTTTCAAGCGTGCTTTTCTTTATAATAAAGTGCTCGGTATGCATCTCATGATCTACAATACTCTCAGCCTTTACAGGCTTAAATGTACCAGCACCCACATGAAGAGTAACGTATTCTAAGTCAATACTCTTGCTCTTAAGAGAACCGAATACTTTTTCAGTAAAATGCAAGCCTGCAGTAGGTGCTGCCACTGAACCCTCAGGCTGGGCATAAATGGTTTGATACCTAAGGGTATCATCCTCTTCAGCATCTCTATTTAAGTAAGGAGGAATAGGTATATTTCCGCAAAGCTCGACTATACGAGCAAAACTCAATGCTTCATCATCCCAAGATAGTTCAATCTCAATACCTTCTGATAGTTTTTTGATGCGTGTTGCAGTCAGAGTAGCGGTTGTAGAAGGAATGGGCAGATGTAATTCATCCTCTTTCCATTTTTTAAGATTACCAACAATACACTTCCAAACAACCCTTTTGTGGCTAGCAAACGAAAGAACATAATCAAAAGGAGCAATGGGTTCAAGTAGAAAAATCTCGATTTGTGCACCTGAAATACGCTTGAATAGTAATCGAGCTTGAACAACCCTCGTATTATTGAAGAAAATAAGGCTATTTTCCTCTAAATAATTAGATAGATTGGAAAATATATCTTCTCCTATATTAGATTGATTATAGTGCAGAATTTTTGATTTATCGCGCTCATCCAAAGGATGTTTTGCAATCTTCTCATCAGGCAAAGGATAGTCAAAATCTGATATATAAATATGCTCAAAATGCTTATTAACCACAGGAATTCAATTTAATCGATAAAACTTCGCAAAATTAACTATTTTTGCACTATTATTCTATTTTTATATCAAACTGAAAGTCAATAAATTAATAATATGAAGTGCGGGATAGGAGATAAGGTTAGGTTCCTTAACGATGTTGGAGGGGGAATAGTTACCAAAATTATCGATAGCAGAACCATTTCGGTTCAAACCGATGATGGGTTTGAGATTCCTGCGCTTGTATCAGAGCTAGTTATTGTTGGACAAGGTGATGATAAGCTGCGCGAAATTATCCCTGATAAGGAGACTAGCGGAACAAAAACGGTTAGTAAAAAACCTGTAAAGGCATCATCTGCAGAGATTAAGAAAAACTCTGAGCCAGTTGTAATTAAGGCTGAAAGAACCGATCCTCTTGGAAATGAAATAGGTTTGTATCTAGCATTTGTACCTGAAAATAGATCAAATCTAAGTAATAGCAATAAAAGCCTTTACATCATAAACGATAGCGATTATAGGGTTTTTTATTCACTTTCTGTTTGGGGTCAATCATCAGTCATTCCACTAAAAAGTGGAATATTATTACCTGATTCAAAGGAACTTATAAAGAGTTATTCAAGCAATGAGTTGAATAATCAATTCATTATCAATGTACAATCGATATTCTTTAAGAATACACAATTCGTTGTTCAACAACCCGAATACTCTGATATAACAGTAAGTCCATTAAAACTTTGCAAGGATAACTCATTTACAGAGAACGACTTCTTCGATGAAAATGCCTTTATCATTTCAATTGCCGATACTAAGCAGGAAGCGTTGCTAAAGCAGTTAACCGATGAGGCTATTGCTAAATCTATAAAGCAGAAGGATTCAGTACCGAAGCCAAAAGTTAACCAGGAGCCAAAACTCGAAACTGAAGAGGTTGATTTGCACATAGAAGAACTTGTTGATGACCATCAAAACCTTTCAGCAGGAGAGATCATCCAATTGCAATTAGCGCGCTTTGAGACCGCATTAGAGGGCGGTTTAAAGAGTTCATCCACGAAAAAGATGGTATTCATCCATGGTTTAGGTAATGGTAAGCTAAAGTTTGAAGTTAAAAAGATACTCGATACAAAATATACAAAGCTAAGATATCAAGATGCATCATTCAAAGAGTATGGTTATGGTGCAACACTTGTATACGTTAAATAGTCCTTTCCAAGTTATTTGAAATATCAGTAAACCGCTCTATCGCTCCTTGAAATATAGGAGAGGAAAGTCCGGGCAACTCAGGGCACCATGCTTCCTAACGGGAAGATATCCGCGAGGGTATAGTAGTGTAACAGAAAAAAACCGTCTCAATTTATTGGGATAAGGGTGAAAAGGTGGGGTAAGAGCCCACCGGATTCTATAGCAATATAGAATGCCGTACGCCTGATGGGTTGTAAGACCATGTATATTACGATTCTTTCTGCTATGCAGAAGGAGCAGAGCTGCCCGCGCTGTTTTAGGTAACTAATAATCGTAAGGGGTAGGTCGCTTGAGGTTATAGGCAACTATAATCCTAGATAAATGATAGAGGTTATAAATTCGTTTATATCACAGAACCCGGCTTACAGGTTTACTGCTATTTCAATTCTTTTTACTCAATCCTATTCTTAGTTAATTATGTTAAGTGATAGTTTGATAAATTATCACACTATTCTTACATAAAAAGCCATCAGAATTACAACTGTAACCATAAAAACATGTTGCACAAAACTACCCGAAGTATACATATGTAATCATTAAAATTAACCAATGACAGTATTTATGTTGACATATCAACATGTCTAATTAAATGTTTTTATAATACTATATATCAATGTATTATATTATTTAATTATAAATATAGTTCAATGATTTAGAAGCGATTTCTTCGGTTTGATCAAATAACACAGTGCTTATTAAGCATAAACATTTGATAACCATTGCGATATTTCAATCAATGTCTTTAGAGGTTGAAATTAATCTATAAAGAATATTGGAAATCCAATGGATATCAATATTTTAATTAAAAACCATCTTTATATAATCAAGGAATTCAGTGAAGTTATTATTAGCAAAGAAGTTCGATTAAGTCCATCATTATAAGTTATTAATCATATTACTATTTGTTCTAAATTATCGATTTTAAGAGCGTTATTAAACCTTATATGAATCCTTGAAGTATTTCTCCTAGAAATAGATTTTCTCCTTCAAAAGCATACCTAATCATTTGATATTTCAATCTTAAGTCATCAAACCATGCATTAAATACTTTTCATATACCCGTTTATAAACTTTAGCATGTACTAAATACTGCAAATTTGAGTGCAAACCCTCTCTAAAGTCGTCATTACAGCACTGGAACAACCGTATTTACTCTTTATCATGTTAAATGGAGATAGATATTTGTTTCATCGAGTATTCGATTTTACATTCCAACAATTTCAAAACCACACTATCCTGTAAATACAGATGTAAACACCATAAAGTTACATTTGTATCATGTATTGTTTATGCGTGTAATGTAATTTATATTACATTTGTAAAAAAAAGGTTATGGAAAGTAGAATACAGAAACTTATTGGAGCCGAAAACCTTAGTCCTACTAAGTTTGCTGACGTTATTGGCGTTCAGCGAAGTGCCATATCTCATATACTATCGGGTCGAAACAAGCCCAGTTTTGATTTAATACAAAAGATTCTGACTAAATTCCCAAGGGTTAGCTCAGAATGGTTGCTCATGGGACGAGGTGAAATGTATAAAACTACCATTCAACAACGTTTATTCGATGTTGACTTAAAACCTAATGAGGTTAAAAATGAAGTGAAACAGCCTGTAATTCAAGAAAATATAACAAATATTTTAGCAACTAAAGAGCCTGAGATTCGCGTAAACGAGAGCAGCATTGAGCGTATCATTATATTTTACAACGATAAAAGCTTTAAAGAGTACTTTCCCAATAAATGAATTTTGTAATAATTGTACTTTATAGTAGTTTTGCAAAAATTCTTTATGTACGCAAAAATAATTCGACCAATTCTTTTCTTACTCTCCCCCGAAAAAATTCATTCATTAGTTGTTTCATTCCTGAAAATTGCTTTTAGAATTCCTGGGGTTAAGTGGATAGTAAGAAAATCTTCTACCTATAATCATCCTTCGCTTAAGAGAGAAGTTTTTGGACTTCAATTTAAAAACCCAGTGGGTTTTGCTGCTGGCTTCGATAAGAATGCTGAAGTTTTTCAAGATTTTGAGGCATTTGGTTTCTCCTTTATCGAAGTGGGTACCGTAACTCCAAAGCCCCAGCCTGGAAACCCTAAACCACGCTCATTTAGGCTAAAAGCGGATAAAGCACTTATCAATAGAATGGGCTTTAATAATAAAGGGGTTGAATATGCTAGTAAAAAACTAAAGAAAAGAAAGAGTAGTATAATCGTTGGTGGGAATATTGGCAAGAATACGCTTACACCAAACGAGAATGCTATAAATGATTATCTATTCTGCTTTAAAGAGCTATATGATCATGTTGATTACCTTGTTGTGAATATCAGCTGTCCAAACGTGGCAAACCTTCGTCATCTTCAGGATGGAGAGCAACTTGTTAAAATCCTTGAGGTTTTAACCGCTGAGCGAAAGAATTATAAAGCCTATAAGCCAATCCTTCTTAAAGTTTCTCCAGATTTATCCTTAGAACAACTCGATGAAACAATAGCTGCTGCAATTCAAACAGGTATTGACGGATTTATTGCAACAAATACAACTACCTCTCGCGACAATCTAGTAACTGATAAAGAAACTGTTGCTGCAATTGGGAATGGAGGCCTAAGTGGTGCACCAATTGGAAAGCGTTCAACGGAGGTTATAAGATATATTTATCAAAAGACATCTGGAACTAAGCCTATCATAGGTGTAGGAGGAATTTTAACTCCAGAGGATGCAATTGAAAAGTTAAATGCTGGAGCCTCACTAGTTCAACTTTATACTGGCTTTATCTACTCAGGACCAATGCTGGTTAAACGAATAAATAAAACTTTAACTAAAAGTATTAAATAGATTGTAAATCAAATTACTATGAAAATAATTGATTGTAAAGGGATGATTTGTCCAATGCCATTAATTGAGACAAGAAAGGCAATTAGAGAGTCTTCTATGGGTGATGATTTACAGGTAGTTGTTGATAATGAAACATCTTTCAATAATGTATCCCATTTTTTAAACGATAATGGATATGTTTTAAATTATACAAAGGATGGTAATGCTTATACTATTTCATTTAAAGTCAGCAAGATAGAACCAAAGAAAGAGGAGGTGAGACCTATAATTGAGAATAAGGTTAGTAAATCTCAAAATCATATCATCGTTCTGAATAGCAATAAAATGGGCATTGGAGACGATGATCTTGGTAAGTTACTCATGAAGGGATACTTAAATACCATCGACCAACTTGAAGTTTTACCATTAGAGATAATCTGTTACAATAGTGGTGTGACATTGGCCGAAAAAGGAACTGATTCTGCACAAACCTTGAAGAAAATTGAAAATCAGGGTGTTAAAATTACTTTATGTGGAACTTGTGTCGACTTTTTTGGGTTAAAGGAAAAACTTGAAGTGGGAACAATATCCAATATGCTATACATTGCAGGTAAACTCTCAAGTGGAATTCAAATAGTTAAACCATAGTGAACTAAGTTAATGAACCTCTACTTCGATAATGCTAGCACCAGCTTTCCTAAACCTCCTGAAGTTGAAGAATATATAAAACTTTACCTTGCTCAGGGAGGAACGTATGGTCGTGCTGCTTATCCAAGAATATTTAATGCTTCTAAAGTTGTTGAAGAGGCTCGAGAACAGCTATCATTTTTATTGGGCACATCCCTAGTCTCAAATATTTTATTTACATACAACTCAACATACGCCTTAAATACTATTATTCAAGGCTTTAGCTACCAAAAAAAGAAAATTCTAATTTCGCCTCTTGAGCACAATGCGGTAGGTAGACCAGTTGAGCACCTAAAGAAATCTCATGGTATCGAATATGAGATAATACCACACTTTTCAGATGGGTTGGTCAATATTGAAGAGTTGAAAAAGTTGGAACTTTCTGACTTTGATTTGGTAATAGTAAATCATGTAAGCAATGTAAATGGAGTTATTCAACCAATTAAAGAGATTAAAGAAGTTCTAGGTGATATTCCTTTGCTAATCGATGCTAGCCAATCGTTTGGTAAAGTCGATATTGGGATTGATGAATGGGGTATTGATATGCTTGCATTTACAGGTCATAAGGGCCTCCTTGGACCAACAGGTATTGGTGGCTTTTTTATTAGAAAACCAGAATCAATTGATCCATTGATATTTGGAGGAACGGGATCAAATTCTGATAAACTTGAAATGCCTGATTTTTTGCCTGATAGATTCGAAGCAGGAACTCAAAATATCATAGGTATTTACGGACTTTTAGGAGCCATAAAGAATATTCAACCAATAGGTTATAGTCAAAATTCATTTGAAAACTTACTTAATAAGTTAAATCAAGTAGATACTATTAAGCTGTTAATGGCTAATGACTTAAAGAACCAATCCGATGTATTCTCATTCGTGCCATTAAAAACCTCAGTATCAGAATTTACAAAGCAATTGTATAATCAGTTTAAAATTGAAGTGAGGAGTGGTTTGCATTGCTCGCCTCTGGCACATAAAACCTTGGGTTCGTACCCAAATGGAAGTGTAAGAATTTCATTATCAAAGTATCATACCGATAATGATTTAGAATTTCTTTATAATAGCATTATTGACATCAACCAAAGAACACTCTGAGTGATTAACTGTTTAGTACTTTTTAATAGCGTTCACGATGTAATTAAGGCTGAGAAACTTATTAAAGCCCAAGGTTATGGATACCAGATTGTACCAGTTCCGTCAAATATAAGTTCGGAATGCGGTATGTGTATCGAAATCAATGAAGTTCAATCATTAGAAGTTAGTTCTCTTTTAGAAAAGAACCAGGTTAAACATCTAATTAGTACAAAATAGCAATGTCGTTTGATTTACTTACAACAGTCGAAAGCGGAGGGTGCTCGGCGAAAATTCCGGCAACAGTTCTTGAAAAAATTCTTTTAAACCTTGATAGAATCAAAGATTCTAATGTCTTAGTTGATATTGATACCCACGATGATGCTGGTGTTTATAAAATAAATGATGACCTAGCGCTAATATTCACCACTGATTTTTTTCCACCTATCTGTTCCGATGCATTTGAGTTTGGCGAAATTGCTGCAACAAACTCACTAAGTGATGTTTATGCCATGGGTGGAGAACCATTCCTTGCACTTAACATTGCAATGTTTCCCGCATCAATTATCCCTGTTGAAGAGTATGCTAGGATTCTAGAAGGCGCTGCAAGCGTTGCTACAAAAGCAAACACAATAATTATAGGTGGCCATACAATCGATGATAATCCACCAAAATTTGGATTAGCCGTGATAGGTCGAGTTCATCCACAAAAGGTTATCACCAATGCTGGGCTTCGAGTTGGAGATAAACTTATTTTGACAAAGCCACTTGGAACAGGCGTTATCGTTGCTGGACAGAAATTAGGTTTAGTTGAGCATCAAACATATAAAGATGCCTTAAACTATATGAAGATGCTCAATAAGGATGGAGCGCATATCATTCAACAAAATGATGTTAAAGGAGCAACTGATATTACTGGATTTGGTCTTTTTGGACATGCTTTAAAGATGGCTAAGGCAAGTAAGGTTGATATCCTTATCGATTCAAAATCAGTGCCCGTTATCCCTGAAGCGTATAACCTTGTTGATAATGGCTGCATACCATGTGCTGCTTTTAAGAACCTTGAATATGTTCAACCTTCGGTTGACTTTAATCAATGCGATTATAACCTCAAAATGATATTCTCCGATGCTCAAACCTCTGGCGGTCTACTCATGGGTGTTCAACCCGATAGGGTTGATAGTGTTTTAATTTCGCTTAAAAATAGCGGTTATATTCACTCTACAGTCATTGGTGAGGTAAGAGTAGGAGATGGTCGAATTGAAGTAAAATAAACTCCTTTTAATGAAATTTGAGCAGGGCATATTTTACACTTTTAAGATTTTAGGCATTATTGATGTCCCTGTGAAAGGTGACCATTTCATTCTTCTCCATGAATCAGGTCGTAAAATGCTACTCAAAAGCGAGTATTATGTTAAGTACAATTATGAAATTGGACAAAAAATCGAATGTAAAGTCGATAAAGTAAACTGCGCCGGTCAAGTTTTTTTAGAACCAAGACATCCTCTTTATATTGAAGGCCAAGAATACTTCTTCAAAAAAGAAACAATTAAGGAGAACGTTGATAAATCGATTAGCCTTGTTGTTAAAGATTTATTTGACAATGAAATAGAACTGTTTGTCAATCAAAACCAAACATATTTGTTCAAAGATCAAATACCATTAAAAGTTGAAAGAATTAAAAAAGGCTTTCCAATATTATCATTTTCTCAATCTCAGGAAATAATTGATAATATTCACCTATACGAATTAATAGAATTTAAAATTAATGCAATTGTTGTTGAGAATTCTGAAGAGTATTACTCGCTTGAAGACAGTTTAGGTAAAATAGCCTCAAGATTAAAAGTTAAGTATTACAAACATTATGGTTTTAAAGTCGGCCAAATATGCTATTGCAAGGTCATTGGATATAATTCAAATGGGCTAACGCAAGTAGAACCAGAAAATCCTTGGTATAAGGTAGGAGAGAGCTATATTTTTAAAATTAGCAGCATTGAAAACTATGTAAACCTCGAAGATAAAGAGGTTAAAAGCGTAATAGTGCTAGATAAGGCTAATAATAAAAGTGGAATCGTTTTGAGTGAGGAAGAATTGCTACGGATTGGGGCTCAAAATGAGGTGAAATGTAAAGTAATTGGGTTTAGAAAAGGTCGACCTCAGTTAGAAATCGACCTTTAAAGCGCTAATCGTCGCTATATTCTTCTGCAGGTTCATCTGCAACTTCATCTGGGAATGAATCCTCGTTTGTACCAATATCATCACTATCGGAGAAGAAATCTTTATCTTCATCTTCATCCTTTGGCTTTGTATCAATTTTAACGTTTACCTTGATCAGATAACTAGTATCCTCGGAATCAAGTGTAATTGCATAAAAAAAATCGTTATTAGGTTTAGTAACTTTAATAACGTGATTTAAATAACCAGTTGGGTATTTCTTCTTAACAAGCTCCAATATTTCTGGCGATAAGTTGTTATAGCTGACAACCAGCTTTTTCTTTTCCATACAGCACCTTAATAATTTTCTGCAATTATACATTAAAAATTGATATTTCATGAACACTAACAAAAAAATAATTAAAGATAATTTCAACAAGATTTAAAATGAAATAATAGTCCTATAATCAATATTATGTTAAATATAATAAAAAATTATTAGCCCTAGTTTATTCTAGGGCTAATAATTACTTTATACTTTCTAATTTAATAACAATCTCATCATATTTTGATTTCATTTCCGGACTTTCATTCCTATATCTAAAATAAATATTTTTTAATGTTTCAGCAGTAAACTTATCATTTGAATTAATTTCAAAAGCCCTCTCAAAATAAGGTAATGAATTTTTAAATTCTATGTTTGCTTTTGCAATTGTGGCATCATATTTTTCAATTTCCTTTGCTGGAATTCTGTTTGCTTCTTCTATATATTTAACACCTTTGTTATAAATTAAAACGCCAATGTTATAATATGAATCATAATACTTGTTATCAATTTCAATCGCTTTTTTATAAGCTAAAACAGCGTTATCAAAATCATTTATCTTATCATAAATTGCACCCTTTGCATGATATAGCGAGGCATTATTAGGATCGTCAACCAAAGCTTTATCAATATAACTAACTACTTTACTAGGGTCTTCATTTTTAGAAAGATAATAATTTATTAAGGCAATGAGAATATTTTGACTTTTAGGAAATTTCGCAAAACCTTCTTCAAGAACTTTTAAACTACTTTGCTCATCGCCAATTGCTTTATAGCATTGTGACAAGTTTGAATACACATTGCCCTCAGAAAAGTAATTCAGTTCAATTGCTTTTGTGTAATATTTAACTGCATTATCACTTTTACCTGAGAGTTGAGCAGATAACGCGCAAAAGTAATAAACAGAAGTATCTTTAACATTGATAATTGGAAGCGCGCCTATTTGGATGATCTTTTCAAAATTATTAAATGAGCAATCGTAATTTTTGAAACTATAGCAATTTGAACCGTTTGTAATATAACGTTGTTTTAACATTTGATATTTTTCTGCTATTTTCTTGCTCTTTTTTCCAGTTGCATCAATTTCTTGGGCTTTTTTTAGACAATCAAAAGCTAAGTCTAGAGGATTTTCAACTAATGGATTTAAAACCTCATAGCGCTCAAGTTTACCATCGATAAAGTAGAAAATAGTTCTTTCAGTAATTTTCTTTTCGACTAAAACACCATCAACATTCTCTTGTACTGTATTTTTAACTTGAGAACCAATAACTAGATTAAAAGTTGTTAAATCTGTGTTAAGTGAGTTTTCATAGATATGAGAATCAAATACTTCCATCATCAAATCAGCTCTATCCATCCAAGTGCCTTCTTTGATATTTTTCTTAGGATTTTCAATATCTGCATTACTTTTTTCAACTTTCTTTTTCAGTTGATCAAAGTTAATTTGAACCCCACCCTGTGCATTAGATACAAGGTTGAATCCGAATACAATAAGTAAAATAATTGTTAGTTTTTTCATTGTTATAAAGATTAAGTTCTTGTTTAATTTTCGGCAAAAGTATTGGTAAATAATTAATTATTCAACATCTGAACTAATATTTTCTGATACAACCCCGTCTTCAGTACCCATATTTTCGTCTGAAGCATCAACATTAGCAACGGCTGCAATACCATCATTGTTTTTAAGGTTGATTAGCCTTACTCCTTGTGTTGCTCTGCCAGTCACCCTCATTTTAGCAACCGATAACCTAATGGTTATTCCACTTTTGTTGATGATCATTAAATCATCGTTATCAGTTACGGCCTTTATTGCAATAATATTACCTGTTTTAGGGGTGATATTTAGCGTTTTAACGCCCTTTCCTCCCCTATTGGTAATCCGATAATCATCTAAATCAGAACGCTTGCCAAAACCCATCTCTGAAACGACTAGTATTTCCTTCTTTTCATGTTCATTTACACAAACCATGCCAATCACCTCATCGGTTTGCTTAATGGAAATAGCCCTAACGCCGCTACCCGTCCTTCCAATTGGTCGAACTAAATTCTCGGGGAATCTTATTGCTTTACCTTCTTTTGCAGCAATAATTACATGGCATGTGCCATTAGTTAAGCATGCTTCAAGTAGTTGATCTCCATCTTTAACAGTAATAGCAAGAACGCCGTTTTGTCTTGGGCGACTATATGCCTCTAAAGATGTTTTTTTAATTATACCCTTCTTAGTACATAGAATAATATAGTTATTCTTAATGTATTCTGTGTCGGTCAGCTTCTTAACGTTCAAATATGCTTTTACATTGTCATCACTTTCAATATTTAGCATATTCTGAATAGCTCTTCCTTTTGAAGTTTTTGTTCCTTCAGGAATATCATAAACCTTTAGCCAGAAGCACTTACCCTTTTCAGTAAAGAATAGCATTGTATTATGCATACTTGCAATATACAAGTGCTCAATAAAATCTTCATCCCTTGTGTTGCTGCCCTTCGCTCCTACACCGCCTCTTGCTTGAGTTCTATATTCTGACAATGGTGTGCGCTTGATATAACCTAGCCTTGAGATGGTAATTACAACTTCCTCATCAGCATAGAAATCTTCAGGGTTAAACTCTTCTGCGCTATGAATTATCTCGGTACGACGCTCATCACCATATTTTTCTTTGACATAGAGCATCTCATCCTTAATAATCTTCATCTGTAATACAAAGTCAGCCAAAACCTTTTTAAAGTATTCTATCTGTTTTAACAGCTCATTATACTCTTCTTTTACCTTATCACGCTCAAGCCCAGTAAGACTGCGTAAACGCATATCTATAATTGCACGAGCCTGAATATCAGACAATCCAAAGCGATTCATCAAGCTCTCACGAGCCTGATCTGGAGTATCTGCAGCTCTAATTAGTGCAATAACCTCATCTATATGATCTATTGCTATTAATAAACCCTCGAGGATATGAGCTCTTTTTTCGGCTTGATCTAGCTCGTATTGAGTTCTCCTTAATATAACATTAAGACGATGTTTTATAAAAAGAGT
Organism: uncultured Rikenellaceae bacterium; assembly: GCA_964390565.1. GTDB lineage: Bacteria > Bacteroidota > Bacteroidia > Bacteroidales > Tenuifilaceae > UBA8529. The sequence continues at coordinate 15,499 of CAYMII010000037.1, forward strand.
AACTAAATCCTTTAAATTCAATACTTTTGGACGACCATCTACCAAAGCAATGTTGTTAATAGCGAATGAAGATTGAAGCTGTGAATGTTTATATAGATTATTTAAAACAACATTAGCGACAGCTTCTTTTTTCAATATCATTACAACGCGAGTTCCCTGCCTATCAGATTCATCGTTAATGTAACTAATGCCTTCAAGCTTCTTTTCGTTAATTAAGTCAGCGATTTTTTTAATCATCTCCGCTTTATTAACCATATAAGGGATTTCGGAAACGATAATCTTTGCTCTGCCCGATTCGGTTTGCTCAATCTCTGTTTTAGAGCGAATAACAACCCGACCTTTACCAGTTAGATATGCCTCTTTAACCCCTTGAGTACCGTATATAATTGCTCCAGTTGGAAAATCAGGACCTTTGATATAGTGTAAAAGTTCTTCAATGGTAATATCAGGATTATCGATAGTTGCACAAATGGCATCAACAACTTCGCAAAGGTTATGCGGAGCCATATTGGTAGCCATACCAACAGCAATACCGGATGAACCATTCACTAATAGGATAGGAATTTTTGTTGGAAGAACCGTTGGCTCCTCAAGCGTATCATCAAAGTTTAGCCTGAAGTCAACGGTGTTTTTATCTAAATCGGCAAGAGTATCCTCCGCAATTCGAGTTAAACGTGCCTCGGTGTAACGCATTGCAGCAGGGCTATCGCCGTCAACCGAACCAAAGTTACCTTGACCATCAACCAATGGGTATCGAAGGGACCATTCCTGAGCCATTCTCACCATTGCATCGTAAACCGATGTATCGCCATGTGGGTGATACTTACCAAGTACTTCACCTACAATACGAGCAGATTTTTTAAAGGGTTTACCGGCTGTAACACCCAGTTCCGACATACCAAATAGTACTCTACGATGTACAGGTTTTAAACCATCTCTTACATCAGGCAATGCTCTTGAAACGATAACCGACATTGAATAGTCAATGTAGGCGGATTTCATTTCTTCCTCGATGTTAATCCGAATAATTCTTTCTCCTTCAGCCATAATACTTCTATAAATGCTTATAATGATTATTCTTTACTTACCAATTTTGAACCCGCTAAAGTACTCAATTCTCATCAATATTTTACTAATAAAAATTAATGTTTTATTAACATTTATACCCTTTATTCCTTTAAAAATGTTAATAAAAGTCGTTTAAAAGTTATTTAAACTTTCCACTTGTTTTTATGTTAATCTGTATTACTTTAGTAATCGAATTTTAAGTGAAATTAACTATGGATTCAAAATTCTCTCAAAAAATTAAAGATGTGCTTTCGTATAGCCGCGAAGAGGCTATTAGACTAGGTAATAACTCGATAAGCCCTGAACATCTGTTTTTGGGAATTCTTCGCGATGGAGAAAGCATTGCAATTGACGTACTCAACTCATTAGGCTTAGATTTAGCTGAAACAAAAAAGCTTATAGAGAAGAAACTCATAAATACAAATCAAATTCTTAACTCAACTGACTCAGAGGATTTAAGTCTTTACAAATCAGCTGAAAGAGCTTTAAAATTAGTTTTTCTTGAGGCTAGATCCTTAAAAACTGATAATGTAAATACTGCTCATCTCCTACTTGCAATTCTTAAAGATGAAAACAGCTATGTAACTCAACTTCTTGCTGAAAGAAAAATTGATTACTCAGTTTTCAGAGCAGAATTAGAGGTCGATGAAATCAAATCAAAGGCTGATTTTTCAAATGATGATGATGATGAGCGTAGCCAATTCGGAGCTCCTCGTAGCGGACCTCAGCAAAACTCAGGGAAACCAGCTTCAGACACACCTGTATTAGACAATTTTGGCATTGACTTAACCAAAGCCGCTGAAGAGGGTCGTCTCGATCCTATTGTTGGGCGTGAGCGTGAAATTGAGCGTATTGCTCAAATTTTAAGTCGACGTAAAAAGAATAATCCAATCCTTATAGGTGAACCAGGCGTTGGAAAATCTGCAATTGCAGAAGGCTTAGCCCTTAGGATAATAAAGAAGAAAGTTTCGAGAGTTCTATTTAATAAAAGAGTTGTTACGCTCGATTTAGCCTCAATTGTTGCTGGTACAAAGTATCGTGGGCAATTTGAGGAACGCATGAAAGCTATTCTGAATGAGCTTTCCAAAACAAGTGATGTAATCCTTTTTATCGATGAAATCCATACCATTGTTGGCGCTGGTGGCGCAACAGGTTCATTAGATGCAGCAAATATGCTAAAACCATCCCTTGCTCGCGGTGAATTACAATGTATTGGAGCGACTACACTTGATGAGTATCGTGAACATATAGAGAAAGATGGTGCCCTGGAGCGTCGATTCCAAAAGGTTATGGTTGATCCTACATCTCCTGAAGAAACTGTAGAGATCTTAAACAACATTAAGGATAGGTATGAAGAGCATCATAATGTTAACTATACACCCGAAGCAATTGAGGCTTGTGTAAAGTTAACTATGCGCTATATTAGCGACCGCCATTTACCAGATAAAGCTATTGATGCTCTTGATGAATCCGGTTCAAGGGTACACATTTCAAATATCAAGGTACCTGAGAAGATAATAATGCTTGAGAAGCAGGTTGAAGAGGCCAAGCGTGACAAAATAAAAGCTGTTAAAAATCAAGATTTTGAATCGGCTGCTAGTTTCCGCGATAAAGAGAAGCAGTTTATCGAACTACTTGATCAAGAGCAGAAAAAATGGGAAAAGGAACTAACTAAACATCGCGAGACCGTTGATGCTGAAAAAGTTGCAGAAGTTGTTGCAATGATGACCGGTGTTCCTGTTCAGCGAATTGCCCAAGCAGAAGGCGCTCGTTTAGTTAAAATGGCAGAAGAGCTTAAAGGATCAGTAATTGGTCAAGATGAAGCTATTAGCAAGGTGGTTAAGGCTATTCAACGTAACCGTGCAGGATTAAAAGATCCAAGCAAACCAATCGGTACGTTCATCTTCCTTGGTCCTACAGGCGTTGGAAAAACCCAATTGGCGAAGGTGCTTTCAAAATATCTATTTGATTCATACGACAACCTTATTCGTATCGATATGAGCGAGTATATGGAGAAATTCTCTGTATCTCGACTTGTTGGAGCACCTCCAGGCTATATTGGTTATGAAGAAGGTGGTCAGCTAACCGAAAAAGTTCGCAGAAAGCCCTATTCAGTTGTTCTTCTCGATGAGGTTGAAAAAGCTCACCCTGATGTGTTCCACTTACTATTACAAGTGCTTGACGAAGGCTTACTTACAGATAGTTTAGGTCGTAGAGTAGATTTTAAGAATACTATCGTAATAATGACCTCGAATATCGGTTCTAGAGAGCTAAAAGACTATGGACAAGGTATTGGATTCAATACTCAAGCAAAAGAAGCTTCTGCAGGCGAAGTGCCAAAGAATATTCTTCAAAAGGCTCTTAAGAAGGCTTTTGCACCTGAATTCCTTAACCGTATCGATGATATTATCATGTTTAACTCTTTAACAAAAGATGATATTCATAAAATCATTGATATTGAGTTAAAAGGCTTATACGATAGGATTATTAGTCTAGGATATACAATTAAGTTATCCCCTGCAGCAAAAGATTTTATTACCGATAAAGGTTTTGATATTCAATACGGGGCAAGACCATTGAAACGTGCCATCCAAAAATATCTTGAAGATCCAATGGCAGAGACAATTATCAACTGTACTTTAAAAGCAGGTGATACAATCTCAGTTGGCTTCAACAAGAAGAAGGAAGAGGTTTCCATTAAAATTATTTCGAAAGGCGAAGCAGATGTTGTTGTTGATGAGGAATAATAGTTTTTTGTTAAACAAAATCAATTATCAGCTGTTACTAATCAAAAATATTAATAGAAAAAAATGGAAAATCGTACAGTACTATTCGGAGGTAATCCAATAGCCCTTGCAGGCAATGGAATCAAAGTTGGTGATAAAGCACCTGAATTTACAGCAGTTGACAATGGTTTAAAACCTGTTAAGCTATCTGATTTTAAAGGAAAAGTGAAATTATTATCAATATTTCCTTCAATCGATACCGGTGTTTGCTCAATGCAAACTCATAAATTTAATACCGAGGCTGGATCTTATGGCGACAAGGTTGCATTTATTGCAATTTCAGCTGACTTACCATTCGCTCTAAAGAGATTCTGCGGAGCAGAAGGAATTAACAACCTAACAACTCTTTCAGATTATAAAGAGGTTGATTTTGGAAGTAAGTATGGTTATTTAATTAAAGATTTAAGACTACTTGCAAGAGGTGTTGTTGTTATTGATAAAGATGATGTTATAAGATATGTAGAGGTAGTTCCTAATGTTGGACAAGAACCTAACTACTATGAAGCTCTAAAAGCGCTAAAAACGCTAGTCTAAAACAAAGAACGCTGCTCATGGGCAGCGTTTCTTTTTTATATCATCTCTCCTATTAAATCGTAATTATCGGATTGGGTTATCGTAACCGAAATAAAATCACCAATTTTTACCTTCTTCTTGCCACTAATACTTATTAGTACCTCTTGGTCAACCTCAGGTGAATCGTACTCTGTACGACCAACAGCATAATCCCCCTCAAAACGATCTACAATAACCTTCAAGGTTTTCCCTTCTTTCTTAATATTATTATTCAAAGAGATATCCTGCTGTAACTCCATTAAAGCCTCTAGCCTACTATTTTTAACACTCTCCGAGATGTTATCGGGGTGATTTTTTGCAGCATATGTTCCTTCTTCCTCCGAATAGGTGAAAACACCTACTCTGTCAAACTTTGATTCTTTAACAAACTCAAGGAGTTCATTGAAATCAGCTTCCGTTTCGCCAGGGTGACCCACTAAAAATGTTGTACGTATTGCAATATCAGGCACTTCAGTTCTTAGTTTAGCAACTAAATCTATTGTTTCAGATTTAGTCAATCCTCTTCGCATTACTTTCAACATATTATCGCTGATATGCTGAAATGGGATATCTAGATACTTACAAACTTTTGGATTGTTCTTTATAACGCTTATCAATTCCATTGGGAAGTTACTTGGGTAGGCATAGTGTATCCTAATCCATTCAATTCCATTGATTTTACTTAACTGCTCAATTAGTTCAGGCAATCTCCTTTTACCATAAATATCTAAACCATAATATGTTGAATCTTGAGCAATGATGAGCAATTCCTTTACTCCATACTTTGCAAGTTGAGTAGCCTCTTCAATCAGCGACTCCATTTTACGAGATATATGTTTTCCTCTAATCAAAGGGATAGCACAATATCCACACCCCCAGTTACATCCTTCGGAAATTTTAAGATATGCATAGTGCTTTGGAGTTGTAAGTATCCTTTTATTCACATCCTCTTGGTGATAATTCGATTTTAAATCCTTTAAAATAACAGGTAAGTCGGTTACACCGTAAAAACCATCAACCTCGGGTATTTCTCCTTCTAATTCAGTCTTATATCGCTGAGAAAGGCATCCCATGACGTATACCCTTTCAATAACACCTTGATTTTTAGCGTTAACAAAACGAAGAATTGTATCCGTAGATTCCTCTTTAGCATCTGCAATAAAACCACAGGTATTAATTACAACTACTTTTGCCGAAGTATCGTCGGAATCGTGAACCACCTCCCAGCCATCAGAATCAAGTTGCTTCATAAGAAACTCTGAATCAACGACATTCTTTGAACATCCGAGGGTAACTATATTTATTTTTCTCTTTTTACTCATGCTTGTATATATAAAAACCCGAGATAGCTCTCGGGTTATGATTTATTGTAAAATCTCAATTAGCTAAATAATGAGTCAACAAACTCAAAACGATTAAAAATTTGAAGATCAGTAACCTTCTCGCCCACACCAATATATTTTACTGGTATCTTAAATTGATCTGATATGCCAATAACAACACCGCCTTTTGCCGTACCATCTAGCTTTGTAAGGGCTAATGCGGTTACCTCAGTTGATTTTGTAAACTCTTTGGCCTGCTCAAAAGCATTCTGACCAACTGAACCGTCTAAAACCAAAAGAACCTCATGAGGTGCGTTAGGAATTACCTTCTGCATCACCTTTTTGATTTTCGATAGTTCATTCATGAGGTTTATCTTGTTGTGCAACCTTCCTGCTGTATCGATAATTACCACATCAACATTATTTACCTTTGCTGATGTAAGCGTATCGAATGCCACAGAAGCAGGATCAGCACCCATTTGCTGCTTAACAATTGGAACTCCAACTCGTTCGGCCCAAATTGATATTTGATCTACAGCAGCAGCTCTAAAAGTATCAGCAGCGCCAATCATAACAGATTTCCCCATCTCTTTATATAGGTTTGCAAGTTTACCAATGGTGGTTGTTTTACCTACACCATTAACCCCCACAACCATGATTACATAGGGATTTCCATCGGTATTTTCGGGAAGAAGTTCGGTTTCAACCGACTTATTCTCGGCAAGCAGCGCTGCAATTTCAGATTTAAGAAGTTGGTTAAGCTCCGCTGTATTAAGAAATTTCTCATTTTGTGCCCTTTTCTGAATTCTATCAATAATTCTTAAAGTAGTTTCAACCCCAACATCTGAGGAAATGAGAACCTCTTCAAGATTATCGAGCACTTCATCATCAACCCGAGATTTTCCAACAACAGCCCTTGAAATCTTCTTCAAAAGACTTTCCTTGGTTTTCTCGAGCCCTTTATTCAAGGATTCCTTATTTTCCTTAGAGAAAAATCCTAAAACACCCATGGCGAATAAAATATTAATAATAGCCGAATATACAAAAAAGAAAAGCTTTCCATTACAGAAAGCTTTTTCAAATATGTCTCAAGCCCGAAAACAAGATTATTTTGCTTTGAAAAAATCTTGAACTTCAGCGTTGTTTACCATTTCCTCTTTAAACATGTAAGCACCAGTTTTTGGCGACTTAACCATTTTGATGCACTTGGTACGAGTTCTTGACTCACCCTTTTGCATCGAAGCAACTACTTTCTTTGCCATTTCTTATAAATTATTTTGTTTCACGATGAAGGGTTACCCTTTTTAAAATAGGGTTGTACTTACGGAACTCTAATCGTTCTGGGGTGTTCTTCTTATTTTTAGTGGTTATATATCTAGAAGTACCTGGCATACCGCTTTCTTTATGCTCAGTACATTCCATAATAACCTGCACCCTGTTACCTTTCTTAGCCATTTCTAAATTCTTTAATAAATGTTAATCAACCCTTTTCCTTGTGATTCTTTAAGAACTGCTTGGAGTCCTTTTTTATTGATGGTACGAACACCAGCTGCTGTAACTTTTAAAGTAACCCAGCGGTTTTCTTCTTCTAGAAAGAATCTTTTAGTAAGAAGATTTGGATAAAATCTTCTTTTAGTTCTTCTTTTTGAATGGGAAACATTATTCCCAACCATCATTTTTTTCCCGGTAATCTGACAAATTCTTGACATCTCTATAATGATTTTCAAACAGGTTTTTCAAAACAGGACGCAAAATACGCTATAAATATTTAAATATTCAAATTTTTATTGAAAAATATTTACATTAAATCAAAGATTTTCATCAATTAGCATTAGTCGGAGCATATTCAGTGCTGTTGCTGATGCTCTAATGATATTCCTTGTTCGATCTGACGTAAACATCAACGTATTGCTTATTAATGATTTATCTGAAATTATGGCAATGCAAATTGTTCCAACAGGTTTCGCTTCGCTCCCTCCATCGGGACCTGCAATCCCCGAAACGGCAATAGCATAATTGGATTTTAATCGAGATTTTACCCCTTTTGCCATCGCTTCAACTACTGGAATGCTAACTGCACCATGAACTCTAATCAGTTCAGGGTCAACACCAAGTATTTCTTCCTTAACTTGATTTGAGTAAGCCACAACACACCCTTTAAAATATGCTGAAGATCCGGGGATTTGAGTAATCAACTGAGATATAGTTCCCCCAGTACAACTCTCAGCAGTAGAAAGTGTTGCACTCTTCTGTTTAAGCATTTGTCCAACTACACTTTGGAGTGAATCATCACCCTCACCAAATATATATTTAGGTATAACTTGACCCAATTTCTCAACCTCTACATTAATAATGGAACCTAAATCTATATTCTTTGTTCCATAAGCCGATAACCTTAATCGAATGGATGTTGGACTTGGCAGATAGGCCAGTTTTATGTTTTTAGGTAGTTGACCCTCCCATTGTGAAAGTTTATCGGCTAGAAATGACTCAGGAAGGCCAAAGGTCTGAATGGTTCTATGAACAACCACTTGACCTTCATTCATCTTTGAGAGCCTTGGCAATACCTCGTTTTGCATTAAACCAACCATTTCAAAAGGTACACCGGGTAAAGAGATCAATATTTTACCATCTTGCTCAAACCACATACCTGGCGCTGTTCCTAATAGATTTGGAAGTACAGTACAGCAATTGGGAACCTCGGCTTGTTTACGGTTTAACTCTGTTAATTCTAAGCCTCGCTTACTAAAAATTGATGCTATTTGAGCTAGAGTCCCTTCATGAATTATAAATTTACCATTGAAGTACTCGTTCAGCGTATTTTTTGTGATATCATCATTCGTTGGGCCTAGACCACCAGTTATAATAATAAGGCTGACATTATTGAACGAATCATCAATAGAGGCTTTTATAGCCTCTGCTGAATCTGAAATCGATATAATCCTATTTACTGACATACCGATAGAGTTCAGATGCTCGGCAATCCAAGCAGAATTGGTGTCAACAATCTGACCAATAAGAATTTCGTCACCTATGGTGATAAGCTCAGCGTTCATACTATTCGATTAATAAAGGGTAACCAATAATGGTCACCCTTCTGGAGCCGAGAATGGGATTTGGACCCACGACCTGCTGTTTACGAAACAGCTGCTCTACCCCTGAGCTATCTCGGCATATAATACTTTGGCAAACAATTCATCTCAAATAACTTATGCTGATAAAAGCCATAATAGACAATCGTATTTGAGTAAGCCAAAACAGATTTGCTTGGCAAAAATAGTTAATTATTCAACCACAACAAGCGTTTTGAGGTGTTCAAATTGCAGTAATTAACCTTTAATTTTAACTTTTATTGCCATTAATCTATTGTAAAGCGTAGGATGTGAATAGTTTATCAAAACATAAAATGGATGAGGCGTTAGATTTGAGTAGTTAAGAGATGATATCTTTTTAAGAGCATTCATAAGATATTCGCCCTGTCCATGCACTGTGGCAAAACCATCGGCAGAGTATTCCATTTTACGACTAAGAAAGTTGGTTGCTAACTCAATGATTGTCTGGATTGGTTCGATTAAAAGGACAAAACACAACGCATTTAAGTAAAAAACGGCAACATCACCCATTCCTCCCATAACCTTAGTAAACACAATACTTTCAGACAATAACCCGAAAAAGAAAAGGAACAAAGCTGTTTGAAAAATGCCTAATACTAGGTTAATCCATATATGATGCTTTTTGTAATGACCAAGTTCGTGTGCAAAAACAGCAACAATCTCATTATCTGATAGATTATTTGTAAGCGTATCGTATAAAAAGATTCTCTTTTTTCGCCCAAATCCGGTAAAAAAAGCATTTGCTTTGGTTGAACGCTTAGATCCATCAATTACATAGATGTTATTAATGGAAAAGCCTATAGAGTTTGCAAACTCAACAACCTTGTTTTTGAGTTCACCCTCAGGCAGAGGGCTCTTTTTATTGAATAACGGTAAAATGATGGTCGAGTATAATGCATTCATTATTAATGAAAACAGCAGCATTACAATCAACGCAGTAATCCAAAAAACTTTAGGATTAAGCATATATAGCCAAGTAATCAATGCTAAAATTGCTCCGCCAATAACCACTGACAGTAAAATACTTTTAAGTAAATCAATTATAAAAAGCCCTTTTGTCGACTTGTTAAAACCGTACTTTTCCTCGATTGTGAACTTATCGTAATAGCTGAATGGTATTGATAAAACCAATGCAGCAAGACCTAGAACCCCAAAAAAGATAAGGGTTTGTAGAATTAGATTTTGTGTCACACCTGCTACTAAAGCTTGCAATTGCCCAAATCCTTTTAAACAGAAAAAAGTTACAATTAAAATTGATGAGAAAGTAGATTCAATAATGGATAACCTAAGCTTTTCTTTCTCATAGTTTTGCTGTTTTATGTAATTATCTGAATCATAAACATCTGATATAATGTCGGGTAATGAAACTGGTCGATAACGATAATTAAACCACTCGAGAACCATTGAAAAGGAAAAATTGAAAAGCATCACGCCCACAATTGTATAAAAAATAATGTCAACCATAAATAAATCTATTTGAGCGAGTTATTAATTCTATCTTGAATTGTAATGGTATAACTATCAATCTCTGGTAAAGGGTAATAATTCGTTGCCTTTTTAAGCCATTCAAGGGCTAAATCAAACTTCCCAAGCAACTCGTTAGCCAAAGCCATATTAAACGCTGCTTTGGCACTTAGTTTTCGATTTTTTAATGCGAAAACTTTTTGCCATTCCAAGGCTGCATCTATCCATTGCCCATTGATTGCAAATAAAGCGGCTTTCTCCATCTCTTTAGAACCAATATGAAAAAGCAATCTTTTATCATTCAGCCAAATAGGTGCAATTTTAGCAGCCATCTTTGTACCACATTCATTTCCAACATATGCCGCTGCTGAAAAGTATCCAGGTAATTGATTCCCAACTTTTACGGGTATCCAATCACGATTTTCCCAGATGAGAGTATCTTTATAAAGTTCACCAAAAGGAATCTTCTTTTTTACAACGTCATAAATCCTCCAGTAGCAGTAAACATTTGCGTTTAAACACCCATAGTAGTAGTCCACCCCATCAACCTGTGTTTTATATGCATCAGTAGTTTCGTTAACCTTAATATACTCTAACGAAATAATAAGATTTGAGGAATCATGACTTGCAATACTATAAATGTTCTCCCACGAAATAGGCTTGATATACTTTGAGTTATCGTTTCGGAAATACTTTCTTACAGGCAAATTAAAACCTTCGAACCAAGGTGAATTTTCAAGATTCTCTTTCATTGCTCCTGCTGCTTCCTCTGCAGCAAGGCTATCAATAGCGAACTCAAAACTTTCCTTATCATTTAGTAATGGTTTTTGATATAAGTTAACAAGGATTATTGGATTTGAGATATTAGCGGGTAAATCAAATTTATTTTTTTTAATATATTGTATATCAATTTCTTTATAAGGTATACATGAAGTTATACCTAAAGAAATTATTGCAATTATTATTGTTAAGTTTTTCATAATTCAAAATAGTTTATAAAAGAAAAACCACCCTAATGGATGGTTTTTGTAAAGATATAATAATAAATGATTAGGTATTCATAGCACCGCAAACATTCAATACTTGTCCGCTAACATACGATGAAAGTTCAGAACCTAAGAAAATGCAAGCATTGGCTACATCTTCTGGGGTACCACCGCGTTGAAGAGGAATCTTTTTTACCCACTCATCACGAACATCATCAGGAAGTTTATGAGTCATCTCAGTAATGATAAAGCCTGGAGCAATAGCATTGCAGCGGATATTACGCGAACCAAGTTCGCGAGCAACAGATTTTGTAAAACCGATGATACCAGCCTTAGATGCTGAGTAATTTGCTTGTCCTGCATTACCTGATACACCTACAACAGAACTCATATTAATTATTGAACCATTCTTTTGCTTAAGCATGTATTTTTGAACGGCTTTAGTAAGATTGAAAACCGATTTAAGGTTAACTCTGATTACTAAATCCCATTGCTCTTCGGTCATTCTCATTAAAAGAGTATCGCGGGTAATACCAGCATTATTAACAAGAATATCGATTGTACCGAAGTCGGCTGCAATTTCATCAACCATTTTAATAGATGCCTCATAATTACTTGCATCCGAAACATATCCTTTGGCTTTAACTCCAAACGCTAAAAGCTCTTTTTCTAAACTTGCAAAGTTATCATCAGCAGCAACGTCAGTAAATGCAACATTTGCGCCCTGTTTTGCGTAAGCAATAGCAATTGCTCTGCCTATTCCACGGGCACCACCAGTAATAATACCTGTTTTACCTTCAAGTAGTTTCATATAGTTTTATTTGATGTTTAACTTGGCAAAAATATAAAAACAATAGATAAAAATGATAAGGTTGTTTGATAATCTTATTTAATGGCTAATGGAGAAGTCGTTCCAATCATTTAAATATTTCTCTATTTATATCTTGCAATACACAAAATATAAGTTTATTTTCACCCTTAATGTAAAACCGTCACCCTCTAATACTCAATGCAATGAAAATCAGGATGAAGATAAGAATTAAGCTGCTCCTATCCGTAATAATAGTAGCTTCAATCGTATTTATTGCATCAATAGGTTACCTAACTAAAAAGTTAAACTCTATTACCCTTAAGGACTCCTTTAGCCTTGCAGATGCCATTGCTGCAAAAAATGCAAACCTCATAAAAGCTTCACTAACTAGCGAAATGGGAATGGCTAGAACGATGGCTAATAGTTTGGCTGACTTCAGAGAACTTTCGGAAAAGGATAGGATTAAAAGCACATTTAGGATAATGAAGAATGTTGCCGTACAAAACCCTCAATTCTTGTCAGTTTGGTGTAGTTGGGAGCTTGGATTTGTCGATTCAAAATATACAAAGCCCTTCGGAAGAGTATCATTAACCTATTATAGAGAAAATGGTGTTTTGAAGGAGAATACCGAGTATAAGAATATGGATGGTGATATAACAAGCAGTAGTTATTATGCTTTAAAAGTCAACAAGAAAGAGGCAGTGGTTGATCCTTACAGCTACACCTATCCTGGTTCCAATTTAACCGTTCTTGAAACTAGCGTATGCGTTCCAATACTTGAAAACGAAAAATTTGCTGGAGTAATAGGTTTTGATTTTGTTTTAGAACATTATCAACATCTCATTAAGGATATAAAGCCCTATGCTGGAAGCATTGCTATGCTCCTTTCGCAAAATTCCTCAATTGTTGGACATACAAATGAGAAATACATAGGATTAACATTTGATAGTATCTATCCCATTGAGAATAAAAAGTTTGAGATAACAAAAAAAGTTTTTGAAGGCAAAAGCTTCTCTGTAAAGTTTACAGATTCCAAATCGAAAACCGAATACTATGCAACATTCTCAAGTTTTCCTATTGAGAAAAGTGAGAATCCATGGACGCTTGCAATATTTGTTCCAACAAATGAGTTGCTTAAGGAATCGAATACGATTACAAATAATTCATTGATTGTAATTCTGATTGGGCTATTTGTTTTAATTCTTGTGGTTTGGATTTTAGCATATAGCATAACTAATCCACTTGTACGCACCACGAAAATACTTAGAGAATTGGCGCAAGGTAAAATTGATCAAAACAGCAAAATTAATGTTAAAACAGGCGATGAAATTGAAGATATTGGTAATTCGGTTAATACGCTTATTGATGGATTATCGAAAACTGTAACATTTGCCAATGAAATCGGGAAAGGAAACTTAAGCACTAAATACAACAAACTTAGCGATGGCGATTTGCTGGGCGAATCGCTCCTTAATATGCGCAAAAGCCTTGAGGTGGCTAAAGAACAAGAGGATAAACGCAAAGCCGATGATGAGAAGATGAATTGGGCTACTCAGGGTGTCGCTAAATTTGCCGAGATACTTCGTCAAAATAACGACGATATGAATGAGTTCTCCTACCAAATTATTAGTAATATCATTAAATATGTTGGTGCTAATATTGGTGGTCTTTTCCTTATAAACGATGACAATAAAAAGGAAATATACTTTGAACTAGCATCTAGTTTTGCTTACGATAGACGAAAATATCTTCAAAAAAAGGTTGAACTTGGAGAAGGATTAGTTGGGCGATGCGCCAAGGAAGGTGAAACGATTTTCTTAACCGAATTACCTAAGGATTATATTAATATTGTTTCAGGATTAGGAAACGACACTCCTACATGCCTACTTCTTGTTCCATTAAAACGAAACGACGAAGTATATGGTGTTATTGAACTTGCCTCGTTTGAGCCATTTGAGAAGCATGTTATTGAGTTTATCGAAAAGATTGGGGAAAGCATTGCAACAACCATTTCAAACGTTAAAATCAATATAAGAACAATAAAACTGCTTGAAGAATCGAGAATCAAATCAGAGGAGTTAGCTTCACAAGAGGAAGAGATGAGACAAAATATGGAAGAGCTTCAGGCTACGCAGGAGGAATCTGCCCGTAAATCGATTGAAACCGATAGCCTGGTAAATGCATTAAACGCATCGAGCTATGTGCTTGAATATGACTTAAACGGTAGAATAATCCATGTAAATGACTCTTATCTTGAGCTAACAGGTCAAAAATTGAAAGACCTAATTGGTGCACATCACAGCGATAATCTTGAAATGACCGATAAGCAACGTAAAGAGTACCAAGATTTCTGGAATGCTTTAAAGGGCGGTTCAATTCGTAAGGAAACGAATAAGGCAACCCTTTCGGGTAAGACCTACACCTTTATCGAAACATATTCACCCATATTTAACGAGAATCATGAAGTAATCAAGATACTTAAGATTGCTCACAATATCACCGATTTTATTACCGAGAAGAAAGGTAAAAAAGAATAAGTGTTGATTAAATAAAAAAGCCCAGAAATTCTTTTCTGGGCTTTTTTTGTATAAAAATGTAAGCAATTTATCTGAAGCTGATACCAAAACCTCCGCTATATATCTTATACTCACCAAAAGTATAATCGAAGTGGAAAGTAATAATAGCAAGTTTTAGACGAAGACCTGCGTTTGCGCTAAAGCCTTTATTAATAAATTCAAGTTTTAAAGGATCATTAACTGCTCCAATACCAGAAACATTGTAATCACCCTTTAAATCGACATTTGTAGTTGTTTTGCTATACCCAGCACCAAGATATACTGTTAAAACTGGAATTGATTTTGAAACTAACAATTTTGTAGTATAACCCTTAGCATTGAACTCTAACTTCTGGTTACTATTCTCGTTACCTGATTGCTCTGCATCAAAACTTGACTTAAAGTTTGTGTACCCAAAGAATGCAGATACATTAAATGGCATTGCTTTAAATACAGGGATAAACTCTTTGAACTCGTTTTTGATACCGAAGCCCCATAAGCTAAATTGACCAGCATCAGGTATCTTAATTTTAGGTAATAATCTAATATCCAACTCTGTGTTAAATGGCAAACCAATACCAGCTTGAATCATTGGGGCAGGAACAAAACCTAAACCAGCTCCTTCAGGAAGGGTTAATGTATTTGCAGGTAATAGTTTTTGTTGTAAGACTGTTCCCGGATTCTTTGAACCAGCAACTGTTGGTGACATTTTTAATGCAGGATTCTGTAATTCCCAATAATCTAACTTCAACTTTGAAACGTCAAACTTTTTATCGCTTGAAGGAATCATTGAAGTTGATACAGTAAATGTTAAGTCAAAACCAAACAGTTTATGAGGTTTGGCAGTATTATACCAACCACTATTCAAACTAGTACCAAATCCTTTTCCAAATGGTTCAAGATAGGCCTTAGCTAAAGTGTTAGCATCTTTTAAATTTCCATTTAACAACTCAGTTACATCACCTTGAGCATTTGCTAACATAGAAAATGCAATTAGTAATGCAAAAGAGATTGAAAGTTTTTTAAGAATTTTCATACTATTTAAGTTTAGGGGTTATTGATTTTCTTGTTAATATTAATTTGAAGAACAACTAAAGTGCCAAAAAGTTGTTTTTATCTGTATCAAAAACAAAAATACTAAAAGCCTTAAATTAAAAGTAGTTATTTTTGCAAAAAAAAGAAAAATGAGCAATATCCCCCTTGCCGAAAGAATGCGCCCCAAAACGCTCGATGATTACATTGGGCAGAAGCATCTTGTTGGTGAAAAAAGCATTTTAAGGGGAATGATTGATAGCGGAAGTATCTCCTCTTTTATATTATGGGGACCTCCAGGTGTTGGCAAAACAACATTGGCAAAAATAGTTGCCAATCAACTTAAAAGACCATTTTTTATTCTTAGCGCGGTTAACTCAGGCGTTAAGGATGTTCGAGATGTAATTGATAAAGCGAAATCGCAAAAATATTTTGATTCTCCTGCTCCTATTCTATTTATCGATGAAATTCATCGATTTAGCAAATCACAACAAGATTCGCTCTTAGGGGCTGTTGAGCAGGGCATTGTTGTGCTCATTGGAGCTACTACCGAAAACCCTTCGTTCGAGGTTATTTCCCCACTCCTTTCACGTTGTCAGGTCTATATCCTTAAGTCGCTTGGAGAAATTGAACTCAATGAACTTCTTCAAAAAGTATTTGAAAAGGATACAGTACTTAAAAAGTATACATTCAAACTTGAAGAGACAGAAGCCCTTTTCAGATTTTCTGGGGGAGATGCTAGAAAGTTACTGAATATCATCGATTTAATATTTAATATACAATCCAATAATCAGGAGATAACCATCAATAACAAGATTGTAGTTGATGTTTTACAAGAAAATATCGCTTTATACGATAAGAATGGTGAGCAACACTACGATATAATATCCGCCTTTATTAAATCCATTAGAGGTAGCGATCCTAATGCTGCTGTATACTGGCTTGCTAGGATGATTGAAGGAGGAGAAGAACCTAAGTTTATTGCCAGAAGATTAGTAATCCTCGCATCAGAGGATATTGGTTTGGCAAATCCAAATGCGCTATTGCTTGCTACAAATTGCTTTCAAGCAGTTTCGATGATTGGTTTTCCCGAATCAAGAATAATCCTATCTCAAGTTACCATTTATTTAGCAACATCACCCAAGAGCAATTCGGCGTATGAGGCTATTAGCATGGCTCTTGATACTGTAAAGCGAACAGGAGACCAACCAGTACCTCTTCACCTACGCAATGCCCCTACAAAGCTTATGAAAGAGGTTGGTTATGGTGCTGATTATAAGTACGCGCATAGCTTTGAGGGAAACTTTGTTGTTCAAGATTTTCTTCCTGAAGCACTTGAAGGCACAAAACTTTACAAACCCCAGAATAATAGCAAGGAAAAGGAAATTGCTGCCAAATTAGCCTTACTTTGGGGTTCGAAATACAGGTACTAGTAAACCATATTAACAATCTAAATATGAGCATATTAAAAACAATCCCATTCATCAACCATCTCGATTCAGGTAACTTTTTATTACTTGCTGGACCTTGCGTTGTTGAAAATGAAGAAATCACGTATCAAACAGCAGAAACCATTAAACGAATTACCGACAAGTATAAAGTGCCATTTATCTTTAAAGCATCATATAAAAAGGCTAATCGGTCTAAACTTGATTCATTCTCGGGAATTGGCGATGATAAAGCGTTAAAAATTCTTGCCGATATAAAATCAAAACTTCAGGTACCAATTGTAACCGATATCCATACTGCCGAAGAGGCTGCAATTGCTGCTGAGTATGTTGATGTTCTTCAAATACCTGCATTCCTTTGCAGACAAACAGATCTACTTATTGCAGCTGCTAAAACGGGCAAAGTTGTAAATATCAAAAAGGGTCAATTCTTAGCACCTGATTCTATGCAATTTGCAGCCAAAAAGGTTGTGGAAGCGGGAAATAATAGAGTATTCTTAACCGAAAGGGGAACGACTTTTGGCTATCAGGATTTAATTGTTGATTTCAGAGGAATTCCAACTATGAGGAGTTTTGGGTTCCCTGTGATTGTTGATGTTACCCATTCGCTTCAACAACCAAATCAAACATCTGGGGTTACTGGAGGACAACCTCAAATGATTGAAACTATTGCTCGAGCATCAATTGTTGTGGGTGCCGATGGTCTATTCATGGAAACTCACCCAAATCCTGCCAAAGCATTATCAGATGGCGCGAACATGCTGAAACTTGATTTGCTTGAGGGGTTAATTGAAAGACTTGTAAAAATTAGGCAAACAGTAAACTCACTATAAAAACAGAAGAGCCGCAAAAGCGGCTCTTCTTATATTTAAAATGATCATATCTAAAAAGCCCAGCCTAAACTGAAAATCCATTGTGGGTTACGTTGATCAAATGAATAGTTTTTACCTCCAATCTCAACGCCTTTACCAAACTTGCTTAAATTTCCTTCATATCTAACATCAAGCGAAAGTTTTAATATATCCAAGCCAACACCAACTTGATAACCAAAGGTTGCATTACTCAAATTATTTTTTGTTGTTTCATTTGTCAATTGATTTAGCTTTTCCTTTAAACCATCGGAATTGCTCAGTTTAAAAGAAGCTACAGGGCCAAGACCTAAACGAGCAGGTCCAATTTTCCAACCAACAATTACAGGAATATCAATTTTATTAAATTTTTGGGCTTCGGTATAGATTTTACTTGAAGATTTATCAACAATAATTACTTCATTCTGTGAATGAGAGAAAAGTAATTCAGGCTGCACAAAAATTCCTAACGCTTTTACTCTTGCATAAAGCCCAAATTGGTAACCTGTTTTTGCATCGCCTTGTTTAACAAGGAAATCATTTAATCCATCAGAGGTTGAAACTGTTTTACTATCAAATTTAACGTTAGAGGAGGTTATACCTGCCTTTAGCCCAAATTTAAGAAATTGAGCGTTAGCACTATTTACAATGGTGAACAATGCTATCAATATTAAAACTGGTAATTTTCTCATAATTTTCGGTTTATTAGTTTTAACTAACATAACAAATATTTTGCCACAATTATTATTTAGAATAATGGGCTAAATAGTCGTGCAACGGATTCTTTCAAATTATTCTTACGTGAACGAAGTTCCCACTCATCAGCAGTGATGAATAAACTACGAGAAAGATCGTTTAAAAAGGACTCCTCTAACTGTCTTGTTATCTGCTCATCATAAACAATGGCTGCAATCTCAAAGTTATCTTCAAAACTCCTAATATCCATGTTTGCAGAACCTACTGAGGCAAAAGAGGTATCGATCATCAATATTTTTGAATGGTTAAACCCATTCTGATACAAATATACCTTAATACCTGCCTCGATGAGTTCCGAGATATACGAAAGCGAACTCCAGTATACCACCGTTGAGTCGGATTTACCAGGCAGCATTATTCTTACATCAACGCCACTTAATGCTGCTGTTTTTAAGGCAGTAAGAATACTTTCATTTGGAATAAAGTATGGTGAAGCGATGTAAATATGATGCTTAGCCTTTGTGATAGCCAAGAAAAATGCTTGCATTATGCTCGCCCAATCAGAATCGGGGCCACTTGCGGTGATCTGAATTGGGTGATGTGTAGTAATTTCCTGTTTTGGAAAAAATTTTATTCTATCGCTAATATCCTGACCTGTAACAAAATACCAATCGACTAAGAAGATGACTTGTAACGAGTTAACCGCTTCGCCGTTTAGCTTGAGCATTGTATCGCGCCAAGGACCAAGTTCTTTACTTCCAACAATATACCTATCAGCAATGTTCATCCCTCCTACAAAGCCAACCTTACCATCAACAACAATTATTTTACGATGATTACGATAATTTACTTTGCTTGTAAATAGTGGGAATTTTACTTCCATAAAAGGATAAACTAGAACACCTGCATTTGTTAAAGATTTTATAAACCTTTTTGGGAGACTCCAGCTACCAACATCATCAAAAACCAATCGAACCTCCACTCCTGCTTTAGCCTTAGCTATCAGAATATCTTTAATCCTATTGCCAATATTATCATCGCTTACAATGTAAAACTCGATATGAATTGTACTTTCAGCATTATTTAGGGCTTCAATAATAGAATCAAAAGCTTTTTTACCATCTTGTAAAATTTCAACCTCATTAAACTCAGTCAACAAAGCCTTACTGTTATTAAGTAAAAGGGTGATAATATTTAAATTATCGGTTATTTGCTGGCTATGATGGAGCTTTTGAATATGTAATTTGACAATCTGCGATTGACTAATATGCTCGATTTGCTCTAAATCTCGTAGCCCTTTTCGATTGAAAATCTTCTCCTTGCGATGGTATTGTCCAAAGAAAATGTAAAAGATAAGACCAACTATGGGTAATAATATTAAAATGAGAACCCAGGTAGATGTCTTAACAGGATCGCGCTTTTCGCGAACAACCATTATTGCTGTTGAAAAAACAGTAATAAGGTATATCACAATCAAAATCAGCGAGATATTAATTGTAGAGAAAAACTTCCAAATTGTAAGGATTACCATCGTTCTAAATATTTTCCAATCACTAAATATATAGAAAAAGAGGGTTTATACCAATTTAGTATAGAAAATTAAGGTAAAAGATAGAAAAATGAGGAATTGTTATTGCTTAAATCTATCGAGGTTGGCTACTGCGCCAACATTTTCAGGTTTTACAAGGTTAAGAACCTTTTTTGAGTGAATTCTCCCTTTAAAACTTATACAGTAAAGGGCATCGCTATTAGATACAAGAACAACTAATTCATTAAAATGCTTTGCTTGCTTATCAACCTTAACCTTTATAATCCCCTTGCTATTGTTGATCTGGGCTACATCATAATAGTTAATACTGTCCAATTTCTCACTTAATTCATTAAAGATTTTACACTCATGGTTCTTCTTACAATTCCTATTAACGATTAAAAATGACAACTCTTTAACATCAACAAGGAGGTCTTTAAGCTCTTTATTACCTTTTTTCGATTCGTCCAAGAATAATGAAACAATTCCGGGAGGGACATTAAAAAACGAGGCATTGGTACTAGTACAATAGCTTTTGTAAATGTCATCAGATGTTACCTTATTAGCCTTTTCATCTTTACATGAAACAGCGCCAACAGCAATAAAAGCAAGAATAAGATAACCTATTTTCCTTTGCATAGTATCAAAATAGTTGGCAAAGATAAAAATTAAACAACTCTTTGTCTTTTTGGAAGTGTTAAAAACAACGAAACAACAAAAAACCCGCTATTATCTAGCGGGTTTGATATAAATTTTCAAATTTATTTAATCTTTTCGAGGTTTTCTAACCCTTCTATTTTCATCGATTTCGATAGCTTAGCGATATTCTTCAGGTTGATATTATCGCCCTGGATACATATTAGTACATTATCCGATTTACCGCCAACAATGAGTAATAGTTCAACAATAAGGCCATTATTATCTTTCACCAAGAACTTAATCTCCTGATTTTTTTCTTTAACAACCATCAACTCTTTATAGTCTTTAACTGGCAACTCGCTCATTATCTCCTTGTAAAAGTTAACACCTTCGGTGTTTGAGCTATCGCTTGCCAATATTTTAATACTGTTGAGTTTGCCAACTAATTCGTTAAACTCCTTATTATCTGGGTTAACATCCGAAAACATGCTAAACATGTATTTAGATATTAGGATCGAAGTATACCCTTCTTTGCCTGAATACTTGTCGAAAAGCTTATCGACCGCAGAGTTTTGAGCCATTAAGGCAACTCCGGCAAAGAATAGAACCATTAATAGAACTGTCCTTTTCATAGTTATTATGTTTTTAGTTTTTATCATTTACATTGATATAGTTTGAGAAAACAGAGATATTCTCTAACTGTCTAGAAGTGCTATTTATTCTATCTAAAGCATTTAATCTGTTAAAGTTTTTATCAATTTCAGAAAAAGGTTTCATTGCCTCACTTGGTACCGAAAGCATTTCCATTGGTTTCATCTCAGTATAAGCAATTGAGAGTTTTTTAGATGTAAATCCTAAGTACTTCTGAACCGCTTTGTATGCCTCTTCAGGATTAGAATAAGTATCGACAGCCAAATCTTCCTTTTTCTCTGGTATGAAGTAGAAACTTAACCCAACGGATAATAATATGATAATGGAGGCGGCTACAGAACTTGCAAAAAGAATTGTTCGTTTTAGACGAAGCCTTTTTGATTCGCTCTCCCTAATGGCTTTCCATAGCTCATTGTTTGGAAATAAAACAAGATTATCATCCTGCTTGCTAAACGATAGCACCGTTTGATCGACAATCGTCGGTACAGAAATATCATGCTCGCCATAGTATTTTCTTAGAGTTCTTTCTTCTTCAATTGTAGAAAGACCTTCGTAATACTTAGAAAGTATAATCCTTATCTCCTCGGGTAATATGTACTCTTCCTTTTTCATCGTTTAACCCATTTTATTGCTTTCAATAATCTCTCTAATTCTTTTTCTTGCTCTCGATAGGATTACCCTAACATTTTCGGCGCTAAGCGCCAGCTCTTCAGATATCTCTTCAAACTCCTTCTCTTCAAAATCTCTCATTATAAATACTTTATGCTGAATATCTGGCAACTGTTTCATTGCTTTACGAACCATTTCAACCCTTTCTTGAACTGCTTCCTCATGCGATTCGCCTGCATCAACGCCATCGTTTTTGCTATAGTTTAATAAGTTCTCAGCCTGCAAGCTAATTCCTTTAATCTTTTTAAGTCGATCAACGCATAGGTTTCGAATAATTGTTGTTGCATAGGCCTCAATGCTATTGATACTGTTCAAAGTGTTTCTTATAGCCCAAAGCTTTAAATATAACTCCTGTACAATATCACGAGCCTCTTCTTTATCACCTAGAATTTTAAAGCTATAGCCATAAAATTTACCGCTATAAACCATCACCCTATGGTTAAACTCCTGCTCGTTCATTCGACTTAATTCAAAGAGCTCAATTTATACATAAAAAGAGAAAATAAATAGCCATTCTATAAACAAAGTAGGATTATTGATGCTCCTTCACATTTTTCAAGTACGTAAGATGATGAAAACTCCCATCGCCTTTGGCACACTTACCAAGTTCTGATAAATCTTTCATGGTAAACTCACCGCTTAAAGAAAGTAAAACATCTTGTTCAGCTTCTGATGCAAGGAGCAAAAGATGAATAATTTTATCGCCATTTTTCTTTACATAGAAATTGACCTTTGTTTTCCCATCCCTTATTTCAATTAGACTCATGTATTCATTCTTATTGAGGCTGCTCCTAATCTCATCAACAAAATTATTGTTTGCATCATCTTTGCGCTCTGATACAAGAATCTTTAAATCAGAGATCTTTCCTTTTAAGTTGTTCAAATCGTTCTTTTTATCGATTGAGAAAGCAAAGTCGAGAAGATTCTTGCTGATAACAATGCTGGTAAAATTTTGATTACCTGAGTATTTATTGAATACATCATCAACAAAGTCCTGTGCGCCAGCAAATAGGGGTAATACAAAAAGTGAAGCTGCAAATAGTAATCGTTTCATGGTAGTTTGTTTTTAAGTTTAAATAAAATGTTTTATGGTTAACCTTTACTAACAAGACTACAACATCAAAAAATTGTAACAAAAAACTCAAATAGATTTTATTTTTTCCTATCAATTAATGTAAATACCTAGCAATAAACAATCTACAATCTTATAAAATTTGTGCGAAAAAAGTGATTGAAATCATATTCAAAAAACACCTCAGTTTTTTTACTTTTTATTTGGAGACATAAATAATATTTGTAATTTTGCCGCACCTTTGAAAAAAGGCAAGGTCGATAAAGATCTTGTAGGAATAGGCTTTTTGTTGATTTAATGATTCAGTAGCTCAGTTGGTAGAGCACATCCCTTTTAAGGATGGGGTCCTGGGT
>CAYMII010000038.1:0-39025 GCA_964390565.1 uncultured Rikenellaceae bacterium
CTACACAATTATCTTGTTTTCAAAAAATACACTTAACTATAATCTTGTATTATCAGGAGTTATTTGTCATACATTTGAAGTGCTATAATTTAATCCTAACCAATATGAATTTATTTAAGAACTCGAATGAAGTAATTGACCTTATCGAAAAGTTTTTTGATAATGTAGATCAAGCGTTACTTGTTTTTAAGGAGGGTGTAGCAAATTACCTATATAAGAAAACAGATAGTTTTAATGAAAATCTGATTTCAGTAGCAAGACTTGAATCAAACGCTGATGTTATTCGAAGGGATATTGAAAACAAGTTATATGCTCATTCTCTTTTGCCTCAAGTTAGGGGTGATATTATGAGATTGTTAGAAGAATTAGATGTTATAGTTGATCTCGTTAAAAAAAACCTTTACCAATTCGAAATTGAATCGCCAAATATTCCTATTGAGTTAAACCAAGAGTTTTTGAAACTGACGGAGATCTCACTTCTATCGGCTGAATCAGTAATCCCCGCAGCACGTGCATATTTTAGGACGCCTGATACTGTTAAGGATCAACTTCACAGAGTGTATTTTTATGAAAAAGAAACAGATAATCTCGCTATTACAATTAAAAGAAAAGTCTTTAAAGACTTGAATACTTTGAAATTAAGTGAGAAGTTCCACCTCCGATACTTCACCCTGCACATTGAAGATATTTCAGATACCGCTGAGAAGATTGCCGACATTCTTTCAGTAATGGCTATTAAGCGTACAATTTAAATAATTAAGGATGTTACTGTTATTCCTATCAAGCGGTTTATACCTAGGATGGATTTTGGGAGCAAAAGATGCTTCTAATCTTTTTGGGTACGCAGTAAGTTCTAAAATAGTTAATTTCATCAAGATTTCAGTTTTTGCAGGTTTTTTCATCATTTTAGGTGCTGTTTGGCAAGGCGATTCTACAGCTGAAACAATTTCGAATCTTGGTCAGATTAACTCACTTTCTTCCTCATTTATAGTTGCTTTGGCTGCTGGGATTACTGTATTTACTTTATATAAGTTACAGTATCAGAGCTCAGTTACTCAAGCCATTGTAGGTGCAATGCTTGGTTGGATGCTATTTACAGGGTATTCATCTGGATTTACAACTTTTGGACAAATCATATTAGTTTGGTTTATATCGCCAATTCTTGGTGGAGTTTTTTCAGCATTAATCTATTTATTCGTAAGACGTTTATTGAAAAAACTAAAAATTCATGTTGTAATATTAGATACCTATATCCGAATTGGAATCATAATCTCAGGTGCTATTGCTGCTTTCAGTTTTGGAGCAAATAGTATTGGTAGTGTTATGGGGTTGTATATAAACTCCGCACCCGATGTTCAATTAAATTTTGATATCCTGCAACTTTCTGGCAGACAGATACTATTTTTTCTTGGTGCACTAGCCATTTCAGTTGGTTTTTTTGCTCATAGTCGAAGAAGTTCGAATGAAAGGAGTGATGATTTTTTAACAATGATGCCTGAGACCAATATTGTGCTTATCTTATCTCAAGCCTTTGTGCTTTTTATTTTTTCTTCAAAAGGGTTATCGGATTTGTTGACTTCGATGGGATTGTTTGTAATACCCGCAGTTCCAATCTCGATTTATCATGTTGCTGTTGGCTCATTAATAGGGATAGGTTTAGTTAAAGGCAGTCATGGTTTTCAATATAAGACTGTTGCTAACCTTATTGGGGGTATGTTTTCAACGTTAGCGATTGCAGGTATCATCTCTTTTTTTCTGCTTTTTATCTCAAAAAATGTATTAGGAATTCAAGATTTTGGTATAGCAAGTAGCAATCAAAAAGTTGATACCATTAATCATATTGCAATTCATGAGATAAACGGGGTTAGTATTGTTTGGTACCTTTTCATAATTGTTGTTCTTGTTATTTTAGGAGTTGTGGTATCCTACCTATATAAGCAAAGAAAACTCTGGCAAAATGCAACTACAAAATTAAATTACGAAAGAAAAGAACATAATGCTGCCATTCAAGCGCTAACAGAAGCAAACCTTAAGGCGATTACTCTTGAGAACTCATCATTAAGTACAA
Organism: uncultured Rikenellaceae bacterium; assembly: GCA_964390565.1. Taxonomy (GTDB): domain Bacteria; phylum Bacteroidota; class Bacteroidia; order Bacteroidales; family Tenuifilaceae; genus UBA8529. Next base: position 2,069 of record CAYMII010000038.1, read on the forward strand.
AGCTTGAGTTTAAACATCGTGAGTTGGTTTCATATGCATTAAATATTGTAGAGCAGCAGGATTACTTATCAAATATCTACAATAAGCTAAAAGAGGTTCAGAAGATTAAAGATCCTGAAGATTTTCATAGTCGCGTTAACGACTTGCTGATAAGCCTAAAACAGAAAATGAAGTCAACCGATCAGGTTGAGTCGTTTTACTTACAGGTTGAGCAAACTCATCAGAACTTCACGCGACGATTGCTTGAAAAATACCCCGAATTATCTGAAAAAGAGCAAAGGCTAGTTAAGCTCCTTCGCTTGGGATTTAGCTCTAAGGAGATAGCTCCATTACTAAATATCTCTCTGAAAAGTGTAGAAATTAGTCGATATAGGCTTCGAAAGAGGCTTAAACTCGATAAAGACGATAACCTAATCAAATTTATTAATAACATTTAAAAACCAGAAAATGAAAAAAGCAAAACAAATTACACTCGTTCTGCTTCTTGTTGTAGCATGTTTGTTTAGTAGCAAACTATATGCTCAAGAGCAAAACGTTACAGGTACAATTATTTCAAGTACTGATGGGAAACCATTAAGTGACGTGAAGGTTCGTGTTAAAGGTGAAAAAGAGGTTGGTGCAGTAACCGATGCTAATGGTAACTACACCATTAAAGTTGGAGCAAACACCTCTGGGGAGTTAGTATTTGTTCATCCCAATTTCGATTTGATGGAGCTTAATATTAATGGACGCAGCACTGTTAATGTTGCTTTAGAATCAAATGTAAGACTTAATGCGTATGGTCAGCAGGTTGAACGTGAAGCCTTAAATGCTGAAAACAGGAATGGATTCTTAGTGTTTGAGGCTCCAGACCAATCATACAAAACCTGGTTTGACTTAAGAGTAAATTTTGACGGAGCAAAGTATTTCGACAAAAATACATACAATGAACTTGGTAATGGTGTTTCAATTAGAAGATTAAGGTTTGCAATGAAAACCGTTCTTTATAAGCATTGGACTGGTGAGGTTGATTTAAATTTTGCTGGTGGGCAACTTGATGTGAAGGATGCATTCATGGGTTACAGATCAGATCCACATAAATATTATTTCAAGGCAGGTTATTTCAAAGAGCCAATATCAATGGAAACTACCACAACATCAAGGTATCAAACTTTTATTGAAGAACCTTTTATGACTGAAATGGCTCCTGCCCGTCAGCTTGGTTTTAACGTTTCTAAATGGGGCTCAAAATATTTAGTTGTTGCAGGTGTTCATTTCAATGATGTTGAAAATCTTGAGGTTACAACATGGTCGCAAGATGATAATAAGGCAAACGGTACCGATGAAGGTTCTTCATTTACAGGAAAGTTTGTTTATCGCCCTATTAATGCTGATCATAAGTTAATTCACCTAGGTGTTTCAGGTTCATATCGTACACCAAAGACTAGCTTTGAATTTCCTAATACCTATAGAATATCCTCAAGGGATATGACTAGTATTAGCCGCAAGAAATTCCTAGATACCGATGATATTCCTAATGTCGAGTCATATACTTTACTTGGCGGCGAGTTATCAGCTACATACAATAATATTAAGTTTTCAAGTGAATTCTTGCAAACAAACTTAAAGCGTGAAACAGGGTTTGAAGATTTTACCGCAAGTGGCTTTTTTGCTTCAGTTTCTTACTTAGCCTTTGGCGGAAAATATAATTATAACGAGGAGGAAGGTGAATTTTCACAAATCACTCGCGGAAGAAAATGGGGAGAACTTGAGTTAGCTTTCCGATATGATTACATTACCTTAAATGATACTAAAGCACAAATCATGGGTGGTAGCGCTAATGGTTATACTGGAGCTGTTACATACCATGTGAATTCAAATGTTAAATTCATGCTTAACTACTCCTATATTAATCACGATAGGTACGCTAACGGCAAAGGAAAACTTTATGTTGGACATGACATAAACGGTGATTTAACTAAAGATTACTCTAAAGTGGTTGAAAAAGGCGGAAATGCTGGCGAGGACTATGGCTTTATACAATTTAGAGCTGAAATTGATTTTTAATATTATTAATTATAAAAACATAACTACATGAAAACTAAATTGTTTATAATGGTTCTTTCATTGTCAGCATTGCTATTCTCTAGCTGTGTGAAAGATGAAATATATAAAGATGATTCTGAAATATCTGAGGTAACTTTAGTTATAAATGAAGTTGCATCGAATAATGGCGATCCTAACCCAGATTGGTTAGAGATTTACAATCCATCTGATGTTGAAGTTGATATTAGTGGCTTTGGTATTTATGATAAACCTGCTGCAAAATATACAATTCCTGCTGGAACAAAAATTGCGGCTAAAGGTTATTATGTTCTTGTTTGTGATGTAGCTTTGGCTGGTGGGAATCCTGCTCTTTATGGAGCATTTGGACTTTCGTCTGGTGGTGAATCCGCTTTTCTTGTTGATCCTAGTGCTGCAATTGTTGATCAAGTTGACTTCCCTGCATTATCAGTAGGTGTTTCGTATGCTAGAATTCCGGATGGAGGCGATGTTTTTCAAAATTCAAACCCAACAAAAGGTGCTGCTAATAGTAATACCAATGAGGCTCCAGTTATTATAGCTACTTTAATTACAAATGTTGATGATAATAGCGATTATGATTTTGTAATTGCAGCATCAGATGCTGGTGGTGTAAGAGATGTGAAACTTTATATTGAAGCCGGTTCTGAAGTTAAATTTATTGAAATGGCTCCAATTGGTGGCGGTTTTTATAAATATAGATTCCCAGCAATGGCTGTAGGAACTGTTGTTAAATATTATGTTGTTGCAACGGACGAGACTGCAAAGAAGAGTTACTTCCCTGCAACAGCACCTACGACTAGTGCATCGTTTACAGTTGTTAATGGCGCACCAAAGTTTATTTCAGTTACCCCTTCGAATGAAAATCCAGGTGACGCAGAGGCAATTGATTTTACTGTTAAAACCTACGATAAAACAGGTGTTAAGGAAGTTAGATTATACTATGTTTTAAATGATGCTTTAGCTTCTACTAAAACAACAGTAACTCTTACCACAACTGACAACGTAACCTTTACAGGTACAATACCTGGTCAGCCTGATCTTACGAAGATTAGTTACTATCTGAGAGCAGAGGATAACGCAACGTCATCATTAAAAATGTATTATCCAACCGAGACAGTTGTTGATGGTGTTGTAACAAGCGCATTCAATCATGATATTGCTTCAACATGGCCCACGATTACTGTTGCTCCTTTGGTGCCATTAAATCAACTAGTAATCAATGAAATATATGGTGCTGGTACACCTGATTATATAGAATTATACAATGGTACTGCTTCAGCTATTGATCTAGGTGGATATAAACTACAAGACAGCGCACCTGCCGATGCTTACACCTTTGCAGCGGGTACAATGATTCCTGCAGGTGGATTTGTTGTTTTGGATTGCGACGGAAATTTTGCAACAGGTGGCGTTACAAAATTTAAAATTTCTTCAGGTGGTGAGGATATTACTCTTTTAAGTCCTACTGATGTTGTTGTGGATCAATTGTTATTGGCTAATTGGCCAGTAGGGCATGCTGCTCTGGTTGGTCGTAAAATTGATGCTGGTCCAAAATGGGTGATAAAAACTGTTCAAACCAAAGGAACAACAAATAACTAATTGAGTTAGATATTTATAATTATGAAAATGGGTAATGCGAAATCGCAATCAGCAATAACCAATTGCGATTTCGCTTCTATTAAAGCTTTATTGCTGATATTATTTATCCTTCTGGTAAACTGGTCATGCACCTGCCAGAAAGATGATAATAAACAGGTACTTAACCCTGTGGCTTCTTATGATATTAATATACCCGAAACCTCAGATTTATGCTTTGGTTCATCATCGGATATTTTATATACTGTAAGCGATAACACAGGGAAAGCGTATAAGATTACCACCAAAGGCAAAGTGCTTTCAGCACTTGCTTACACGGGTAGCGATCTCGAAGGTGTTACAATGGTTGATAATCAGTATGTATTTGTAGCCGAAGAGCGTTTGCGAAGAGTTGTAAAACTCGATTTGCAGGGTAATCAGCTAGGACAAAAAGATATTTCTGTTGAAAATAATGAGGAAAATCAAGGACTGGAGGGAATTGCTTACGCATCATTTAACACTCATTTTTACATTATTAATGAAATAAACCCTGGTTTATTAATTGAAACTGATAAGGACTTAAATCTGATTCAATCCTATCAACTCTCATTTGCCGATGATTATTCAGGCATCTGCGTTGATGAAGTAAACCACGAGCTTTGGATTGTTAGCGATTTGTCGGCAACGGTTAATCGGTGCAGCATGCAAGGAGAATTAATTGAAAGTTTTAGAATTCCAGTAATTAATGCAGAAGGAATTGCTGTTGATATTTTAAATAACAGACTGTATGTGGTTAGCGATGCCAAAGCAAAACTTTACGTTTTTAATATAAATTCAAATAAATAAAACATGGCAAACGAAGATTTAAAAATTGGAGAGATTTCGAAACCTCGATTTGAGTTTCGATCATTTGGACAGAACTTTGAAAATGCAGCAAAGAGAATGGCGAGGTTTTCTGTTCCAGTGCCCGAGAAAGTTTGGGAGCGTTATTCAGATGAGATTTACATTCTATCAAGAACAAACGATATCAATAATACCAAAATTCGCGATGGTAAAATGGACATAAAAACCTATGTTCAAACCGTTGATGGTATGGAACAGTGGAATCCTTTAATGAAGGGTGAGTTTCCAATCCAAGCATCAGTACTAAAGAATGAGGTTTTTCCTGCGTTTCAGGTTCAAATGCCAGAACTTAAGAAGGACGTTTATACTTTCGACGAGTTTATGGAAATGATTAATAATCATCCTGATTTAGCTGCTGTAAAAGTGCATAAGCAACGTTTTGGCTACATGGTAAACAATACCATCTGCGAATGGGGCGAAGTACTAATTAACGGCGCTAGAGTTGTTACAATAAACTCTGAATCTACTGAGGTTGAAGATATCAAGAAAACTGTTAAAGATATCGGACTCGAGGGAGTAGAGAATATCAACTACTTACAGGCAATTAAGCGAGTAATTGGAATGATAAACAAGCCTTTGGCTAATTAATTTGTGGAATTAAATTCTAAAAAAGAGAAAAATGGCACAAGAAATTGAACGCAAGTTTTTGGTAAAAGGCGAGTTTAAGAAATTTGCTGCAAAGCAAACACGTATTACACAAGGCTATTTATCATCTATTCCTGAAAGAACCGTTAGGGTTCGTGTAAAGGGCGATAAAGGGTTTATTACCATTAAAGGAATTGGTAATGCAGGAGGTGCAAGCCGTTACGAGTGGGAGAAAGAGATACCAGTTGCTGAGGTAAACGAACTTTTAAAGATTTGTGAACCTGGTGTAATTGATAAAACTCGCTATAATGTACCAATTGGCAACTTTACTTTCGAGGTTGATGAGTTTTATGGTGAGAATGAAGGCCTAGTTGTTGCAGAGGTTGAATTGAAATCAGAAGCAGATGTTTTTGAGAAACCAGAATGGTTAGGTGTTGAAGTTACTGGAGATGTAAAATACTACAACTCCATGCTGATGAAAAACCCCTTTACAAAATGGTAATATTTTGAACAAGTAATTTTACAATCAATCCTGCATTGAGTTGAGTAATCAACCAATGCAGGATTTGATCAGAAGTTAAAATCTCATTATTAAATTGACTTATAAAATGGCGGATCAAGAAAAAAACAAGATAGAAGGTTCTGAATTCGATGCTTTAGATATGCAGAACTATCGAATTGAGAAGCTTCCAAAACGTAAAAAAGGAAATTTTGAGAAATGGCTAACATATATAGGTCCACCATTAGCTATAATTTCATTCATACTTTTCGCATTTGTATTTAAGTTCCCCTTTTTCCAAGATATTGATTCTAGCCATTTAAGTGCTGGAGCAAAAAAGATTTTCGACACAATTGGTTCAGTTGCATTTTCCCGAAACAATGCATTTATGCTGGCAATATTTATTGCCGGTTTAATTCTTTGGATGACAGAATCGATCCCGAATTACCTAACATCGCTTATACTAATAGTCGCAATAGTTCTTACAGGAATTCTACCCGAAAAAGAAGCTTATGCACAATTGGGTCACCCTGTTATGTGGCTTAACATTATGTCGTTTGTGCTGGCAAGTATGCTCGTTGCAACGGGTGTAGCGAAACGATTCGCGCTGTTTTTTATCATTAAATTTGGTAAAAGAGCAGGTTCAATATTTTTAAGCTTCATGTTTATTAATATTGTACTATCCGCATTTATATCTGCAACATCGGCCAAAGCTGCAATATTGCTGCCGATTTTCATGGTTATCGCATCCATTTATGGTGCACGGGGCGGTGATTATCGAAATAATTTCGGACGAAGCATTGTTCTTCAGAACTTATTCTATATAAACATTGGCGCTAGCGGTTTTTTAACTGGCTCTGGAGCAAATCTTGTTGCTGCAGCGCTCATTGGTGGGGCAATTGGTGGCAATATCTTCTTTAGCGACTGGATGTTGGCAATGTTTCCAATGATGTTAATAATTATGCTTCTTGGGTATATAATTGCCATGAAAATATTTTTTCCATTATCTCCCTCTGAGAGGTTACCTCAAATTGAAGGTGGAATGGATAGACTTAAAGCAGAGTATACTAAATTGGGCAAGATTAGCTTTCAGGAAAAGAAAGCAGTTATTATCTTCCTGCTAATTCTTGCGTTTTGGGCAACCGATAAAATCCATGGAATTAGTCCTACCGCAGTATCATTTGTAGGCGCTATAATTGCCTTATTACCTCGGATTGGAGTAGTTAAATGGAACGATATTGATATCCCTTGGCACCTCCTTCTTTTTTCAGCGGGGGCTTACACCTTAGGCGCAGGATTTGAAGCCACAGATTTACCTGCAATTAGCATTAATGCCCTTTTCGATCATTTGGGAATTGGAGCAGAAACGCCGTTTTGGTTACTTTATGTGTTATTAACTGGAGTAATGACCTTAAGCGCTCTTCTATTTGAATCAAAGACAATGCGAGCCATGATTTTTGTGCCAATAGCCATTGGCGTTGCAAATCGATTTGGATTCAGTATCGTCAGCCTTGCGCTGCCTGTTGCCTTTATGATAGAGCACGTTTATGTTTTACCATTCAATAGTAAACCAGCAGCACTGCTTTATGAAACCGATCATTATAGCATTACCGATACTTTTAAGTTTGGCATTTCAATGATGTTTATTGCATGGGTACTGATTGTTGTTGCTGGCGAAACGTGGTTTAAATTTTTAGGAATTACGCCTAATGGTGTATTTGGTATTTTCTAAAGCACAATTTATCTATTAAATTGTTTATTATATTAAATATCAAATCATTAGAGAAAAATTGTTGAGTGATTTACAATTAAAATGATAGGCATTTGGCTAGTAATGAATGATGCCAGCGGCATCAATTGTTCTTAGACATTAATTGTTTTAATTTGTTTGACACCAGTTGTGGTCGAATGCCCTAATCATTTAGGTTTCTATAAATATTCAAACCCTATGGTTAGGGTTATAATAAATGTGTCAAATTAGTTGATTGAAGTGTAGGTAATTATTGTAGTTTACAATTTTAAAGCCCGATAATACATCTAAATAAATGCTTGTTAAAGTATACAACGATATTGTCAATTTTTTAAGCTTTGCTAAGAATCTTCGCGATTTACGTACAAAGATTAACCTTCGTATAGATTTGCCCGAAATAATAACGCCCTTCCCTGATTCACATCCAAGAGGCTTTATCAAAGAGTTTAAAAAGCGAAGGACAACTATCGTTGAGTCGTATTTGAGAATTACAAAAAATTTGGAATCGTTGAGTTACGACGAACGAATTCATGCGCTTCGTCTTTTAGCAGACCATATCAACTATTCACAATCATTAAAAATGCCTCTTAATACGGCTAGGGTTCAGCTGGCTTTAATGAAAGAGGTAATCAAAAATCGCGATAATAAACGCATTCAGCTTGAATTGATGCGCGATTTTTCAGTTTCATCATTTGGTCATCCACGTGTTATTCGCCGCTTCCTTAAGAAGTTTGATATCATAGAGGTTCCCGAAACAGGTGAAGAATTAAAAGATTTGAAGATGGGTTGGGATTTCCACGTTCATGATAATACATCATATGGTCGAAAAACCCCTATTCAGCTGATTATTGATGCATTTATTAAAGGTATTTCGGAGTTAACAGTTGTATATACAAATCTCGATCACGAAGAGGCGATTAAGGAGGTTCTCGAGGCTGGGAAAATCCTTGGTATAAAGGTGAATATTGCTATCGAGTTTTCTGCAATGGTCAACGGACTTCGTTTTCATTTCATATATATTTTGCCTGAATTTGCCAGCGATAAGAAGAAATTCAAGAAGTTCTTAAAGCAAAAATCGCAAGATTTTAAGGAGTTTATGAATCAGCTCGAGGAGAATGATAAAAAGCGCAGAGTAACCATAAATCATCTTATTGATAATTTTAATAAGATTCATCTTCCTAAAATTAATGAGGGTTACGAGAGTGGTTCTATCTACTATCTATATCCTTTATTACCTATTGATGATTTGAGCGATCGACCAAATAGTATCTTCTCAGCACGACAGCTCGGTGAGTTGGTTTACCCAATAATGAAAAAGGTTTTTGAGAATAGGGCACTGCATATCACAGCTATGAAGAAGAGGGCAGAAGGTGCACCAGAACTTTTCTCAAACCAAGAAATCTATACAATTGAGAACAATTATCATAGAATAAGGGAGCAATACCGTGAACTTGATCCCGAGAAAATTCGTGTTGAATATTTTGCTGGTCACGATTCCTTTACACCCGAGACTGCTGTTGAAAGCCTTAATGATATTTACCATTTGGCAAAGAAAACCGAGGGAAGTATAAAGTTTATTCAACCGCTCGATCATGGTTTGCAAGCAGCAATCAATTTAATATTTGATCATTGTGAACTATTTTCACATGCTGAAATCTTCAATATCTACGATACCCTTGGTTCAAAGGAATCAGACTTTATAAGTCTTACAACTTTTGTAAAGTTGTTAAACGAAGGTAATAAAGAATTGATTGTTAAATTCTTAAATGATAATAAATTCAATTTTAAGGAGAAAGAACTTGATAAAACTCTCGATTATCTAAAGAAAAACGTTTTAATTCCTGCAATCGGAAGCGATGCGACTGGTCGTTCAACCTTGGCTCCTGGGATGGGATTTGTAATGGAAAATCAGCTGCCCAAGTATCAACGGAAGTATTTTAAAAAGCAACACTTTAATCTCCCCAAAGAGGTTTCTTCTTTAGTCCATAAGCTATCTAAGGTGCCAAAATCTAAATTAAAGTCACAGGAAAAGCCTAATATTATTTGCTTGGGAAAGGTAGATGATAGCAAGAAAAACCTGCTGGGTGATGAAAATAATCAGAAACCAATAAATCCCATTAGAGCGTGGGAGTATATGAATCCAGCGATTCGAAATTTTATCTTTATCCTTATTGGCTTTATTCCTGCATATTTTACAGTAGGAGTGGAGTATGCCTGTTTGTGGTTGATAATAACTGGCTCTCGCAACATGTTTGTCGATGTAATATCAGGAAATGGTCTACATCCAATGGATTGGCATTATCAGGATATTAACTGGACTAACCTTGCGCACTCGCTTTTCTGGACTGGCTTTTCGGTTCCAATTTTAGGCTTTGTTAAATCCAGATTCGATGTTATTTGGACTCTACAGCATGAGGGAGCATTATACGAGTTTGTTAAATTTTTCTTTATTAATACGGCCAACGGACTTTATTTAGCTTCTCATAATTATATCCGAGGGTTCGATAAGGTTACTATCAGGGGTAATCTTTTCCGCAGTATTATGGCGTGGCCTTTTGCAACGCTTTTCTCACCAGTTGGCAATGCCATTGGGATACCAAGTATTGTCCAAGCTAAGTTTTGGTCCGACTTTGTTGCGTCTATTATAGAAGGATCTGCTAAGTATAAGAACATCCTAAAGCTTAAAGAGAATATAATGAAAAAACTGCTCCCTGAACTTAAAAGCGAAGATGATGAAACGGTTAAACTAGCAATGCTCGATTTGATTTATTTTATTAATGAAAGCACAAGGGCAAAAACTGTTTTTGTAAAACAGGTTTTCGAAAGAATTTCATTTAAGCAAAGAGTAAAAAACTTCATCAAACGTAGAAGAACAAAACCTGTTCCTAAGGACATTTACTATGTAGTAAAGGAGAGATTCGACCTGAAAAATAGTTATAACGAGTTATCAGAGTATATAATAAGCCGTTATAATAGAGAGCATAGCCTATATTTATTGCAACTTATGGCCAAAAATTATGATCTGTTTTCTGCTTGGGTAATGGAGCTTAGTCGTAAGAAATAGATTTCTGGCTAATTCTACTTTTTGACATGAATCGGTTAAATGTTTATTTCTTTTTATTTTTTCATCAACAAAATGACATTTTCTTTGTTAATTTAAATGAGTTGATATAAGTTAAAACGAATCATTCTCTAGAATTAAACTACTTTGTAGAAATTTAGAATGAAGTTGTCCTCTAAAATAACTTTACTTGTTTTTTCTGGATTATTTACCGGGATTGTTCTTACGATTGTATTTCAGGTTCAACAGTATAATAAACAGATAAATTCCATTTCAAGTGCAACACTAATTGCAACTGAGAATTACTTTGATAATATACTTTTGACCGAATCTCAGAAATTGTCGTTAGCAATTGATATGCTTTCTGATAATAATGAGGCAAAAAAACTATTTGCAGAGCGCAAAGTCGAAGATTTGTATAATCTTCTGAATCCAATATACTCTAGTATAACAAAGAACTACAAGATTTCGCAAGTTTTCTTTATTGAAAAAGAGCCATTAAAAACATGCTTACTTAGAATGCATGCACCCGAAAGGCGAGGGGATAGGATAGATCGTTTTAGCTTAAATCAAGCTATTCAATCAAAAAAACATATCACTGGCCTTGAATTAGGGAGCAGAAAATTTTCTCTTAGAGCTGTTAGTCCATACTTATTAGGAGATAGATTACTTGGATATATTGAAGTAAGCCAAGAAATTGATAATTTTTTTGATTTAATGAAACAGCAATCTGGCGATGACTATGTTGTGGTTATCGAGCAGAGTTTTATTACTGATAAAAATTTCATCGAAGCTAACTCAGGAAAGTCAAGTAGAAATCAAAACCAAATTGTTATTAATTCTACAAACCCTAATTTTGATTTTTCCAATTTAATTCTTAATCATATACCATCAGAAAAGGCCATTCTAAATGAGCATTTCAAATCGGGCGATAGGGTTTATGTTATTGGTGCACTTCCATTAAAGGAGTTGAGCGGAAGGTTGGTAGGGGCTCTCTATTTTAAACGTGATATTACAGAATACTACAATGAAAATGTAAGTAGTATAATAAGAAGTATTGTCGTTTTTCTTTTAATTGCCCTATTTTTCAGTTTCTTGGCAATTTTAACGATTCGTAATTCAATTACACGGCCAATTTACGAGTCCATTGAGGCGATTAACCGTTTGTCGTTAAAGCAAATAAATTTCAAAATGCCAGTTTCTCGTAGTGATGAGATTGGAAAACTCAATACTTCAATAAATGAGGTAGTAGAAAACTTCAGAACAATTCTTATAAATATTAATCAGGTATCTTTAACAATGCTCGATACGGCCAACCTGCTTACAGAGTTATCCTCTAAACTAGCTGAAGGGGCAAATGAGCAAGCTGCTACTACTGAAGAGATATCCTCCTCTATGGAGCAAATGCTAAAAACGATGCAGTCTAATTCATTTAAAGCAGAACAAACGGGAAAAACTACTTCTGAATCTGCTCAAACAATGAATAGTAGCAAAGAGGTTTTTTCTCAAATTATTGAATCAGTGTTGGCTATAAACAAAAAAATCAACTCAATATCCGAAATAGCTCAACGAACGCACTTGTTATCAATCAATGCTTCTATAGAGGCGTCAAGGGCTGGTGAATTTGGTAAAGGATTTAGGGTCGTAGCCGAGGAGGTAAGGAAATTAGCATTGCAGAGTGAAGATACTTCGCGCGAGATTAAATCATTGGCTAAATCTGGAAATGATGTGGCAAATAATGCTAGCCAACTTCTCGAAAACATCTTGCCCGAAATAAATAAAAGTGCCTCTTTAGTTCTTGGTATTGTTGATGCGAGTTTAGAGCAACAAATAACTGCAAATCATATTAATCATGCCATTTTACAGTTAACTGAATTGACCAACGAGCATTCTCGTGAATCTGAGGAGGTAGCAGAATCTGCGTCAAGAATGACTAATCAAGCAAAAGGCTTAAGCGAAATGGTGTCGGTATTCAAGTTGGATTAAAAAATTTTTAACACCTTATGTTTTAGAAGAAATGTTACTCTCGGAAAAGTAATACTGGGACGTCTGCTTGATAAAGCATTTTCTTGGTTACCGATGGATTAAACAACTTGTAAATGATATTCCGTTTATGGGCAGTTAATGCTATTAAGTTGATATTATTCTCTTCAATATAACTCTTGAAAGTTTTAACAACATTATCGCCTTTTACAAGTGTACATTCAACCTTTAGTTTTGGGTTAATCTCTTTGAAATAAGTTTTGAGACTATTCATTTTAGCTTGTTGCATAGAAATATCAGTTTCATTCGAAACATGAATGCAATGAAGGCTAATCTCAAAGGCCGAAGTTATGCTGATAAGTTTTCGTATTGCTTTATAATCGCAAGCATCAAAATTGGTTGTGTAAAGCACATTTTTCACCTCATCAATGCCTTTCATTGCTGCAACTTCAGGTATGACAAGCAATGGTAATTGAGTTTCGTCCGATACTTCTGCCGCAACGCTTCCAACAATTTCGGTACTTCTATAGCCTTCGCCTTTCGTACCCATGACAATAATACCTGGCTTATACCTTTGGCTCATCTCTATTATGCCATACTCAGCATATCCTTCAATTATAGAATACCCAATTTTTACATTATCAAAGTCTAATTGCTTGGCAAATATTTTCAGGTCGTTGTAGAATTTAAGAAGTTTTTCCTTTGCATTCTTTCTAAGCACATTATAACTGATGTCAATATCAATTTGAATGCTGGCTGCATCTGTAAAGGGAATCATATCAACAAGAGGAGAATTAAAAACATGCAGCAATTTTACTTCTGAACCGTACTTTGATGCAAGGTAAATGGCAAATCGAGCAGCATTTAGCGATGGAACTGAAAAATCAACAGGAACAAGAATCTTTCTCGGTCCTTTTATTTTTCCCTCATGCTCTATGGTGTGCTGTTCAGTTAAATACTTTGCCGCTTTTACCACATCCGATTCCTTGATAAGCACCTGAACACCCTCTGCAATTGCAGGCTGAACAAGGTTTTCGTTATGCAGATAAGCCCCAATCCCTTTCGATTTTAAAAAGGATTGAAGTATAAGCGCGCTAGCTTGACTTTCAGTTGCGATTGTAACAAGTTTATCTTCCATAGTAAAAGATGTTTGTCACATGTAAGTTAAGGCTTTTAAGGCTGCGAAGTCAAATGATATAGGGTTATTACACAAAAAAAGCGTGGAGAAACCCACGCTTTTTTGAAATTGATTACATGCAATTATCTACTTTGATTCACCAGTATACCTTACAAAATAAGTAAAAGAATAAAGAGCATCGTACAAATAATTAGCATATTCAGAAAGTGGCATTTCTTCTCCATTATTAAACTTAATATAAAGTGTATAGCCTGTTTTTGCTAATGGAGTTTTAAAAATTATATCCGCTACTTTAGCTCCATCAGCAGTCCATACTGTAATAGTTATAAAAGCAGGGAAATCTTCAAGATTAGTTGATTGGTTATAATCAACATTCCACTTTACAATAATATCTAATATTCTATATTGTCCAATTATTTGAACGGTAAACGTTTGGTCATCATTATAAATCGCTTTTTTATTGAACGATTTTGAAAAAATTTGTTTACCATTCTTTTCCCAAAGAATTGCCCATGATTTAGTAACAACTTGTGGAGAAGTCTTTAGATATATTTCGCCATTACTTGAGAAGGTCTTTGTTTTTGTATAATCACCAATTGTGTAGACGTATTTGTAGCTTAATCCAGTTAATGTTTTGCTCGAAAAATATTCCCAAGTCATAACTGGTGTTGCTTGAGTTGAGATTTTATATTCAGCACTTAAGTGACTTACATATGTATTTTCTCCGAGTGTTTTTGTTTCATATCCAGAGAATGTAACAGTTGCAGTACCTTCTCCATAAGGAATGATTAATACAACCTTATCAGTTGGCTCAGATGTATGACTCCAACCAGTTGAATATGTCCAAGTACCTTTAAGGGAGTTAAAATCAAAGTTAACGTAAGGATTATAGTCATTATCAATATCACTGCCACCTTTACCAAATGAAGGCATATGCTTAAAATCATCAGCAGACAAAGATTCATTTTGCATTGCTTTGCCAATTGCCTCAGGGAATCCTATAGAACCGAAAGAATTTAAAACAGCCATTCCTGTTTGCGAATCAATCTGATCGCCAATATCATTGAAGTTAGTTTCTGCTTGATTAAATGCATTTTCCGCCTCAGTTTTTGTTAAAGGATCAGGAACTGATTCATCCTTTTTGCAAGATGCAAAAATCATTATACCTGCAATAGCAAGCAACATTAGTAAATTTTTTGTTTTCATAGTATTTAGTTGAATTAATGATTGTTAAATGTAAATGTGTTGAAAGTTATCTGTTTTTATGAATAACAATTAACATGCCAACTAAGTTCATGCTTTATTTGTATGATTATTGTAATCTAACTTAAAATTAAGATTTCTTCATATTATTTCTACTTTTGTTATAAAAAAATATTGCATTGAAAAGGGTTTTAATATTTATTCTGTTTTTACTTCTATTTATTGAGTTGTCAGCACAAAATTTTAATATTAAAGGGATTGTATTCTCTAAAGATACAAATTTACTTTTAAATGGTGCGAATATTAAGTTAGTAGAATTAAGTATAGGTGTTGTTGCTGATAAAGATGGTGCTTTCAATATCTCTGTTCCTAGAGGAACCTATACTATTAATGTTAGCTTTGTCGGATATGCTTCATACTCCCAAGTATTTAATGTGAGTGCTGATCTATTTATTAAAATTGAGTTAAGTAAGAATGATTTTGAACTTAAAGAGGTCGTAGTAACTGATACGAAACATAACCAGAATATTGATAACTCGAATGCAGGGATGCTTAAGTTATCAATGCAGGATATAAAGAAGATTCCAGTCTTTTTGGGCGATTATGATCCAATTAAGGCGCTTCGACTTACTCCTGGAGTTCAAGCTGGAGGCGAAGGCAATGCTGGAATTTTTATTAGGGGAGGAGATCCAGGACAAAACTTGATATTACTTGAGGATTTGCCAATTTATAACGCTTCACATTTAATAGGTCTTTATTCGGTTTTTAATTCTAGTATTCTAAAAAGTGTGACATTATATAAAGGCTCCTTCTCGTCAGCTTATGGCGGACGAGCATCTTCACTTATGAGAGTTTCTTTAATTGACGGTATTCCCGATCAAACGGAGGTCGATGGTGGAATTGGATTACTCTCATCAAGATTAAGTTTAAGGATGCCTTTATTTAAAAGTAAAGCATCTTTATTACTTGGTGGACGTTTATCTTACCTTGATGCATACCAGCCAATTAGTAAGTGGATTGATTTGAAGAAACTTGATTTGCATAGCAATAAATTTGGATTCAATGATTTTAATATCAGGTTTGAATATAAACTTTCATCTAAAAATAGGTTTATTATTAACGCTTATTCTGGTGTTGATAAGTATAAGCTTTTAGAGTCGCCTATAGGATTGAAAAACACTATGTTTTGGGGTAATCGGGCTGCGTCAATTAAGTGGAGCCATTCTTTTAACTCAAACTTTAGTTGGTCTAACACGCTAGGCTTTACAACATATTTTTTTAGTTTGGATGCAAACTTCCAAAAATATGCGATAAACCTAAACTCCGACATTAAGGATGTTTTTTTTCGTTCGGAAACTTACTTTTCATCTCAAAGGCATTTTCTGCACATGGGGATTGAATCGACATTACATAGCGTTTTACCTGGTGATGTAGATATTCATATTGATAATTCAAAATATGCTAGTAATCTTAACTTTAAATCAGGTGAGGTTGCATTGTTCTTAAACGACACTTATAATCTAAATTCAAAATTTTCATTTAACGTAGGATTGCGATCATCAACCTATGTGCATTTAGGAGTGTATAATCGTTATTTAAAGGATAATATTGGTTTAGTGTATGATACAATTAATTATGGCAATAATGAATCGGTAAAGAGGTACTATGCTTTTGAACCAAGGTTTTCTGCTGTTTATAAACAATCTGATGTGGCTTCATACAAGTTATCTTTTTCAAGAAATTATCAATTTATTCACCTTATATCGGTTGGGACTGTTAGTTTGCCTACGGACATATGGTTTCCAAGTACACGATTAGTTAAGCCTGAGTTTACTGATCAGGTATCGATGGGTTATTTTAGAAATTTTTCCGAAAATACTTTTGAGACTTCTTTTGAAATCTATTTTAGACGAATGAGTAATGTTCTCGAGTTCAAGAATAGTTTAATTACACCGTTCAAGTATAACGAGTTTGAGGAAAGTATTACACAAGGAATTGGTTACTCATATGGAGGTGAATGGTATATTCGCAAAGCTAAAGGGCGTTTTACGGGATGGTGTAGTTATACATTATCATGGAGCGTTAGAAAGTTTGATGATATCAATCAAGACAGGTTATACTTTGGTAAATATGATAGAAGACACGATTTGGCTTTATCGTTACAATATCAGTTTAATAAAAGATGGAGCATTGCTTCTGTGTTTATATACTCTACAGGAAATGCTATGACGCTTCCATCAGGAAGGTATATGATACAAGGTAAAATAGTAAATGATTATACTTCTGTTAACTCTTTCCGAATGCCTGTTTATCACCGCTTAGATTTGTCTGCTACCTACACTCGAAGAGTGAGAGATAGGTATGAGTCAAGTTGGAATTTTTCAATATATAACGCTTATAATAGACCTAACCCTTACTATATCTATTTTGAGGCTAAAGGTAATTTGAATGATTATTATTTATCGGTAAAGGCAAAGCAGGTTACGCTTTTCCCAATGTTACCATCAGTTTCTTGGTCATTTAAGTTTTAAGGTATGAGAAAGTATATCGTTGGATTATTTTTCTTAGTAATTGCATCTTGTCAGGTTGATGACTTTGATACGCCCCAATATCGCTCAAAGATTGTTGTGGATGGTTGGATAGAACAAGGGCAACCTGCTAGGGTCTTTTTGACACTCAGTACTCCTTACTTTTCAGAGGTTGATTCGGCAACACTTCGAAAGTTGGTGTTAACACATGCCAAAGTTTCTGTTAATGATGGAATAATTAATGAAGTATTAACACTAAAATCAAACTTTGATTACTTTCCACCTTATTTATACGAAAGTAGTGTTTTAACTGGGGAAATTGGGCATTCATATAATTTAAGAATAGAATATGGAGGAGTAGTTGTTACATCTTCAACCCGAATTATCACCCAACCGACTATTGATAGCGTTTGGTTTAAAGAAAGAAGTTTGAATGATTCACTCGGATTCTTAATGCTTAAATTTTCGGATAGAATAGGAGTTGATGATTATTATAGAATATTTACAAAGAAAAAAACCGATAAAGATTTTATTCCTGTACAACTACCCAACCTTAATGGAAAGTTAATTGATGGTAAAACGTTAGAGATACCCGTATATAGAGGGCGCAGTGATCTTTTAATTGCAAACGAACTACTATATTTTAAAAAGGACGATACTATCTCATTAAAATTCTGTTCTGTAGATAATATGGTTTTTGATTTTTGGTATAGCCTTCAGAGTGAACTTATAAACTCACAAAATCCTTTTGCATCAAACAATAGCCATGTTAAGTCAAATGTAACTGGAGGATTAGGTGTTTGGTCGGGCTATGGGGCTAGTTATAAAATGGTTATTTGTAAATAAACAAAGCCGTTAGTATTTAAACTAACGGCTTTTTATAAGATGATTAGTTATTACCGAGGATTGTATTTATTATAAAGTTCTTTAACATAAAAAACAAATTCTTCTGCTAAAGAATCAAATCCTTCACTAAAATATGTTTTAAAGTCAACACTTGAATCATCTGCAAATACAAACCTAAATCCAATATCGTATGATTTCTCATATTCTCCAATGTTATCATTCCATTCATAGAAGGGTTCTGAGTAAGAAACAACCGTTGCAATCACTCTACTATTATCTGCATAGCAAAGGTTTAGCTTTGAATTCGTATTGAAAATCTCACATTTTTTAGCAACGACAACAGAGTCGCTTAAATTATCATAATCTATTTGATCCATCTGATTATTGATCTCATTAATATTTGCATCACCTGTGAGTTTAATATTCATTAACTGGAATGTAAAGTTACCTTTTTTTACGTCAGAGCCATCTGAAGTTGTTGAAGCGCTAACAGCAATTTTCAT
Organism: uncultured Rikenellaceae bacterium; assembly: GCA_964390565.1. GTDB lineage: Bacteria > Bacteroidota > Bacteroidia > Bacteroidales > Tenuifilaceae > UBA8529. The sequence continues at coordinate 20,707 of CAYMII010000038.1, forward strand.
TAATGTAGTACCATTTTTGGACCAACGGTATGAAATTGAACCACTTGAAAGTTCCTTGATATTTGCTTCTAAAGAGAATGTAAAAGGTGAAAGAGTTAATTCCGATAATAAACTTGAAGGGATTCCAAGTTCTTTATCAACAGTAATTTTGAAAATGTAACTGATTAGTACATCATTATTTACAGTTAGTTCAACCTTAACTTGTTTAGGAAGATTAATTTCACTGATACCCCAACTGCCAAAAGTGCAATCATATATACGATATACTACATTATTGGTTGTTCCTGAGTTTGTAGATGGAAATTCAATTCTAAGTTCTTTAGTTGAACTAGTATACTCCCATTCACCAGTTTCTGAATTCCAAGAATAAAGCCCTTTTAAAGTATTGAAAAGAGCCTCGATAGTATCTGGATTAACTTCCATCATATTTTTTGCAACACTTTTCGCATCGAATTTATCCATTCCAGCAACAGTAAAAATTGGATTGAGAAGATCTATGCTTTTAGTGGCCTTATAACTTGTATTTAAAATTGGATTTGCACCAAAAACATCACCTTTGCTGAGATAGTTTACCATGTTTTTTGCTGCGCGAATAGATGGACAAGTCTCAAACTCCCTTATATTATTAAGAAGTTCAAATCCATTATTTTCAATACTTGCTTTATTCTCTTCAATTGTAAGAGTGCTAAATTTTGGTGTATTATCTACCTCATCCTTTTTACATGAAGTAAAAATAAACCCCACTAGTGCAATGATTACTAATAATAATTTTTTTGATTTCATTTTATTGTTGTTTAAGTTTTAAGGTTATTAAAAAATTAATCGAAATTACAATATTCATTTCAACATAACAATATATTTGTTCAATGAAAATGTAAATTTTAGGTAAAAAATGTTAAACAAAATCCTTGCCAAAAGTTAATTGATTTGATCATGCGAGTTCCTGGATGTGAGTATAAACACCCTTTGGAATAATACTAAAGTATCATAGATATTATAATCGTTTCAACTCCTGCTCTTGCAAAAGTGTCATTCCAAGGGGTACTTGTTCAACTAAAACGTTAGATGTGTCAAGCCCGTAGGCCTTAAGGCTGCTCAATGAGAATTTTTTTACAATATCGTATGAATTCATAATAAAACGCTCCATTGTTTTGAGCTCAGTATCGACCGTTAGCACACGATCAATAATAATAAACCTAAAATCGCCTGGAACATTGTGTTTCGATAGTGAGTAGTATTTACTTGTTATGTCAATCTCGTTATTTTTAATCATATCAGAGAGTACATGGTTAAAAAAACGATTAATGCGCGGGTTTATCTTAAATCCAATATTGAAATCAACCCGAAAAAGAACATTAGGGATCAACTCCCTAACCATAAATTCTTTAGTATACGGTTCGTCAGTAATGTTTATGTGTAGGAACCAGTAGCGCTCAGCTCTTTTGGGTTGCTTATTAAAAATCGAATAAATGATTTTCCTTTCAACATCCGATGATTGCTCGGCTCGGGTTATATATACCAGATTTGTAGCAAATCGTTGAATTGTACTGTCTTTTTGAATATCCTTGAATAAATCTTGGAAGTCGGAGACAGCGTAGAATTGGGTATAATTCTTTTTAAGCATTCGCCCTTTGTTCCAAACAAGCATTACAAAGAAGATTATGCTCGCAAGCATTAGGGTAAACCACCCACCTTGACCGAATTTATGCAGGTTTGCAACTAAAAAAGTGCCTTCTATCAGCGCATAGGTTAAAACAAAAAGAGCAATAAGTGAAATGTTAACCCTTTTTAGTTGAAGGTAGCCCAACAGAAGAATGCTAGTCATAAGCATGGTTAACGTTATTGATAATCCATAAGCCGCTTCCATATTTGAAGAACTTTGGAAGAATATCACCACAAAAACGCACGAAAAGAACAGAAGCCAATTTACGCTTGGTATATACATCTGACCTTTTAAACGGCTGGGGTATTTAATCCTTACTTTCGGCCATAGGTTTAATGTTATTGCCTCGCTTACAATAGTATAAGAGCCAGAGATTAAGGCTTGACTAGCAATAATTGCCGCTGCAGTTGCCAAAAAAACGCCAGGCAATACAAACCATTCGGGCATAATTGCGAAAAATGGATTTTGTAAATTGGCTTTATCAATATTCATTATAACCCATGCGCCCTGTCCTAAATATGTTAGGATTAACGATGCTTTTACAAAAATCCAGCTAATCCTAATATTCTTAACCCCACAATGACCTAAATCGGAGTACATTGCTTCGGCGCCAGTAGTACAAAGGAAAACAGCACCTAAAATCAAAATCCCTCCGGGATGCTCGGTTAGGAGTTTTATTGCATAGTATGGGTTAAAGGCTGCAAAAATCTGGGGGTAGTGTATGATTTGGTTTATACCTAAAAGAGCGAGAACTAAGAACCATATTACCATTATGGGGCCAAATGATTTACCAATAAACTCGGTTCCAAATTGTTGTAGTAAAAACAGAAATGTAAGAATTAAAATTGCAATAGGAATTGCTGTAATATTTGGGTTGATAATGGCTAGCCCTTCTACAGCAGATAGAACGGTGATAGATGGCGTTATTACCCCGTCGGCCAAGAGCGTTGAGGCCCCAATCATTGCAATAATATAAACAAATCGCCTCTTTTTTCTCAGAAGCGCAAAAAGCGCAAGTATTCCGCCCTCTCCTTTATTATCGGCTCGCAATGTAATCCAGATATATTTAACAGTAGTTTGAAGGGTTAACGTCCAAATAATACATGATAGTGCACCTATAATAAAAGATGAGTCTTTTACGCCCTCGTTTATAATGGCTTTCATTACATATAGGGGCGAGGTTCCTATATCGCCATAAACAATTCCTAGCGTTATTAGAATTCCAGAAAGCGATAATGTTTTGTTAAGATTATGAATCCCTGATGATTGCATGATAGTGGTTTTGAAAAGACTTGCAAATTTAATTCAGTTAAAGGTGAATTAGTCGGTACAAATATATTCTTTATAAAATCTTTATATCTCACAATTATTTCAACATAAAATCCTTATAGATTCTGCTGCAAATTTGTATCATAATAAAACACATCGAAATGAGCGCATTTATTTTAATTACAGGCTATAACATTAACTCGTCATTTGGGTACTTAGTTGGTGCAATAGTTTCCTTGCTATTACTGGGATACCTTATTTACTCGCTTATTAAGCCAGAAAAGTTTTAAAACTTACTTTAATAATGGATTATATGATACTGATGTTGAAGTTTATTGTTGGTTTAGCCCTTTTATTTGCGATTGGATATCTGATTGGCACACTCTTAAAATTGAATAAATTTTATAACAGAAGGAGATGACAGCACAAGATATCATTCAGATCGGTCTTTTTTTTGCTTGCCTAATTGGATTAACACCAGTTGTAGGAGGTTATATGGGTAGGGTGTTTACAGGTGAGAAGCATTTCCTATTACCTATTTTTGGTTGGCTCGAGAGGATTATTTATCGATTTATTGGAGTTAATTCAGATGAAGAGGTAAACTGGAAGTCGTATGCTTTCGGATTGCTAATTTTTAATTTAATAGGAATCGTTTTTTTGTTTATTATTCAACTCGGTCAGGCTTATTTACCGCTTAACCCTTCAAGTCTTCCTAACGTTTCATGGCATTCGGCATTAAATACTTCAATAAGTTTTGTAACTAATACTAATTGGCAGTGTTATGCAGGCGAAACAACGTTGAGCTACTTTGTACAAATGATTGGACTAACTGTCCAAAATTTTGTAAGCGCTGCAACTGGAATTGCTGTATTGTTAGCATGTATAAGAGGAATTACTAGGAAAACAGTCGATAAATTGGGCAATTTCTGGGTTGACCTAACGCGTTCAATACTATATTTACTTTTACCTTTATCAATAATTTTTGCAATTCTTTTAGTTGGTGAAGGTGTTGTTCAAACTTTTAAGCCATATGAAACTGTTCAAACGTTGCAAGGAGCAGAGCAAGTAATACCTCTGGGACCTGTTGCCTCGCAAATAGCTATAAAACAGTTAGGAACAAATGGCGGCGGTTTTTTTAATACTAATAGTGCACATCCGTTTGAGAATCCGACTCCTTTCAGCAATTTTATTGAGATGTTGACTATACTACTTCTCCCATCTGCATTAACATACACCTATGGGAAAATGGTTGGCTCCACCCGACAGGGTTGGACTATTTTCTTAACGATGTTAATTATGCTTTTAGTTGGGTTGAGTGTTTCTCTTTACGCAGAGTATTCGGCGAGTTCAATATTTGATAATCATCTCTTAATGGAGGGTAAGGAAACTCGGGTTGGTATAACAAATAGCGTTCTTTGGTCTACATCTACCTCCGCAGCCTCTAATGGTTCTGTAAATGCAATGCATGATAGCCTTTCGCCCATTAGCGGAATGATAGCCATGATAAATATAATGCTGGGCGAAGTTATTTTTGGTGGGGTCGGTGCTGGCTTATATGGCATGATTATTTTTATAATTCTTACTGTATTTATTGCAGGACTAATGGTTGGAAGAACACCTGAGTATCTGGGAAAAAAGATTGAAGCATTTGAGGTAAAGATGGCTATTATCGCCATACTTGCACCTAGTTTAGTCATTCTACTTTTCTCGGCATGGGCTTCGGTGAGCAATTTAGGTCTTTCGAGCCTCAATAATCAAGGTCCACATGGGTTTTCTGAGATACTTTATGCTTATAGTTCGGCAGCAGGTAATAATGGTAGCGCTTTTGCTGGCTTGAATGCCAATACCCTTTTTTATAACCTTACTTTAAGCGTAGGCATGATTATCGGTCGTTTTGGAGTAATTATTCCTGTGCTTGCCATTGCGGGAAATCTTGCTGGTAAGAAATCTACACCACCCTCAGCAGGTACTTTCCGCACTGACAATGGATTATTTCTAGGTTTACTAATTATTGTTATTCTTATTGTAGGAGGATTAACTTTTTTCCCAGCACTATCACTTGGTCCAATAGTAGAGCATTTGCTAATGAATAGCGGAGTCTCTTTTTAACTTTTTTCAAATATGAGTACAAAACAAAATATAAGTCTATTCAATAAAAGGTTAATTATACAGGCAGCAAAAGACAGTTTTATCAAAATTAATCCTGTTTTGCTTATCAAAAACCCTGTTATTTTCATTGTTGCAATAGGTTCAGTTCTTACTTCTTTTGTGGTTTGTATCGATATCTTTCAGGGCAGTTTTTCCTCCTTCAATCTTCAAATAGCAATTTGGCTTTGGTTTACCGTATTGTTTGCCAATTTTTCGGAAGCAATTGCCGAAGGCCGTGGAAAAGCACAAGCTGATAGCTTAAGAAAGAACCGTACGCAAACACAAGCTCGAAAGGTTAATGGAGAGAATGAACATTTGATCTATGCCACCGATTTAAGAAAAGGGGATATTGTTGTGTGTGAAGCGGGTGATATTATCCCTTCTGATGGTGAGGTTATTGAAGGTATTGCCAGTGTTGATGAATCTGCAATTACAGGTGAATCGGCACCTGTGATTCGCGAAAGTGGAGGAGATCGCTCTGCTGTAACTGGTGGAACTAAGGTGATAAGCGATAGAATATTAATACGTGTCACAAGCGAACCGGGTAATGCATTTATTGATAGGATGATTGCTTTGGTTGAAGGAGCAAAAAGACAAAAAACGCCCAATGAAATTGCCTTATCAATTCTTCTTTCGGGCTTATCAATTATATTTTTATTAGCGGTGGTGACCCTTCCAGCTTTTTTTTCATATAGCCTTTCAGCGTCTGGACTACCAATGTCTCAAAACTTAACGCTTCCAGTTTTAATTGCGTTATTGGTTTGTCTTATTCCTACTACCATTGGTGGATTGCTTAGCGCAATAGGAATTAGTGGAATGGATAGGCTTTTACAACGCAACGTTATTGCTACAAGCGGAAGAGCAATCGAGGCAGCTGGAGATGTTGATGTGTTATTGCTCGACAAAACAGGAACAATAACGCTAGGGAACAGAATGGCAACAGATTTCATCCCAGCTGAAAGTGTTACAATTCAAGAACTTGCCGATATGGCACAGCTTTCCTCTTTATCCGATGAAACGCCTGAAGGGCGTTCTATCGTAATTCTTGCAAAGGAAAGGTTTAATATTCGCGGACGAGAGGTTCATGAGATTAACGCCATATTTATTCCCTTTACAGCACAATCGAGGATGAGTGGGGTTGACTATAATACAAATGATGGAAAACTTCATCAAATTCGTAAAGGCTCAGCAGAGGCTATTCGTACATTTGTTCAGAATAATAATGGATTTTACCCTCAAAATGTTCAGGATATAGTTGCAGAACTCGCGAAGCAAGGAGCAACCCCCTTGGTTGTTGCAAAAGATAATAAAGTTCTTGGTGTTGTTCACCTTAAAGATATTGTTAAAGGAGGCATTAAGCAACGATTTGGCGAATTGCGTAGGATGGGAATTAAAACAGTAATGATAACTGGTGATAATGCCTTAACAGCAGGTGCTATAGCTGCTGAAGCAGGAGTTGATGATTTTATGGCAGAAGCTAAACCTGAAGATAAATTGCGAAGAATAAGAGAAGAACAAGCAAAGGGTCATTTGGTTGGCATGATTGGTGATGGTACAAATGATGCTCCTGCTCTAGCTCAAGCTGACATTGGTATTGCAATGAATTCAGGAACTCAGGCTGCTCGCGAAGCTGGAAATATGGTTGATCTTGATAGTAATCCGACTAAATTAATTGAGGTTGTTGAAGTAGGTAAGCAATTACTTATGACGCGCGGAGCTCTTACAACTTTTAGCATTGCTAACGATGTGGCTAAATACTTTGCTATCATCCCTGCTATTGCGGTTTCTCTATATTCGGGTAAAAGTGGAGTTGGACCTTTATCCGCATTAAATATAATGGAGCTTGGCTCGCCTCAGAGCGCAATTTTAAGTGCTGTAATTTTTAATGCAATAATCATTATTCTTCTAGTTCCACTAGCATTAAAAGGCGTTAGGTATCGTCCAGTTTCAGCAAATACGGCTTTAACACGAAACCTTCTAATTTTCGGATTAGGCGGATTGTTGGCGCCATTTGTTGGCATCAAACTTATTGATGTTTTAATCAATTTATAATTCGTTTTTTATGAAAACGCTTATTGTATCAGTAAAAACATTCCTGCTATTTACCATTTTAACGGGTGTTATATATCCGCTTTTTATTACCGGAGTTGCGCAGCTATTATTTCCTGCAAAGGCAAATGGTAGTTTGATTATTAAAGATCATAAAGTAATTGGTAGTGAATTGATTGGTCAACAATTTGATAGCACAATTTATTTCTCCTCACGCCCTTCAGCTGTTTCATATAACCCTTTGCCATCAGGCGGATCCAATTATGGATTGACGAATGTCATATTAAAAAAGCAAGTATCAGAACGCAAGAAACAATTCCTAGTGTTTAATGGATTAGATAGCCTTACTGTAATTCCTTCGGAGATGCTATTTGCTTCAGCAAGCGGTCTCGATCCGCATATTTCACCCAAAGCTGCATTAATTCAAGTGAATAGAATTGCTAATGCGAGGGGGTTTAATTCATCTCAAAAGCAACAACTTATTGATTTGATTTATGATAAAACGGAGCAACCTCAGTTCTCGCTTTTTGGAGAACCAAGAGTTAACGTTTTGATTTTAAATATTGAAATAGAAAAGATCTAGTAAAAACTTAGTAGATTTACTAGTCAAGTGTTATTTGGCTAATTTTAAACCCATGAAAATGTCAATTCGAACAAAATTCAGCTTTGGAATACTTGTATTATTCCTTATTATAATGATACTGCTAGTTTCATCTGTGGTTAATCTGAGTAGAATGTCTAATAAAACCAATCTGATTTTAAGCGAGAACCACTACACTGTGGTTTATGCTCGCGAAATGTCAGAAGAACTAACAAATATTAATCAGGAACTTAACCACAGCTGTTTGGTGGGTGAACGCCATGATAGTGCTTTTATAAACAATATGTTAATTGGGTTTAATAAATCTCTTAACCTCGAGAAAATGAATATAACAGAGGTTGGCGAGAGCGAGCTCGTTTCAAGTATTGAGAAAGAGTACAAAGAGTATCGTGATTTATTATTTTCTTTTAGCGCTATATCAGCAGATAAACTTATTCTGTTGCAAAATAAGTTTGCAGGATTAAATCATCTGATTATGCTTTTATCGCAGATGAATGAAAAGGCAATTGTGCAAAAAACTAATGATGCAAAAGTCTCAGCAAAGAATGCATCAATCCAAATGACCATCATTGGAGTTATTTGTTTCTTGTTTGCTCTTAGTTTTACATATAATTTTGCGTCATATTTCAACGAGCGTTTTTTCCAACTTTATAAAGGTATCAAGGAGATTGTATCAAGTAACTATGGGCAAAGATTATATTTTGATGGGAAGGATGAGTTTTATGAAATTTCGCTCCTCTTTAACGAAATGGCTGAGAAATTGAATGAAAGTGAGCGAAAAGGAGTTATTTCAACAAAAGAACATCCATTAAACAGTGAGATCGATTTAAAAGATTTGCAAGAATTGAAAAAGGTTTTGGAAAGAATGAAAGTGTTTGAAATTCAGGCTAGCGAGTTGTTGTTAAAATTAGAAAGCAAAATGTAGTATATGGATTTTGATGAGAATCGGCCTGATCCTGATGAACTCTTAGCCTCCCTTTATCAAGAAGAGGATAAGAGCAAACGTGGTAAACTGAAGATATTTTTTGGCATGTGCGCTGGTGTAGGAAAAACATATACAATGCTACAGACTGCGCAAACCGAAAAGCAAAAAGGCAATGATATAATTATTGGCTATATCGAAACCCATAACAGGAAGGAAACAGGTGATTTAGTTGAAGGTTTCGAACTTATTCCACGGAAAAATATTGAGTATAAAACCACTTCCCTTCAGGAGATGGATTTGGATTCGATTATTACCCGTAAACCTCAAGTTGTTTTGGTTGATGAACTTGCGCATACAAATTCACCGGGCAGCAGACACCTAAAACGGTATCAAGATGTTCAGGAACTTCTCGAGAATGGAATTAGTGTTTATACAACGCTCAACGTGCAGCATATTGAGAGTCGATCCGAAACAGTAACCCAGATAACTGGTATTGTTGTTAGAGAAACCATTCCCGATGAGGTTTTTGAGAGTGCTGATGAGGTGGAATTAATAGATATAACACCCGAGGAACTTCTTCAAAGACTTTCCGAGGGTAAAGTGTATACACCAGAAAGGTCGAAGGAGGCTGTTGAAAACTTCTTTCGTAAAGGGAATATCAACGCTTTGCGCGAAATGGCTCTTCGCATTGTTGCCGATCGAGTAGATAAGCAACTGCATGATTATTTGCACTACAAAAGGATTAAAGGGCCATGGAAGTCGGGATTGCATCTTCTTGTTGCGGTGGGAGCAGGCCCAAACTCCGGACGACTTTTACGCTGGGCTAAAACATTATCCTATTCAATGGGGGCAAATATTCAAGCCATTTATGTCGAAACCTCAATCAGAATAAAATCAAAAGAACGCGAGAAACTAGATAAGAATATTAATCTCGCAAAACAGTTGGGCATCAGATTTAGAATAATTACGCACGTCGATATCGTTAAAGCGATAGTTGATTTTGCTCAAAAAGAGAATATCACACACATTATTGTAGGAAAACCTCGTATTCGTAATATTATTTCGTTGTTACGACTAGGGAATTTTGTTAATAGGTTGATTCGATACAGTGGTAATATTGATGTTTATATACTTGGTTCCGATAGTCAGGCAAAGGATAAATTTAAAGAACGGGTTTCTGCACCTTCATTTACTTCAGGTTTTCGACAATACTTTACAGTATTGGTGCTTGTCATTATTTCTTCAATTATTTGTTATTCCATAAGGAATGTTATTGGATATCAAACAGTATCGCTTTTATTACTCTTTCTTGTTTCCATACTAGCAATTTTCTTTGGAACAGGCCCAATACTTCTTGCAGCAACGCTATGTGCTATTATTTGGAACTTTTTCTTTATTCCGCCCCAATTCACACTTCATATCGACAAACCGCTGGACGTGTTGATGTTGGTTATGTTTTTTATAATTGCCCTGTTGAATGGCGTTCTTACTTCACGTATTCGAGGTCAGGAGAAAAGAATTAGAATTCGCGAAGAACGAACACATGCACTTTACCAACTTACCAAAGATTTATCAATTATAACGGGTTATGAGGAGATAACTAAAATGGCCATTGGCTATATTCATAAGTTTTTCCGATTAGATTGTTCAATTATTCTTAAGAATGAGCAGAACCAACTTAATAGTTGGGTGCAACCAGAATCAAAAGTATCCCTTTCCGAAAATGAGTTTAGTATTGCTACTTGGGTTTACAAACATGCCTATAAAGCAGGGAAGTATACCGATACACTGCCATCAACAGATTACACTTTTTATCCGCTGCAAGGGAATAGTGGTAATATGGGAGTAATTGCAGTTAAGCATGAGTTAAATTTCACTTTTGGTGAAGAACAGTTTTGGGAGGCATTCCTCTCTCAAATTTCGGGTAAATTTGAGCGCGAATTTTTGCGAGATGCAGCAAAGAAAACGTTTCTGTTAAGTGAATCCGAAAAGTTATACAAAACCCTTTTCAATTCAATCTCACATGAACTTCGAATTCCGGTAACTACTATATTAGGAGCTTCGGATACTCTACTTACGCAAAGCTATCCGGATGATATTCGTAAAAAGTTGTATTCCGAGATAAACATTGCCTCTATTCGGCTCAACAGGCTTATCGAGAATTTGCTGAATATGTCTCGGCTAGAATCGGGTCGTATTACTGCACACCCCGATTGGTGTGATGTTCACGATTTAGCGAATAGCGTTTCAGAATCATTGCTTCAGGAATTGCAGCCTTTCAAATTTTCAGTTATTATTCCTCCTGATATGCCTCTCGTGAAAATCGATTTTGGGTTGACTGAGCAAATACTCCATAACTTGATTTTGAATGCTACGCAATATGCTCCTTTGGGAAGTCGAATCAGATTGAAATTCTTTTACGACGACGGATTTCTCACCATTCAGGTAATGGATAGGGGCAATGGCTTTCCAGAATCAGAACTAATTTTCCTTTTCGAAAAGTTTTATCGTGGCAAAGACTCAAAAGCAGGTGGTACCGGTTTAGGTTTATCAATAGTTAAAGGATTTGTTGAAGCCCAAAAAGGAAAGGTTGTTGCTGAGAATCGCCAGAATGGCGGGGCTAAATTTTCAATTATGCTCCCAACTAACACATTAGATATAAACATTCAAGAAAATTGATGAATTGATGAGAAGCACAGATCCTATATTGATTGTAGATGATGAGGTTCAGATACGCCGATTGCTCGAAATAACCCTTTCGGCCAATGGCTATAAAATATCTGAAGCTACAACAGGCAAGGAAGGCTTGACTCTTGCTGCATCAATACATCCTGTATTAATTATTCTTGACTTAGGTCTACCGGATTCTGACGGTCTTGAGATACTCAAGAAACTCCGAGTGTGGTATCATAACCCAATAATTATATTATCGGTTCGTAATTCTGAGGAGGAAATAGTTAAAGCCCTTGATAACGGAGCAAATGATTATTTAACAAAGCCATTTCGTACAGGAGAACTATTAGCCCGAATTAGAGCGGCTATCCGACAGAACGAAAACTTATTAAGTAAACCAATCATTGAATTTGGATCATTAACTATCGATATTGCTAATCACATTGCACGTCGCGATAACGAAATTGTAAAGTTGACCTCTACAGAATTCTCATTATTAGCGCTTTTAGCCAAAAACGAAGGCAGAGTTTTAACTCATCAATTCATTTTAAAAGAGGTATGGGGGGCTAGCTACATTGAGCAAACTCAATATTTACGTGTTTTTATAGCACAATTAAGAAAGAAAATAGAGGTTGACCCTTCAAAACCAAAGCTGTTAATTACTGAATCAGGAATAGGTTATCGATTTGGGGATTAGGTCTTTTAAAGTGTTTAAATTGATTCCCTTTACATTTTATTGTTTTATGTTGGTTTTGCTCATTTTCTAAAAGCAAAAAAGACCATCCAGTTAAGGATGATCTTTCAAGTGACTCCGGTAGGATTAAAACTTGCAAATTTTTCAAAGATTAAATATTGCACAAAAATACGGTAAATATTATTTATTACCGTATATTTGTGCAATACTATGAAGAAGACAATTGTAGAAATATTTGAAGAACAGAAAGGTTACTTGCAAGCAAAACAGCTTAGTGGCCGTAATCAATACTATCAACTTAAAGAGTTGGTTGATGGTGGCGAGGTGGTAATGATTAAGCGTGGTTTGTACAAGCACACAAAAATTGTGTTTGAAAATGATTGGGAAGAAGTTGGAAAAATCGTTCCAGCAGGAATTCTTTGTCTTTTTTCTGCTTGGCAATTTTATGGACTAACAACACATATTCCTGCAGAATACCATATGGCTATTCCTGCAAAATCAAAGATAAAACTCCCATCATTTCCACCAATCAAAATTTATTACTGGATTTCGGACTATTATATTCTTGGGAAATCAGTAAAAAAGGGTATCGCTATCTATGACATGGAAAGATCTGTTTGTGATGCTGTTAAGTTTCGTAATAAAATAGGAAAGGATCTTACTTCAGAGGTGCTACGAAATTATCTAAATAGAAATGACAGGAATATTGATCTGTTGATTAAATATTCAAAGGAACTGAGGGTTAGGAGTATACTAAAGGGTTATTTGGAGGTTATGCTATGAAAGGTTCATCTGCATCAATAAGGGCTCGTCTTTTAAATATTGCAAAAGAGCAAGGTTTGAGTTTTCAATTAATAATAGTCAGGTATTTACAGGAAAGACTTCTATACAGAGTATCTCAATCCAAATATCGTAACAAATTCTACTTGAAAGGTGGGGCATTAATCTATGCTTTTGAGGGCAGTAAAACACGCTATACTTTAGATATTGATCTCCTAGGCAAAGAGATTGCAAACAATACCCAAACAATCAAGAATGCCTTTGCTGAAATAGTAGCTATACCTTGTCCAAATGATGAAGTTTGGTTTAGGACTGAAACAATACATGCCGAGATAATTTCAGAACAAGATAAGTACAACGGTATTCGAATATTTATAGAGGCTGGTTTTCATACTATTAAGCAACGTATGCAAGTAGATATTGGTTTTGGTGATGTCATAGTGCCAAATGATAATCAAAATCTTGAATTTCCAGTTCTATTAGCAGAATCTGAAGTACCAGTACTTTTAGCATACTCTACTGAAACGCTTATTGCAGAAAAATTCCAAGCAATGATAGAATTATCATTGGCCAATAGTAGAATGAAGGATTTTTACGATGTACATAAGCTTATTACCTCTAAGAAATATAGTATCAAAACACTTAAAGAAGCCATAAGGGCAACATTTATAAACAGAAGCACTCCATATACTGAAAATCATAGCCTTTTTTCAGAAGATTTTTTTACTGATCCGGACAGATTAAAGATGTGGAAGGCTTTTCTTAATAAAATTGGACAGGATAAAGATTTAAACTTTATAGATGTAGGTAAAACTATTACAACAATTCTTAAGCCTATATGGGAAGGGTTGAAAGATTAAATAATTAAAAGCTTAATGATATGAAGCAAAGAAGTTTTCTAAGTATTATGTTAATATTAATTAGTTTAATACATAATTCATGTTCTACAAAAACTAACCAATCGAAAAATATACAACAACAATATCCAATAGTTATTGAGAACTCAAGTAATGATTCAATAAATCCAGTAAATGGGGTATTTGCAGTTCCTGAATTGAAAATTACACCTTCCCCTGTGAGTGAAAATCATTATACTTTTTCAAATTCAGAGAAGGTTATTGATTATGATATTTCACCAATCGGGATGAGCGTTGCTGTTTTAGTTGAAGAGCCTGAAGGAAAGTATTCAATTAAATTTTGGCAAATAAACCAGAGTCAGATTTCAGAAAACTATGAATTACCTGATGGTATAACTGCAAAAGCTATTACCTGGCACCCTATGGCAAAGGCTCTTTTTGTTATTGGAACTAAGGAGTCTAACAATCAAATTTACAGAATCGAAAAGAATAATGATGGTTGGGCTTGTAACATAATTTTTTCTAGTCCAAACCAGTTAAGGAGACTTGTTTTTAGTCCACGACCATTTATTGTAGGAGATGATCCTAAAAGTAAAATAGACATTTACAAATACCGTATTTTCTTTGGAATGGATAATGGTGACAATACTTATAGAATCGTTTCTATTACTGAAAATGGAGAACGTTTTTATCAAGTAGTTGGCCCATCAAAATCATTCACAAAAGCAAGTGATTTAAATGCATATGTAGATCCAAGCAATATGGAAGCAGAGTGGGCATTACCAATTGCTTTTCACCCAGCAGGACATCAATTGATTTGGCAGGATAAGGGTAATAAATTTTATGTTGCTAGATACTATTCAAGTGGATGGGGTGAATCAAAACCAATGAATCTTTCGATCGATAATAACGGCACTATTACTCCTACACCCAATGGTATTGGTTTAATCCATTGGCAAAAGGATAAACAAGGAATTGGAATTTATTTACTTGCGTCAAAAGAAGAGAATATACAATTGCAATCTTATAAGTTTATATCAACTCCATCTACAGTTCCTGATGGGAAAGGGGTTGTAGGTTTAACTAGTGAAAAAGGTTGTTATACTTTAAATTACCTTCCAATTAATATTCCACTAGCTGATGTAGTCAATGCATGGATGTTTACAGATACAAAAGAAGAAACTGATTTGTTTCATAAGAATTTCGGATTATTTCGTTCTACAAATAATGACCAACTTTTTAAACTTTATGAATCGGAGAACTATTACTGTAATAGTTATGACAGGAGTTCACCTACTAGACCCTATCTTGTTACAACTGATATTTTCTGGGAATCATTTGGTGCAGCATATCAAGGTCTTTTTATCGTAAAGGAAAGAGATCAGGCAATTCCAAATTTTTGGAAGTTCGTTGAAGAAGGAAATAATTACCTGAAAAAATCGGATCAAAATTCACCTTGGGTTTCAGTATTCACAGCCTTGACTGATTTAAAAACAGGTAACCTAAACAATGCTGAGGTTAAGAGAATATTGGCTGAAGAGGATTGCTATACAGAACTTATTGATTCCATTTATACATACTCTAACTTAAAACCAAGAGGTCATTACAATTCATCTCCAGAAATGGAGAATTACTTTAGAGCATTTCGTTATTTCTCGACTATTTACAACACAAAACAAAGTAAACTAAAACAAATAAATCAATTGCCTGCAGAAATAATAACTTTAGCGGAGAAATGGATTGATGGTTATTCAGGTCTTATAGCGCCTTCACGCTGGCCTTTGGTTTGGAATAATGTAAAACAAGTCGCTCCAAGTTACTGTGCGTACCCTCAAAAAGACCTTACTATATTCCCATTATCATGGGGGTTTGATAATGAGATTCTATTTTCAACAGTATACCATGAAAGTTTTCCAGCAGAATTTCAGGTTAAAGGCCCTGGGGGTCTAAGGTTGCTTCCAAATGGTTTAGACCTAGCATCAGCCTTGGGTAACGGTTTTGCAGAAAAATTACTGGAGTCTGATTATGAGAAGTATCCTCCTTTGCGCAAGGTGATTAATAATCTTAAAGGAAACTTTAAGGAAAGCACTTCAAAACCTGATATGAAGGATAATTTGTATAATCAATGGATAAATGCAATTGCAGTTCAATGGGCAGATACTGTGAACTCTACAAATGGGACTGATGATAGAGGTTTATGGCAAACAAAGCGTTTACAAACAGGATTAGCAACATGGGCAACTTTGAGACATGCTACAATCCTTGTTAATGAAAGAGGAGCTGCCGAATGCGGCGAGGCTGGTTTTGAGGAAATACTAATGAGAGCTCCTAGAGGTTATGTTGAGCCGGATCCAAATGCATTTGCCGCACTTGCCGATCTTTTTGAGGGAGCGATTAAATATATTTCAAATACGGCACACGAGAAGGATGATTTTAATAGTGGGAATAAAGAAGAGAAACAATCTCTTTACGATGGAATTGTTAAAAGATTAAAAGAGTCCGCACAGGAAGCTAGAATCTTTCAAGCAATGGCTGAGAAAGAGAGGAGAGGGGAGCTTCTAACAAATGAGGAGAATGAAAAAATTCTTTATGTTGCTCGAACTGCGGAACACCTCTTTCTTTTATTTAATAGCATAAAGAATACTGATTATGGTATATCCGATCCTGATCCTATTGGAAAAATTGCTGATGTTTTCGGTGATGGTTATAATACTCCCTTTCTAATGGCCGCAGTTGGAAATGCTATGGAATGGGATTTTGTTGTTCCATTCTATGGGAGACACCAGATTGTTAAAGGTTCTATTTATTCCTATTACGAATTTGAATCCAAGCAGTTATTGAACGACAAAGAGTGGCGTGAGAAAATATCAAAACAAGAATTTGTACCATGGATAAAACCCTATATTACAGAACAAGGTGCATCAGGTATGGCAGAAACATTGTACTAGCTTTACTTTTATTGTGTGTTTTTTTGGGATGCAATAGGGACAATGCCGAAATTCGAGTTCTTTTTGTTGGCGATATTCTTTTGTCTCGCAATGTTAAGGATGAGTTTCAATCAAAAAAGACATTGCCTTGGGAGAACCTGACTTCTTTTTTTAAGTCAGCAGATCTTGTTATTGGAAATCTTGAAGGTGCTGTTGGTAATGGTCAGGATCAATTTAGTTCTAAGGTTGAATCACCTGTTTTCAACATTGATAGTTCAGCAATACCAATGCTTCAAAGGGGTGGTTTTAATGTTATTACTATAGAGAATAACCATAGTTTTGATCTTGGTAAAAAGGGTAAAGAAGAAACAATAGAATCACTAAGAAAAAATAGCCTAAATCCTGTTTGCTTTGATAATTCACCGCAATTCTTTACCGTTAAGGATATAGTAATTTCTGTAATATCACTTAATGATGTTATTGGAAGAGATAGTTCAAAGAATGAAATCCCATCAATCGAAGCTGAACAGAAAATACGCTTAGCAAAAAGTCTATCCAGTATAGTAATTGTATCGATTCATTGGGGAAGTGAATTGCTTGATTGGCCTAATAAAAGACAACGGGAAATTGCCCATTGGCTAATTAAAAAAGGTGCTGATATAATCATAGGTAGCCATCCTCATATTGTTCAAAAACCTGAGGTTATTGATGGAAAACCCGTCTTTTTCTCGCTAGGGAACCATCTTTTTGATCAAAAGTATCCAAGCACTAAGGAAGGTTTAATAGCTGATATCAGGATTCATAAAGGAAAAATTAGCTGTAAGGGTATAATTACTCATACAAAACCTCATTCATTCTATCCCATAATCACTGATAGTATTGATTATAAATTTGAACCTATTCAGTTTAGGAGTTCACCATTAAAAGTTAGTAATTTTACTCTTAAACCATTATCGGTAGTAGAAGACAATAAGAATAGAATTGTATTACAAGCTTATCAGAATGATAAACTTGTTTGGAAAACATTTCCAATGTCAATACTTACTGTTAGTTCTTGTAAATTTGATGGAGAGAATGAGTTTTTATTTACACTTCAAAAACACTATTCTAGTATTGATAAAGAAATAAGTATACGTCCCTATGTTTATAGTTTAGACAGAAAAGGATTGGTAGCACGTTGGCGTGGTTCAGCTTTGGCTTGGCCTTTAATTGATGCTCAAATCTCACCAGTAGATAATAAGACACTATGTGCACTTCATAGAGGGGATTCATTCATCATTCTTAATAAGACTATAAAGATTAGAAGAATTGCTGTCTATAAATGGACTGGCTTTGGTTTTAAGAGTACTTCTGATTCAACAGAAAATGAAATATGTAAAAAGTTATACCAAGAATACTGATTATTAGATTCAAATTTCTTGCTGTTGAAAAGAAAAAAATAGGAAAAGAAAACCCACCCAACCCCTTAAAGGTGCAGTTCCAATTCAGTAAACCGATTTAATCATTTCGCTTCACTCAAGCCTTAAAACCGTTTACTTAATCCCACACAAAGAGTTTTCATTCATAGGACAAACTCAAACACTTTGTATAACCCTTTTATTTACTGCTTTTGTATAACCCGAGAAGAAGAATTTTTGTTCTTTTTCTTTTCAACAGCATCATTAAATTGGAGGTAAGATGTTTGCAAAATGTTTGCAAATGAAAAAAGCCACCAACAATTTTTCATTGTAAGT